>JAYPWI010000022.1:26747-58066 GCA_038135065.1 Acidimicrobiales bacterium
TGACCTTTCCAACGTTGACCTTTCCAACGTTGACCTTTCCAACGTTGACCTTTCCGGCCGCGACCTGTCCGGCGCCAGCCTGTCCGGCGCCGACCTGTTTAGGGCAAACCTCTCCGGCGCCAACCTGTTCGGCGTCGACCTGTCCTGCGCCAGGCTGTTTAGGGCGAACCTGTCCGCCACCGACCTGTCCGGCACAAACCTGTCCGGCAGCAACCTGGAAGGTGCCGACCTGTCCGGCGCCGACCTGTCCGGTGCCGACCTGTCCGGCGCCATCCTGTTCGGCGTCGACTTGTCCCGCCTCGACATGAGAGACGCCAGGCTGTTTAGCGCCAAACTGACGGCCGCCAACCTAGAAGGCGCCAACTTGAGAGGCGCCAACTTGGAAGACGCCAACTTGGAAGACGCCAACTTGAGAGGTGCCAACTTGAGAGGTGCCAACCTGTCCGGCGCCACGCTGGCCCGCGCCGACCTAGTAGACGCCGACCTGTCCAGCGCCAACCTGAGAGGTGCCAACCTGAGAGGTGCCAGGCTGGAAGACACCAACGACGACCTGTCCGGCCGCGACCTGAGAGGTGCCGACCTGTCCGGCCGCGACCTGAGAGGTGCCGACCTGTCCGGCCGCGACCTATCCGGCGCCGTCCTGTCCGGCGCCGACCTATCCGAAGCCAACCTTGAAGGCGCCACACTGTCCGGTGTCGACCTGTTCGGTGCGAACCTGACCCGCGCCATCCTGTTCGGCGTCGACCTGTCCCGCCTGGACCTCAGAGGCGCCAAGTTGCTTAGGGCCAAACTGTCCGGCGCCGACTTGACCTCGGCAAACCTGTCCCACGCCAGCCTGGTGGATGCCAACCTGAGAGGTGCCAACCTGAGAGGTGCCAACCTGAAATCCGCTAGGATGGCGCGGGCAGACCTGACCGGAGCCAGACTGTTGGGCGCTAACCTGACCGGAGCCAGCCTGACCGGCGCCAACCTGTCCGGCGCCAACCTGGATCTCGCCGACGTGTCCGGCGCTAACCTGAATGACGCCAACCTGAGCGACGCCACAGGCCTGGTGCGCGAGCGAGGACCTGGGCCACGGTCTGCGGACGCCACCGGATTCGGTAGCCGACTCGATCCTGACAGTTAGCGACCAGGTCTTGGCTCCCGCAGTGGCTACCAGTCCGGGGAGTGGGCCGCGCGAGCTGGACCAAACCCGATTAGCTGCTGGTCGGGAAGACAGGATGTGAACCTGCGACCCCCTTGCTCCCAAAGTCGGCGAGGGTCGTCCACCAACAACCACTCGGGTCCACAGAACCCCAGCAACATCAGGCGTTGCGTTCACCACCGACCATCGACGCCCGAGGATGTCCAACCCCGCGGCTGTCACCGTGGCTGTCAACGCCAACCGCTACGCACCCGGGCTCGGGCCCACACCGGACCGCCGTGCCACCCGGGCTTCACCGTGTCGCCCCGACAACTACACAACCCGCCAGCGCTACAACCTTGTCCCCACGCCTGACACGACACGGCACCAACGGTGAGCACATCGCTCAGTTGACGACCAGTAGGCGGTCGCGACCCGTGTGCACTTGCTCAGCAGCTTGCCCGACAGGCCAGAACGCAAACGGGATCCACTCCCCAAGCGCAATCGGTCGCCCGAAGATGAACAGCCCCGTATACGACGCAGAGAAGCTGGTGCCGTTCCGACTCATAGTCGCCCCAGTGCAACCGGGAGTATCAAGATTCGTCGAACCAGGAGGGCAGGCGCGCGCTCCCATCGTGGAGGGCAAATTCCCTGACGGATCCGAAAAACTCACCGTCCAATAGACATAGTCGTTACCGGAGTTGGACCTCAACGAATCAGCCGAAAAAGCGTCGCTAGTTATCGAGGCCCCGCACCCATCGATCTGCGTCGACGCCCAGCCAACCGTCCCCGTACCCGACACCACCTCAAACGTCGTACTTACCTGCACCCAAAACTCGGCCTCACCTGACACACCGAACGCCGGGGGCCACTCCTCAAGAGCGCTGAACCGGCGCGTCAACGTCACCTGCCCACCCTCAGGTACGTCACGCAGACCTACAAATCCCTCCTCCACCCACCGATGCACATCGGTGACGGGGGGATCCGCGAACACCTCATCCACAACTGTGGCCCCAGGCCCGCTGTTAGTGACCGTCACCGACACCAACCCCACATCACTCACCGTAGCGTCAGCCACCCCGTCACAGTTCACAACCGTGTCCAACACCCCATCACCATCATGATCAACATCCACCGACACCCCAACCGACACCGACACCCCAGGCGCCGAACACCCCTCCGACAACTCAAACCCAGGCACCGCCGCCAGAATCCGCAACTCGTTCTCACACCCAAACTCACCATCAGCCCCATCAGCCCCATCAGCCCCGGCAGGGCCTGCGGGGCCCTGCTCGCCCTGGGGGCCTGTTGCGTTCCACGACACCACCCGCGAACTCCTCGAACACCGCGGCTCAACATCAGCCGTCACCCGACTAATCCGACCATTCCGCTCCGACATACACGCGAAATACACCGTGTCCCCACCACCAGCATTGTTCGCCAACGCCCAACCCCCACCCAACAACAACCCACCCAACAACGTCCCCAACAACGCAGCAACAAACACCCGCTTCACAACACACCCCCAAAACCCAACGCCGCAACCCTAAGCACCCTCACACCAACCATCAACCCCCCAATCGGCACAACACCACCTCCCGCCCCACGAACCGAGAAGCCGACACCCTCAAGTTCCCCACCACGCCATCGTCGCGCACCGCCCGCTATCACCGGCGCAACAGACGTCACACACAGTGCTGGAATACCGGCTACTCGATGTGCTGAGCAGTCCTCGCAAGGATGCCCGTCCACCACTCCGCAAGACTCCGCTGCTCCGACGCCTCTGCGTCCACTCACCACTTGAAGAAGGTCTGACGCGGGCCCGGTGAGCGTGGCCAGAGGCTCACCGAATCCGACCCGAATCGCGTCACCGCCCATGGATAGCCCCCGGATACACCGACGAACTTCTGCGCGGAACCACTAGTTGGTCGATTGCGACTGCTCAATCCCGACCCAGTCTCGTTCGACGTGGATCGGCCTGTCGGTGCAGGTGGCCGCGGCGACAGCCTCAACGATCTCGGCTATTCGCGCCTCCGGCACTCCTGGGGCAAATGCCGCGGTGACGCTGAGATCACGCTCCACTGAGCCGGAGGCGAGTTCGTCGCTGTACTGGGCCAGGCTGAGAGTTCCGATGACGTCGAGCAGGGCGAATCGTGTGGTGAGGCGTGTTTGGTCTACGGCCTCGCCGATACGTTCGAAGTCGAACCCATCCACGTACCACGAGGGGGCGTCGACGAGCTCCACCACGATATCTTCAGTTCCGGCGAGGCCCACGATTGCCGAAGCTGCGACATCGACTTGTGCCTGGTCGAAGCTCGGGTCGATGAACAGCGTGACTTGCCCAGACTGACAGTCCACCAGTTCGCCGTGTGGCACGTGGTAAACGGAGTTGTCTGCTTTGACGCGAGCCAGCCAGTCGCTCGGCGCGATAGTGGGCGCGGTCGTGCCTGCCGTGGCATTGGCCTTGGGATCGCTTGCCTGTTGTGTGCAGCCAAGCTGGACCATGAGACCAACGACGGCGGCGGCGGTTCGGTTCACTGTTTCACGAGCATGGCGTCCGTGATGCGGACAGTCTTGCCGGGCGAGAGGTTATAAAGCTCAAGCCGCGTCGTTGTGGTTGTAGGCAAAGAACGCCGTGCTGCCGATGTACTGCCACTGCGTGGAGTTGAGCTGAACCTGTACGAGGGTGTTCTCTCGACCTTGAGCGAACCGATCACCGGGATCACCGACGTCCCCAGCAGCTGGCGGGCATTGGCGATCGTGTTCGGCGACTTCACCCGTGCGTGTCGTGAGCTCCGAGACGGCGCCACGTTCGGGCAGTCCGCAGCGAACCACGCCTCGATCACCTCAGCGAAGGTTGCCATGCGACGCTGGGGCGGATCCGGTTCCTCGGCCTGGGCTCGCAGCGTGAGCAGCGCATCGAGATCGGCCTGAGCATCGGCCTTGTCGACCCGTTCGACCTTGCGGCGCGACCCATCCGGGAAGCGAACCCACGCCATCCACCGCTGCTTGCCCTCGTTCCACCGCACCGTGGGACGTTTCGCCATCGGGCACCTCCACCAACGTAGCCAACAGACAAAAGGCTACGTTCAATCTGGCTACGTTGGCAGCTTATCCACACCTTGTGGAAGTCGATATGCCCTATGACCTGGGGTTTTGTGGTCGGGAAGACAGGATTTGAACCTGCGACCCCCTGCTCCCAAAGCAGGTGCGCTACCAAGCTGCGCCACTTCCCGTTGGGGGCCGAAACCCCGCTGATGCGAAGGCTACCGGGGGTCGGTCAGCCCTCGACGTGGATGGCCTGGGTCGGGCACGACTCCTCGGCCGCCCGCACCTTGGTCTCCATGTCACTGCCCGGGCTGGCATCCAGCAACTTCACCAAGCCGTCGTCGCCGACCTCGAACACCTCGGGGGCCAGCATCTCGCACGACCCGCTGCCGATGCACTTGTCGATCTCGATGGTGACCTGCACGCTGCTTCTCCTGATGGGCGACGCCCCATTGTTCCATCACGGGGGGCGCAAGGTGAACCTCCCCACCATGGCTGGGGCGGGCCAGCGGATCAGGGGTAGCCTCAGCAGCGACCACCACCACCGAGGGGGAAACAGTGAAGATCGGCGTGATGATGTTCCCGACCGACAAGGCCATCCAGCCTGTCGAGTTGGCCCGGGCAGCCGAGGAGCGCGGCTTCGAGTCGCTGTGGTTCCCCGAGCACAGCCACATCCCCACCAGCCGGGTCACCCCATGGGGTGGTCGGGAAGGCGCACCACCCCTCCCCGAGGAGTACTGGCGCACCCATGACCAGTTCGTGGCCCTCGGCGCCGCTGCCGCCGTCACCGAGAACATCATGCTCGGCACGGGCATCACCCTCGTCGCCCAGCGCGATGCGCTGTGGATGGCCAAAGAAGTCGCCTCGGTCGACATGCTCTCCGGCGGCCGCTTCCTGTTCGGCATCGGCTACGGCTGGAACAAGGAAGAAATGGCCAACCACGGTGTGCGCTACACCGAGCGTCGGGCCATCGTGCGGGAGAACATCCTCGCGGCCAAGGCCATCTGGAACAACGAAGTCGCCGAGTTCAGCGGCGATCACGTCAACTTCGACGCCTCCTGGTCGTGGCCCAAGCCCGTCCAGGCCGGCGGCCCGCCGGTGATCCTGGGCGGCAGCGCAGGGCCCCGCACCATCGCCGACATCGTCGAGTTCTGCGACGGCTGGATGCCCACCGCAGGCCGGTACGACATCGCCCCCCAGATCGCCCAGGTGCGCCAGGCCGCCGAGGACGCCGGTCGTGACCCCGACACCATCGAGTTCGGTCAGTTCGGCACCCCGGGCAAGCCCGAGATCCTCGAGTCGCTCGAAGCCGCCGGCTGCGCCCGGGCCGTGCTGGGCCTGCCCCCGGCACCCGCCGACAAGGTGCTGCCCCTGCTCGACGAGTACGCCGCCCTGCTCTAGGCCGACGGCACCGTCGTCGTGACCGACAGCGCAGCCGGTGTCGAGCTCCTCGACATCGTGGACGACATGGGACGGCACCTGGGGGTGAAACCCCGGGACGCCGTCCACCGCGACGGTGACTGGCACCGGGTGTTCCACTGCCAGATCGTCACCGTCCGCAACGACGTGCCCGTGGCCGTGCTGCAACGCCGCTCGACCGCCAAGCTGGCCTTCCCCGGCCTGCTCGACATCTCGGCGGCCGGTCACCTCGCGGCGGGCGAGCAACCCCACGACGGGGTGCGTGAGCTCACCGAGGAGCTCGGGGTCGCCCCCGACCCCGACGCCCTCGTCCCCCTCGGGGTCCGTCGACTCGTCGACGACAGCGGCGAAGGCAACCTCAACCGGGAACTCACCTCGGTCTTCCTGCTACGCGACGACCGACCCCTCGATGGGTACATCATCGAGCCGTCCGAACTCGACTCGGTGGTCGATGTACCCATCGACGGCCTCCTCGGCCTCTTGGGCGGTCGCCACCGGCACCTGGAGGTCAGCGGGGTGGCGGCAGCGGGACAACCCCACGCCCAGGAGATCACCGAACGGATCACCGTGGACGACCTCGTGCCCGGGGGCGACTACTGGGTGACCCTGATGGTGATGGCCCAGCGGTTCCTGCGGGGAGAGCTCCCCCTCGCCATCTGAGTCGACATCGGTGCGCCCCCGGCAGGACTCGAACCTGCAACCGTCGGGATAGAAGCCCGCTGCGCTATCCAGTTGCGCCACGGGGGCCGTTGGGTAGATGTTGCCACCAGGCCAGGTTCCACACCTAGCGGCCAGTCGACCGCCCCGGGAGCCCCGCCGTCGGGCACAGCGGCAGGTCAGCGCGGCGACCCTGGCCAGCGGACAATGCCGAGCTCGATGCGAGGATCAGCGTCCTCGTACCCGTGCTCCCCGGGCCACGCAATCCGGTGGGGGCCCTCCACCCCGTAACGGATGCGGACGAACTCGTCATCGGCCGACGTCGACCCCGCTGCGCTGGCCACCGCCTCGTCCACCGAGGAGAACCTGGCCAAACGGTGCAGCATCGAGATGGTGGGGGTCATCATCACCATCTCGTCGGTCTCGTTGGCCGCGATGGCGTCACGGGGCCGAACCCACTCGTGCTGTACGGCTTCGTCGTTGTCGTGCAGCGGCACCTGCCCCGAGGGCATCGCAGTCACGAAAAACCGGGCGTCGTAGCGGCGAGGTGGCCCCATCGGGGTGATCCACTGCGACACGTAGTGCACGTCGCGACCGTCGAGGTGCAAGCCCTCGGCTCCCACCGTCTCGATGAAGTCGACGTCCCCTGCGTTGACCCCGTCCCGGTAACCCGAGAACCGCTCCGCCACGTGGGGGGCAGACAGGTCGACGAGGCCCTGGGTACCCGGGGTGCGGGCCAGCAGGATGCCCGCCTCCTCGAAGGTCTCCCGCAGGGCGGCCACCCAGAAGGCGATGCCCCCCTGATCGAACCCCAGCTGGGCCGACGCGTCGGCATCGGTCAGCCCGTCGACCAGAGCGTCGGCCTCGGCCGAGGCGTCCTCGGGGTCGACGGCACCCCCGGGGAAGACCCACATGTCACCCACGAACACCGACCGGGCGTTGCGCTTCAGCATCAGCACCTGCAGATCAGGCCGCTCGTCGAGGATCAACACGGTGGCCGCCGGACGCACCGGCACCTTCTCGGGGTCGTAGTCGCCCCCGGTGCCCGGGGAGCGTGTGCCCGACGAGGCGGGCGGACGAGACGCCATCAGAAGTCGATACCAGCGCAGACCAGGCACTCCTGGTCGGCGTGGGTCGCATGGGCAGCAGATTCGTCTTGCATGGTCTGGTACTGGGGGGTGTCGTGGCGGGCCACCCGGTCGTCTTCGTAGGTGGCCGACCCTGATCCCCCACTGCCGGAACTGTCAGTCGAGTCGACGGGAGCGAACACCCGGTCCTTCCAGTCGTCGTCGTCGGACCACCGGTAGGGCAGGTGGGCCATCGAACCGGGCTCAGAGAGCGACTCGAACGCAGCGAGGGTGTCGCGCATGATGGCCCGGTTCAGCTCCGGTTCGTTGGCGCGACCCGAGGTGTGGCCCAGCGGGTAGTCGAGGAACACCGACCGGGCAGGCCAGGCAGCCCGGGTGATGTCGCGAGCGCTGGACATGGACAGAGTGGGGATCCCTGCCGCTTCGAGGGCACGTGCGATCAGACTCACGGTCTGATGGCAGACCGGTCAGACGGGGACCAGCAGCACGACGTCGAGTTCGTCGGCCAGGCACCGGTCCACCAGGGCGGGGATCAGTTCTTCCACCACCCGCCGGGTGCTGTAGATGCCGCCCATCAGGGTGTAGGCGTGGGGGCCCAGCTCCCCCACCGTTCCCTCCACGACCATGTCCCGCAGGGTGTCGATGGGGAACACGACGTTGATGTCCCGCCGGGCGTCGGTCAGGTCATAGGCGAAGTGGGTGGCCCGCAGCAGGTCGGTGTCCACATCGGTGGGCACCGCGCGGTAGGTGGTGTCGTCCTTGAAGTGGAAGGCGGTCTGGCCCTCCACGTAGATGCCACCCGTGGCGATCAGACCGAGACGGCTCTCGGCCATCGGCTTTTCCAACGGCACCCAGGCCGGCGGCTCCTCGCTGTGCAACCACCGGTACTCGCCGTACCCCAGCCCCGAGTACTGGGCGGTGATCCGGGGGATGTACCCCACGGGCGGTTGACGGCGCTGTGCGTTGGTCATCGACGGCCTCTGCTCCCAGGCTGCCCACGCGCCCCCACCCCCACCACCACGAGCCGCTGCCAGCGGTCGTTCCGGTTACAAGGGACAGGTCCGCATGTGGCAAAGTGGCGGATACTTGGTGATCGTAGCTCAGTCGGTTAGAGCGCCAGTTTGTGGCACTGGAGGTCGGGGGTTCGATTCCCCTCGGTCACCCCAACAACACCTGCCTGGTATGGCCAGGAGCCTGTGACCGGGCACCAGCGTTCCGGCGCTGCAGGCCCCTCGGGGCGGATCGCCTCCTTGGACCTCATCCGGGGCATCGCAGTGCTGGGCATCCTGCTCATGAACGCGCTCACCTTCGCGCTCGAACCGGCCGGTTACTCGAACCTCGAACAAGACGGGGTGACGAACCCCATCGACTGGCTCGTCGGTGTCCTGGGCATCGTGTTCGTTCAGCAGAAGATGATGGCCCTGTTCTCCCTGCTGTTCGGGGTAGGGGTGGTCATCTTCGCCGACAACGCTTCGGCCAAGCAGCGGCGGCCTGTCGCGTTGAGCCTGTGGCGTTTCACCCTGCTCCTGGTGATGGGGATCGGCCACACACTGGTGTGGGAGGGCGACGTGCTGTTGGTGTACGCCCTGTGCGCCCCCGTCGTGGTGGGTGTGCGGCGGGTGGGTTCGTCCACCCTGCTGGCCGTGGGCGGCATCCTCGCCATCAGCGGCAGCGTGGCAGCGGCCGTGGTCCAAGGTGGTGTCAACAGCGGTGACCTGTCACTGGGTGACTATTGGCTGATCGACGCAGGGCCGATGTCGGCAGGTGTCGAATGGTGGTACCTGCTCGACGTGTTCGGACGTGCCCTGGGCCTGATGCTGATCGGTGTCGCCCTCTACCGACCCGGGGTGGTCGATGGCTCCCGCGACACGCGGTGGTACCGACGCCTCACCCGATGGGGCCTGAGCATCGGGCTCGCCCTCACCGTGTCCGGGGTGGTCATCCACGTCGCCAACGGGTGGTCAGAAGACACTGCACTGCTGGGCCACGCACCCATCGGCCTGGGCACCATTCCCATGGCCGTGGGGTACCTGGGGATCATCCTGCGGTGGGGACAGGGGTGGACCAGCCACCACGAACGCCTGGCAGCCACGGGACGGATGGCCCTCACCAACTACCTCAGCCAAACCATTCTCGGCCTGACCACCCTCGCCGTGATCGCCGAGGCAGTGGACGTCCCCCGCTCCATGATCCTGGTGTGGGTGGTCGGCGTCTGGGCCCTGCAGGTGACGTGGTCCACCTGGTGGCTTGCCCGCTTCCGGTTCGGTCCGGCCGAGTGGTTGTGGCGATGCGGCACCTACCGGGCCTGGCATCCGTTGCGACGCCGCGACCAGGAGTGAAGGGCCCGCCAACCACGCCATTCCGGTTGGGCGCCCAGCGCCGCACCGCTATCATCGCAACGCGCCTCTAGCTCAACTGGTCAGAGCGTCGGACTCTTAATCCGCAGGTTCCGGGTTCGAGTCCCGGGAGGCGTACCACCGCACCGACGTGCCGAAAGCCCCAGGCCCTGCCGGGCCCTGGGGCTTTGTCGTTCTCGACGTCCTATCGCACAGCCCCGCTGGGATCAGATGTCGATGTGGCTGCGGACCTCGAGCACCAGGGAGACCAGCCGGGCCCGTTCCGGTCCGTCGAGCGCCTCGAAGGCAGAAACACAGGCCGCAGTGGTGAGTTCCTCCGCCGTCGCCCGCCGCTGGGCATCGGGAACCGGGTGCGGCTCCGACCAGCCGAATCGTTCCGATCCGGGCACCCCGCCGCGCACCTCGTCCCCGAACGACATGATCGCCCCGTGCGGGCCGAGCCCGACGGCGTGTACGGCGGCCAGGTGGGCGCCGCCCCGAAGCTCGCGCAGCACCTGGAGCTCCATGATGGCCCGGCCGGCCGAATCATCAGGCACCGGCATGGTGCGCCAACCAGCGAACAAGGCTCCGGTCGAGGGCAGGGCAGCTGCGTTGACCCGATGCACGAGCTCGGCACATTCGTCGAGGACGGCGGGCTGCACATCAGCGAGGGCGTTGCGAGCCCAGGTCGCGGCATGGTCCGCGTAGGCCTGGGCCGCGTCCCTCGGATCGAGGTCGGCCGGCCTGGCATCCCAGATCGATGCGACCATCGCAGGGGACATGAACCCGAGCGCAGCGGCCGCTACCTCGGCAGACACCGACCCCATCGCACCCACTCGCCCCACGACCCACAACCCGAACGGGCCCTCGAGCCCGAGCGCCTGGCCAGCGGCCGCCGATCCGCGGTCCATCATCCAGGCCCGTCCAATCTCGAGCACCGGCCGAGCGGTCGTCTCGGAAGCCTCGGCAGCAGTGGGGAACGAAGGGTCAGTCATGACCCAACCCTAGAACGACCCGACCCCGTCCTGAGAGGGGACCTTGGACCCTGGCCGACGGCGGCGCGGCGCACGCACAGTGGAGCCATCGACGACAACCCCAAACAGAGGAGGGGAACCATGCTCGATCCCAAGATGGAACGCATCCGGGCGGTGCCCATGTTTGCCGAAGCGTCCGAGGACACACTCGCCATGCTGGCAGGAGCAGCTGACGAGGTCACCGTCGCCCCGGGCACGACCCTCATTTCCCAGGGACATCTCAGTCACGAGACCTACGTGATCGAACAGGGCGAGGTGCAGATCCTTGTCGACGACGAAGCGGTCGCCACCGCCGGCGCCGGCGAGATCATCGGCGACCTCGCCTTCCTCGACCCTGGTCCAGCCACCGCAACCGTTCGGACCACCGCCACGACCCGCCTCTTGGTCATCGCGCACAACCGGATGGATGCGGTGGTGGAACGAGAGCCGACGATGTTGCGAACCATGGCAGCCGAGCTCGCCGAACGTCTGCGGGCCATGGATGCCCGTCACCGTGAGGACACCCGTCAACTGGTCAGCCTGTCCATCGAAGCAGTGCGGACCGTGCAACCACCCCTGCTGTACCACCGGCCGACCACGGCCTGAGCCGCACCCGCTCACCCGCCCGATCCGGCCGCCTGCGCCGGATCGGGCGGCGCGCGTGCTCCAGGGCCTGCAGATGCAGTACCAATAGGGCCGGAGGAGCCCGTGCCTGACCTGGAAGCCGTCGATCTGGACTTCGTTCCTGCAGCCCGTCACCGCATCAGGGTGGAGCGCATCATCAACGCGCCTCGCCCGCTGTTGTGGGACATCATCACCGAGACCGCCACCTGGACGGAGTGGTTCCCCACCATGAGCCGGTGCGACGCAGTATCGCAGCGGGCAACCCTCGGATCGTCCAGGACCGTCAAGGTCGGTCCCCTCGTCGCCGAGGAGACGGTGATCGTGGCCGACAGCCCATCACGCTGGGGCTTCTGCATCACCCACACCAACCTCCCCATCGCCCGCCGCATGGTGGAACTGTTGGAGCTTGACGACGTCAGCGACGGAGACCGCACCCGCACCAGGGTGAACTACACGGGAGCCATCGACCCTCCCTGGTTCGGCCGACCGACGTTCAGGATCACCAGGCGCCAAGTCGCCACCACCTGGCGCCACGGCCTCGACGGACTGGCCCAGCGGGCGGCGACCCTGTCCTGACGGCCGGCTTCGGCGCCCTCGCCTAGCCTCGCCGCATGGCAGTCGTCACCACCGAGATCTCCGACCACATCGCGGTGGTCACCCTCAATCGTCCCTACGCACGGAACTCCCTCGACCCCGAACTGATCGTGGAGTTGGCGGCCACCTGGCACCGCTTGGCCGCCGATGACGACGTCCGGGTCATCGTGGTCACCGGGGCGCCGGGCACCACGTTCTGCTCGGGCTTCGACCTGGGCACGACCATTCCCCTCATGACCGGCGGCCGCGAACCCCAGAACGCATTCGAGCAGGCGGTAGCCGGTGATCTCGGACTGTTGGGAGTGGCGACCCTGCGCGATTACGACGTCGGCAAGCCCCTCGTCGCCGCAGTGAACGGACACGCCATCGCCGGTGGGATGGAGCTGATGTTGGGCTGCGACCTTCGGGTGGTGGCGAGCGGTGTCCGGCTCGGCCTGTCGGAAGTCGCTCTCGGCCTCATCCCCGCCATGGGGGGCACGGCCCGACTCAGCCGGCACCTTCCCCGGGCCATCGCCATGGAGCTCCTCCTCGGCGCGAAGCCCATGTCGAGCGACGAGCTCGCCGCCCACGGGGTCATCAACCGGCTCGTGGACAGTTCCAAAAACGTCCTCTCGGTGGCCGTCGAGCTGGCCGGCACCCTGGCCGGCAACGCACCACTCGCCTTGCGGGCGGCCCGTGACGTCATCAGGGCCTCGTCCGACCTCTCCGAGGCGGACGCCCTGGCCCTCGAGGCTGCCCGTAGCGCCGAGCTGTCCCGCACCGAGGACGCCAAGGAAGGACCGCGCGCCTTCATGGAGAAGCGGCCGCCCCATTTCACCGGGCGCTGAGACCGAGACGGCAACGGACGATCGAAGGGACCCGTCCCCCCAGGCCCCGCCACCCATCGTGGTCGAGCGGACACCTGATGCAGGCACGCCCTCCCCACCGCCTAGCCTGGCTCGGGTGCGATTCCCCCTCGCCACCCTCGTCATCATCGGCGGCCTGACCCTGATTGGCTGCGGGGCCTCGAACGAGGGCGGTGACACCGCGACCCCGAACCCGACGACCACAGGGCCCCCACCCGCCACCGCACCGGCAACCAGTGCTGGGCCGACGACCACCGCACCGACGACCACTGCCGGAGCGCCGACCACTGCCGCGGCGCCGATCAGCACCACCACAGTCCCGCCCCCCGAGGGGTTCGCCGGTCAGGTCCTCCCCGTGCTCGAACGGAGCTGCGCCCGATGCCACACCGGGGACGGCCCTGGCACACCCCACCTGTCGATGGAGACCGTGGGTGACGTGGCGGCCGCCGCCCACCGCATCGGCCCCTCGCTCCAGTCCACGTCGATGCCACCGTGGCCGGCTGCACCCGGTGGCGTGGCCTTCGCCGACTCGTTTGCCATCACCGACGAGGAACGAGCGGCCCTGGTCGCCTGGGCGGCCGAACCCGAGCTCGACCTGCCGGCCGACCGCCCGATCAGCTCCACAGCCGAGATACGGACCCTGGGTAACCCTGACCTGGTGATCGAGCCCGCAGCGGCCTACGACAGCACGGCCTATCAGCCCGACGAATACCGGTGCTTCATCTACGACCCGGGATTCACCGAGGACACCTGGCTGGCCGCCTACCACTTCGTGCCCGGCCAACCGCAGATCGTGCACCACGCCATCGGCTACCACATCGACGCCTCCCGGCGAGACGCAGCAGAAGCCCTCGACGCCGCCCACCCCGACAACGCGGGCTGGCCATGTTTCGGTTCCTCGGGCCTCGGCCGCGACGAGATCTTCCTCGGATGGGCACCCGGACAGGGACCCACCCGCTTGCCCGAGGGCTCGGGGTTGCCCATCGGGGCCGGCGACTTCCTCGTGATCCAAGTGCACTACCACGTCGAACTCGACGTACCCGACGACCGCAGCACCCTGCGCCTCGAGGTGGTGGACGACCCGAGCGGGATCGATGACGTCACCATCGTCGAATTCGTTGCCCCGGCCGAGATTCCCTGCGCCAACGACGAAGAGGGCCCCCTGTGTGACCGGGCCACCGCCCGAGACGCGGCAATCGCCAAGTACGGCCAGGAGGGGGTGTTGGCCGACACCATCCTGGCCATCTGCGGCACCACGGCCGCCGAGGTCGGGGTGCTGACCGACGGACGAGCCTCAGCCTCGTGCGATCTCCCCGTTCGCCAAGGGGGCGCCATCGTCTCCGTGCTCGGACACCAGCACGAGCTGGGGGCCAGCTTCCGGATGACCCTGCACCCCGACACCGACCGGGAAGTGGTGCTACTCGACATTCCCGACTGGCGTTTCGACTGGCAGCTCCGCTACTCCCCCGTCGAACCGATCGAGGTGAGCGGGTGGGACACCATCCGCATCGAGTGCACGTGGGACCGGGCCCGGCGCGACGCCGACCTCGAACCGGCCTATGTGCTGTGGGCCGACGGCACCGACGACGAGATGTGCTTCGCCACGGTCGCCATCCGCTCCCGCTGACCCACCGTCCCCAGCACCGATCCGGTGGGAGTAGCGTCGGAGGAATGGACGAACGCGTGATCCCATCCTCGATGCAGACCTCCTACGACCGGTTCCACTTCGCCCCCGGTGTTGGGGGGGGTGACCTGCGGCTGTGCTCCGGCCAGATCGGCAGGGGCGCCGACGGCCGCTGCCCCGCGGACCCCGCCGCGCAGTTCCGCCTGGCCTTCGGGCATGTGAAGGACATCCTCGAAGCGGCCGGGGGGTCGATGGCCGACATCGTGGAGATGACCACCTACCACGTCGACATGTCGAGCCACCTGGGCACCTTCATGAAGGTCAAGGACGAGTTCGTGGCCGAGCCCTATCCGGCGTGGACGGCCATCGGGTGCACCGAGCTGGCCATGCCCGGCGGCCTCGTCGAGATCAAGGTGCAGGCCAACCTCGGGTGAGCGACCGACCGACCCTGCAGGTCAACGAACTCGGGGCCCGCACCGCGGGCGGCCTACCCGGGCCGGGCACCCGACTGATGGTCCTCGTCCACGGCTACGGGGCCGACGAACACGACCTCGCCCCCCTGGCCACCATGTACGACCCCGACGGCCAGTTCGTCGCCGTGTGCCCCCGTGGCCCGGTGACCGTGCCCCCCTGGGGAGCCGGATGGTACGAACGAGACGCGGCGGGCACCATCGACCCCGACCAGTTCGTGGCCTCGGTCGACCTCCTCGACGCAACCATCGACGACCAGTGCGAACGCCACGGGCTGGAGCGGTCCGAGGCCGTGGTCATCGGCTTCAGCCAAGGGGCGGCCATGACCCTGGCCGTCACCCTGCGCACCGGGGCCCGTCGACCGGCCGCCATCGCATGCTTGTCGGGCATGCTCCAGGAGGTACCTGGTCTCACCTACGACTGGGCGGCCACCGACCTGCCCCCCGTGTACGTCCAACACGGCACCGTGGATCCATTGGTCACCGTGGACCGAGGACGTCACGTGCGTGACACCCTCACCTCGGCCGGTCTCGAACTGGCCTACGACGAGTACCCCATGGCCCACGAGATCCGGCCCGAGTCGATCCGTGACCTGCGGGCCTGGCTGGCCGATCGCTGACGGCCGGCTGCGGGCTGGCTGCTGGCTGGCGGCCGCCTAGGGAATCCCCACCATGTCCATCTCGGAGTGCAGCACCACGGTTCGCTCGGCGTCGGTGAACCGCTCGAACCCGTCGGGGCCGATGCGGGACAGGAACCCCTTCCACTCGTCGGTCCCCGGGAAGTACAGCTCGGCCATGCCCACGAAGGGCTCCACGTGGGGCTCGAGACTCTGGCTGACCACGTAACGGAACCCACCGACCTGGCCCATCACCTCTCTCACGTTGGGGGCGTGGGCGTCGAGCCAGTGGTCGAACAGGGCGCCCGGGTCGGCGTCGGGCTGGGCGGCCACCAGGAAGGTCACCTTGTGGAAACCCGACCGGGTGCAGGGGAAGGGGGCGTTGAGGGTGTTGGGCACCACGGGCAGGTGCTCGCTGCCGTCGATCACCACGTACTCGGTGGTCGACCACGGCACATAGGGCTCGGCCTTCTGCTGGAAGGTGTCGGCCGGCTCGGTGCCGTGGGGCGGATCGGGACGGGGCGGAGCCTGGTCGAACCACAGTTGGGCCACCCCGTCCCACACATGAGCACCGTCGCGCCCGGGGCCGAACAGGGTCGCGATATAGCGACGGGCAGCCGGGCGGCCTCGTTCGGCTGCCGCGTTCATGGCCGAGATCACAGCCGGCATGTGATTGGCGAACCAGTTGGCCACCAACTCCTCGCGGGCCGCTTCGGGGCGCCGCTTGATCAAGAAGTTGGCCTTCACCCCCGGGGTGGCGGACGGACGGTCGGACATGGTGGCTCCCCTCGACGCTGAGGGCAGCTTAGGGGTCGACCGGCTCGCGGGCCGTCGGCAACTCGACGTCCCGCAACCCGCCCCCCGCCAGCGATCCCACCAGGCGCGCCTCCATCTCACCCAGCACGGCAGTGAACCGGGTGTTGACCGTGCTCAGCCAGGGCCACCGGGCCTCGACCTCTGGGGTGGCCTGGTCCTCGGTCAGCCCCTCGGTGGCCATCAGCCAGGCCCGCAGGGCCAGACCGGTGCGTGACACCCCGTGATGGCAGTGCACGAGCACCTGCCGCCCTTCACCCCGAAAGGCAGCCACCGATGTGACCACGTCTGCCACCACGGCAGCCAGATGAGGGTTTGCGCTGCGGGTGGGCACGTCCTCCAGCAGGACCAGGCGACGGACCGGGAAGTCGTCGAGCCGGTCACCCATCGGGCACATCGACACCACGGCCCCGTCGGGGTGGCGGTCACAGAAATCGCGAACACCGTAGATGTTGGACGCCCACACCCCCTCGGCCACCTCCAAGGGCCCCAACCGCCGCCGGGGAGGGGGCGGCTGGCGTTCCTCGAACCCCACCAACCGCTCGGCGAGCCGCAAGAGGTCCCGCACCCGAAGGCCCGGACGGGCCCCGGACCCGTGGACGTAGGTGAGCCACCGACTGGGGATCGCCGTCACCCCGTGCACGGCCCCCGCACCCAGGGCGGCGAGGGTCACCACCCGCACCCGGTCCGGGTCCGACCGGGCGCGACCGAGAGCACCGGACACTGCGTCGACAAAGGTTCCGCATCGGGCGAACTCGGCGATCGCCTCGAATTCGGAGCCCAGCCCTGATGGGTCACGGCCGGCCACCAGGTCCGACACCAACCGGTAGGCATCGGTCGCGTCCGGGTCGGCCAGCAGGGGTGGTGGGCGATCATGGGCCACGTCGGCGATGGCAGCACCGACAACCTCCGTGGGACCGGCGTCGAGAGCAGGCCACCCGCCCCGGGCTACGGCCTCGGCCCCCACGCAGATGGCTTCGGTCATCGGCCCCCACGGACCGGCCAGCTCGCCTCGACCCCCCAGGACGGGGCCCGGGAGGGCGTCGCCTCCTACGCAGGAGCCCAGCGTCTCACCGACTGCAGCCCCAACGAGGGCCCCCCGCGCAGCATGCAGAACGGTGGCCGGCACCCCAGGCATCGCACGGACGCTACCCGCCGCTGTGCCTAGGGTCGGGTCATGGACGACATCGCCGTGATCGACTTCCGCTTCCGTCCCATCGGAGCCCAAAGCTGGACGCCAGACACGACCTACCACTACCTCGCCCGGATGAAGGTCGAGCCCACCCCCAGCTTCGTCGAGCAGTCACCCGAGCTGATGTTCGACGAGATGGACGCAGCAGGAATCGCCGTCGGAGTGATCGGCGTTCCCGGCCCGACGGCCATCCGGGGCCTCGATCCTCGAGGAGCCGACGCAGTGGGCGACCTGGTGGCCGCCCACCCGGACCGGTTCATCGGGTTCGGCAGTGTCGAACCAACCGACATCGCCGCGGCCGCCGACCGCATCACCGAACTCGGCAGGGCCGGGGTACCCGGGGTCACCATCGACCCCTCCACCGCGGCAACCTCCCGCCAGTTCCACGACCGCGAGCTGTATCCGCTCTACGAGGCGGCCCGAGACCAGGCCATGGTGGTGACCACCACCATGAGCTGCCTGCTCGGTCCGTACATGGACGACTGCCGGCCCGAGTACGTGGACCACGTGGCCACCGACTTCCCCGACCTGACCATCGTCATCCAGCACGGTGGCTGGCCCTACGTCCGGGAGACCATCGGGGTGCTGTACAAGCAACCCAACGTGTTCACGGTGCCCGGCCAGTACGTCCACTACCGCTTCCCCGGGTGGCAGGACTATGTCGAGGCCCTACGCGGCCCCTGCCCCGACCAGCTCCTGTTCGGGTCCGTCTACCCCAACTGTGGGTCTCTGGTCGACCTGCGTCGCATCGTGTCCGGCTGGGAACTGCCACCCGACATCGAACGCCGCTACCTACGCGACAACGCAGCCACCGTGCTCGGCCTCACCGCCTGATCGACCGCAGATCTACCCGAGCGCCTCGAGGGCGTCGACAACCCCGAGCCCGAGGGCCGCCCCCACCTGGGGTTCGGTGACCGCGCCACGGTGCACGTTGAGACCCCGGCGCAGGTGGACATCGTTACGGAGCGCATCGAGTCCCCCGTCAGCCAGGGCCACGATCCGGGGCACCGTGGCATCGTTGAGGGCCCGGGTGGAGGTGCGAGGCACGATCCCCGGCATGTTGGCCACGCAGTAGTGGACGACCCCGTCGTGCACGAAGGTCGGATCCTCGGGTGTCGTGGGCCGAGAGGTAGCCACACAGCCCCCTTGATCGATGGCCACGTCGACCACCACCGAGCCAGGCCGCATGGCGGCCACCATTTCGGCGCTGACCAGCCGGGGAGCCCGGTCACCGCGGACGAGCACGGACCCGATGACCAGGTCGGCGTCGAGGACCTCCTCCTCCAGGGTCACCGGGTTGGAGGTCACCGTCACCACCGCCGCCCCGAATCGCCGCTCGAGTCGATCCAAGGCGCCGGGGTCGACATCGAGGACCCGCACGTCGGCCCCCATGCCGATGGCGATCTCAGCAGCGTTGTACCCCACCACCCCGCCACCGATGATGACGACGCGGGCGGGAGGCACCCCGGGTACCCCGCCGATGAGGATGCCGGCCCCACCGCCCACCGTCTCGAGGGCGGTCGCCCCGGCCTGCACGGCCAGGCGGCCGGCAACCCGCGACATGGGGGCCAGCAGGGGCAGGCCACCCTGGTCGTCGGTCACCGTCTCGTAGGCCACACAGGTGGCCCCCGACGCAATCAGATCGTTGGCCTGGTCGGGGTCGGGAGCCAGGTGCAGGTAGGTGAACAGGATCTGCCCCTCACCGAGCTGGGCACGCTCGGCGGCCTGGGGCTCTTTCACCTTGACCACCAACTCCGCGTCGGCCCATACGGTCTCGGCGGCCGCCACAACGTCGGCTCCGGCACTCCGATAGGCATCGTCGGTGGCCCCGATGCCCGCACCGGCTCCCGCCTGCACGACCACCCGATGACCCCGTTCGACGAGGATGCGGACACTGGCCGGGGTCAGGCCGACGCGACGTTCGGCCGCCTTGACCTCCGTAGGTACACCGATCAACATCGGCCGTCCTCCATGCGCCGAGACACCGGTCCCTGCGCCTGACACACGCTACCGGCCGCTGGCCGACCATCTAGCCCGCCCTGCCAGGCCGGCCCGGCCGGCCCGCTAGCTGTGGACTTCCCGCCAGGGGCCCGTGTCTGCCTTGGGCTCTTTCGGAAGGCCCAGCACCATCTCCCCGATGATGTTGCGCTGCACCTGTGACGTGCCCGCATAGATGGTGCCCGCCCGAGCGGTGAGGAACGTGTCGGTCCAGGACCGCACGTTGTCGGCCGGGGCACCAGGGTCGTCGGCCCCGAAGGCGTTGGACGGTCCCTGACCGGTGGGCGTCATGCCTGCTGTTCCCAGGATGTCCATGGCCAGCTCGGTCGACTTCAGGTGGTACTCGCTCCAGTAGAGCTTGGTGATGGCCGCGTCGGGGCCGGGGCTCTGGCCCTTGAGGAACTGCGACAGGGTCCTCATGCCCAGGTACCGCATCATCTCCACCTTCTGGTGGCACCAGGCCAGGCGCTGGCGGATCAGCGGGTCCTCCGAGGCACCGGTGATGCGGGCCAGCTCCACCATCCGGTCGAGTTCGGTACGGAACTGGATGGGCATGGTGGCCGCTGCCTCACCCCGCTCGAAACCGAGCAGGGTCATGGCCACGGCCCAGCCACCGTTCACCTCACCGATCACGTTCTCCCGAGGTACCCGGGCATCGGTGAAGAACACCTCGTTGAACTCCGACTCGCCGGAGATCATCTTGATCGGGCGCACCTCCACACCGGGCTGGTCCATGGGGCACAGCAGGAAGCTGATCCCCTTGTGCTTCGACGCCTCGGTGTCGGTGCGGCACAGCACGAAGATCCAGTTGGCCAGGTGCCCCGACGAGGTCCAGATCTTCTGGCCGTTGAGCACCCATTCGTCACCGTCGAGCACGGCCCGCGTTCCGAGGTTGGCCAGGTCCGAGCCCGAACCGGGTTCGCTGTAGCCCTGACACCACAGATCCTCGCCGGACAGGATCCGGGGCAGGAAGTGCTGCTTCTGCTCCTCGGTGCCCCAGTGGATGATGGTGTTGCCCACCATCTGGATGCCGAACGGGTCGTTGGGGCCACCCATGGGCACCCCGACCCGGGCGAACTCCTCGGCCACGATGACGGCCTCGAGGGAGCTCAAGCCCGGTCCGCCGTACGCCTCGGGCCAGCTGAAGGCCAACAGGCGGTTATCGGAGAGGATCTGCCGCCACTCGGTCACGAACTGCTCCTGAGCTTCCGAGGGCAGGGCCCCGATGCCCGACCAGTCGGCGGGCAGGTGCTCGGCCAGGAAGGCCTGGATCTTTTCGCGGAAGGGCGCAGCGGAAGAGGGGTACGTGGGCTCCATATACCGGAGGGTAACCAGCCCGACACCCGTGGCCCCCATCAGCGGCAGCAGGGCCGCCGGAACCGAGGAGGGAACTCAGGATTCGGCGTTGCGACGGAGGATGTCGAGCGCCGTGTCGGCGTGGGTGGCCATGTTGGTCTCGCTGGCCACCTCACCCAGCAGGCGACGGTCACGACCGATCACGTAGGTCCGTCGGCGGTTGGGCATGGGGCCGAGCCGCCGGGCCCCGAAGGCGCGGGCGACGTCCCGCCGGGGGTCGGACAGCAAGGGGAACCCCAGGCCGTTGGCTTCATCGAAGGCACGTTGCCGATCCACCGGATCGGCGCTGATTCCCACGGGCTGGGCACCCAGAGCAGCGAACTCCTCGCCCAGGTCGCGGAAATGACAGCTTTCCTTCGTTCAGCCAGGTGTCATGGCCTTGGGGTAGAAGAACAACACCACCGGTCCGGCCTCGACCAGGGAGGACAGCGACACCTCGTTGCCCTGCTGATCGGTCGCGGTGAAGTCGTCGATCACATCGCCAACCTTCATGGCGCCGAGTCTACGATCGACCTCGTGCAGGACCACCTCGACCTCGACCCCCTCGGCCCCGCCCTCCCCCGCGACCAATGGACCCTGGTCCATGCGGTGCGCCACCAGGCCCAGGCCCAGGGCGACCGCCCCTTCCTGTCCTTCGAGGACGGGACCACCCTCAGCTATCGCCAGTTCGACGATCTGACCGACCGCCTGGCCACGGCGTTGGCCGACATGGGACTCGGCGAGGGTGATCGGCTCCTCGGGCTGCTGACCAACAGCCGAGAGTTCATGCTCCTGATGGTGGCCACCCACAAACGGCGGGCCGTGTTCGTGCCCGTCAACACCGAGCTACGGGGCGCCTTCCTCCAGCACCAGGTCGACAACAGCGAACCCCGCATCATCGCGGTCGACCACGGACTGGCCGACCGGTTCGGGGACGTTGTCACCGGGGGCGGGACCACGGCGGTGGAACACACCATCCTGGTCGACGACGGCGTCGAAGCCCCGGCCCTGCCTGCCAGCCTGGCCTCCACCACCACCCACCAGGCCGCCGCCCTGCTGACCGGGGCCAGCCGCCCCGACGCCGTGCTGGTGCCCGAACCGCACGACGTGTGCACGATCATGTACACCTCGGGCACCACTGGGCCGTCCAAAGGGGTGCTGATGCCCCAGGGCCACTGCTACCTGTTCGGGCTGGGCACGGTGGCCGCCATGGGCATCACACCTGAGGACCGCTACTACTGCTGCATGCCCCTGTTCCATGCGAACGGGCTGTTCATGCAGGTGTGGGCCACCCACCTGGCCGGTGGTTCGGCCCTGGTCACCAAACGGTTCAGCGTGTCGGAGTGGCTCGACACGGTCATCGACAACGACATCACCCTCACCAACGCCCTCGGGGTCATGCCCGAGTTCATCCACCGCAGCCCCCGCAGCGACCGGGACCGCGACCACAAACTCCGCAAGATCATGGCCATCCCCATCGCCGAGGAGTGGGGAGCCGACATGGAGGAACGCTTCGGCGTGCAGTTGGTCCAGGGCTTCGGCATGACCGAGGTCAACATGGTGGCCTACAGCAACCCGGCTGATCCGGTGCTGCCCGGCTGCGCCGGCCCACCGTTGGCCAAGTACTTCGACGTGATCGTGGCTGACCCCGACACCGACGCCGAGCTCCCGACGGGATCGGTAGGTGAGATCCTCATCCGGCCCCGAGTGCCCTTCTGCTTCAACGTCGGGTACTTCAAGATGGCGGACAAGACGGTCGAGGCCTGGCGCAACCTGTGGTTCCACACCGGCGACGCAGCCTTCATGGACACCGAGGGCCGCCTCCACTTCGTGGACCGCATCAAGGACCGCATCCGCCGCAGGGGTGAGAACATCTCGAGCTACGAACTCGAGCAGGTACTCAACGAGCACCCCGACGTGCTGGAGAGCGCCGTGGTGGGCATCAGGGTGCAAGGGGCCGGTGGTGAGGACGAGGTCAAGGCCGTGCTGGCCGTCGGCGGGGCCTCCCCCGACCCCGTCGCCTTCCTCGACTGGTGCGTTCCCCGCATGCCCCGCCACACCGTGCCCCGCTACCTCGAGTTCGTCACCGAGCTCGACAAGACGGCGTCGGGCAAGATTCGCAAGCAGGCCCTCCGAGATGCCGGGGTCGCCCCCACCACCTGGGACCGGGAGAGCGTCGGCTACGTGGTGGCCCGCTGACGTCGGTCGGCCTGCCCCAGACCCCCAACAGAGGCCTCGACGGCTCGCGTCACGTGTAGTCGCTCCACGACGTCACGGCATGGAAGCCGCCATCGACCACGATGGTCTGCCCTGTGATGTAGCGGGCATCATCGGAGGCGAGGAAGGCCACCACCGAGCCGATCTCCTCGGGCCGACCCCAACGACGCAGTGCGATGTGGCCCTCCAACCCATCGGCCAGCCCGGGCACCTCACGCCCAGCCGCCCACATCTCGGTGATGATCAGGCCCGGGGCCACCGCGTTCACCCTGACCCCCCGAGGGCCGTACCGGGCGGCCTGGCTGCGGGTGAGGGAATCCAGGGCAGCCTTGGTGGCCCCGTAGGTGGGGAGTTCGGCCACCCCGGTCGCCCCGGCGATCGACGACATGTGAATCACCGAACCATGGCCCCGGTCGGCCATCTGGTTGGCCAGGGCCCTCGTCGTCTCCAGCGGAGCCACATAGTTCAGCTGCAGGACCCCGATGTCGTTGCCCCGCAACTCCCCCGTCCCTGCATTGTTGACCACGATGTCGACCCCACCGAGGGCGTCGACCGCTCGCCCGGCCAGTTCCTCACCGGCACCGGGGGCCATCAGGTCGGCCTCCAGCACCACAGGGTCGTTGGGCAGCTCGGCGGCCAGCCGCTCGAGATCGCCGGTAGTGCGGGCGCTGAGGGCCACCCGGGCCCCTTCTGCGGCCAACGCCCGTGCCGAGTGCTCGCCGATGCCCCGGGATGCCCCCGTCACCAGCGCTGTTCGTCCATCCAGTTTCCCCATGACCCCGACGCTACTTTCCCCACCTCGTTCTGACAGCGGGACCAGCGCTGGGACCTACCCGCGGATTCTCCGCGGATGTCTGGAAGGATGACCCTCATGTCAGCTCCCATCCCGTTCCACCCATGAGCCCGGCCGGTACAGCGGCGGTCCGCGGTCCCCTGGTGGTGGAAGTGACCCGGGGATCCGAGGTGGAGAGCCGCCACGAACTGGACGCTGTGGTCGTCGACGTCGCTGGGCGGGTCGTCGAGTCCTTCGGCGACCCGACCCGCACCGTGCTGGCCCGATCGGCCCTCAAGCCCATCCAGGCCAGCGCCCTGATCACCACCGGAACAGCCGACGCCATGGGGCTGGGCGACGAGCACCTGGCCCTGGCCTGCGCGTCGCACAACGGCGAGCACGGCCACGTCGACCTCGTCGACCGGTGGCTCACCAGCCAGGGCCAGTCCCACCGCCAGCTCGAATGCGGAGCACAGCTACCTGGCGACCGGCCGAGCGCCGACGCCCTCGTGCTCGGCGGAATGCTGCCCGATGCCCGCCACAACAACTGCTCGGGCAAACACGCCGGCTTCCTCACCCTGGCCGCGCACCACAGCCTCGACACCAGGGGCTACATCGGACCCGAACACCCCGTGCAGGCCACCCACGTGACCCCGGCCATCGAGGACTTCTGCCGCATCGACCTGACCCAGGCCACCCCCGGCATCGACGGGTGCGGCATCCCCGTGTGGCCCATCCCCCTCACCCAACTGGCCGCGGGATGGTCACAGCTCCACCACCGGGGCGCAGGACGCCGCCTCCTCGATGCCATGGCCGCCCACCCCTTCCTGGTCGCTGGCACCGGGCGCTGGTGCACCCACCTCCTCGAACAGTCAGCCGGTCGAGCCGTCGTCAAGACCGGGGCCGAGGGGGTCTACTGCGCAGTCGACCGGGTGAACGGGTACGGGCTGGCCATCAAAGCCCGGGACGGGGCGGCCCGAGCATCGGAGGCGGCCGTGGCGTGGTTCCTGGACCGTTGGGGGGCCATCGACCATGCCGCTCCCCGCCCCCTGACCAACTGGGCGGGCACCGTGGTGGGAGAGATCCGCCTGCGAACACCCTGAGCTGGCGTCCTGCGGTAACGACCCCGGGATCAGTCTCCGTTGGGTTGCGAGCCGTCGAGAGCGTCGAGTGCGTCGAGCACCTCCTCGACGCCTCCACCGGTCAGCACCCAGCCGAGCTCGTCGTCGGGTTCGAACCGCCACCAGGAACCGTCGGTGGCCAGCCGGAGTTGGAGGCCGGGGGCGGACACGACGTTGCGACGGACCCGCACCCGAGGCATGTCCAGCTGCCGAGCGGCTGCCGCCATTGCAGCCTCGTCAGGATCCCATCCGTCCAGATGAACCGACAGCCCGGCCGACCCGCCCACCCGCCACGCAGCTACCGCGGCACGCAACTCGACGAGGCCCCAGCCCAGCCCGTCGCCCAGCGCGAGCTGCTCGGCGGATCCGTCCCCGAGATCGGCCGCCCGCCGGACCATGTCGTGTTCGAGACTTCCCTCGAGACCGCCGTCGGAGCGGCCGTGGAGCAGGTCCACGGCCCGTTGGGCGGCGTCGGTGATCGAAGCCTCCAGCACGGCAGCCCGAACCCCCGAGTCGACGGGAGGGGCGGTGCTCATCGCTCGAGGGGCGCCGATCCTCCACGGCAGGGGCGGGCGGCTGGGCAACGGACCCGGCGGGCGGGCGGCCACTGCGAGCGGGTCCTCGCCCTCGTCCCCCACGGAGCGATCGCTGCCCACCCCTCGGCGCGCTGCGATGGCCTCGACGAGGGTGGAGCGGTCGATGCCGCAGAGGTCGACGACGAAGAACGGGTCGGCGGCGACGGCCTCCCCAAGCCATCTGCCCAAGGTCCGCAGGTGAACGCAGCCACGGTCACCCCGCGCACACGAACAGTCGACCGTCACCACGGCCTCGGCTGGGCGGGCAGCGGCGAACCCGGCCACCTCACCCAATTCCGGCGGAAGCTCGCCGGTGAGCACGGCAGCACTCAGGCGGGGACCCGACGCCACCGCCTCGACCACTGCCCGCACCTCACCGGTCGGGACGGTAGGCACCGCCACGTGCACCCGCGCAGCCTCCTCCGACGAACCCGACCCCACCCGGGCCGTCACGTACCCGGGCCCGACCTCGATGTCGCTCACCACCAATTCCCCATCGGAGTGGCGACCCGACGACCCAAGTCGATCCACGACTCCCGACAGCCACTGGGCGGCGAACCCTGCCCCCTGGCCGGTCACGAGTGGGTCCCCCCAGCCATAGCCGGAGACGCTCGGCCTACCGGTGCTGCGTCGATATCGTCCGTTCCCCGGGACCCATCACCACCGTGGTGGAGGGTCACCAGGTCGGCGAGCTCTTGGTCGTCGAGATCTCCGATCCACGAGGGACCGGCCCCCACCACCCGCTCGGCCAACAGCCGTTTGTCGGCCAGCAGGTGGGCCACCCGTTCCTCGACCGTGCCCCGCGACACGAGCCGATGCACGGTCACCGGGGCCGTCTGCCCGATCCGGTACGCGCGATCGGTGGCCTGATCCTCGACGGCGGGATTCCACCAGCGGTCGTAGTGCACCACCTGGGTGGCCGCCGTCAGGTTGAGACCGGTGCCGCCAGCTCGCAGTGACAGCACCAACACCCCGAGCCGCCCGTCCTGGAACCGTTCGACGAGATCCTGCCGGGCGGCCACAGCCAGCCCGCCGTGCAGGACCTCCGCCGGGATCCCCCGATCCTCGAGGTGCTGCACCAGCAGCCGCGCCATGGCCACATACTGGGTGAAGACCAGGCTGGACTCTCCCCCACTGCGGGCCGCATCGATCAATTCGTCGAGGGCGGCCAGCTTGCCCGAGCGCCCCTCCAAGGGTCCGGTCTCGTCGAGGAAATGGGCGGGGTGATTGGCGATCTGCTTGAGGCCGGTGAGCAGCTTCAGCACGAGCCCCCGGCGGGAGATCCCCTCGGCGGCCCGGATCTCAGCCATCACCTCGTCGGTCATCGCCATGTACAGGCTGGCCTGTTCCGCGGTCAGGGCCACCCCGTGGTCGCGCTCGATCTTGGGTGGTAGCTCGGGGGCGATCCCCGGGTCGCTCTTGCGGCGGCGCAGGAGGAACGGGGCCAGCAGGGTACGGAGCCGGGCAGCCGCGTTGGGGTCGTCGTCCCGCTCGATGGGCACTGCGAGCCGGTGACGGAACTGCTCGTAGGGCCCCAACAACCCGGGCACCGCCCATTCCATGATCGACCACAGATCGCTGAGCCGGTTCTCCACCGGGGTTCCGGTGAGGGCGATCCGACTGCGACCTCCGAGTTCGCCCATGGCCTTGGCCGTGCGCGAACGGGGGTTCTTGATGTGCTGGGCCTCGTCGGCCACCACGATGTCCCACCCGACCGCCCCGAGCAGGGCGGCGTCGGAACGGACGACCCCGTACGTCGTGACCACCAGATCACCGGCGCTGGGAGTGCCCAACTCCCGATCGGGGCCGTGGTAGCGCATCGCCCGGGCGTCGGGAACGAATCGGGCGGCCTCGGCCACCCAGTTGGCCATCACCGAGGTGGGGCAGACCACCAGGGTCGGGCCTCCCCGAGCCGCGTGCAGGGCCAGCACCTGCAAGGTCTTGCCCAGTCCCATGTCGTCGGCCAGGCATCCACCGAGGCCCAACCGACAGAGCTCGAGCAGCCAGGCCAGGCCGGCCCGCTGGTAGCTCCGCAGCTCGGCATGCACGCCATCGGGAACCGGCTCGTCGGCCGGTGGGTCGACCAGGGCAGCGATGCGTTCCCCCATGGCCCGCGCACTGTCCAGCACGGTGATGTCGACCCCGGCCAATGGACCTGTCTCGTCGGTCGGCGAGTGGCCGTGGGGGTCGAGCAGGAGGGCCAGCAGGTCCCCGGGCGACAGCGCGGGACGGGGACCGGTCAGCAGGTGGCGGTCGGCGGACGTCAGGCGAACCCAGCGATGACCGAGGGGCACCAGCGGCCGCTTGGCGCGGGCCAGCACCTGCAGCTCGTCCACTGTCAGAGCCAGGCCATCGACCAAGAACTCCCAGTCGATCTCGAGCAGGCCCGAGAGGCCACCGACGCTGGGCTCACCCCCGGTGGGCGGCGGTGCCTCGACCACCACCCGGCGGCTCACCCTCGAGGCTCCGCCATGGTCGGGCCAGCGCAGTTCGATCCCCACCGTCGTCAGCTCGTCGGCAGCCTCGAGCAAGCAGTCGATGTCGTCGTCGTCGATGGCCAGGCTCTCGGGCTGCTCGTGGTCCAATGCCGGCGCCAACACCGGGCAGATTGCGGCCCCCCGACGAAGGGCAACGAGCAGGTCGAGGGGCGCGCTGTCGAACCGGGGATCACGCCGATCGCCTGACGACCAGACCCGACCGGCAGACACCAATAGGGAACGGTCCCGCCGGCTGCGGAGCAGGAAGTTCAGGTTCCACGGGGCGTCCCCGTCAGGGCCTCCGTCGAGATCCGGCGGGTGGATCTCGACGACCAACGACCCGTCCGCGGTGCGTCCCGCCCGCAGCGCGTCGGCCCAGGGGCCGAGATGCCGAACCCGAGTCGGGGCCAGGGCAGCATAGGGATCGATGCCGGCCATCGCCGCGGACCCGGGAGCCCGGGTGAAGCGATCGGCCACCCCGTCGTAGAGGGCGCTGAGCACCCGACGACGTCCGATCTGACGGGCCGAGTCACCGTCGGCGACCAGGGCGTGGGCCTGCGGCGGCATGGCCTCGACGAGGGCCTCGAAGCGGTCCACGTCGTGGGCATCGCTGACGTCCAGCGACCACTCGTCGAATCCCTCCCTGCTGACCCCGGGGATCACCCGCCCCCGTGCCACCAGATCCACGGCCGCCCGCACTGCGTCGGACCACAAGCGGACCGAGGGCGACACCCCCCGATTGGCGGGCAACTCGATCAAGCTGGGGATGGCCCGGGCCAGGGGCATGACCCGCACCGGCACGGCAGCTCGATGTGGACCTCGATCCCCTGCGATCCACAGTTCGACGGTTCTGACGCTCTCACCGTCAGCATCGCCATCGAAGCCCAACGTGGGCGCCGTCGAACCGCGAGGTGACCACGCCCCGAACCAACCGTTGCGGGCCGGATCGCCAGGCACATACACCAGCTCCGTCGACTTCGGCTCGGACCATCGCACCACGACCCGAGCCTAGGACCAAACACCTGTTCGATGGCGCACCCCCAGCAGAGCAGCCGACCACGCTGGGCGGCCGACTACCGTGCTCGGCATGACGGGCCACGGAGCGGACGTACTGGTGGTGGGGGCCGGGCTGGCCGGCGCAGCAGCCGCCCACGCCTTGACCAGCGCAGGACACCGGGTTCGGGTGACCGAACGGGCGGCGGTCCCGGGCGGCCGGATGGGGTCGCTGGCCCTACCAGGCGGGGTGGCCGACCACGGCGCCCAGTTCTTCACCACCCGCAGCGAGGAGTTCACGGCCATCGTGGGCAGGGCCCTGGCCGACGGTGCCGTCGTGACCTGGACCAACGGATTCGACGATCCACCCGACGGGTACCCGCGGTATCGAGGGGCAACCGGAATGGGCGACCTCGCCCGCTGGCTGCTGGCCGACGCCGACGTCTCGGTGACCTACGGCAGCGAGATCACCCACATCGACCGCGGTCCCGATGCGGTGATCCTGACCGCCCCGGTACCGGAGTCGCTCGCCCTGCTCACCAACAGCGACCTGCTCCCCGAGCCGGCCCTGCACCAGCGGCTCGGCTCGATCGCCTACAAGCCGACCATCGCAGTGCTGCTCACCCTCGACCGCTCCCCCGACGGGTTCCCTGATCACGGTGGGGTGCAGTACCTCGACCACCCCGAGTTGGCCTTCGCCACCGACAACGGCCGCAAAGGATTGACCGAGGGCCACGTCGTGACCGTCCACCTCACCAACGAGCTCAGTGGCCGACTCTGGAACGCAGCCGACGCCCACATCGTCGACCAGGCACGAGCGGCCTGTGCCGGCTTGCTGGGCGACGCAGCAGCGCAGGGCAGCCAGGTGATTCGCTGGCGCTACGCCGGACCGGTGGAGACCCTCCCCGAACGCACCATCGGCTGGGGGTCCGAACCCTTCATCGCCCTGGCGGGCGAAGCCTTCGGCGGCCCGAAGGTGGAGGGGGCCTTCCTCTCGGGCCGAGCCGCCGCAACCCTGGTCGGCGAGCATCTCGACCTCGGTGCTGCCCGGGATGGAAACATGGCGTCGTGAAAGCAGTCATCATGCGCCGGGGCGAGCTCCGGGTCGACGAGTTCGAGCTACCGACACCCCTCGATCACCAGGTGGTGCTCGACACCATCGCCTGCGGCATCTGCGGGTCCGACCTGCACTGCCTGCAACACGGCGAACAATTCGTGGCGACATCGCGCGAGGGGGGGATGGACGTCTTCGTGTTCGATCTCGATCGGGACCTGGTGATGGGTCACGAGATGACCGCACGGGTCGCGCAACCGGCTGCCGATGGATCGGGGCCGGCCGAGGGCGACGTCGTCGCCGTCATGCCGGGGCTGCGGATGCCCGATGGGCGTGTCCTCGGCGTCGGATTCTCCAACGAGTATCCCGGTGCCTACGCCGAGCGCTTCATCGCAGACGCGCGGGCGTGTGTCGCAGTCCCCGAGCACGTCGACCCCACCCGAGCAGCGTTGACCGAGCCCTTGGCGGTCGGACTTCACGGCGTCAATGCAGCACCGGATCACCGGGGCGGCGCCATCGTGCTGGGGTGTGGACCGGTCGGGCTCACGGTGGTGGGGTGGCTGGCCCAGAAAGGGGTGAGTCCGTTGGTCGCAGCCGACTTCTCCCCCACCCGACGGGCCCTGGCCGCCACCATGGGGGCCGACGTCGTCACGGACCCCGCCGAACTCCCAGCCGTCGACGCGTGGCGAGATGCCGGCGGCGTCGACTCGGTTCCCCCGACCATCTTCGAGTGCGTCGGTGTGCCCGGCATGATCGACGGTGCGATCGCCATGGCACCGCGCAATGCCACCATCGTGGTCATCGGCCTGTGCATGGAGCCCGACACCTTCCGTCCCACCATGGCCATCAATCGACACATCAGCCTTCGCTTCGTGCTGGGGTGGACGCCTGAGGAGTTCCGCCACTCTCTCGGCGCCATCGCCGACGGGTCCCTCGACGTCGAACCGCTCGTCACCGGCGAGGTCGACCTGGCCGGCGTCCCCGGAGCCTTCGAGGAGCTGGCCAGTCCCGTCGATCACGCCAAGATCCTGGTGATTCCCAACCGCTGAGGCTCGCCGTCGACCCGGCTCCGGTCGGACCGCACCCCGGCATCGGACCACGGCTCGTGATTCGGACCCCGTGGCCCGCTGCGTGGACGTCGGGGCGGTACGTTGCACCACACGTCGAAGGGGGCAGGGATGCGACTGGGAACCATGCTGATGATGCCGGGCGATCCGGTCACCGGCAGCGGCCTGATCGAACGAGCCGTCCAAGCCGAAGAAGCCGGGCTCGCCTCGGTGTGGTTGCCACAGGTCAGCACCGTCGATGCGCTGA
>JAYPWI010000023.1:0-53283 GCA_038135065.1 Acidimicrobiales bacterium
GCCCACGCGCGTGGGGTGAACGGTAGAACCGCTCGAAGACCACTCGACGCTCGTCGACGGCCACCCCGGGACCTCGATCCCGCACCATCACCGACCCATCGCGGACACGGACGTCGACAGGGTCACCGTCTGGGCCGAACTTGAGGGCATTGTCGAGCAGATTGGACACCGCCCGCTCGACGAGCGCCACGACACCCACCACAGTGCACGGGGCAGCATCGACGGTGATAGGAGCGCTGGTGCGGCGCCGGTGACGCTCCACCACCCGCTCTACGGCGGCAGCCAGGTCGAACGGCTCGATGTCCGGCGCCTGGTGGGCAGAGGTGGCCAGGGCGACCAGTTCGGCGACCAGGCTGGTCAGATCGTCCAGTTCGGCGACCACATCGTCCATGATCTGCCTGGCTATCTCCGGATCGGCCCCGGCTCCCCGCTGCAGGAGCTCGATATTGGTGCGAACGCTGGTCAACGGGGTCCGCAGCTCATGGCTTGCGTCGGTGACCAGTCGATGCTGCTGTCGCCGCGATTCGTCGAGCGCGAGGAGCATCTGATTGAAGCTGGTCGCCAGGGTCCCGAGTTCGTCGTTGCGCTCGACCTCGATGTGTCGTTCCAAGTCCTGGGTGGCGGCGATGTCACCTGCAGCCTCGGTCAGTCGACGGACGGGTCGAATGGCTCGGCCGGCCACCAAGAAACCCACGGCCCCCGCTCCGATCACCCCGAGCAAGCTGACCAACAGCATCGCCGTCTGCAGGGAACGGAGGCTGGCATCGACCTCTGTGAGGGGCTGGGCGACCATCAGCGCGGCGTCGGGGCCAAGAGCAACGGTGAGGACCCGCAGATGTACGCCGTCCACGGTCAGACGCTGCCAGTGCTCTCCATCTCTCGTCTCGAGGACCCCGTCGTTCACCGGAAGCGGGTCCACGTTCGCCAGCAGCACCCGGCCTCGCCGATCGACAACTTGGATGAGGACATCGTCTGGTATGAAGCGGCCGAAGGGTCGCTCGCCCCGCTCCCGCGACGGAAGAAATCCTGTCGCCGCCTCCAGCGGTCGGGTTCGTAACTGATCGGCACGCTGGACGAGGGTGGAGTCGACAACCGACGTCACCTCATCCCGGGCAGCCCAGAGCATTACCCCGGCGATGGTGACCACGGTCGCGGCAACGGTCCCGGCCACCACCAAGGCGAAGCGGGTGCGAAGACTCACGGCGCGCGCACCACGTAGCCGATCCCTCTCACCGTTTGGATCAGGCGCGGTCGACCATCGGCCTCAGTCTTACGCCGCAGGTAGCCGATGTAGACCTCGAGGGAGTTGGAGGCAAGCGATGAGTCGTACCCCCAGACTGCCTCGTAGATCTGGTCCCGGGTGAGGACCTGTTCGGGATGTTCGAGGAACAACTCGAGGAGTGCGAATTCGGTCCGGGTCAGTTCGACCGGCAGGCCGCCGCGGTGCACCCGGTGAGCGGTTCGATCAAGTTCGATGTCGGCGAAGGCCACCACGTCGGCCTGCCCAGGGATGGCGGAAGGGCGCTGGCGACGCAGCAAGGCCCTGACTCTTGCCAACAGTTCCTCGAGGGCGAACGGCTTGACCAGGTAGTCGTCTGCCCCTGCATCGAGGCCCTCCACCCGGTCCGACGTGGTGTGGCGCGCGGTCAGCATGAGCACAGGCACATCCAGACCCTCACGACGAATCTGGCGGCACACGTCGAACCCATTCATATTGGGCATCGTGACGTCCAGCAGAATCAGGTCCACAGTCGACGCTGCGGCCATGGCCTCTACGCCGTCCACGGCACCTTCAACTGCGTAGCCCTCCATGGCCAAGGCGCGCTCCAGAGATCGGCGGACACTCCGGTCATCATCGGCCACCAACACGCGCGCAGCTTCGATAGAGGCTCCCATCACATGTATGGGTACCGCACCGGCATGAGAGCTGTGTGAGAACCCTTTAGACAGGAATCGGACGCGCCGACCTGCTTCTCAGGAACGTCAGGATCAAGATGATCACCAATGGCAGCTCACTCACCCTCGGGCGTCCCGACGGGGACGAGACGGCGATCGGTCGCGTTGTCGAGGCCACCCCGGTGACCCTGGGGGTGAGAGTCGGACGCTTTCCCTGGCTTCGTCCCGGAGCCCCGCTGGTCTGTCTGGCTCGTGACGGTGAGGCCCTCCGCCGCTTCACCACCCGGGTGGAGTCCGTCTCCACGAACGGCCCATTCGTTGTGAACATCTTTCGGACCCTGAGCATCGAGGACGCCAACCGCCGGAGTGAACGGCGGTTGTCAGGTCAACATCCATTGCTGTGGACGCCGGCGGTCGAAGGTCGCATCGCGCGAGTTCGACATGAGGGCCTGACCACAGACGTCTCGGTCGGGGGCATGAGCTTTACCACCAAGGTCGAGCCGCCCTCCGTCGGCGCCCGAATCGCGGTGTCGGCCCAACTCCCCATCGGCGATCTGCTCACCGTGAGTCGGGTCACAGGCGTCGACGACACCAGTGCCCCATTGTTCGGCGACCAGCACCATGTCCGAGTAGCCGTCGAATCGCTCTCGCCGTCCTACGAAGAGAGCCTGCGACGCTGGATCAACGAAGAGCTCGACGGCACACCGCTGTCACTACCGGTCGCCTGAACCAGATCAGCCGTCCTCGACCAGCTCGCGTTCCCCCGAGTAGGTCAGATCTCGAGCGGCCTTGGCGAGGGGCCACCACATGACCGCATCGACCTCGTCGTCGTGGTCCGACCGGGCCGGATCGGACACGGCCATCGGATACATCACGACGACCTTCACGACCGCTGGGTCCGATCCGGGCAGCACGTAGGACACCAGGGTGGGTGGTCCGGTGACTGCGCACACGTAGCCGGTCTCCTCCCGGACTTCCCGAAGGGCGGCATCCTCCCAGGACTCTCCCGGTTCGACATGACCCTTGGGCAGAGTCCAATCGTCGTAGCGAGGCCGATGAACCACCAGCAGCCTTCCTGCGTCCATCACCAGCCCTCCGGCGGCGCGACGCACGGGCGCTTGCTCGTAACCACTCACCAAGTGGGCACCGTATCCCACCCACCATGACCTCCGAGCAGGATCAGAGCGAACCTAGGATCCGGCCCGATGCAATCCGAGGCTTCCCACCGGCGCTCCTTGGCCCGGGCCGTGCTCGGGGTCGGCCTGACAGCGGCAGTCGCACTCCTGGTGTTCTGGGCCCTCACATCCGGACCCAGTGAGGATGCCGCTGGGGGCCCGACGGCACCCAACGAGCTCGACCCCTCCGCGGTAGCTGCGGTCACTACGCCGGCCGCCCAGCCACCGACATCGACGACCACCCCGCCACGAACGACCACCCCGAGCACCACCACATCGACCACCACGTCCACGACGACGACCCTCTACCCGGGCCTGTGGGATCCCTCTGCGGTTGGCAGCCCCTACGGCGGCATGGTCGACGGCCTGCTGACCTTCCGGGGCTCACCCACCCGCTCGTACTACGGCGAGGGACCGGTGCCCAGCGCCCCCAGGGTCCAATGGCGCTTTCCGGCGAGCGGGCGCCTGTGTTCCCGCTCCACCACTGGCGGTGAGACGACGACCTGGTGCGGAACCGGCTGGACGGGGCAACCAGCCGTGCTCCAACAAGGTGACGAGGTGTTGGTGGCCCTCGGGACCTACGACAGGGCCGTTCATCTCCTCGATGGACGGACCGGCGCGGAGTTACGAGCACCCCTGGATACCGGCGACATCATCAAGGGGTCGGTGACCATCGATCCCGACGGGTACCCGCTGCTCTACACGGGATCCCGTGACGGCTTTCTGCGCGCGGTCGCCCTCGATCGGGACGACGCTCTGACCGAGGTGTGGCGCCTGTCGGCCGACGCTGTGTCACCGGTGAAATGGAACGACGACTGGGACGGCGCACCCCTGGTCCTCGGTGGACTGCTCATCGAGGGCGGCGAAAACGGACAGCTCCACGTCCTGGAACTCAACCGCTCGCGCGGACCCGACGGTCTGGTCCAGGTGGATCCCGTCATGGTCTTCAATACTCCGGGCTGGGACGACGAGCTCATTCGGGCAGTCGGGAACAATGTGTCCATCGAGGGGTCGGTCGCCGTATCGGGCAACACGGTGTACTTCGCCAATTCAGGCGGCCTGGTCCAGGGATGGGACCTGTCGCCACTCCTCGATGACACTCCCGCCCAGATCGACGAGCAGACTCCCGACCCCGTTCCCACGAAGGTGTTCCACTTCTGGATGGGCGACGACGTCGATGCCTCCATCGTGGTGGACAGCGAGGGCTTTCTCTACGTGGCAGCCGAGTACGAGCGTGGGCTGAGCCGGGCGCGGGAGGTCGGTCAAATCGTCAAGCTCGACCCTCGCTCGCCCGAGGACCCCGTGGTGTGGTCGATCGCTGACCACGACCGACTTCCCAGTGGTGTGTGGGCCACCCCGGCGCTGCATCGCGACGTCCTCTATGTGGCGACCGACGGCGGACGGCTGATGGCCATCGACCGTGTCGACGGCTCGATCCGTTGGACGAAGTCACTTCCCGGCCCGCTGTGGAGCTCGCCGGTGGTGGTCGACGATGTGCTCGTGCAAGGGGACTGCGGCGGCAGCCTGCGAGCCTTCGACGTCGCTGACACGACGCGTGAACCGGACCAGTTGTGGCGCGTCGAACTCGGCGGATGTATCGAGTCGACACCTGCCGTGTGGAACGGCTGGATCTACGTCGGCACCCGAGCAGGGGCCGTCTACGGGATCGGTGACTCCCCCTGATTGCAGTCTGCTGGCCCTCCCCGGTAGCCTGATCGGCTGTCTAGGAAGCGGTCCTTCTCGCGCCGCCCGATGCAATCGAGCCATCATGAGCAATGTCTGTCAGGTCACAGGCCGTCGACCCACCACCGGCTTCACGATCTCCCACTCCCACCGGCGCAACAAGCGGTGGTTCAAGCCGAACATCCAGAAGAAGCGTTTCTATGTTCCGAGCGAGCAGCGGTGGGTGACCCTCACCGTCAGCGCCAAGGGCATCAAGACGATCAACAAGCGAGGCATCGAGTCCGTACTCGCTGATCTTCGCCGGGCAGGGGAGAAGGTCTGATGGCCAAGAGCGACAAGCGTCCCGTCATCAAGCTGAAGTCGACGGCAGGCACGGGCTTCACGTATGTGACCCGGAAGAACAAGACGAACACCCGGGAACGCATCGAGCTGCGCAAGTACGACCCGGTCGTCCGCCAGCACGTCATCTTCAAAGAAGAGCGCTGACCGGAGATTCCCCGTGGCCGACGACACCATGATCGGCCGCATCGTCGACCTCACCGGGATGGCCCGGCTCCACGACAGCGAGATCACCATCGTCGCGCGCCCCATCGACGAACCACGTGGGTCCCTGGCGGTGGTGGCGACCGCCCTCACGACATCCGATGGGTCCTTCGTGACCGAGCGGCCACGAGGGAGATTCGCCGACGCGTCCCTGATTCTCGAGAACGGCAGCCGTCGGTTGCCACTGGTGCTCGACATCGACAGTTCTTTTCCCGAAGAGCTTGTCGTGTTCCTCGATGGTCGCCGCTCCTTGCCCTTTCTCTCCTGAGGCCACCGTCGGCCCACCTTCGCACCGATAGGTTGCCCAAGTGGCCATGTCGACGCTCAGCGCACGGCGCATCGCCCTCGACGCTCAGGGGTTGACGACCGTGTCCGGATCAGCGGCTCCCACTCGAGCCACCCTCCGGAGGGCCATGTCCCAGCTCGGGGTGCTGCAGATCGATGCGGTCAACGCAGTTGCCAGATCACACCTTCTCGTGCTCGGAGCCAGGATCACCGGAGCCGAGACAGCCGTCGACCGACTGCTGCATCGTGCTGCATACGAACATCGCGACCTCGTCGAGTACTGGTGCCACGAAGCTTGTTACCTCCCCACCGCTGACTGGCCCTTGTTCCAATGGCGTCGGGAGCGAGCCCGCCGAGGCGAAACCTACGGCCGCCTGGCCGCTCTGGCCGCCGAACGACCCGACTACGTGGATGGAGTGGCCCAACGACTGGAAGCTGAGGGGCCCCTCTCTGCCGGCCAACTCGAGCCGGGCGGTCGCCGTGGGCCCTGGTGGGGCTGGAGCGACGCCAAGATGGCGCTCGAGTGGCTGCTCTGGACGGGTCGTGTGACGGTGTCGCACCGCCACAACTTCACCCGCCACTACGACCTGAGCGAGCGTGTCCTCGGATCGATCGCCGAGGGAGGACCAGACGAGGAAACGGCTCATCGGATCTTGCTGCTCCAGGCTGCCCGCCATCTCGGCGTCGGCGCCGCCGACGATCTCATCGACTACCACCGGCTCCCGAAGCGTCCGGCGCGACAGCGCCTTCGAGAGTTGGTCGAGGAGGGGGGACTCGTCGAAACAACTGTCGAGGGATGGGACAGGCCCGCGTATCTGCTACCGGACACCCCGACCCGACGTCGCAGGTCACGGTCTGTGCTGCTCAGCCCTTTCGATCCGGTGGTGTGGTTCCGGCCTCGAGCAGAGCGCCTGTTCGGCTTCCGCTACCGACTCGAAATCTACGTACCCGCTGCCAAACGTGTCCATGGGTACTACGTGTTGCCCTTCTTGCACGAAGACGGCTTGGCGGCTCGGGTCGACGTGACCACCGACCGATCCGCTGGGGCTCTCCTGGTGCACGGTGCCTTTCTCGAGCCAGCTGCTCCACCCGACACCGTCGATGCCCTGGCCACCGAACTGCATCGCCTTGCCCGATTCTGTGGTGTCGATCGAGTCATGGTCGGAACCAAAGGAGACGCTGTGTCGGCGCTCGGCCGGGCCGTGAGAAGCAGTCGGGTAGAAAGCTCGAACGCATGATCGGTGTCCTCCTCCGACGCGGGCTCACCCTGGCCTGCGGGGTCTGCGGTCAGCGGGGCCTCTTTGGTCGCTGGCGACTCTTCGACATGGTCGACACCTGTCCGCGTTGCGGCTTGCGGTTCGAGCGAATGGAAGGCCACTGGCTCGGAGCAGTGGCGGTCAATACGGTCATCAGCGCCGCTCTGGTCCTCACCTCGCTGATCCTGGCGATGGTCGCTCTCGGCACCGGGACGACCACCTGGATTCTCCTGGCGATCTGCGGTCCGTTCGGCACGGTGTTCCCCATCCTGTTCGACCCGTTCTCCCGGACCCTGTGGACGTCTATCGACCTGATGATGCGACCCGCAGGGCCCGACGAGGTCGACCTGATGTACGCAAGGACCGCTGACGGGAAGCTCTTCCTTCCGAGCGAAGATTCCTGAGTTCACAAAGCCGTCGATCGAGTTTGCGTATCGAGCCAACACACGCCAACATCTACCTCCTGCCCGCACCTCTCGAGGGCTGGCAGCACGGTTGGTCCCGTGGTGAAGTCTGGAGTTCACGCCGGCCTGTCAAGCCGGAGGTCGCGGGTTCAAATCCCGTCGGGACCGCGGTCGGGTAGCTCAGTTGGCAGAGCGACCGCCTGAAAAGCGGTAGGTCACCGGATCGACGCCGGTCCCGACCACTCCATCGTCACCCCGACCCAACCGGTCGGGGTGACGTGCTTACCGGGTCCGACCGATCGGTCAGGTCGAACGCAACACCCCGTCGACCCGGGCAGCTTCGGCAACAGCAGCTGACACCGCCGGCACGACCGACCGGTCGAAGGCAGTGGGTATCACCAGATCCGGAGCAAGATCGTCACTGGACACAGCCGACGCAATGGCACCTGCCGCTGCGATCTTCATCCCCTCGGTCACGTCCGTGGCCCCGACATCGAAGGCTCCTCGGAAGATGCCGGGAAACGCCAACACGTTGTTGATCTGGTTCGGGTAGTCGCTGCGGCCCGTAGCCACCACGGCGGCGATGTCCGCAATCTCCTCGGGAAGAATCTCCGGATCTGGGTTCGCCATGGCGAACACCATCGGGCGCTCGGCCATGGTTGCAACATCGTCCCGCGTGATGAGGCCGGGCCCGCTCACCCCCATGAACACGTCAGAGCCAACCATCGCGTCGGACACCGAACCACTGACGCCGTCGATGTTGGTGTTCTCGGCCAGCCACTGCTTGGCATCGTTCAAGTCGTGCCGCCCGCGATGAATCGGCCCTTGCCGGTCACACACGATGACATCAGCCACTCCCCTGCCCAGCAGAATCTTGGCGATCGCCACACCAGCGGCTCCGGCCCCGAGAATCACGCAACGGAGGTTCGTCATCTCCTTGCCCACGATGCGAATCGAATTCTCCAGGGCAGCAAGCGCCACCACTGCCGTTCCGTGCTGGTCGTCGTGGAACACCGGGATGTCGAGCGCCTCACGCAGTCGGGCCTCGACCTCGAAGGCCCCCGGAGCGGCAATGTCCTCGAGGTTGATCCCCCCGAACGTCGGCGCGAGACGGATCACCGTCTCGACGATCTCGTCGGGTGAGGCCACATCGAGGCAGATCGGGAAGGCATCGACACCCGCGAACTCCTTGAACAGCAGGGCCTTGCCCTCCATCACTGGCATGGCTGCTTCGGGGCCGATGTCTCCGAGACCCAACACAGCGGTGCCATCACTGACGATGGCCACCGTGTTGCGTCGAATCGTCAGTTCGTGTGACAACTCGGGATTCTGGTGAATTGCCCGACACACACGGGCAACCCCCGGCGTGTAGGCCATGGACAGATCGTCAGCGTCATTGAGGGCGATCTTGCTGACCGTCTCGAGCTTCCCTCCATCGTGCAGGGCGAAGGTCCGGTCCGTCGCGCTGAGCACCGAAACGCCATCCAGCCCGTTGACGGCATCACAAATGCGGGCCACGTGGTCCTCACTCGATGCGTCGACGATGACCTCCTCGCGCAGGACACCGCCAGTGACCTTGCCGAAGCCTTTCAACGCTCTGATGTTGCCCCCAGCATCACCGATAGCCGTGCACAGGCGACCCAGCGTCCCCGGCTCATGAGCCAGGTCGACTTCGAGAATTGCGGAAAAAGCAGCGGTTGGACGTGACATGGAGGGGGCTCCTGACGAGGGCAGCGGCCCATTGTCGTTGGGAGGAGACCCCCGACGCCATTCGACGGGTCGGAGTCGCTGTCGGCTCAGGGGCCTTCGTACGCAAACCCGAGGTCGAGCGCCGTCAAGAGGGGCTCGAAGGCAATCCCTTCCGCCTCGGCCAGCGCCCGACAGGTGCCTCCCCGATCGACGACGGGCATGATCAGCACCACTTCCGCCCCGAATTCCCTGACGACCCGGGCCGCCTCCATTGGGGAAGTACCACGGGTCACGACATCCTCGGTGATGGCGACCCGGTCCCCCGGTAACAGCGCTCCTGCGACCCGTCCGGCCACCCCATGGTCCTTCGCCTCCTTACGGATCGAGAACGACCGCAAACCCTGCCCCCGAGCTGCTGCGATCGCGGCGATGCCGTACGCCGCCGGATCTGCGCCCATGGTGAGTCCACCGATCGCGTCGATGCCCTCCAAGCGAGCCAAGGCCAGTTCAGCCACCAGCCGCATGCCCTCGGGGCGGCACAGCGTCTGCTTGCCATCGATGAACCAACTACTCCTGCGGCCGGACTTCAGTACGAAATCGCCCGTTCGAACTGCATGCTCGAGCAAGTGCTCCTTCAGCGCCGCCAGCAGTTCTGCTTCAGTCGTCAACGGTCCATCATCCCTACTCGCCCCTGCCCTTCGACCACACGGCCAATCACCCACGCAGGGTGATCGTGACCGGCGGCAAGTTCGATCACCGCATCGGCTTGGTCGCCCGGCACTATCACCACCATCCCGATGCCCAGATTGAACACCCGCTCCATCTCTGGTTGGCCAACTGGACCCTCTCGAGCGACCAGATCGAAGATAGGCGGCACTTCCCATGAACCTCGGGTGATCAACCCATCGACGATCGGGGGGAGCACCCGCTGCAGATTGGCTGCCAATCCTCCACCCGTCACGTGTGCGGCTCCGTGAACGTCCAGTTCCCGGAAAGCAGCCAACACTGTCGGCGCATACACGACGGACGGGCGAAGCAGTTCGTCGCCCAAGCTGGAGGCGGCACCCGGCCATGCAGGCGCGTCGAGGTCGCGACCATCGAGCAGCACTCGACGGACAAGGCTGTAGCCATTGGCCCGCAGTCCTGGCGAGCCGAGTCCTACCAATACATCGCCGGGACGCACCTGGGACGGAGAGGGAAGGGCATCCCGCTCGGCCACTCCCACTGCAAATCCAGCCACGTCGACATCGTCAGGCGCCATCAGGTCGGGATGCTCAGCGATTTCACCCCCGGTCAGGGCACACCCAGCCATCCGACAGCCCGCAGCCAGCCCCTCGACGACGGCTTCGATGACATCGGGATCAACGCGCCCAACCGTGATCTGATCCAAAAAGAACAACGGCTCTGCGCCCAAGGTAGCGATGTCATCGACACACATGGCCACCACGTCGATACCGATGGTGTTGTAGCGCCCCAGGGTTTGGGCAATCGCCGTTTTGGTCCCAGCGCCATCGTTGCCTGATACCAGGACCGGCTCGCGATATCCCGCCGGAATGGCAACCACCGATCCGAACGCTCCGACATCACTGAGCACTTCAGGCCGAAATGTCGACCGCGCCAGGGGCGCAAGACGGCGCACCGCCTCATCGGCTGCGTCGATGTCGACACCTGCTGCGGCGTAGGTGACCTTCTGCTTCACCGAGCCTCCCCAGGAGTCGGCACCACGACAAAAGCGCCACCGGCCCGATCGGCCTGCGGACCAGTCGCAGCCGCAGCCATGGACTCCCCTATGGCTACCGGGTACTCCCCCGTGAGACACGCCGTACAGAAACCGGACGATGGGCTTCCAGTGGCGGCGAGAAGCCGATCGAGGTCGAGATAGGCGAGCGAATCGACCCCCAGATACTCGACGATCTCGTCCAATTCGAGATGCGCAGCCAACAGTTCGTCACGGGTCCCGGTGTCCATGCCGTAGTAACAGGGCCAGCGGTAAGGGGGCGACGAGATCCGGAGATGAACTTCGGCTGCTCCAGCCGACCGGAGCATCTCGACGATGGCCTTGGTCGTAGTCCCCCGAACGACGGAGTCGTCGACCACTATGAGTCGTTGCCCCTCGATATTCCGCCGAATCGGGTTCAGCTTCATCCTCACACCAAGGGCCCGCATCTCTTGACTGGGTGCAATGAAGGTTCGCCCGATGTAACGGTTCTTCACGAGCCCATCCCGATACGGCAGCCCACTGCGCCGAGCGAATCCTTGGGCGGCGGGAATCCCCGACTCGGGGACCGGCATGACCAGATCAGCTTCGACCGGAGCCTGAGTAGCCAGCTCCTCCCCCATCTGCTGCCGCGCTTCGTGGACGTTGCGGCCGTACAGCAACGAGTCCGGCCGGGAGAAGTAGACGAATTCGAAGAGACACAGAGCTGGCTCGGGATCCGGGAACGGATGTCGTGAGGTCCATCCCGTCTGGTCGATGACGATCATCTCTCCCGGCTCGACCTCCCGGACGAACTCCGCCCCGACGGTGTCCAGGGCTGGAGTTTCCGATGCCAGGACCCACCCGTGTTCGAGCCGCCCCAGGCACAAAGGCCAGAACCCCTGGGGATCCCGTAACCCCACGAGGTGGTTCTGATCCATGGCAACGAAGGAGAATCCTCCCCTCAATGACGGACCGATCTGCTCGAGGGCCCATGCCAACTCGTGGCCCTTGGGAGCATCTCCTGACGCCAGCCGAGCAGCCACCAACTCGGCCACCAGATCGCTGTCACTTGCGAACATCCCGTCGAGCATGCCGGCGGAACGTGCAAGCTCAGCCGTGTTGACCAGGTTGCCGTTGTGCCCGATGGCGAACTCGAGGTCACCGACGTCGCGGTAGAAGGGCTGCGCTGCACGCCAGGAGCTCGACCCCGTCGTGGAATATCGGGTGTGACCGATGGCCACTTCCCCTTCGAGAGCAGCCAGGACGCGATCGTCGAAGGCTCCCGACACGAGCCCCATGTCCTTGACCACGGTGACGGTGGAGCGATCCGACACCGCGATACCCGCCGACTCCTGACCACGATGCTGCAACGCGTAGAGCCCGAGGTAGGTCAGGTGGGCGACCTGGCGGCCCGGAGCGAATACCCCGAACACCCCACAGGCCTCGCGCGGCTTCACCAGCTCGACCTCAGTGCGCCGAACCGGCTCGCCGCGGCGCCCACCGGTGCTCACCCGCTGACCGTGCCCTGACCAAGGGCGAGCGGCAGGCGGTTCCTCCAGGCTGCCGCCAGTTGGGTCACCTCGACCGACATGTCGGCCCCGAATCGCAGCCTCGTCCCTTCGGCGACTCCGATCACGGCCACCTCGACCCCCTGAGCAGCGCAGCGAGTCACAACAGCGCCGACCTCAGAGGGAGCCACCGCTGCCACGACGCGGCCAGGAAACTCGTTGAACAGTTGGCGGTGGCCTGCGATCTCCAGTTCAGCACCCACACCCGACACTGCAGCCATCTCGGCGAGGCACAGGGCCAGACCGCCATCTGCCACATCGTGCACTGCGCTGAACACCCCGTCCCGCACACAGTCCATAACAGTGGTGGCCACCCGGGCCACTGCTTGAAGATCCAGGTCGGGCAGGGAACCGCCTCGTCGGCCCCGACACTCCCAGGCCCAACGACTCCCTCCCATCGCAACGCCGTCGGGGGCCCGCCCGCCGATCAACACCACTGCATCGCCGGCCGTCCAAGCAATCCCCGGTGGAGGCTGGATCACTTCCTCACGCAATCCGATCATTCCGATCACCGGGGTCGGAGCGATATCCACGCCGTTCGTCTCGTTGTACAGGCTCACATTGCCGCCCACGACGGGAACGTCCAGGGCTCGACACGCAGCAGCCATCCCATCCACGGCTTCCGACAATTGCCACATGACCTCGGGATGTTCAGGGTTGCCGAAGTTGAGGCAATTGACGACAGCTAGTGGCCGGGCACCCACGCAGGCCAGATTCAGCGCTGCCTCGGCGACCACCATGGCTGCGCCTCGCCGGGGATCCACAGCGCACCATCGATGGTTGCCGTCGGTTGTCAACCCGATGGCCCGCCCGGTGTCGAGTCCCGTCCTCGGGTCCCTCAGGCGCAACAACGTTGCATCGCCCCCAGGGCCCACCACGGTGTTGAGGAACAACTGATGGTCGTACTGGCGATATAGCCAAGCCGGGTCGATCATCAGGCCCAGGAGGTCCTCGATGCAGTCGACGGACTCGTCGACGTCGGAGACATCGAGGAGTCGCTCAGCCGACCAATCCGACGGCTGGCGCAGCGGACGGTCGTAGACGGGCGCATCGTCATGGAGGGTTGATGCAGGGACTTCGGCGAGGATCGGTCCGTCGAACCCCTCTCGGATGCGCAGGATTCCATCCCCGGTCACCCGGCCGACGACGGATGCGGTGACCTCCCACCGGTCACAAATGGCCACCAGGGCATCGAGATCTGCAGGCTCGACGATGGCCAGCATTCGTTCCTGGGACTCCGAGGTCATGATCTCGAAGGGCTCCATGTCGTGCTCGCGTAGATGGACTGCGGTGACATCGACGTCCATCCCGGCACCACCACGTGACGCTGTCTCTGACGTAGCGCAGGTGAGACCCGCCCCACCAAGATCCTGAATGCCGGTGACCAATCCAGCATCGAGCACTTCTAGGCAGGCCTCCAGGAGGCGCTTCTCCTCGAACGGATCACCGACTTGGACGCTCGGCCGCTTGTCACCCTGCTCCTCGTCGTCATCGAACCCCGCAGAGGCCAGGACGCTCACCCCACCGATACCGTCGCGGCCCGTGGCGGCTCCGAGCAACACGGCAAGGTTCCCTGCACCTGATGCCTGGCCGAGGACGAGGCGATCGGTGGGCAGTACGCCCATCGCCAGAACGTTGACCAGAGGATTGCCTCGATAGGTTTCGTCGAAGACGACCTCACCGCCCACGGTGGGTACACCGACGCTGTTGCCGTAGCCCGATACTCCGCTGACCACACCCTCGGCGATCCATCGGCTACGCGGATCATCGAGGGGACCGAACCTCAGTGGATCCATCACTGCAATCGGGCGAGCACCCATGGTGAAGATGTCCCTGAGGATCCCACCGACACCGGTCGCCGCGCCCTGATAGGGCTCGATGGCTGAGGGGTGGTTGTGACTCTCGATACGAATGGCCACGGCGATGTCATCCCCCACATCGACGACACCGGCATTCTCTCCGGGCCCCACGAGAACCCATGGTGCTTCAGTGGGCAGCCGCCCCAAGTGACGCTTGGAGGACTTGTACGAGCAGTGCTCCGACCACATCACCGAATACATGGCCAACTCGAGATGGTTGGGGTGACGGCCCAGCAGGCGGGCGATGTCGCCGTACTCCTCGTCGGTGAGACCGAGAGCTCGATGGATGGTGGGATCCTCGGGCCGGGACGTCACACGGCAAACCTACTCTGGCCGACCCTCGCTGGTTCGCCAATCCGTTGCCGTGTACCCACGGCCGAAAAGGGTCCAAGATGGTCGGGTGGGATCGATCGACGAACAGCACCAGCGAACCAACGAGCGTGACCCTGTCGTACGGGCATGGGCCCACCGGCACGACCTAGAGACCATCAGGACCCAGGCTGCGGAGGCCCCCACTGGACCGCTTTCGGGATGGACCCTCGGCGTGAAGGATGTGATCGACACGGCCGATCTCCCCACAGAGCGGGGATCGCCCATCTACCGAGGTCGGACCACGAGTAACGATGCTGCATGCGTAGCTGTGGCCCGAGGGGCTGGCGCTGTGGTGGTGGGGAAAACCCACACGACCGAGTTCGCCCTGTTCACGCCCACGGTCACCACGAATCCCCATGACCCCGACCACACACCGGGTGGATCCTCGAGTGGATCCGCGGCAGCAGTGGCCGACGGCCAAGTCCGTGCCGCCTTCGGAACCCAGACGGTCGGCTCGGTGCTCCGCCCTGCAGCATATTGTGGAGTGGTCGGATTCAAGCCGACCCGCGGTCTGGTCCCGCTCACCGGAGTGGCAACCCTCGCCTGGTCCCTGGACACCCTCGGATGGTTCACCACCGACGTCGCCGATGCCCGGACCATGCTCGATGCGCTGACCGGCCCGACGGAGGCGCCGGACAGCCGGCCGCTGCGAGTCGGTCGCTATCTCTCCCACCAATGGCCAGCGGCTGATCCCGCCACCCTGGACCTACTCGACCAGGCAACTGCAGCACTTCGAGCGGCGGGCCACTCAGTGGTCGACGTCGACCCCCTTCCCCATCTGGCCGAGGTCTTCGCGACAGCGGACACGATTCTTCATTACGAAATTGCCCGCGTTTTTGCGTGGGAACACCACAACTATCCGGAACTCATCAGCCCCTTGGTGAGCCGGATGCTGGACCGGGCGGTGTCGGTGTCTGGTCCTGCGTACCGAACCGCTCAGCGAGATCTCCTCACCGCCTGTCGGGTTCACGATGCCTACCTGGCAAGTTCAGGTATCGACGCCCTACTCACCCCCGCTGCTCCCGGCGAAGCCCCAGACATATCGACAACCGGGGACTCGGTGTTCAACCGTGTGTGGACCGCTCTCGGCGTCCCTTCAATCCATCTGCCGGCCGGACGCGGACCGTCCGGGCTCCCTATGGGCATCCAATTAACGGGGCGAGCATGGTTCGATGCAGACCTCATCTCGACCGCACGCCAGGCAGAAAGCGCCCTGACTGCCTAACATCCACAGTTCAGGCCCACATCGACACCGATCTACTGTTCAGTAAATCGGTGGAATTCAGGCCGCAAAAGCTCAGGGTCTTCGTGTCGACTTGAAGATCACCAACGCTACGACCAATACTCTCCGTATGGCACGCACCCCTATGAGTGACGATCACAAAGCCGCGTTGGCGGAAGGACGCCGTCAGGGCGCAGCCGTCCGGACGTATCTCGAGGCGTTGGAACAAAATCGACCGACTCGAGGGCGCAAGCGGAGTGTCGAGTCCATCGAACGCAAGCTCTCCGAAATCGAAGCAGCCTTGCCGTCGGCCACCGGAGAACAGCGTCTCAAGCTGATCCAGGCCCGCACGGATGCCGAACGCGACCTCCGCAAGGCGAGCGAGAAGTTCGACATCGCCTCCGCAGAGCGCGCCTTCATCGACGCTGCGGCCTCCTACAGCGAGCGCAAAGGAATCGAGTACGCCACGTGGCGTGAGTTCGGCGTGCCAGCCAACGTGCTACAGGCCGCCGGGATTGCCCGTACCCGAGGTTGAACGAGGCCTAGGCCGTCCGGACCACCGCCTCCAGGATGCGCCTGCCGTCAACTGAGCCCAGCAGTTCGTGGATGGCCCGTTCCGGGTGCGGCATCATGCCCACCACGTTGCCCGCTGCATTGGTGACTCCTGCGATGTCGTTGACCGAGCCATTGGGATTGTTCACGTACCGCAAGACGACCCTGCCACTATCTTCCAATTCCTCCAACGTGGCTCCTGAGCACACGTAGTTCCCCTCGAAATGGTTGATCGGTAGGTGAAGGCGTTCACCGGTCCGCAATCCAGCGCCGAGCCAGTGATCAGTGAACGCCACCTCGAGCTCTTGGGGCTGGCAGAGGAACTTCAGTCCTCGGTTCTTTTGCAGCGCTCCAGGCAGCAGACCCGCCTCGGTCAAAACCTGGAAACCATTACAGATGCCGAGCACGGGTCCACCCTCTCGAGCGAATGCGTTCACCGCAGCCATGACGGGGGAAAACCGGGCAATAGCCCCCGGCCGGAGGTAGTCCCCGTGCGCGAAACCGCCCGGTATGACAACAGCATCGACACCCTGCAGGTCATCGTCGCCATGCCAGAGCAACTCGGCCTGGGCGCCCAAGGTTGCCAGCGCGTCCACGGTGTCGAGTTCGCAGTTCGTACCCGGAAACCTGACGACCCCCACCCGCCTAGTCAAGTTGTCCGACCTCCACCCGGGCATCCTCGATCACGGGATTCGTGAGAAATCGGGCGCACATGTCTTCCACCAGGGAGGTGGCAGCAGCGGCGTCCGGCGCGTCCACTACCAGCCGGATCGCCTTACCGACCCGGACCCCCGTGACCCCGTCGAAACCCAGCGCAGGAAGCGACCGCTCGATGGTGGCCCCTTCAGGATCCCCGATGCCGGATCTGGGCGACACCTCGACCAGCACCTGCCACTTCACGATCCACCTCCGATCCAGTCGTCGAACGAGGCTCCCGTGATGCGTTCATAGGCGTCGATGTAGCGCTGGCGGGTAGCCGCAATGACGGTTGCAGACAACGGCGGTGCCGGGGGTTGCTTGTTCCAGCCCGACGCTTCGGTCTCGTCTCGAACCGGCTGCTTGTCGAGCGAGGCCGGAGTGGAGCCAGGCTCCCACTCTTCAGCGGGCCAAAACCGCGAAGAATCGGGGGTCAACATCTCGTCAGCAAGCACCAGCCGTCCATCCACCAGGCCGAGTTCGAACTTGGTGTCAGCGATGATCACCCCGCGTCGAGCCGCGTGATCGGAGGCCGTCCTGTAGGCCTCGACGGATATCGACCGGGCCTCCCCGGCCAACTGCGGCCCGACCAGTTCGACAGCCTCCTCATAGGAGATGTTGATGTCGTGCCCCTCCGTCGCCTTGGTAGAAGGGGTGAACACGGGCTCGGGTAATTGTTCGGACTCCAAGAGGCCGTTCGGGAGGCTCGTTCCGTGCATCGTGCCGGCGGCCTGATATTCCTTCCACGCCGAACCGGTGATGTACCCCCTGACGATGCACTCCAGCGGCAGCATCTCGGCTCGGCGGACGAGGAGTGCCCGACCCGCCCAGTCGGGTCGCTGAGCGCCCGTCGGAAAGTCTGCAGGATCGGCTGACACGAGATGGGTAGGAGCTACCGACGAAAGGTGACGAGACCACCAGACAGTCATTGCGGTCAGGACGCGACCCTTGTCTGGAATGGGTTCGGCGAACACGACGTCGAACGCGGAGATTCGGTCAGTTGCCACCATCAAGAGATGGTCGGCGTCGACCGCATACATCTCGCGCACCTTGCCACTGTGAATGAGCTCGAGGTCGCTCACTGCGTCGCGCTCCCTTGGGCCCCGTTGCAGGTCTGGCCCGTCGTGTCGTGTGTTCGGTCTACTAGAGAATCGGTCCCGGCAGGTACGACCCTGCGTCGGGATATCGGACAGCCACTGCGGCCACCTCGGCCACGAACTCGTCGACCTGCGCCGCAGCCCGGCCGATGAAGGCATGGGGGTCATCGACGGCCGCTCGAATTGCCATGAGATCGAGACCGAGCACAGGATCTGCGGCTACCCGTTCGAACAGCTCGTTCTCCCCTCCGCTGCCTTCTCGCATAGCCAAGGCTGCGCCGACGGCATGGCCCTTGATGCGCTCGTGGGCCTCTTCTCGGCCTACTCCGGCTTTCACCGCAGCCATCAACAGCCTGGTGGTGGCCAGGAAGGGGAGATAGCGGTCCAGTTCACGATCGATGACGGCCGGGTATGGCCCGAAACCATCCAACACCGTCAGGGCGGTTTCGAACGCTCCGTCGGTTGCGAAAAAAGCATCGGGCAACACCACACGGCGGACCACCGAGCAACTCACATCGCCCTCGTTCCACTGGTCACCGGCCAGGGCGGCCGCCATGGTCAGATGTCCGCGCAGGATGGTCATGAAACCCGACACCCGTTCCGACGACCGGGTGTTCATCTTGTGGGGCATGGCCGAGCTACCGACCTGGCCATCAGCAAACCCCTCGGTCACCAGATCGTGACCCGCCATCAGACGGACCAGATTGGCGAGATTGGCCACACCGGCCACCGACTGAACCAACGCCGCCACGACATCGAGGTCGAGGGATCGGGGGTACACCTGCCCCACGGCGCCCAAGGTTGCGTCGAAGCCCAATCGGGCAGCCACCGTGGCCTCGAGGTCTACCACCCTAGTGCTGTCCCCCTCGAAGAGGTCCAGCAAGTCCTGTTGCGTTCCGACCGGGCCCTTCAGACCTCTGAGCGGATAGCGCCCGAGAAGGTCCTCGATGCGGGCCAACGCCAGCAGAAGCTCCTGACCGAGGTTGGCCAGCCGCTTGCCGACGGTGGTGGCTTGGGCGGGAACATTGTGGGACCGCCCGGTGACCACCAGATCGCAATATGCAACGGCCGTCTCTGCCATCCGCACCAAGGTCGTGGCGATACGGGATGCCACGAGTTCGAGTGACGCGCGGACCTGCAGCTGCTCGACGTTCTCTGTGAGGTCCCGCGAGGTCATCCCCTTGTGGATGTGCTCATGGCCGGCAAGTGCACAGAACTCGTCGATCCGGGCCTTCACATCGTGGCGTGTGATGCGTTCCCGGGCCTGGATCGAGCCCAAGTCCACCTGGTCGACCACCGATCGGTAGGCATCGATCACCCCCTCGGGGACCTCGATCCCCAGGCGTTGTTGCTCTTCCAGCACAGAGATCCACAATCGACGTTCGAGAACCACCTTGTTCTCGGTCGACCACAGGTCGGTCATCGCTGCCGACGCGTACCGAGCGGCCAGGACATTGGGGATCACGGGCCCGGCCACCTTCAGCGAGCTCCCTCAGCCCTGAATGTGTCGAGTCGCTCGGCGAGCTCGCTGTCGGTCATCGCGAGCATCTCGACGGCGAGCACGCCGGCATTGGCCGAACCATCGACGGCCACCGTGGCCACCGGGATGCCCCTGGGCATCTGCACTGTGGAGAGCAGAGCATCCAAACCTCCGCTGATGCCACCCGACAACGGCACCCCTATGACGGGCAGGGTGGTGTGGGCTGACACGGCCCCGGCCAGGTGAGCAGCCATCCCGGCTCCACAGATGATCACCCCGACCCCTGCGGCCCGAGCTCCCTCAGCGAAGGCGGCAACCTGCCCCGGAGTGCGATGGGCCGACATGACGTGCACCTCATGGGCGACCTCGAAACGCTCCAGCATGTCGGCAGCACCCTGCATCTTGTCTGCATCACGGGGCGAACCCATCAGGATCGCAACCTTCATTCGTCCATCTCCCTCATCTGATTCCAGTTCCTTTCGGCTTCATCGATCCGCCGACGTTGCTGTCGCAACCCCGGCTGCCCCGGCGATGTCCCTGCGATGGTGCATACCCGGCCAGGAGATGACATCTACTCCGGCGTACGCCCGTTCCCGGGCCGAATCGAGCCCTGCGGCACGACCGCACACGTTCAGCACCCGACCGCCGGCCGTGACGAGATGATTGGTCTCGTCCCGGGCAACGCCTGCGCAGAACACCGAAACCCCGGGCAGGGCGAGGGCCTGCTCCAGGCCTTTGATCCGGTCCCCGACCCGCGGCGCGGTCGGATACCCCTCGGAGGCACACACGACGGTGACCATGGCATCGCTGGAGACGGTCAGCTCGCTTACCAGCCGTCCGGAGGCAGCCTCCGCGAGCACGGTTGCGAGATCGACCTCGAGCCGCGGAAGAATGACCTGTGCTTCGGGGTCGCCGAATCTGACGTTGTACTCCAGGAGACGAGGCCCCGTCGGGGTGAGCATGAAGCCAGCGAAGAGGACCCCTCGATAATCAATGCCCCGCCGTTGCAACTCGGCGAGTGTCGGATTGACGGCGAGATCCATCAGGTCCTGCAACATGTCGGCATCGATCCCAGGGACGGGGGAGTAACACCCCATCCCACCGGTGTTCGGCCCGCTGTCCCCGTCTCCCAGACGCTTGTGATCTTGAGCGACAGCGGGAACGACCTTTGCCGTAGTCCCGTCGCAGATCGCAAACAGTGAAATCTCAGGGCCTTCGAGCCCTTCCTCGATCACGACGCGTCGCCCTGCGTCACCGAATGTCGAGCCATGCAACTTGGCCGCGGCGTCCGCTCGCGCCGCGTCGAGATCGGTGGTGACGAAGACGCCCTTTCCGGCGGCCAGTCCGTCGGTCTTGATCACATACGGCGGGGCCATGGACCCTAGGAACGCAGCGGCGGCATCAACGGCACCGGGATCGTCCCCATCGAAGACCTGGTATGCCGCAGTTGGCACACCGGCTGCGGTGACCAGTTCCTTCATGAATACCTTGGAGCCTTCGAGCAAGGCACCATCGGCCCCTGGGCCGAACACCAACTTGCCTCGAGCCCTCAAGCGATCTGCCAGACCATCGACGAGAGGCCCCTCTGGACCGATGACGAAGAGGTCTGCGTCGATCGTCTCAGGATCCTCGTTGGTCGAGCCCTCGATACCCGGCGAGCCTGGGGTGACGACCACCTCGGCGCTGCGACGCAGAACGTCGACGAAGGCATGTTCCCGGCCACCGGAGCCGATCACGCAGACCTTCATGGTGTCATTCTTCCCCACCAGCACACCCGGAACGGGGAACCCATCAGGCAGCGAACCTGATGTACTGCTCTCGTCCGGGCCCCACACAAACGAAACGGATGGGCACGCCCATCTGCCGCTCGAGGAAGGCGATGTATTCCATGGCCTCGCGCGGCAGATCGTGCCGCTCGGTGACTCCCGACAGATCGGTCTGCCAACCGGGCAGATCTGCGTACACGGGGGTCGCCCGGTCGTGAAGCCGCCGAAGATGCGGGAGGTATTGGTAGCGACGCCCGTCCACCTCGTAGGCAACACAGACCCGAATCGTCTCGAGTTGGTCGAGAACGTCGAGCTTGGTGAGAGCGATCTCGGTGCACGCGTTCAAGCGGACAGCCTGGCGAGCCATCACGGCATCGAACCACCCGGTACGTCGCCGCCGACCGGTGTTGGTACCGAATTCCCTCCCCACCTCGACGAGATGGTCGCCGATCTCGTCGTGGAGTTCGGTGACAAAGGGGCCAGAACCCACCCGGGTGAGATACGCCTTGGCGATTCCGATCACCCGATCGATCGCGCCGGGTCCGATGCCCGATCCCACCAGGGCGTACCCGGCAACCGGATTCGACGAGGTCACGAAGGGATAGGTCCCGTGGTCCAGATCGAGGAAGGTTGCTTGGGCGCCTTCGAACAGCACACGTTCTCCGGCGTGCAATGCCTCGTGCAACCACGAGATCACATCACCGATGTAGGGGGAAAGGCGAGGGGCGACCACCTCGATCAGATGGTCGGCCAGCTCGTCAGGATCGACGCCCTCATGGTCGTACACCTGCTGGAACAACACGTTGCGGTCGGCCAGGGCGGCATGTAGACGGGTCCGCAGGTGGTCAGGATCGAGCAGGTCTTCCATACGGATCCCGATCCGGGCTGCCTTGTCGGCGTAGGCGGGACCGATCCCCCGCTTCGTGGTTCCCAGCTTGGCATCGCCTCGACTGGCCTCGCTGAGTTCGTCGAGAACTTGATGGTACGGCAACACCAGATGAGCCTGTGGGCTCACCATGAGTCGACTGCAATCGACGCCTTTGGCCTCCAGCGAATCGATCTCGGCGAGCAGAACGTTGGGGTCGACGACCACGCCATTGCCGATGATGGGGGTGACGTGGTCGTAGAGGATGCCGCTGGGAATCAACTGCAGGGCAAATGTCTCCCCGTCGACGACCAAGGTGTGACCAGCGTTGTGGCCACCTTGGTAGCGCACGACGTGGGCACAGTCCTTGGCCACTATGTCGACAACGCGACCCTTGCCTTCGTCACCCCATTGGGTTCCGACCACGATTGATCCGGGCACGGACCGCTCCCTACGCCGAAGAACACGACGTGGAGCAACTCTAACCTCGCTCCGGGCAGTTCCCTTAGCCGAGCACTGAGGTTTCGCCCCGTGTTCTCATTCAGTCCTCTGCGGAAGCGACGATGGCAAACGTCAGTTCATCGCCGTCTGCGTCGACGGTGACCTGGTCCCCGTCCCCGATCGTCCCGTCCAACATCTCGATGGCCAGCCGGTCGGCGAGCTCCCGTTGAATGACCCGCTTGAGCGGGCGAGCCCCGAACGCCGGGTCGTAACCCAACCGAGCCAGAAGGTCGATACCGCCCTCGGTTGTCACCAACTCCACCCCCCGCTCGGCCAAACGCTGCTCGAGACGAGCGAGTTGCAGCCGAACGATGGGCTGCAACTGGTCGGCATCCAGTGATTCGAACCGGACGATCTCGTCAACCCGGTTGATGAACTCCGGACGGAAGAACGCCCCCGGGTCCCCCGGCAGATTCGAGGTCATGATCAGCACGACATTCGTGAAGCTCACGGTTCGTCCTTGGCCATCAGTCAGGCGACCGTCGTCGAGTACTTGGAGCAAGACGTTGAACACGTCGGGGTGAGCCTTCTCGATCTCGTCGAGCAGCAGCACGGCGTAGGGCCGACGGCGCACCGCTTCGGTGAGCTGACCGCCTTCGTCATGACCCACGTAGCCGGGGGGAGCTCCGATCAGACGGCTGACCGTGTGCTTCTCCATGTACTCCGACATATCGATGCGGACCATGGCTCGTTCGTCGTCGAACAGCACCTCGGCGAGCGTGCGAGCCAACTCGGTCTTTCCCACACCTGTAGGCCCCAGGAACATGAAGCTACCGATCGGGCGGTTCGGGTCTGACAGACCTGCCCGGGAGCGACGGACCGCGTTGGCCACGGCTGTCACTGCGTCGTCCTGACCGATGACCCGCTGGTGGAGCACCTCTTCGAGGTGGATCAGCTTCTTCGCCTCACCTTCGAGCATCCGGCTCACGGGCACACCCGTCCACCGCGACACCACTTCGGCGATGTCCGAGGCCTCGACCTCTTCTTTCAGCATGCGCTGCTCCGCCTGGAGTTCAGCGAGCGCTGCGCTGGCCGTTTCCACCTCCCGATTCAACTCGGGAAGTCGGCCATAGCGAATCTCTGCGGCCCGCTCGAGATCGTTCTCCCGCTCGAGCTGGACGTTGAGCTGCTCGACCTGTTCCTTCAGCGCTCGGATACGGGTGATCGCGTCCTTCTCGGCCTGCCAATGCGCCTTCATGGCCGCCGACCGCTCCCGCTCGTCGGCAAGTTCCTTCTCGAGGACGACGAGTCGTTCACTGCTCGCCCGATCGTCCTCCTTGGACAGGGCAACCTGCTCGATCTCGAACTGGCGGATGCGCCGCTCCACTCGATCGATGTCGATCGGCATCGAATCGATCTCGATGCGAAGGCGGCTGGCCGCTTCGTCCACCAGATCGATCGCCTTGTCGGGAAGGAAGCGATCGGTGAGATAGCGGTCCGACAGTGTGGCGGCAGCCACCAGGGCTGCGTCCTGGATCCGCACACCGTGGTGTACCTCGTAGCGCTCCTTGAGGCCGCGGAGGATACCCACCGTGTCGGTCACCGACGGTTCACCGACGAATACCTGCTGGAATCGTCGTTCGAGGGCTGCGTCTTTTTCGATGTACTTCCGATATTCGTCGAGGGTCGTCGCCCCCACCATGCGCAGCTCACCCCGGGCCAACATCGGCTTGAGCATGTTGCTCGCATCCATGGCGCCGTCGCCTGCACCGGCGCCCACCAGGGTGTGCAGTTCGTCGAGGAAGGTGATCACCTCACCCTCGGACTCCTTGATCTCAGCGAGCACCGCCTTGAGGCGCTCCTCGAACTCACCCCGGTACTTCGCGCCAGCGATCATCGCTCCGAGATCGAGCGACACCACCCGTTTGTGACGAAGACCTTCAGGTACGTCACCCTCTGCGATGCGGCGGGCCAAGCCTTCCACGATCGCCGTTTTGCCCACCCCGGGCTCACCGATGAGCACCGGATTGTTCTTCGTCCGGCGGGACAGCACCTGGATCACCCGCCGGACCTCGTCATCCCGACCGATCACCGGGTCGAGCTTTCCAGCCCGCGCGGCCTCGGTCAGGTCGTGACCGTATTGCTCCAACGCCTGGTAGGAGTTCTCCGGCGTCTGAGAGGTCACCCGGTGCGCCCCTCGAACCGTCCGAATTGCGTCGAGCAAGTCATCCCGGTCGACGTCGATCCGGGGAGCGACATCGAGGTTCTCCGGACCTCGGGCCAGGGCGACCAGCAGATGTTCGGTAGAGAGGTACTCGTCGTTCATCTCTGACCGGGCCCGGTCAGCCACCTCGAAGACCTGAGCCAACTCCCGATTCATACGAGGGTCGGCTGTTCCGTAACTACTCGGCAACTTGCCCAACGCCTCGGCGGTTCGATTGCGCATGGCGAGTGGTTCGATACCTACCCGAGCGATGAGCGGCAAGACGATGCCCTCCTGCTGTTCGAGGAGAGCGGCGAGGAGATGGTCGGGAGTGACTTCGGGATTGCTCCGGTCCCGGGCGTGCTGCATGGCCGACGCCACAGCTTCCTGGGTCTTCAGTGTCCAGCGATTTGGATCGAGGCTCATTTGAACATCATACCCTATGTGTAAGTAAATCTGATGCTGTTAGACTCAGGTTTTCTATTGGCTTCCCTTGGAGCTTTCCCACGGGACGATTGCCTGCTGCAGTGGCACCAGATCCCGTCGGTAGTGACGGTGCGTCTCCGCCGCCGTGTCCTGTACCTGCTGCCGAAGTCGCTCGATCTCGCGGGCCATCATCTCCACCTGGGCTTCGAGGTCCAGCACCCGTTTCACTCCCGCCAAGTTGAGGCCTTCATTGGTCAACTCCTGGATCCGGTGCAGCAGAGCGATGTCACGGTCGCTGTAGCGACGACTCCCGCCGGGGGTTCGAGCAGGTTCGACCAGTCCTTTGCGCTCGTAGATCCGTAGGGTCTGAGCGTGGACGCCGGCCAGATCCGCAGCGACGGATATGACATATACGGCCCGGGTGGAATACTCAGCTGCCGACATGGGGTACCTCCCGCTCAGATCGCGGCTTCCTCGTTGCGGGGCGCCCAGTCGGTCACCGCGGCAAGCGCTTCGATGGCACTGCGCTCAGCAGGGCTCAAGTTCTTCGGAACGACGATCTCGACGGTCACCAGCAGATCACCGGTGCCCTTGGCTGCAACGACTCCCCGCCCTTTGATCCGGAACCTCGTGCCCGAGGTCGTTCCGGCCGGCACCTTCAGGGTGACTGTCGACCCATCGAACGTGGGCACCTTCACTTCTGCTCCGAGGACGGCCTCGGGGAAGGTGATGGGGGCCGTTGTCGTGAGATTGAGGCCTTTCCGACCGAAATCGGGGTCCGGGGCCACTTCGACGACGACCAAAAGATCGCCATTCGGACCCCCGTTGCGTCCAACACCGCCCTTTCCCGGTAGGCGAATCCGCTGCCCATCGTCCACCCCGGCCGGAACCCGCACCTTCACCCGCCGGTTACTGCCTTGGGCCTCATTCCAGAGGCTGACGGAGGTCTCCACCCCCTCGACCGCCTCCCGGAACCCGAGGTGGATCCGAGACTCCTGGTCGACACCTCGAATCGGTACCGGTCCACCACCCCGCCGACCGCGTCCGAACAGGTTCCCGAACATGCTCGACAAATCGACATCATCGAGATTGTCGAACCTCACGTTGAAACCATCAGCCCCCGAAGCGAAGCCGCCAGCCCTCGACGGTCCCAAGCGCCGAGCTTCGTCGTACTCTCGCCGACGCTCCTCGTTGCCGATCACGTCATAGGCAGCCGAAATCGCCTTGAATCGCTCTTCGTCACCCCCCGCCGCATCAGGATGGTGTTCACGAGCGAGCTTGCGGTAGGCCTTGGTGATGTCCTTCTCGGATGCGCTGGAGGGCACGCCGAGGACGGCGTAGTAGTCCTTCTCGAACCATTCACGCTGCACGGTCATCATCCACCCCCTGCCGTCAGCTTCGGACCTTCACCATGGCGGCCCGCAGCACGCGGCCCTTCCAGCGATACCCACTTCGGAGTTCCTCGATGACCACCTGCTCAGCACCGTCACCTGCTTCGTGCAGCACGGCCTCGTGCTCGGTCGGGTCAAAGGGTTGGCCGATGGCAGAAATGCGTTCGAGGCCTTCCTTTTCGAGGGTCACGGTCAGGGATGAATGAATCGGAGCAACCTGATCGAGACCCTGGCTGACGGCCGCATCGCAACCATCGAGCACGGGTAACAGGTGCTCGGCAAGCCGGGCGATGCCAGCCGCCACTCGCTGTTCGGAATCGGCTGCGCTGCGTCGCCGAAAGTTCTCGAACTCGGCCTGCAACCGCTGCAGGGCATCGAGGTACTGATCTCGTTCGGCAGTGACCGTCTCGAGCGTCGTAATCAGGTCTTCGACCGTCATCACCGACGACTCGGTGGCCTCGCCTGAGTCGGCATCCCCAGAACCATCGCCGGGTTCTGGGACATCTTGCCCTGCCTGTTCCTCGGCGTTGATCTCGCTCATTGGTCGTCGTCGACGATCTCGGCATCAACCACATCGTCGTCGCCGTCTGCGGTGGTCGTCGCAGATGCCTCACCGCCAGCCGCATTCGCGTTCGCCGCTGCCTCGTACAGTTTCTGGCTGAACGCTTGGCTGGCGCCGGCCAAGGCATCGGTCGCTGAACGAATGGCCTCGAGGTCATCACTCCCCAGAGCGCCCTTCAAGGTGTCCAGAGCCGCCTCCACCTCGGCTCGTTCGTCCGCGGGCACCGACTCACCCTGGTCCCGCAGAACCTTTTCGGTCTGGTAGACGAGCGAGTCGGCAGTATTGCGGACCTCAGCGGCCTCACGACGCTGGCGATCTTCCTCGGCATGAGCTTCGGCGTCTTTGATCATCGACTCGATATCACTGTCGTTGAGCGTCGACTGCCCAGTGATCGTGATCGACTGTGCCTTACCGGTGGCCCGATCGGTCGCTGACACGTGCACGATGCCGTTGGCGTCGATATCGAAGGTCACCTCGATCTGGGGGATACCCCGCGGCGCCGGAGGCAGATCCACCAACTGGAACTTGCCGAGTGTCTTGTTACCCGAAGCCATCTCCCGTTCGCCCTGCAGGACATGGATCTCGACCGAGGGCTGCATGTCGTCAGCAGTGGTGAAGGTTTCGGTCTTCTTGGTCGGAATCGTGGTGTTACGTTCAATGAGCTTCGTCATCACGCCACCCTTGGTCTCGATACCCAGACTGAGCGGAGTGACATCCAACAGCAGGACGTCCTTCACCTCGCCCTTCAGCACGCCGGCCTGCACGGCAGCACCGACGGCAACGACCTCGTCAGGATTGACGCCCTTGTGGGGCTCTCGGCCCGTCATCTGGGTCACCAGTTCCTGGACAGCCGGCATCCGGGTCGAGCCTCCGACCATGATCACATGGTCGATGTCGTTCTTCTGCAGACCTGCGTCCTTGATCGCCTGATCGAAAGGCGCCCGGCATCGATCCACCAGATCCGCTGTCAGTTCTTGGAACTTGGCCCGGGTGAGCTCGAAGTCGAGATGGAGCGGACCGGCATCGGTCGCAGTGATGAAAGGAAGATTGATCTGGGTGGTCTGCTTCGAGCTGAGATCCTTCTTCGCCTGCTCGCCCGCCTCCTTGAGGCGTTGCACGGCCATGTCGTCCCCACTGAGATCGACTCCGTGGTCGCCCTTGAATGACGAGATCAACCAGTCGATGACCCGTTGATCCCAGTCATCACCACCCAGCTCCGTGTCGCCGGCCGTCGACTTGACCTCGAACACTCCATCACCGATCTCCAGAACCGAGACGTCGAACGTGCCCCCGCCCAGGTCGAAGACAAGGATCGTCTGGTCGTCGGTCTCCTTGTCCAGCCCATAGGCCAGAGCCGCAGCGGTGGGCTCGTTGATGATGCGCAACACCTCGAGCCCGGCGATCTGCCCCGCCTCTTTCGTCGCTGTGCGCTGGGCGTCGTCGAAATAGGCAGGAACGGTGATGACGGCCTGCGTGACCTCGTCTCCCAGGTACTCCTCTGCATCCCGCTTGAGCTTCTGCAGAACACGGGCCGAGATTTCCTGCGGCGTATAGCTCTTGCCGTCGATGTCCTGGGTCCACGCCTTGCCAATATGACGCTTGACCGAGGCGAGGGTGCGCTTCGGATTGGTGACTGCCTGCCGCTTGGCCACCTCACCGGTGAGGATCTCACCACCTTTGGAGAAGGCAACGATGGACGGGGTGGTGCGATCGCCTTCCGCGTTGGCGATGACCGTGGGCTCACCGCCCTCCATCGCGGCAACGACGGAGTTGGTGGTTCCGAGATCGATACCGACTGCCTTGGGCATCTCGATGGTTCTCCTGATCCGGGAGGCCCTGCCTCCCACGGTTTGGGGGATGTCCGATGGACACGGCCATTGTGGCGAACCGTCGGCTCGTTTCCACATCCAGCGGATGTCGACCAGTATAAAAGCTGAGTGTCTCGTTAACAACTTTTCTCAGCAGCTATCCGCGCTCCCCGGGCAGTCACCAATGGGGCGATGGTCAGAGGGCGTCGACGCCGCGTTCGCCGGTCCGGATTCGAACCACGCTGTCGACCTGAGAGATCCAGACCTTGCCATCGCCGATCTTGTCGGTACGGGCCGCTTCCACGATGCGGTCGGCCACTGCCTCTGCTTCGTCGGCCGCCACGAGGATCTCGACCCTCACCTTGGGAATGAAGTCGACGTGGTACTCGGCGCCCCTGTAGGTCTCGGTATGGCCGCCCTGCCGCCCGAACCCGCGCACCTCCGAAGCGGTGAGACCCTGCACGTTCGTATCGCGCAGCGCATCGATGACCGCCTCCAGGCGATGGGGCTTGATGACGGCAGTGACCATCGAGACCACGTTGACTCCTCACCATTCGGCGGGGGCTACGAACCCGCCACGCGCTGCATCCTAGGCCTCAGCCACGACCGGCAGACACCTGGTCGCCGCCGACGCTGGCCCATTGATGATCGCTCCCCGCAGTCGGTCCACTACCGTGGAGCAGCGTGACCCAGGGACGCATCAAGCCGCATCAACTTGCCCTCGCCATCGGCATCGCATTCGCCACCGTCACCGGACTGTCGGGTATCGCCGCTGCCGTGTTCGACTTCCACAACGACAACGAAGTTCATCGGCAGGTATTCGGAAACATCCCGGGACCGCTCAAGGCTGCGTTCTATGTGGTGACGGTGGGACTCCTTCTGATCGGCGGCTGGAACTTCAGCCAACGTATGAAGAACTGGGAACGTGGCGCCCCTGACCGTCGCGCGACCAACGGTTCCAACGCCCGTCAGCGTCTCCACGACTACCGGGCCGGCGTGCTGATGCAAACCCTGCTGCGCGACCCTGCCGCTGGCGCCATGCATGCCCTGCTCTACTACGGCTTCCTCGTGCTGTTGGCCGTCACTACCACCCTCGAGATCGACCACCAGTTGCCCGAGAGCCTCAAGTTCCTCCACGGCGGGACATACCAGGGCTTCTCGTTCGTGGGCGATCTGGCAGGGCTGGCCTTCACGGCGGGCATGGTATGGGCCATCGTCCGGCGCTACGTCCAGCGTCCCTACCGCATCAAGATCAAGACCCGGCCCGAACACGCACTGGTGCTCGGAGTGCTGCTGGCCATCGGGGTGACGGGCTTCCTGGCCGAAGGCTTCAGGATCGCCCTGGAAGGCCGCCCCAGCTACGAGCAGTGGTCCTTCATCGGCTACCCCCTCTCCGGTCTGTTCGACGGAATAGAGGCGATCAGCGGCTGGCACCAGGTCATGTGGATCTTCCACATCCTCAGCTTCTTTGCCTTCCTGGTGATCCTGCCAGTCACCATGCTCCGCCACATGTTCACCTCTCCGCTGAACATGTACCTGCGCGATCGGGAACGACCCAAGGGCGCGATGCGTGCCCTACCCGACCTGATGGAGGCCGAGGACATCGAGACGATCGGTGCCTCGGTGATCGAGGACTTCACGTGGAAGCAGCTGCTCGACACCGACAGTTGCACGATGTGTGGTCGGTGCACCTCCGTCTGCCCGGCCCATGCGACGGGCAAGCCACTTGATCCCCGCGAGATCGTGCTGAAGGTAGGCGAGGTCATGGCAGCCACCGGCGAGCACGGTGCCGTCTCACCTCCCATCGGCGTCGACCGCGACATCACCGTGGAAGCGAACAACGTGTTCGAGCGGATCAGCACCGACGAACTCTGGTCATGCACCACTTGCCGAGCATGCGACGAGAACTGCCCCGTCAACATCGAGATCCTGGACAAGATCCTCGACATGCGTCGATACCTCACCCTGATGGAGAGCGACTTCCCAGCCGAATTGGGCGGCGCGTTCCGGGGCATGGAGAACAACGCCAACCCGTGGAACATGAACAACGGTGAGCGGGCCGACTGGGCCGCCGACCTCGATGTGGAGGTCGTCGACCCGAGCGATCCCTTCGATCACGAGTACCTGTACTGGGTTGGCTGCGCAGGGTCCTTCGACGACAAGAACCAGAAGGTCTCGGCGGCCACCGCCAAGCTCCTCAACCGTGCCGGTGTCGACTTCGCCATCCTCGGGCCGTCCGAGATGTGTACCGGCGACTCTGCTCGTCGGTCGGGTAACGAGTACCTGTTCCAGATGCTCGCCGCCCAGAACATCGAGACCCTCAACGGGATGGGTGTCCGCAAGATCGTCACCCAGTGCCCCCACTGCTTCAACACCCTGCGCAACGAGTACCCCCAGTACGGCGGCAACTGGGAGGTCATCCACCATGCCCAGTTCCTCGAATCCCTGGTGTCCTCAGGCGCTCTCGACCTCTCAGAGGCTCGGCTCGAAGAGCGTGTCGTGTACCACGACAGTTGCTATCTCGGGCGCCACAACGACGTCTACCTCGCGCCTCGCAACGTGATCGGCTCCCTCGGCGGGGTCGAGATTGTCGAGGCACCACGCAACGGCACCAAGGGCATGTGCTGTGGGGCGGGTGGAGCTCGCATGTGGATGGAGGAGACCATCGGCACAAAGGTCAACGATGAGCGCTCCGAGGAGCTCGTTGCCACCGGCGCCAGCCGGATCGCCACCGCCTGCCCCTTCTGCTACATCATGATCGACGACGGGGTGAAGGGTCAGGGCATCGAGGAAGACGAGGTACGGGTGGCAGATGTGTCGATCCACCTGCTCGACGCCCTCGAAGCTGCCGATGCCCGCAGAGACGCAGAAATCGCCGAGCGAATGGCTACCTTCGGCGGCAGCGGCTCGAGCGATGGGGCCGAAGCAACAGCAGACTGAGTTGCAATGCGCGCAGCGGCGCGCTGAACCCGTTCAATCCCGCTCGAAGTTCTCGTGATATCGGCTCGGGGTCGGGCCGCGCTGTCCCCGATACTTCGATCCCAATGCTGAGGATCCGTACGGCGTGTCAGCCGGCGTGGTCATCGAGATGAAGCTGATCTGACCGATCTTCATTCCCGGGTACAGGGTGATGGGTAGGTTGGCCACGTTGGACAACTCGAGGGTCAGATAACCGTCCCATCCGGCGTCCACGAACCCGGCGGTCGTGTGGATCAGCAACCCCAAACGCCCGAGCGATGACTTTCCCTCGATGCGACCAACCAAATCATCGGGGATAGCCACCCGTTCGAGGGTCGAACCCAAGACGAACTCTCCAGGGTGGAGGATGAAGGCATCACCCTCTGAGACAACCACCTCTTCGGTGAGTTCCGACTGGTCCTCACGCACATCGATGACCCGCCTGGTGTGGTTCAGGAATACCCGGAAGGTGTCATCGAGCCGCAGGTCGACTGACGATGGCTGGATGCTGTTGGGGCCGAGAGGTTCGACGATGATCCGGCCGGCGGCGAGCTCAGCTCGAATAGTGCGATCTGAGAGGATCATGGCCCTGCGATCCTACCCGCAGGCCTTGCTCGCGGGCCGCTTGGCGGCGGAATCACGGGCCCATCGGCGCATTGGGGCCCCGTCGCGACCGAGCAGTATGCTGACGCTTGGCTTCCTCTGGGAAGGCCACGCGGGTGTAGTTCAATGGTAGAACTCCAGCTTCCCAAGCTGACAACGCGGGTTCGATTCCCGTCACCCGCTCCAGCTACCCGATGGGCATCGTCGACATCCGGTTCCGCTGCTCCTGTGACTTAACTGGTGAGGGTGGCGATCGCCCACACGGTGGCGACGAGACCGACGACTGCCATCAACAGGCTGCGCCCCAGGGGAGCACGAGCTACTTCGTCGTCGGCCCGTGCTTCCTGTCGAGGTCGTACCAGGGCAGCAACATTGCCGACCAGCAGCGCCCCGCCGAGGGCGAGTATGAGCAGTGGCAACAGATCTGGTCCGAGAAACACGATGACCTCCCCGTGGCAGGTTGCCACTGGGCTGACTCGAGGGACAAGCCTCAGCCCCCTCACGCCGGGTTGCCATCACCGCCGCCAAGCCTCGATCGATCGGAAATTTTCGGCCCTGTCGCTGCGAGATCCTTAACAGTGGATGCAACGCTCCGATAGGTCATCAGCGGCGGGTGCAGGTGCCATTCCTCTGTCCAACGGTCTCCCACAGACCGCGGCACCAGCACCCGCTGCAAACATTTTCCCGGCAACGAACCCGAGTCAGCCGCCCCTCGCCATGTTGGCGAACCGGGTGTAGTGACTCAGGAAGGCCAGTCGCACGCTGCCCGTCGGACCATTGCGGTGTTTGGCCACGATGACCTCGGCCACCCCGGCCTGATCGGACTCGGTGTTGTAGACCTCATCTCGGTAGATGAACGCAACAACGTCCGCGTCCTGTTCGATGGACCCTGATTCGCGAAGGTCCGCCAGCATCGGACGCTTGTCCGTTCTGGACTCGAGACCGCGACTCAGCTGGGAGAGGGCAACGATGGGGGTCTCCAGTTCACGGGCCAGGATTTTCAGGCCGCGCGACATCTCGGAGACCTCGACCTGGCGGCTCTCCGCTCCACCCCGACCCGTCATCAACTGGAGGTAGTCGACGACGATCAGACCGAGATCGCCAAGGCGGCTCTTGAGCCTTCGAGCCTTGGCTCGAATCTCCATCACGGTGAGGTTCGGATTGTCGTCGATCCAGATGGGGGCCTCAGCCAGCCGCCCGACGCTGCGCGTGATCTTCGGCCAGTCGTCCTCGGACAACCTCCCGGTCCTGAGCCGCTGCGAGTCGACCCCAGCGTCAGAGCACAGCATTCGCTGGGTGAGTTCGAGATGGCCCATCTCCAGAGAGAAGAACAGCACAGGGCGCTGGGCCTGCATCGCAGCGTGTGAGGCCATACCCAGGGCAAATGCCGTCTTCCCCATCGCTGGTCGAGCACCAACCACCACCAGGGAACTGGGCTGCAGCCCAGACAGCAACTCGTCGAAATCGATGTAGCCAGTCGGTAGCCCGGTGATGGCCTCGCCGCGTTCGTACAGCTCCTCGAGGCGGTCCAGGTTGGCATCGAGCAGGTCCCGGATGGACTTGGTCGAGTCGATCACCCGCCGCTCGGCCACCTGGTACATCATTGCCTCGGCCTCGTCGACGGCCTTGACGACGTCGTCGGGTCGGCTGTACCCGATCTCGGTGATTTCTCCCGCCACCCCGATCAGTCGCCGTAACAGGGCATGATCTTCGACGATTCGGGCGTACCGTCCAGCGTTCGACGTAGCCGGAGTGGCCATCTGCAGCTCGAGTAGACGCTGGGGACCACCGACTTGGTCCAGCAGGCCAGATCGGGACAACTCCTCGGCGACCGTTACCGGATCAGCAGGCTCGCCTGCTGCATACAGCGAGGCGATGGCATCGAAAATGTAGCCGTGAGCCGGCAGGTAGAACTGACCGCCATCGAGCAATTCGACCGCCGGGCCAATCGCATCCCTTGACAGCAGCATGGCTCCGATGAGCGATGCCTCCGCATCCGCATTGTGCGGTGGTACCCGACCACCTCGCCCCACTGGAACACCTGGCGCACCATCGTCAAAACTCATCACCAGCAGACTCTCAGCAAATGCATGTGGTCATCCAGAGGACAAAGCTGTGGATACATAGCCAAATTTCTGTGGACAACCTCACAGTTGTCCACAGAAACATGACGAATAGGTGACAGTGATCAGGTCTGTGGCGAAACGTCCACGTTCAGAGCGAACTGAACGTCAGCGTGCAGACGCACACCTACCTGATGAGAGCCAACCGTCCGGATCGGCTCCTCGATCGACATCTTGCGACGCTCGATGTCGATCCCCGTCTGCGACTTGACCGCCTCAGCGACATCAGTAGTTGTCACCGACCCGTACAGCTGGTCGCCGGAACCGACCCGAGCGGAAATGGAAATGGTGAGAGGAACCAACTGTCGGGCGATGTCCTCCGCCGACTCTCGGTCCTTGGCATCGCGGGCATCGCGCGACCGTTGCATTGCTGCAGCTTGCGACATCGTTCCGTCGGTTGCCCGCAGCGCGAGTCCCTGCGGCACCAGGTAGTTCCGGGCGAAGCCGTTCGCAACGTCGATCACATCACCAGCATTGCCCAGCCCGTCGACATCGGCTCGAAGGATCACCCTCATTCGGTTGCCTCCTCGGTCGTCATCACCTCGTCATCGGTCGAAGCGTCGTCATTCGCGTCGACGTTCTCGTCCTCTGAAGCTTCCGGGCGGTCCCTGTCGGGTCGACCTCGGCGTCGGTCTCCCTTTCGCTGGGTGACGACCCGCTGCGCGTAGGGCAGGAGCGCCATCTCGCGAGCGACCTTGATGGCCTTGGCAACTTCAGCCTGCTGTTGGCGATTGTTGCCCGACACGCGCTGTGAGCGAATTTTGGCTCGCTCGGACAAGAAGGCTCGCAACAACGTCACGTCCTTGTAGTCCACATAGGTGATGCCCTCTTTCAGAATGGGGCTCACCTTCTTCTTGCGGGACTTGTTGCGGAGTTCCTTGCCCTTGAGGCGAGGCTGCGCTTTCTTTCCGGCCATTAGAACGGCTCCTCATCGGGGATGTCGTAGCCCGACCCGTAATCGGCGCCAGGACCAGTCGAGTTGTTTCCGTAACCGGGACCGGATCCACCACGCGGTCCGTCGGAGGGGCCGCCATCGCGACGCTCGTTACGGTTGACGGCAGCAGTTGCCCAGCGCAAGCTCGGGGTCACCTCGTCGGCAACGATCTGCACTGCACTCCGCTTCTCCCCGTTCTGACCTTCCCAGCTGCGCCAGTCGAGGCGGCCGTACACCACCACCCGCATACCGCGGGTGACGGACTCGGCGACATTCTCAGCGAGCTCACGCCAGCAGGTGATGTCGAAGTAGTGGGCTTTGTCCTCGCCCTGCGAACCCTGTCCTGAGCGCTGGTTCCACGCCACGCCGAAGCTGGCGACTGCGGTACCCCCCTGGGTAAATCGCAGTTCGGGGTCTCGGGTGACGTTACCCACCAGGGTCACGGTGTTGTCGAAGGCCATGAGTGGCTCCGTTCGCTATTCGGTTGCTGCCGCATCGCCGAAGAGGCCCCGTCGGGCTGCTTCGTCGTCGGGCAGGCGGATGAGTTTGTGACGGACGACATCATCCGCGATACGCAGAGCTCGCTCCACCGGATCCATCGCCCCGCCTTCGGCGAGCAACTCGATCACGGAGTAGTAGCCCTCGGTCTTGTGGTTGATCTCGTAGGCGAACCGACGCCGACCCCAGAAGTCGACCTTCTTGATCGTCGCCACATCCTCGATACGAGCCCGAACGCCCTTGAGGGCGTTTTGGACTTCCACGTCGTCGAGGCCACCGTCATGGATGACCATCAACTCATACGCGCGCACAGCAACCTCCTACGGACCCGAGCGAGACCCGGGGCCCCGAAATGGGGCAGGGGAAATGGCCAGCCTCATCGGCCGCCGAGCAACGAGCGTAGAGGACGTTCGGTCGAGACACACCATCGAGTATGTGGCGACGGTGGGACAATGGTTCGCTGGGTGCGGGTCATCTGAGGCGGATCACGCTGCTCGAGTCGACCTCCAACGTGGCGAATCGACCCACCGGAACTTCCAATGCCATGCGATATCGGCCGCCGGCTGCGTACCGAGGACAATCCTCGGACGCCTGGCATGGCTCCATAGCCTGGATCGCCACCACCGCTCCCGCGGAGTCGACGAATGCGATCGACAGCGCAAGCGGTGTGTCCTTCATCCAGAACGCCGCCTCGGTATCGGCATCGAACACGAAGATCATCCCGACGAACTCTCCGAGGTCGGTGACACCCATCAGTCCCTGGCGGCGCTGTTCGACCGTCGAGGCAACGAGAACGGGCCACGCCGTCTCGACCCCGTCGTTGACCACCACCACCTCGCCCACACCGAACTGACCTGACAGGGAGCTCGGCCCCGTACCTACTCCAGCACCCACCGACCGAGGAGCGGACATAACAGGACTCGCCTGTGCCTCGATCCCCGGAGCCGGACCGAGTATCGGACGGGCACTCTCATCCGCACACCCGGAGATACCGAGGCCAACCAGTGGCAGGATCACCGCCATCCACCCCAACCACAACCATGTGGCACGCAAGGAGCACGCCGAACTCACTACCCACCCTCGAGGACATCTGGTGAGGACGCCGGTGTCAGATCATGGAGGCCACTCATGATGTCGCGGAACAGCTCAGCCGGAATGGAACCACCCGTCACTGGTCGGCCTTGCCACCCCTCGGACATCGATGTTGCCGCGTCGGGGTACCCCACCCACACACCGACGGTGAACCTCGGACTGAAGCCGACGAACCACGCATCACGGTTGTCCTGGGACGTGCCCGTCTTCCCCCCCAGGTCCAGGCCGGGAACCCGGGCTGCTGCACCGGTCCCCTCGGCGATCACCCGACGAAGCGTCGAGGCGACCGCCTGGGCGTGGTCGGACGAAAGCACCTGTTCACCCTGCACCGAGGAGCGATCCTCGAACGAACCCGCCTCGTCCGTCACCGCGATGACCATCGTGGGTCGGTGCAACTCACCACCGCTGGCCAGGGTGGCGTAGGCGGTGGCCATGTCGAGGACCGACGCCTCCTGCGCCCCGAGCACCACGGAGGGATAGGGCCGCAAAGGGGCGGTGACGCCCATCTCGGCGATGACATCTACGATTCCCTGCACCTCGACTGCGGTCGCGAGGCTGGCGAACGCCGTGTTGGACGAGACCACGACGGCGTCCGACAAGGCCAGGGATCCACGGTCGAGGCCACCCGCGTCCTCGACCACCCAATCGGACCCGCCGTCGGCAGCTGGGACGACGAGGGTGGCCGGGGAGGCGAGCAGACTGTCAGGCGAATATCCCTGCCCCAGGGCAGCCACCATGACGAGAGGTTTGACGATGGAGCCGGGCTGGCGCCCCCCTCCCCCGCCGTCGAGTCCCATGGCCAGGTTCACCTGCGATGTCTCGAAATCAGAGCCTCCGACCATGGCTCGCACATGCCCCTGATCGTCGAGTACCACCACGGCAACCTCGGGTGAGCCCTCGACGTCGGTAACCGAGCGCGCCGCCCTCACGGCAATGCGCTGCGCGTCGAGGTCGATGGTCGTCGTCACCCGCAGGCCCCCGGCGAAGACCCGCGCCGATCCGTACCGATCGACGAGTTCACGGCGAACGGCCTCGACGGGGTGGGCAAGGCCTACACCCTCCACCAGCACTTGGACGCTGTCGTTGGCTACCCGAGGCAGGGTGATCTCCTGCAGCGTGACTGTCCGTCCGGCCCGGAACTCTGCTTCGGTGATGTAGCCCTCCTCGAACATGGCAGCCAAAACATCGTCACGCCGACGGTGGGCCAGACCGGACTGCAGCGGACGGCTGACATCAGCCAGTTCCGGCGCCCGAATCAGGGCAGCCAGGTAGGCAGCCTGGGCGATGTCCAGATCGGTCGCTGACCGACCGAACCACACCTGGGCTGCTGCTTCGACCCCGTATGCGCCCCGTCCGAAATACACGACGTTGAGGTACCGCTCGAGAATCTCCTCCTTCGTGAGCTCGCGCTCCAGACGAATCGCCAGGAAGGCTTCGCGCACCTTGCGCACGAGCGTTCGGTCCGAATCGAGCATGGCGTTCTTGACGTACTGCTGGGTGATCGTCGAACCGCCCTGCAGCTGACCCTCTTGGCGGATGTCCACCCAAGCTGCTCGGCCGATGGCAACCGGATCGACTCCGGGATGCCGGAAGAAGTCTCGATCCTCGGACGCCACAACTGCGTCGATCATGACGGGAGCGATCTCTTCGAGCCCCACCGGGATCCGATTCTCCTCCGCATGCAGATATGCGATCGGAGTGCCGTGACGATCGAGAACAATCGACGTCTCGTCGCTACGGGCGGGCTCGGGCACCGGAAGCGATCCCAGTAGCCGTGCCCCGATCGCCACACCGGCCACGAGCAGCAACAGGCACACAAAGAGCAGCCGACGCCACAGACGACCGAACCAGTGACCCCCCGTTGCACTCACCGATCTGTGAGGGGATACCGACGGACCAGATGATTCCAGCCGCACTCCGGACAGACCTCGACCTCGTAGGCCACGAACTCTCCCGACCGCCGAGCCAATCGCTGTAACTCGTCGTCGTTGACCACGCACTTTCCGCCCGCACCGAGCCGCGGACCGAACACATAGGCCACGAGCCGAAGATGTCGTTCGTCACACAGTGGGCACTCACGGCCGATGGGCATGGCTGCGTTGCGAGCGACTCGCAACAACTCAGGGTGGATGTCGCAGGCCTCGCTGGGAGCGATCACACCGGCTTCGATATCGGACAACAAGCGTCTGCGCTGCAATCGGTAGTCGACCGCGCCCACCCCATCGGCAGCGTCACGGGCAGCCATGCCGGGATGGAAGGTCACAGGGCAAGGCTAGCGAGCGAGCCTGTAGCCCTGAGTCCGCTCAGTCCGACTGACCGTCCCACCATTCTCGGAGCCGAGTGGTTGCCTCCTCCGCGAGCAAGGGTCCCTCCCGGATGCGCTCTTCGAGCAGCCAGGCGAGAGCTCGACCCACTTCCGGCCCCGTGCATCCGAGGAGTTCCATCACCTCATGGCCGCCGAGAGGCGAGCGAATCGACGACGGAGGTTCGACAGCGGCCAGGGCCGACAGGCGTTGCCACTGCTCGTCGTCAGGACCACGCCCAACGGCGGACAACCCCACTCTCGCCCTGTTCAGCGCATCACCGGCTGTAACGAGCACCCGCCGGAGCGCCGCTGCATCCTCGAAGGTGGCCTCGTCGAGAACGGACATCGCTCGCAGGACGTCGTCCGTGTCGGACTGCAGGTCACCGGACTCCCTGATGGTGGCGAGAGAGCGACCGGATGGACGGCCCCCTTCGGGCGCCCACGCCCACAACATCACTGCCCACCGCAACCCCACATCGACAGGGGTGGCATCGAGGGCCGCCGACGGAGCCGGGCCCGTGCGGGCAACCGGCATCACCTCGTCGATCACGCCGGTTCGATCGAGCAGCTCGATACCGGAACCGGGACGATCGACTCGCAGGAACTTCCGGAACTCCTCGGCAATCCGCTCTCGGGACACAATGGCCAAGCGATCTCGGTACTGGGTCATGGCCTGCTCGAGATCGTCGGTCGGTTCCAATCCGTAGCCAGCCACGAACCGAGCGGCCCGCAGCATCCGAAGGGGATCATCCGTGAACGAGGCGGCGGGATCGATCGGTGTGCGAAGGATCCCGGCTCCGAGATCTCGCTGTCCATCGAAGGGATCGATCAACTCCCACCGGGACAGTTCGAGTGCCATGGCATTCACCGTGAAGTCCCGCCGACTGAGATCATCATCGATCCGGGTCGAGAAATCCACGTCCGGATGGCGCGACTCGGCCCGGTAGCGCTCGGCCCGATGGGTGGTGATCTCGACCACGAGGGCGCCCTTGCGCGCCCCGATGGTGCCGAACCGAGCTCCCTGCTGCCAGACCGTGTCAGCCCATGGTTGCACCAGCGAGAAGGTGACATCAGGGGTTGCGTCGGTGGTGAGATCGATGTCGGCATCAGCGCCCGCGACCGGCCTTCCGGCCAGCAGATCCCGCACTATCCCACCAACGAGGAAAAGGCGATGCCCGGCACCTGTGAACCGAGACTCCAGCGGAGCCAGACGTTCGTGGAAGATCTGCCGGGTGGCTTCGTCGGGAAGCATCACCTTGCGCAGCGTACCCCTCCCGCCTGGACTGTCCGCCCGACGTTGGAGGTTGGAGTCGCTTTCTGGCACTCTAAGGAACCCGACATCGTCGTTCGGAGCGTGATGTGAAGTTCGATCTCGGAGATCGCGTCATCTATCCCCACCACGGGGCAGCCCTCATCACCGGCCGCGAGATGCGGACTGCGTTCGGGGAGGAACGGGAATACCTCATCCTCGAGACCGCCCACGGTGACCTCACGCTCTCGGTTCCAACCGACATGGTCGATACGGTCGGCATGCGTCCACCCATAGACGAGGACGATGTCGAAGACCTCTTCGAACTGCTGGCCAAGAAGGACATCCGGGAGCCTGCAAACTGGAGTCGGCGCTTCAAGAACCATCAGGAGAAGTTGAAGTCGGGTGACATCTACCAGGTAGCAGAGGTCGTGCGGAATCTTGCCCTGCGGGAAGCAGCCAAAGGGTTGTCCGCTGGGGAGAAATCAATGTTGGACAAATCTCGGCAGATACTCGTGTCCGAATTGTCCATCAGCATGGACGTAACCGAGCAGGAAGCGTTGCAACAGGTCGAACTGCGCCTCGTCGGCTGATCGACCCATTGGCCCCGGAAGGGGCGGGTATCGTCACTCTGGGAGGGACGGTGCCGACGGATGATCTGTTGCGGTGGAGTTCCAGGGGCGTACGCGTACGCCAGTGGAAGGGCCGGACCGATATCGCCCACCTGACCCCTCTCGGCGAACCGGGTGCGTTGCAGCAGGACCACATCGACGGCATCGTCGACTGTCTCGTGTCTGCGGGTATCACCGGCATGTTCTCCGCCGCCGTGGGCCCAGCCGAAGAACAGGTGTTTCTCGACGCCGGCTTCAAGGTCCACGAACGTCTCCTCCTACTTCGACACAACCTCGAACAACTCGGCGAGGTCACGATCGCAAACCTACGGAGGGCTGCATGGCGTCATCGCGACCAGGTGCTCGCTGTCGACAACCGAGCCTTCGGCGAGTTCTGGCGACTCGATGCCACCGGACTCCTCGACGCAGTCAGGGCCACCCCCCAATCCAGATTCCGCGCCAGCTACGAGTCCGAAGGCACCATCACGGGCTACGCCATCACCGGTCGGGCTGGCTCTTCGGGTTTCATTCAACGATTGGCCGTCGATCCCCTGCAACAGGGCAACGCCTTGGGTCGAAATCTGGTGTTGGATGGCCTGCATTGGCTGCGGCGACGAGGGGTCCGCCAGGCCTTCGTGAACACGCAGCACATCAACACGAGAGCTGCTGATTTGTACCGGCGGGTCGGTTTCCGTGACGAAGCCCACGACCTCGCCGTGTTGGCCTGGGGTGAGGCACCGTGACGTCGCGGCGACTCGGCGTCGTCCTGTGCCTGGTCGTCCTCGTTGGCACGTCGTTCATCGCTCCCCAACCCAGTGCCTCTGCACAAACGAGCAGTGGATCGGGGGGCTTGCAGATCGTGGAGCACTCCTCGACCGTCACTGCGAGTGATGTCTTGCTCCTCACCCTGCGCCTTCCGGGTGTCATCGCTCTCGATGACACACTCACCCTCACGATCCACGAGCCGATCAGTTCGGAGCTGGACTTCCAGGCAACCACAACCGGTCTCTCGCTGGGTGGTGTCCTGACCACTCCGGTTCAGTCCACCCTCAGAGAACTGGAACCGAACACGTTCGGACTGATCGACCTGGCCCTGCCGTTCGCTCCGCCGGGGTCACCGGTCAGCGAAGAGGCAAGCACTCCCGAGGCGATCTGGCTGGCCCAACCAGGCGTGTACCCCGTCACCATCGAGTTGCGGACGGCGAGCCAGGAACTGGTCGGTCGGGTGATCACCTACGTGATTCGCCTACCGGACACCACCTCGGAGCAGACTCCGAGAGTTCTGCCCGTCGTGCTCGCGATCGAGTTGTCATCGGAGCTCACCGCAGAGGAAACCCGATCATGGCTCGACCTGCTGGGAAGGATGGTCGACCTACCGATCATCTTGTCGATCGATCCCGAATTGGTCGTCGCAGTGGCTGGGGCGCCCGAACTGGTCTCCTTTGCAGCAACATCCGAACAGCGCATCCTTACCCGACGTCCCCAGTTCCCGATCGACGAAGCTGCCCTGTTGAATGCAGGGCTGGCCACTGAACTCGATGCGCTGTTCGCAGCAGGCGACCGAGTTCTCCAGCTCACCCGGACACCTCGAGACGCGACATTCGAGATCCACAGCAGCCCACTCGATGTCGAGACCGCACATGCGCTGTATCGACGAGGCGTTCGCAGCGTTGTGGTCGGACCGGACTCGCTTCGGCGAGCGCCATCTCAACCCCCGCGACGCCCCGTCGAGGTGCGGACCGAGGATGGTGTCCTGCGAGCCCTCCTGGTCGACGACCTTGTCGACAGCCGTCCGGAGGACGCTCCGGCCACCACCTCGCAACGACTGGCCGCCCGTCTGGCCACGATCGCCTTCGCCGACAACGACAGCGAGGTCACCCTCCTCATCGACAGCGAGGTCGACCTCGAGACCGCTGAACGAATATTCGAAGTGCTGAGAAGTCTGGAATTGCTCGAGGTTCGGGACATTGAGCTCGTGGCTGGCATGAGCCCTGATGTTCAGGCGGACAACACCCCGACCTCTGTCGTGCTCGACGAGACCGTCCACACCCTGGACCGTGTCGACTCATACCTCGACGCCCAACAACACCTGGCGGCCTACCGCTCCATGATCCGGGACGATGAAGCCGACGAATACGCTCGCTTCGCTGCGCAGGTCACAGGAACCCTCCGACTCGGTATGAGTCCGGACCACAGGACCCGTACGAACCAGGAGGCAGTCGCCTTCGTACGTCAGCAGCTCAGCCTGGTCGATCCGCCTCCCGTCACGTCCATCAATCTGACGTCGAGGCAGGCGGAGATTCCACTCAGCTTTCAAAACCGCTCGACTACCACGCTGCGCGTCGAACTCCGGTTGGTCAGCGACAAGCTACGGGTCGGCGACTTCGACGACGGCGAGACCACGACACTGGTCCTGGAACCCGGTGTCACGACCTATGACTTCTCAGTCGAGGCCCTCACCACGGGCTCCTTCCCCGTCACCATCGAGTTGTTCTCGCCCGACGGTTCCTTGCTGGTGAGCAGAACCCAAGCAACGATCCGTTCGACGACACCATCAGGAGTAGGTCTCGCTACCACCATCGGGGCAGCAGCCTTCCTCGCAGGGTGGTGGTTGTTCGATATGCGCCGTCGGAGGCTCCGGTGACGCGCAGGCTGAACGGGGCTCCTGCAGCCGCCGCGGGTATTGCCCTCTCACGACTCACTGGACTCGTTCGCGCGGCGCTCATCACGAACTTCCTGGGGATCGGTGCGGTCGGCGATGCATTTGCCGCTGCGCTGCGAATTCCCAACGTGCTGCAGAACCTGCTCGGGGAAGGCGCGCTGTCCGCCGCCTTCATCCCCGAGTACACCACTGCGCTCGAGCGCGATCGCCAAGATGCCGGTCGTCTGGCCGGCGCAATCGCGGCATTCCTCATCAGCCTCACCGCGCTCCTAGTAGGCATCGGTGTGCTGGCCGCCCGGCCCTTGACCCGTCTCATCGCCTGGGGATTCACCGGGGAGACGTTCGAACTGACGGTCACCCTCGTCCGCATCGTGATGATCGGCTCAGGCCTGCTCGTGCTGAGTTCCTGGTGTCTGGGAATTCTCAACAGTCATCGGCGCTTCTTCCTTTCCTACATCGCGCCGGTTGTATGGAACGCAGTTCAGATTGCCGTCGTCGTGGTTGTCGTCGCGCTGTCTTGGACGGGAGCCGACATCGCTACGGCCGTGGCCTGGGCGATCGTCGCCGGGGCCGGCGGCCAGATCCTGATCCAACTACCGTCGATCAGGAACGCCAACCGCTCGATCGCACTCTGTTCGCCTATCCGGCGGCCCGACGCCCGACGGGTGATGCGTCGCTTCGGGCCAGCCATCGTGGGACGAGGCGCATTGCAGGTATCGGCCTTCGCCGATCTGGCCCTGGCCTCCCTCCTCAGCGTCGGGGCAACCGCAGCACTGGCCGCCTCACAGCTCCTCTACGTACTGCCGTTGTCGATCATCGGCATGAGTGTGGTCGCTGCCGAGCTCCCTGAGATGTCGACCCTGGACGAAGCCGGTCGCTCGCAACGGACCAGCGAGCGCTTGACCCAAACCGGCTACCTGATGAGCGCGGTCACCGTGATCTATCTCGTCGCAGGACAACCCATCGTCGACGCAGTGTTCAACCTTGGCGGCTGGCGGGACCGAATCGCCGACGACGACCTCACCTTGATTGCGTTGATCTTGGGTGCCTACGCCCTCGGTCTTCCGGCCCTCGTAGCCTCGCGCTTGCTACAGAACATCTGTTACGGAGCAGGTGACACGTCGACACCGTCGAGGATCGCTCTCGTCCGGGTCACCGTTTCTTTCCTCGTCGGTCTCGGCCTGATGTTCACCATGGACAGGCTGTTGGTCATCGACGGCTCGATCACTGGTTTCGGTGACCTCGAGTTCGTCTTCGGGCCCCTCGACGCAACTGTTCGACTGAACGAGTCGCTTCCAGCCCGTCTGGGAGCGGTCGGTCTGGCTCTCGGTGCAGCCGTTGGGGCCTACACCGAATTCGTCCTTCTCCGCGTGGCGGTACTACGGCGGGCCAACCGAACTCGCCTCATCGAAGTGGCGTTGTGGCGAGAGGTCCTACCGCCGGTTTTCGCCCTGGTGACTGGCGTGCTCGGCGCCATGTTGGTCGATGTTGGACAACCCGTCGTCGAGGGTGCCCTCATCGCTGCGGTAGCTCTGGCAACCCATCTGGGTGTCGGCTTCATCGTTCGTTCCCGCGGTGCCCACCAGCTAGCGTCGGCCGCGCGACCAATCGCATCCCCACCCTCGGACGAAGGTGCCCCATGACCCAGGTGCAGATCGTGACCGACAGCTCGTGTGACCTCCCCCAGGAGATCGTCGACGAGCACGCCATCGTCGTCGTGCCGCTGAGCATCCGCTTTGGTGAGGAGGAGTTCATCGACCGGGTGGAGCTGAGTACCGACGAGTTCTGGGCCAAGTGCGCTGCATCGGAGAGCCTCCCCGAGACTGCGGCCCCCTCACCTGGCGCCTTCGAGCAGGCGTACAGGGCAGCTGCCGAGCGGGGAGCGCCAGGGGTGGTCAGCATCATCCTGAGCGGTGATCTATCCGCAACGATCGAAGCTGCCAGAGCGGGAGCGCGAGCGGTGGCTGATCTGATCCCTGTGGAGGTCATCGACAGTCGCACCGTCACCCTCGGCCTCGGCAGTCTTGTGCTGTTGGCAGCTGAACGAGCTCGGGAGGGGGCCGATCTGGCCTCCATCGCAGCACTGATTTCCGAAACCGCGCCGCGCACCCGTGTCCACGGAGCACTCGACACGCTCGAGAACCTGAAGAAGGGTGGTCGCATCGGAGCCGCCCAATCACTGCTGGGTTCCCTGCTGTCAATCAAGCCGTTGATCGAGGTACGCGACGGTGTGGTGCAGCCAGCCGGCAAGCAGAGAACTCGCAGCAAGGCGCTCAACCACCTCGTCGAGCAGGTGGCAGCCGACGCCGCACACATCGACCGGTTGGCAGTACTCCATGCGGCGTGCCCCGATGTCGACGAGTTGGTCGAGCGCCTGCGGCCCCTGGTCAACGGAAAGATCCTGGTCGGCCAAGTCGGACCCGTTGTCGGAGCTCACGCTGGACTGGGCACCATCGGCGTCGTCTATCAGGTGAGTGCTTCGTGAGATGACCGTTCCCTCGGATCGCTACCGACTGATCGAGCGACATTCCGAGGGTCCGATCTCGACCTGGTCGGCGTTCGACGAGACCCTGGGAAGGCCCGTCACGATCCGCCTGGCCAACCTCGGCGAGGAGGCTGGGCAACGGCTGCGTCTCCAAGCCCGGGCACTCGCCCGCACGGAACATCCCAGTCTTCTCAGAGTCCTCGACACCGACGCCGACAGCGATACGTTCGCACTCGTCACCGAAGTCATGCCCACGGTGACAGTCGCCGAGGAGGTCGCCACCGGAGGCCCCCTTCCGCCACAAGACGCCGTAATGCTCGCTCTCGAAATCGGCGAAGCGCTCAACACCCTCCACAACGCTGGCTTCTCCCACGGTGGCGTGACGATCGACAACATCGGTCGACGGGACAACGGCCATGCCGTGATCCTGGACGGCCCCCCGACCGATGATGCCGTGATCATTCCTGCCACACCGAGCGATGACCTCCACTCGCTAGCTGCGGTTACCCATCACCTGCTCGTCGGCCAGCCCCCACTGACCTCACCGTCAGGTCAGCACGACCTTCATCCGGAGATTCCTGCTGCATTGACTACGTCGATTCGTGGGGCGTTGGATCCGTCCGGCGACGGCGACATGCCCTCCTACTTGCAGTCACTCCGGGACAAGGTCCCGATACTCCCTAGCCACCGACCTGTCGGCGAGGAGTCCGCAACATCGTTCTTTGCGTCAGAACGGGCCTGGTTCGCTCCCGTCGCCATCTTGATGGTCACCGTCGGGTTGCTGCTCGTGGCTGGGATCATCCTTTCCCAGACCCGGACTGCTTCGGAGGACATTGCAGTGGGCAAGGACGTCCTAGGGGTTCCCGTACCCCAAGCCACGTCCAGCGCTCCGGCCGTCAGCACCGTCGAGACCCGTCCGCAAAGTCCTTCGCGGGCTCTGCAGATCATCGGACTGGTCGACTTCGATCCAGAAGGAGATGATCGGACCGAGAATCCCGAGCGACTCGCCCTCGTCAATGACGGGGCACCGGAGGATGGTTGGTACACGGCTCGCTACGCCACGAACGACTTCGGCAATCTCAAGTCGGGGGTGGGCCTGATCTTGAATCTGGGGCCACCGCAGTATGTCTCGCGCCTCGTGATCGGCTCGCCGTCGCTCGGATGGGGCGTCAAGGTATTCGCCTCCACCGACCAGGTCGGACAGCTGATCGACTGGGGTGAGCCAGTGGTCATGCTGGACGACATCAATGGGAATGCAACGCTCGAGTTCCCAGACGTCGAAGCATCGACCGTCCTCATCTGGATCTCCGATCTGGGTCGAGAACTCAGTGCCGGGGGTCATCGAGTAACCATCACCACCATCGACGTGGAAGGTCGACCACTGTTCGGTTGATCAACCGAAGCCCGCATCGACCTCACCTTGACCGGTACCTTGCACCCATGGTTCCTCCCCCAGCTGCCTCTGAGGACGAACTACTACGGCGAGCACAGACCGGAGACCGAGCGGCGGCCGACACCCTGTTACGACAGCACTACGACCGCGTGTACGCCATCGCACGAAGGATCACGGGCAACGATGCGGATGCCCTCGATGCGACGCAGGATGCGTTGATCGCCATTGTGCGCGGGCTTCCCCGCTATGACGGTCGCTCTGCCTTTTCGACCTGGGTCTATCGGGTGACCACCAACGCATGCCTCGATGAGCTTCGCCGCCGGCGCAGACGCCCCCTGCCGACGGAGATCCTGCCCGACGCCCTGAGCACAGGACCGGAAACACGATGGGAGGACACACTCGCCCAGCGGGACGAACTCGATACGGGCCTCCTGCAACTCCCCGAGCAGTACCGGGCGCCCCTCGTCCTCCGGGACGTCGTCGGCATGGACTACGCGGAGATCGCAGCAGCACTCGAGTTACCGCCGGGCACCGTCCGCTCCCGCATAGCCCGAGGCAGAGCCTCACTAGCGAATGCGCTGACCGGGAACCAGACCGACCCCTTGAGTCGTCAGAGAGAACGAGATGATTGACGAGGAACGCGACGAACTCTTGGCCCGGCTGGTCGACGGTCAGGCCCTGCCCGGGGACGAGGAAGCACTGGCTGCAGACTCGGGCCTCCGCGACGAACTCGAGTTGCACCGCGCCCTGCGGAGCCGGCTGGCCATCGTTCCCGACCCCCCTGGACCTGACGTTCGCGATGCCCTCATCGGACGCGCCCTCGACGAGTTGGCGCCAGTCGCCCTCGACACTGACACCGAGGAAAAATCGGACAGAACCGTTCGTTCGTTGCACGGTCGCCGACCAGCACCCAAGGGTGCATGGATGGCCGCCGCAGCGGTCCTTGTCGCGGTGGCCATCGGCCTGCTGTCGCTCACCGAGCGATCCCGCTCGGAACAGTTCATGGCTGGCGAGGAAGCAGAAAGTCTTGCCGTGGCCGACGAGATGGCTGACGAGGAAGCCAGCGCAGAAGCCGGTGACATGATGGGAGCGATGGCCGAGGAGGACGACTCGGCAGACAGCGCCGCAGCGCTCGAGCGGGAGGCGGTAGACGGTGATGCTGGATTCGTGTGGCCGCCCGAGCTCGATGGGTGTGCCGGAGATCTCGAAGGGCTGATTCCCATCGGAGGTGATATTCGATTCATCGATGACGGGCCCACAGGGCTACTGGTCGAATTGACCGATCCCGCACAACCAGGGGCTCCGCGCTTCGTACAGGTCGATAGCTCGACCTGCGAGATCACGGAGGTCGACGACGCGGACCGCTAGGTTGCCATCCTTCACTCGGGCGTAGGAGTCACATCCCATCGATAGGTAGGATCCTCCCCCATGGCCGACTCCGCACCTGTCGAGCAACACGGTTCCGAGACCGCCAGTTGGGTCGATCAGCCGACCACACTGCTGCTCGATCTCATCGATGCGGTACGAGACCGCTTCACCGGTCGGATCATCATCCTGGTTCGTTTTCTGGCATATGGCTTCCTCGCCATGACGGTCGTGGCGACCCTGCTCGCCCTCTTCGTGATGGCGATCGTTCGGTTGGTCAGCTTGCTCCCCACCCCGATGTGGCTGGAATATCTGGGCCTGGGTCTTGTGTTCGGTCTCATGGGCAGCCTCCTGTGGGCCCGAAGAAGTTCCTGAATCACCGCCACGAGTCCGCCGACGGCCGCCTTCTGAAAGGATGAAGAGATGTCCTCCACCCGAGAGGTGATCATCATCGGTAGCGGGCCTGCGGGGCTCACTGCCGCCATCTATACGGCTCGTGCCAATCTCGAGCCCTTGGTCATCGAGGGTGAGCCGTCATCGACCAGCGATCAGCCGGGCGGGCAGCTGATGCTGACCACCGACGTCGAGAACTTCCCCGGCTTCCCCGATGGCGTGATGGGGCCAGAGCTGATGTCCAACTTTCGGGCCCAGGCCGCCCGCTTCGGCGCCGAGTTCATCACTGCGAAGGTAACTCGAGTTGATTTCTCTGCGCGCCCGTTCGGTGTCTGGGTGGGGGACGACGAGTACAGAGCGGACAGTGTCATCGTGTCCACGGGCGCACAAAGCCTGATGCTGGGATTACAGGATGAAGAGCGTTTGGTGGGACACGGTGTGTCGACCTGCGCCACCTGCGATGGTTTCTTCTTCCGCGACCAGGAGATCATGGTGGTCGGCGGCGGAGACAGCGCCCTCGAGGAGGCGACGTTCCTCACCCGATTTGCGTCCAAGGTGACGATCGTTCACCGACGTGACGAACTACGAGCGTCGAAGATCATGCAGGATCGTGCCTTTGCCAATCCCAAGATCGAGTTCGCGTGGAATTCCCAGGTGGTCGCATTGCACGGCGAACAGCGACTGGAAGCCGTCACGCTCGAGGACACGACAACCGGCCAACAGCACAGGGTCGAAGTCTCGGGCCTGTTCATCGCCATCGGACATCGCCCCAACACCGACCTCTTCGTCGGCCAGTTGGATCTCAAGGACAACGGCTACCTGATCACGGATCCCGACAGCAGCCGCACAGCGGTCGACGGCGTTTTTGCCTGCGGGGACGTCCAGGACGACATCTACCGCCAGGCGATCACCGCTGCCGGCAGCGGCTGCATGGCAGCCCTGGACGCCGAACGTTGGTTGGAAGCGCAGTCGCATTGAGCTCCGGGCACGCGCTGTACAGCCATGCCGCTACCATGCGGTCCATCTAGGAGGAGGGCAGCGCAATGGCTGAAGGCATCAGTGATCTCACCGGAAGTACCTTCGACGAAACGATCGGCGCCGCTAGCGAACCGGTGCTCGTGGATTTCTGGGCTGAATGGTGCGGTCCCTGCAAGATGATCGCTCCGATCCTCGAAGAGATCGCTGCCGAGCAGCCAGGTATCCGGATCGCCAAGGTCAACGTCGATGAGCACAGCGACATCGCCCGGCGCTTCGAGGTGATGAGCATTCCTACGCTGATCCTGTTCAAGGATGGTGAGCCGGCAAAGCGCCTCGTCGGGGCCAAGCCCAAAGGGGCACTGCTCGAGGAGATCGGCGAATTCCTCTAATTCGTCCCTTCGGAGTCGGATCGCACGGCGATCACGTCAGTGATCTCCAGCAGCGACTGACCGCGATCGGCTACGTAACCGACGATGTTGCTGGTGTGTTTGGACAGTCGACCGAGCGCGCCGTGCGCAGCTTTCAAACCGACCGGTCAATTGACACCGACGGTATCTGCGGACCGGTGACATGGTCACTCTTGGTCGAAGCAGGCCGAACCTTGGGCGACCGCCTGCTCTACCTGCACTCTCCTCCGCTTCGTGGAGACGACGTCGAGAACCTCCAACGGCATCTCTCCACCCTCGGGTTCTCAGTAGGTCGGATCGACGGCATCCTGGGTTCGAGGACATCCCGAGCAGTGCTCGACTTCCAACGCAACGCAGGCCTGGTCACCGATGGCATCTGCGGCCCCGACACCATCGACGCCCTCTTCCGTTTCAGCCGTCATCTTCGCGAAGCGGGACCAATGGCCGCTCTCGAGGAACGGGAACGCCTCACCACCATGGGTGGTGCGATCGCCGGACGGCGGGTCGCCGTTGGAGAAGCAGGCGGCCTCGATGTCCTCACCGCCGCTGTACGACGCGCCTTCACCGATGCCGGCGCCTTAGTCATGACCGTGCACCACCCCGACTGGTCGGCCCAAGCCCAGCAAGTCAACACCTTCGACGCAGATCTCTTCGTAGCCCTCGACATTCGGGCTGAACCACCCGTCGTTGCGTACTTCAAGGGACAACACTTCGCCAGCCCTGTCGGCGAATCGCTCGCCACGGCGCTCGCAGCAGGTCTGCACCGCCTCACCGGCGATTGCTCGGCGCGGGGTATGGCGCTCCCCGTTCTCAGGGAAACCAGGATGCCGGCCGTCGTGTGTCGCTTCGACGACGTTGCCCGTCTCGTCCGAATGGCGCGACCGATCGGGCGCATCATCACCGAAGCAGCAACAACGGTGCTGCAAGCCTCAGCCGACCAGAGTTGACGTCGGCCCTGCACAACGCTGAGAGTGGCCGGACCTTCCCACAGTGTTATCCACAGCTGTGGGTAAAGTGTGGATCTTTGGGTCAGTCCTCTGAATCTAAAGATCTACTTCACGATTAGGATTCGATCAGACGGTAAATCCGTTCCAGATCATCCAAGGTGGCGAAGTCGATGGTGATCTTTCCCCGTTTCGCCCCCATATTCACCTTTACCGAGGTCGACAAGCACTCGGAGAGCAACGCTTCGAGTTCGAGCAACGCTGCTGGTCGTGCGTTTCCCGGCGCGATCGGGGCCGGCGCATCATCACCATCGTCAGCCTGGGCACGTCGAACAGCGTCTTCGACTGCCCTCACCGAAAGACCTTCATCAACAATCTGACGAACTAGCGACGCCTGCAGCCTTCGGTCCGGGCAATTCAGGAGCGCGCGAGCGTGGCCAGCGCTCAGTCGTCCCTCTACCAGCGGTCTCGACACCTCGACGGGCAGTTGCAAGAGGCGGAGCGTGTTGGTGATCGTGGTTCGACCCTTTCCCAGCCGCTCTGCAAGCTCCTCGTGTGTCACCCCGAAATCTTCGAGCAACTGCCGATAGGCGGCCGCCTCTTCGAGGGGATTCAAATCCTGTCGATGGATATTTTCAACAACAGCTTGTACTAAACTTGTCTGGTCATCAGCTGTACGAATGATTGCCGGAATTTTCGACAAGCCCACCCGTTTCGAGGCACGCCATCGCCGCTCGCCCGCAATGAGTTCGAAGCGATCGCCATCCTCGACCGGACGAACCACGACTGGCTGAAGCACGCCGAACTCGGCGATGGATGCGGCGAGAGACGCCAAGGCTTCCTCGTCGAAATGATGACGGGGCTGATACTGGTTGACGTCGATCAGTTCCAGCGGCACTTCCCGATATGTGGCTGCCCCACTCTCTGCAGCTGCTGTCTCTACAGGAATCAGGGCACCCAGTCCCCTACCGAGACCTCCAGGTCGAGCCATTAGTTCCCTCTCTCCTCGAAATCTGCATTTGACCGTGGAGCGCCACTGGCGACCACTTCCTTGGCCAACTCCCGATAGGCAAGTGCGCCCCGACTGGTCGGGTCGAACGTCGTGATCGGTTGGCCATAACTTGGTGCTTCAGACAGTCGGACGGTCCGAGGCACGACGGTTCGGCACACCTTGTCCCCAAAGTGATGTCGAACCTCGGTTACCACTTGGTCTGCCAAGCGAGTGCGAGCGTCATACATGACCAGTGCAATCAGGGAGATGACAAGTGATGGATTCAGATTCTGCTGGATGAGGTTGACATTGCTGAGGAGTTGGCCAAGTCCTTCGAGTGCGTAGTACTCGCAC
>JAYPWI010000023.1:53293-55459 GCA_038135065.1 Acidimicrobiales bacterium
AACTCGTTCCCCGAAGTGTGTGCGCACTTCGTGCACGACTTGGGATGCGAGTCGTGTGCGTCCGTCATACATGGTGAGCACGATGGCGCTCACGCGAAGGTCGGGGTTCAAGTGCGAGGACACCATGTCGACCGTCCGCAGGAGTTGTGACAACCCTTCGAGTGCGTAGTACTCGCACTGGATCGGCACAATTACTTCTCTCGCCGCGGCGAGCGCATTCACCGTGAGTAATCCAAGTGAGGGAGGGCAATCGATGAAGATGAAGTCGTATTCGCCCTCGAGTGGAACCAGTGCTTGACGAAGTTTCATCTCCCGACTGAACATCGGGACGAGTTCGATCTCGGCACCAGCTAGATCCAGACTGGCCGGCGCTACGAAGAGGTGCCGGATCGACGTGCTCTCGATGCAGTCTTCGATGTTTGCCGTACCCATGAGCACGTCATACATCGATGTGTCAAGAGTGCGAGGGTCGATGCCCAAACCTGTCGTGGCGTTTCCTTGAGGATCGAGATCCACCGTCAGCGTTCGATATCCAGCCTCGGCCAGGGCTGCGGACAGATTCACGGCAGTAGTCGTCTTTCCGACGCCCCCCTTCTGATTGGCGATCGCCAGCACCCGCGTCATTCTTCCTCCTGGCCTTTGGTGAGACATCACCACGACCTCCGACTATGGAATCGCAGTCGGGGGCCTGAAGCAAGCACCCCCTCGTAGTTTCACGTGAAACACTCGTCGACCCAACAGCGGATGCGTCACCCAAGTTCCACGTGAAACCAGCCTTACTCTGGCATATCCACCAAGTGGCATGTTCCACGTGGAACCATGTCCCTTGGCGGGATGTCGTCAAAACAGGGGTTGTCGACGCATACGGTTCCAGGAGCGGCACGGTCGCTGCTCGGCACTCGTACGCTCTAGCACCACAAATCCGGGCGGACCGATCACGACATCGACCATCGACAGACCAGTTCGCTGAAGGCCTTCGTCGGGCCATCGTCGCGTTCCGTCTGGGGGTTCGCTAACAATCAGCTGCCCGCCCGGCTTGAGCAATGCACCTGCGATCTCCGCTACCAACGGGGGGCTGCCAAAGGACCGCGACACCACCCCGTCGAATGAACCCATGTAGGTACTGCTGCTAGCTGTATCTGCCGCCTCGGCACACAGGACGGATACCCGGTCGGCAACCATCAGCTCGACTACTGCCCACTGAAGAAACTCGCAGCGTGCAGTAGATCGATCCAATAGCACGACTTCAATGGACGCCGCCTCGAGCGCCAGGATCAAACCCGGGAGCCCAGCACCGGAGCCGAGATCACACCAGCGATCACCAGCCACTACACCCGCCGCTCGGCAATGGGCTTTACCGTGCTCTACATACGCCTCAACAGCAGAAGGGCCCAGGTGACCAAGCACCTGAGCCCGCTGCAATACGTCAGTGATGGACGAACCGGTCAGGATGCCCCTGCCGAACGTACGATGACCACTCGCCGACGTGGTTCTTCACCAGTCGAGATGGTGTCGACGCCTTCGAGATCATTGACCGTGTCGTGTACGACCTTGCGATCTGCCGCATTCATGGGCTCCAAAGACTTCTCGACACCACTTTCCGCAACCGCGGTCGCCAGCTCCGTGACATAGAGCGCAAGCGCAGCACGCCGGCGCTGCCGGTATCCGCCGACATCCACTCTGATGCGGGCTCGTTCAGCACCCGGAAGACGACGCTGCAGCATGGTCTTGGTCACCTCGTGCAAAGCAACCAGGTGACTGCCTCTCGGCCCGATGAGCAGCCCAAGTTCCTTATCGTTGCCCTCGAGGTTGACCTCGAACCCATCATCGTCCCGCTCGACCGAAACTGCCTTGGCCTGGATGCCGAACGTTCCAGCTAGACCCTCGAGAAACTCGAGGACCATCTGCTCTTGTTCCTCGATGGTGACATCGGAACTCATAGCTATCTCCTACTGCAACGAGGGAAGTCCCTCAGGGTTGGATCTTACGGGTACGCCGACCGGGAGTGGTACCTGGCGACTCAGCCGGGGGTGTGGGTGTAGGAACACCACCGACCGTAGTCGAACGTTTGTTCGATATCGTCCGGGTTCGACTGCTCCCCCCATCTGCCTGGTTCGCAGCCAGGGATGAATCGCCCGACGGTTGCTTCTTCTTAGCCTGCTGGCC
>JAYPWI010000024.1:0-53506 GCA_038135065.1 Acidimicrobiales bacterium
GCTACACACTTGCGATGACGCCCCAACCCCCTCCGATGCGACCACGAGGCCGCATCGTTGGGGCCATCGCCTTCCTCGTGGGTTTCAGCCTCGCCTTGAGCCTTGTGGGTGTCGTTGCGCGTCCTGACCCCATCGAGACCGGGCGTTCTGTGCTGCACGAGAAGTTCGATGCGCTCCGATCCCGGACCACGACCCCGGACATCGTGTTCGTGGGCAACAGCCATGTCCATCGGACGGTCGTCCCCTCGGTCTTCGATAGCCGAATGGCCGAGCTCGGGTGCACGGTGACGTCCTACAACCTGGGGGTTGTCGGCCTCAGGCGCAATGAACTTCCGAGCGTGCTGGATGCCGTTGACGCTCTGAGTAGTGGTCCACCTCGCTACGTGGTCGTTGGGCCCGTGCTGAAGCTCGATATCGCCTACGAGGGCTTGTCGGATCTCAGCACCCGGAGCTTCTATCGGAGCGAGGAGTTCGGGGCGCTCGTCGGCCGCTGGCAGGCCACCGATGGGATCGGTGGGCGGAACGTGCCCTACGTCGTTGGCGTGTACTTCGGTGCGCAGGTTCCGGTTGGTGCACTCCACCACCTCCTACACCCCGACCGGGCTTGGCCAGTCGGTAACCCTCCCCTGCTGGAGGCCGCACTTGTTGACGGGTACCTGAGCCTCGAGGACGAGGCGCCCTTCGATCCGGCCATCGCGGCGAGAGAGGCCGAGCTCGACGCGTTCGTGGCCTCGGGCGAGTTCGCTGCTGCCCTCGACCCTGACCGGGATGCGACCATCGACACCACGGTCTTCGTTGCGCGTTGGGAGGACCGCCTCGAGGCCGTTGGCCGGAGCACACCCATCCTGCTGCAGCAACCATCGGTGTTCTATCGGGAGGCGGCGCAGATTGAGTCAGCATTCCGTCGGGCACACCCGACGGTTCCCGTCGTCAACCTGGCAACACCGGAGCGACTCCCCCAACACCTCGATCCTGGCGAATGGTACGACCGAACGCATGTGCGTCGAGGGTTCGCCGAGGCCGCCTCGCTAGAGCTCGCCAACCAGATGTGCCCGATCGTCCAGGCAGGTAGGGACACCGACTGATGCTGTTCGTCGAGGCTCGATTTTTCGCCTTTCTCGCCATCGTGATGCTCCTGTACTGGGGTGTGCTCAGGGGTCGGCGTCAGCGGCACGTCTTCCTCCTTGCGAGCAGCTACCTGTTCTACGCAGCCTGGGACTGGCGTTTTCTCGGTCTGATCGTTCTCTCGTCGGCAGTCGACTATGTCGTCGCCTTGCGTTTGGTACAGAGCGCCAGCCAGGCGGCGCGTAAGGGCTGGCTCCTGGCGTCCCTGCTGGTCAACCTGGGAATGCTCGGGGTCTTCAAGTACGCAGGCTTCTTTGTCGACTCCCTGACAGGGATTCTCGAGGCAGTTGGCTTGGGGGTGTCACAGACCACCCTGAACATCACCCTCCCCGTCGGCATCAGCTTCTTCACCTTCCAGACGCTGAGTTACACCATCGACGTGTATCGCGGCACTCTCGCGCCGCGTCGCAACTTCCTGGAGATCGCTACCTTCGTGGCCTTCTTCCCGCAGTTGGTTGCCGGCCCGATCGTCCGAGCCGCCCACTTCCTCCCCCAGATGGACACACCGAGATCCTGGCGGCTCATTCCGTGGCGTCAGGCCGGCACCCTCATGGTGATCGGGTTCATCAAGAAGGCGGTCATCGCCGACAGCCTCGCAGTCGAGGTCGACAACGTGTTCGCCGATCCCGGTGCCCACTCGTCCCTCGCCGTGGCCGAAGGCGTCGTGATGTACGCCGCGCAGATCTACTGCGATTTCTCGGGCTACTCCGACATGGCGATCGCCATCGCCTTGATGCTGGGCTACTCCCTCACCGACAACTTCAGGTGGCCCTACCTGTCCTCCAACATCACCGAGTTCTGGCGCCGATGGCACATCAGCCTGTCGACGTGGTTACGCGACTACCTCTACATCAGCCTGGGCGGTAACCGCGGAGGCCTCTCACGAACCCGGCGCAACCTGATGTTGACCATGTTGCTGGGGGGCTTGTGGCACGGCGCCGGATGGAACTTCGTCGTCTGGGGAGGCCTCCACGGCGTGGCCTTGGTCCTGCACCGCTGGTGGAGCACTCACCGGACCGGATCACCTGGCCTGGGCGCAGTCGGTCGGGTCGGCGGAACCGCCCTGACCTTCACCTTCGTGTGCGCGGCCTGGATCTTCTTCCGTGCAACGGACCTCGCCCACGCTCTCGATGTGATCGTCAGGATCCTTGCGTTCGACAGCCACGGCGAAGCACTCCCGTCGGCCAGCCTGTGGTTGCTCTGCGCTGCCGCGATCGGGCACGCCACTGTCGCACGACACCACGAGCGCCTCAGGAGGTGCTTGCCGGACCCGGCCTACGCCCTCGCCCTTGGCATCCTCGCCGGCCTGGCGGTAGCCCTTGTCCCCCTGGGGAACCGGCCGTTCATCTACTTCCAGTTCTGATCTGCGGAGCTGTGAAGGCAACTGGGAGGCCCGGCCCGAGGCCCTCTAGGGTGATCCGATGGACCAGCACGGTGAGCGATCGCCAGTCATCTTGATTACCGGAGGAAGCAGAGGAATCGGCGCTGCGACCGCACTCCTCGCGGCCCGAGCCGGTTACGACGTTGCGTTCAGCTACAACAGCGATCTCGCTGCAGCCGAGGAGGTAGCAGCCGGCGTCCGTGCAACTGGCCAGCGTTGCTTCTTCCGCGCGTGCGACGTCGGTGACGAACAGCAGATCGTCGACCTGTTCGAGGCGACCGACACCCAGCTGGGCACCCCGGCTGCCGTAGTGGTGAACGCAGGCATCCTCTTCGAACGGTCCCGAGTGGAGGATCTCTCGGTGAGCCGTATCGAACGGGTTCTGACAGTCAACGTGATCGGGGCCTTCGTCACCTGTCGGGAGGCCGTACGGCGAATGGCCACCGACTATGGCGGATCGGGCGGCGCCATCGTCGTCCTGTCGTCGGCTGCGGCCCGCCTTGGGAGTCCCAACGAGTTCGTCGACTACGCAGCATCCAAAGGGGCAACCGATTCGCTCATCGTCGGCCTGGCAAAGGAGACGGCCACCAGGGGCATCCGGGTCAATGGGGTACGTCCAGGACTGATCCACACGGATATTCACCTCGATGCTGGCGTGACGGACCGAATCGGTGAGTTGGTCGGTGGGGTCCCGATGGGCCGAGGTGGTACCGCAGAGGAGACCGCAGCACCCGTCCTCTGGCTGTGCTCGGACGAGGCCAGCTACATCACAGGCACCATCGTGGACGTGACGGGCGGGCGCTGAGGGGGATAGCCGCCCTCAGACGTCGAGGGCGTGTCCGTACGCCTGGCTGTGGCGGACGATGAAGTCCTTCCTCGGCTCAACGGGCGCTCCCATCATCACCGAGAACGCCCGCTCGGCCGCCTTGGCGTCGTCGATGGTGATACGCCGCAGGACCCGACTCTCCGGATCGAGGGTCGTCTCCAGCAGCTCATCGTCGTCCATCTCACCGAGTCCCTTGAAACGGGTCACCCGATAGCGACGGCCCGCCGTCTCGAGTTCGGCTGTCCGAGTCTGGAGCGCAGCCTCGGAATACACGAACTCCTTGGACTGACCGATGGTGATGGCGTGGGTCGGTGGCTGTGCGGCGTAGACCCGACCGTCCTCGAGGAGGGGTCGCATGTAGTGGTACACGAGGGTCAGGACAAGGCAACGGATGTGGCTACCATCCACATCTGCGTCGGCCAGCAGGACCAACCGGCTGTACCGGGCTGCCTGTAGATCGAAGTCCGTTCCCGAGCCGGCGCCGATTGCGGTGAACAAGGCGGTCGCCTCTGCGTTGTCGAGCACGGCTTTGCGGGTGCCCTTCCCCGCGTTGACGACCTTGCCACGCAGGGGCAGAACCGCCTGCCACGCGCTGTCACGGGCCCGCTTTGCTGGGCCAGCGGCCGAGTCGCCCTCGACGATCAGCAGCTCCCCTTCAGGGTGCAGCCGACAGTCGGCGAGCTTGTCGGGAAGGCCATTGTTCCCCAGCGCGGCCGCTTTGCGACGGGTGTCCAAGGCCTGCTTGGTGCTCACCCGGTTCACGATGGCGTCCCCGACCTTGTCCAGGAGCGCCTTGACGTGCACCTTCTTGGAGCTTGCGGCCGAACCCGAGAGCCAGCCCTTCATACCGTCCCGCACCACCGAGCTCACGATTCGCTGGATCTCAGGAGTACCGAGCTCTCGTTTGGTCTGTCCTCTGAACTGGGGCTCGGGGAACGTGGCTCGCACTACTGCGATCAAACCCTCCTGCACGTCCTCCCGCTGGGCCTTGCCGTCGTCCTTGAGCTTGCGCAACTTGCGGGGATCGGACTCGGAGAGAGCGGCGTTGATCGCTGCGGTCAGGGCTCGATCGAACCCAGCGACATGGGTACCGCCATCCGGGGTCGGGATGGTGTTCACGAAGCTCACGATGCGAGTGTCATAGGCACTCACCCATCGCATCGCAACATCGACCTGACAGGGCCGGGTGACCTCGGTCAGCTTTCCGTCGACGGGAACCTTCTCGGTGAAGGTGCCTTCCCCCGACAGCTCGACAACCCCGGTCACCTGAGCAACGTCCCCGCTCAGGAACTCCACGAAATCGGCTAGCCCGCCCTTGGCCACGAACTCCTCCGGCGGAGAGGTGTGGCCCTTTCTGCGATCGTTGAGCCGGATCTTGAGCCCCGGCACCAGGAAGCAGACCTGCGCAAGCCGATCGCGCACCTCGCCGTAGTCGATGTCGGCCTCACCGTCGAAGATGTCCCGGTCGGGCCAGAACCGCACCCGAGTTCCCGTCCGCTTCGCCGGTACCTTGCCAACCCGCTCGAGCTGATGTGAGGCACGGAACCGGCCATTGGATGCGCTGTGGCCCGCCACCTGATCCCGAAACTCGAGCCGATGGGTGTGTCCTCCCCGATTGACATCGACCTCGAGACGACTCGACAGGGCATTGACGACCGAGGCCCCGACACCGTGCAAGCCCCCAGAGGCTCCGTAGGCTCCCCCGCCGAACTTGCCGCCGGCGTGGAGCTCCGTGAAGACCACCTCCAGCGCCGTGACTCCCCGCTGCTTCTCGTCGATGGGAATGCCCCGACCGTTGTCAACGACTTCGTATGACCCGTCGGGATGGAACACCACCTCGATCTGATTGCAATGGCCGGCTGCGGCCTCGTCGACTCCGTTGTCGATGATCTCCCAGAGCAGGTGGGTCAACCCGGCCGAACCGGTTCCGCCGATGTACATGCCAGGACGCTTGCGAACCGCGGCAAGACCCTCGAGGACTTCGATGGATGCTGCGTCATAGTTCTGCTGGTTGGTGCGGTTCATGAGATCAGTCGTCGCATTCATCGGAATCGGTACTCGCCGAGGTGAAGGATCCGGTAGCCCAGGTCGACCGCAGCACCATCGCGTCGGGTGGGATCGAGGGTGACGGCCACGGGAGTCGGATCGCTGTGCCGACCTTCGGCATCGGAGCTCACAATGGCCCCTACCTGCTGATTTCTCCCGACCCAGCCGTATGCCAGGGTGGTTTCGAACCCTCGGAAGCGCACCACCCTCACCCCTCCTGTCGCCCGACCCTTGGCGGGAACCTCCGCCAGATCGGTGACCTTGGTGGCCCCCTCGTCGGTGACCACCACTACTACCCCACCGAACTCCACCAAACCGGCGGCGATCACCGATGCACCCGGCTTGAGCTTCATTCCGGCGACACCGGCTGCACCAGGCCCTTGCACCGAAATCGTGGCCGCAGCGGTGCGCAGCACCTGCCCATCCGAGGCCACCACAGCGATCTCGGCGTCGTCCGAGGCTCCGAAGGCGGCAACCAGGCGATCGTCGTTCTTCAGGTTGATGACCACCGCTCCACTCCGGCTCGAGCGCAGGGCATCACCCTCGATCCGTTTGGCTACGCCAGCGCGCGTCATCAGGACCGCACTCCCAGTGGTGCTCGACAGCAACCCGACGAGCCGCTCTCCCCGAGCCAGGCTGAACATCTCCGTCACTGCCGCGCCGCGGCTTCCCCGCACCATCTCAGGTACATCGCGGGCACGAACCGACAACAATCGTCCCCGATCCGTGATCCCGAACACCGGCTCGAAGGCTGCAGTGTCGACATGAGCGGACACCACATCGTGCCGGCCTGGCTTCGCCGAAAACGCCTCGTCAGGAGACGTCCGACCTAGGAGACCCGACGTCGAAAGAGTGATGAGGACGGGCACATCACCCAGAGCTGCATCCGTTACATCGACGGTGACTGAGGTGTCATCGAGAACCACGACGTCGCTGGCAGCGAGGATGGTCGACCGCCGGGGCCCGCCGAACTCCTCGGCCAGTTCCCTCAACTCCCGACCAACGATGGTGCGCTGGCGCTGCTCGGAGGCGAGAATTCGTTCGTACTCGGCGATTGCCCGTTGCACCTCGGCAAGCTCCTCGCGCAGCTTTCCGACCTCGAGCGCGGTCAGTCGGCGGAGCTGCATGTCCAGGATGTGGTTCGCCTGGATCTCAGAAAGGGCGAGACGCTCGATCAGCTGGCTTCGGGCGGTCGGCACGTCAGCAGACCCCCGGATGATGGCGATCACGAGGTCGATGTTGTCGAGGGCGATCAGCAGTCCGGTCAGGATGTGCTCACGGTCCCGGGCTCGGGACAGACGATGGTTGGTGCGGCGCACCACGACATCGAGGCGATGTTCCACGTAGTAGTGGCAGAGGTCGTACAGGCCCAAGGTCGACGGAACCCCGTCGACCAAGGCGACGTTGTTGATGCCGAAGCTCTCTTCCAGCGGGGTCAACCGGTAGAGCTTTTCCAGCAGTGCGTGAGGGTTCACTCCGGCCTTGCACTCCACGACGAGGCGCAAGCCGTGGTTACGATCGCTGAGGTCGTTCACCGCAGCCACCCCGTCGAGCCGGCCCTGGCCGACGAGCTCTCTGATCTTGGCCTGTACCCGCTCTGGCCCGACCATGTACGGGAGCTCGGTCACCACGATGCCGTCCCGACGCGAGCTGATGGGCTCGATCTCGGCCCGGGCACGAACTCGCACCGTGCCCCGGCCGATCGCATATGCCTCTCGAATCGAACCGTCGTCGACGATGATGCCACCGCCAGGAAAGTCCGGGCCAGGCACGAACTCCATCAACTCGTCGACCGTCGGCTTGGGCCGTCTGCGGGTCAGGACCAGATCGATGGCCCCCGCTATTTCCGAGAGGTTGTGCGGCGCCATGTTGGTCGCCATGCCCACTGCGATGCCGCTGGCCCCGTTGACAAGCAGATTCGGCAGCAGGCCGGGCAAGGCCACGGGTTCCTCCCGCTCGCCGTCGAAATTCGGGCGGAAGTCGACAGTGTCCTCGTCGATGCCGTCGACCATGGGCATGGCGGCCGCCGACAGGCGGGCTTCGGTGTAGCGGTACGCGGCAGGCGGGTCGTCCAGGCTGCCGAAGTTCCCCTTCGGATCGACGAGGGGCACTGACATGGCGAAGCTCTGGCCCATTCGGACCAGGGCTTCGTAGATGGCGCTGTCCCCGTGCGGGTGGTACTTCCCCATCACTTCACCCACGACGCCGGCCGACTTGCGGAACGGCGAACCGGGCCGCAGACCGAGATCGTTCATGACGTACAGAATCCGCCGCTGCACCGGTTTGAGGCCGTCACGGACGTCAGGGATGGCCCTTGCGGTCGTGACCGAGAGCGCGTAGGGCATGAAGGAATCACGCATCTCGTCGACCACGGACACGTCGACGACGTCACGAGCTATGGACGTTGGTGCCTGCGGGCGAGCCATGGCGGACGGTCTCCATTTCGATCCATTGGGCCAAGGATCGACTGTACGGCGCAGTGGATCACGAGTGGTGGCATAGCCCCTAGGCGAACAGACGATTCGGGCGCCCCGTTTGAACTCCACGGCCGGTCACCCGGTAGCCTTTCCCAACTGCGGTGATCTGGGAGGGGCCTATGTCCTCCCCGGCCCACCTCACCGATCAGAACCACACCGCCGGAACACCCGGAGCATCACGATGAGCCGACGCATCGAGGTCGAGCTGACGAGTCAGCGAGACGACGGAACCTGGACCTGGCGAGCGGCCGGTGCCAAACAGCCCAAGGGGGTGCTCGACGGTGCCTTGCTCCACCAGGGCGCCTCGGTTGGCGACGTTGTACGGGTCGAGGCTGATGTCGAGATCGACGGGATCTTCGTCACAGCCGTGATGCCACAAAAGGCGCGCAGCGGCCGCCCGGAGCCCGAACGGATCGAGCTGCAGGGAAGCCGCCATGTCGAGGGTGTGACGACACAGCTCGTCCCCGGCCGCAAGGAACGCGGTGAGGGACGGTCGCGAGGCCGGGGCGGTGACGGCCGCCGTGGCGAGCGCGGCGACCGGAACGATCGAGGCAATCGGGAGCGTGGCCAGCGAGAAGGACGTTCCGACAACCAGAGGGAGCGCGGGAACAACCGGAACGACGGAGACCGGGGACCCCGTCGCCGCGACGGGGACCGCCGGCGGGACAGCGCACCAGCACGACCCCGTCCCAAGAAGCTCCGTCCTGGCCAGACCAACCGGCGGGCCTTCGTCGATGGGTTGCCGGAGGAACAGCGAGTCATCGCCGAGACGTTGATCCGAGGCGGGATTGCGGCCGTGCGCCAGGAGATCGAGGCACAGAATGCACGTGCTGCATCCGAGGGCGGACCAGAGGTAGCAGCCGGTCCGCTCGTGGCTCTGGCCGAATCTCTGCTTCCTGGGCTACGGCAGGCCGAGTGGCGAGATCGAGCCGAGGCAGCCATTGCCGGGATCGAGGAGATCGACCTTCGGGACCTCCGGGCCGTGCTCGTGGGAGCCGAGGACGAGGCCCGTGATCCTGAAGCGCGGGCGATGGCCGATCAACTTCGCGAGGGACTCAATAACCGAGTCGAACGGGCCCAAACCGAGTGGCATGCAGAATTGCGGACGATCCTGGGCGAGGGTCGAGTGGTTCGAGCGCTACGTCTTGCCAGCCGCCCACCCAAGGCGGGCGCACCCCTACCCCCCGACATTGCAGAGCAACTCGCAGCTCAAGCCAACGAAGCGCTCATCGGCGAGATCACCCAGCAACGGCTGGCAATCGTTCTCGAGGCAGTGGCCTTCTCGCCCATCCGACCCTACGTCGTCTTGCCGGCCGTGCCCGAGAATCCCGAGCCCGAACTCCTCGAGACGGTGCAGAAGATCGCAGACCGGCTTCCCGAGATCGCCCAGCGCTTCGGCATCACACCCACACAGCGAAAGCGTGGTCGCGGCCGTGGGCCGCGCAGGACGCCGGGCCCCGGTCCCGCCGAGGATTCCGACGCACAGGACGCGGCCTCCGGTCCGACAGAGCCGAACCCGGACTCCGACGGTCCCCAGTCCATCGAGCCGCAAGCCGCCACGGACACAGCACCTGACGCGCAAGGCGAGGGAGGCTCGGGTGAGCCTGCTTCGAGCCCAGCGAGCGATCCCGAGGTGATCGCTGACGCAGATGCGGACCGGGAGTCCGAAGGGTCGGAGGCCGTTGCGCCCACTGCCGAGGCTGACGGGCACCAAGGGGCCGCTGAAGAGGACCCCGCAGGAAACTGACGCCGCGGAGGTTTAGGGACTCGTCACCTCAGACCCCTGCACCCGGCTGGCGACGCTGACATCCCACGCGTGACCACAAGAGGTGCACCGGCACATCTCTACAGCCAGTGTCGCCACATAGATCCTCCGGACCTCCTCGGCCTCGCACCGAGGGCACGCTGACGTCGGGTCTGCCATGTGTTCCGATCGGCGGCGGTGCGCGCGTTGTGAGGACGTTCGATGCGTCAGGTCCCGCTGTCGTCGAGGATCCCATGCTCGACCAGAAAGGCCTCCACCCCCGAAGCAAGGGGGAGAGAGCGGACCATGTCCAAAGGGACGAACATCGCGGCGGCAGCATCGTCGCCCGCGACGGGCTCGAGCCCAGGATCGACCTCCACCTCGAAGTCGAAGATCACGAAGTGGAAATCGTCCCCAATCCGCTCCAGCCAACCAACGAGAGGACCGCACCTTCCAACCAAACCGGTCTCCTCGGCTAGTTCACGCTCGACAGCCGATGTGAGACTCTCGCCCCGCTCGACTCGCCCACCGGGAACCGACCACAACCCACGTCCGGGCTCGTGGCCCCGTTGGACAAGGAGAAGGCGATCTGCGTCGACGACCACCGCGCCAACGCACAGTTCGGGCCTCGTCACTCCGCCTCGTCGCCTGAACCTGCGGCGAGTCGGTGGTGAACCACCAGGAGGCGCGCAGTGAAGCCGAACGTTTCGAAAAAGTTCTTAGTGGTCCGATTGCCAGGCAGGGCGATGGCGTCGACCCCCGTGCACTGACGGTCACGACACCACTCCACCATCGCGTTGATGAGAAGCTCCCCAACGGCCACCTCCCGGGCATCGGGTTCCACGAAGAGGTCAGTCACCCTCCCAAGGACTTCGCCGTCCGCCAGGACCTCGAGTTCGCAGCAGCCGAATCCGACGATCACCTCGTCGAGTGTCCCGACCCAGAGTTCGGCATCGGGGTCGTGGAAGGTGCGCTCCAAACTCATACGGTACGGCCGAGGCCGGATTTCCCGTTGCGCCCAGATGTACCCACCGCGACTGTCGATCTGTTCGTCGACCGCCTGCTGCGTCAGTGCCGCAAGCACATCGAGGTCACCGAGGTTGGCGGTGCGTACTCCCTCCATCACGTCTGCCCGTCCCGGTCGAGCTCTTCCAGACGCTCCAGACGGCCCAGGATGGTCCGTCGTGCGCGGCCGGCCTGCTCGTGACGTTTGACCACACTGCGTTGCTCAGGACTGAGATCTCCGAGCAGGGGCACGATCTCGGATGCCGTCATGGCGTCGTAGCCGACGATGGCCGCTGCGATCTCGGCGTCAGCGGAGTCCTCGGCGCGTTCGCCCGACCCTGCGTCCGTGGGCCCTGCCGCCACGTGGGAAGCACCCTCGTCTTGCGTTGCGGGCTCGGCTGGCTCGGTGAGTACACCCATAGCAAGCAGGAGATCACGAAGCTCCTCGACGTAGCTGCGTGCTCGGGAAGCCAGTTGATCTGCCGTGAACTCACCTACAGCCCGGTACCCGGCCCCCGAGGTATGCACAGCCGATCGACCTCGCTCGACGAGGGCCGGGAACTGCTCTCGCACGAGACTTGCCACCCCAAGCGGTGCGTACACCATCGCATCGAGCAGTTCGGTCAGTGGAGATCCATCGTCCTTGGTCACCCCTTGATGATCGCATGCCCACTCGCACCGACCACTACCACTGCAGGGGTCAGCTGCCGGAACGGCGCTCCTCGAGCGCCTGTTCTGCTGCGAGGCGACCGTCGGTGCCTGCCGAGAGGTCCATGTGCACCATCATCTCGGCCAATACCCGGTGGCCAGCTACCTCGGCTATCTGCCGGTACATCGCCTGGGCAACCCGACGGTAGGTCGGGTGTCCAGACGGTTGGGAGCGCAACTCCAGCATGTGCATGGCTTCTCGCACGTTGAACTGCATGCTGTAGCGCAAGCGATAGGCCATCGACACGGCATAGGGGGCCTGTGCAGGCAGCGTGGTGATCATTGCGTCGTAGAGGGACGCCGACCGCTCCATCACGGCGTGAAACCGCTCTGCGAGGCCTGCGGCCTCGACGGCGTCGGGAACCTCGTATCCGTGATCCGGTGTCAGCGCCTGCCACTCGATCGTCAACATCCGGTGACGTTGCAGATCTCGGAAGCTGCCGTAGTCCGACAGCACGTCGAAGCGGTAGTCGACCCGCTCCAGGGCGCGCCCCGGCCGGTGACGACGATTTGCCCTGTCACCGACATATGCGCGAACCAACCCGACCCGATCCTCGGCCGACATCGCGTCGACGACATCGCGCAGCTGATGCTCGGGAAGCTGTGTGTGGCTGTACAGCATGGCGGCCAACACCTTGGACTCGGCATCGGGATCGAAGTCGACCAGGGTCACCTCTTCGACGTCGTCGGGTTCCTGGTCGGCCACCAGGGCATCAGCGAACGCCTCGGTCCGCGTCCGCGCCGCTGCCAGGTACTCGCTCCACTGCCCGCCCCGATCGGGCAGATCGACCCGCCGAAGGAAGGAAGGAATGACCTTTCGGAGTTCGGTCAGCATGAGGTCTGCATACGACCGCGCTTCGGGCAGCGGGTGGGACCGCATGCGCAGGAGGAGGGCCTCATAGGCCTGACCCGTCCCGTAGATCCCCACGTTCGACAAGCTGGCAGCTGGCAGAAGACCGCGAGCAGCGTCGAACGCCTTCGCCCGGATGGTCTGCCGGTAGGCAAGATCTCCGACCCCTTCGTCACGACGGTGCTGTGCCCGAAAGACGTCCTGTAGAGGTCCAAGACATTCGGCGTAGGTATCAAAGACACGGTCCATGTCGCCCACGTAGCGAGTGCCCAGCGGTGAGGCCAGCACCTCGGGGTCACGGTGGTAGCGGTATCTGCCTTCGAGACGGGAGTCGTACGCGAGATAGCGGGTGGACTGTTCGAGGTAGGACATCAACCGTCCCCACTCGAGCACCTTGGTCAAGACGTTCGATGCCTGCTCACACGCCAAGTGGACTCCGCCCAACTGGGCCACGGAGTCGTCCCCATACTCGAAGAAGACTTTGCGGTAGAGCTCCTCCGCTCGGGCGAGGCCGACCGTGGCATCGACGGTCTCGTCGCCCGAAATGTCGAGATCGTCGACGAACTCGTCGAGGAACAGACGCCTGAGGCTCTTGTGGGTGCGGCTGTAGCGAGCAAACAGCGCTCCCTTCACTACTTCAGGAAGATTTACCAGTGCGAACACAGGCTGATCGAGATTGGTGAAGTATCGACGGAGGATCTCCGCCTCCTCACCGCTGAAGGTCTCGACTGCGTAGTTGTTCACGAACTGAGCGGGCGGACCACGGAGTCGACGGGCCCGACGTCGACCTGATGATCGTACGGCTCAGGGCGCGCTGCAGCGCGCATACCCAGCGGTTCTGCTCAGACCACGACGGTAAGAGCGTCCGACTCCAGAGCCACCTCGATGTCCTGCGCCGCACCGACCCGCTCACCGTCGAGCCATACGCTGGTCGGGCGGCTCAATTGGATGTCGTAGCGGTTCGTTCGGAAACTCCGGATATCGGGGTGTGGAAGATGGTCGCCAGTCACCAACCGGCGGCGGGCCAGCCAACGCTGACCAGCTGACAGCGACCCGTCGACGATGTCGAGCAACCCGTCGTTGGGATGCGCTCGCGGGGCAATGCGCCACGGACCACACCATTCGACGTTCATCACCGCGATCACCCTCCCCCACCACCATGAGTGACGGATGATGCAGTGCGCGACGAAGACGCGTTCCACGCCGTCGAGCCGTACGACGCCCAGATCGCAGGGTGCCGTGTGGGCAAGGGGACCCCGAAGCCGTTCGCTTCCACCGGTCGGGGCTCCCAACGCCTGCCAGAGGTCGCCTCCGACAAAGCCCAGGTGCGGGGGGCGCTCGCCCAACCCCCGGCTGGCCTCAACGATCTTTCGCGCTGCGTTGTCGTGCTCCACGATCACACCGTCGCTACTCAACGGCGCGGTCTCGCCCCACTCTTCACCTCGACGGATGGTCATGTCACCGGATCCTCGGCACCGTCGTCGTTCTCGACGATTCTCGTCGCAGCCGACACGACCCCCCGATCCAACAGGTTCATCGCCTCTCGAGCCGCTGCACGGGTGGACGGCTGCGGGGTCGCGTCGGCGATCTGGCTGAGGAGGTCGACGACCTGGCGGATATTGCGGACGAAGTCACCGGGCGGCACGTCCTCGCTCAACACATCCTCCAGCTGATGCCCGCTGGCCCAGCCGTGCGCAGCGCCGAAGAAGGACGGATCGGGTCGCCGGGTCTCGGCCACCCCGTGACGCCGCTCCCGGGCCCTCACCTCGTCGCCCAGGCGTAGCAATCGACGAGCAGACGCCGCTACCTCCTCAGAGGGGAACCAAGGGGCGGGGGGTTCGAGACGGCTACGGTGCTCGTAGGTCAGGAGTGACGCCATCCCGGCGAGGTCGGTGGGAGCCAACCCGTCGAACAGGCCTTCCTCCAAGCCGATAGCCACCAGAAGATCGCATTCGTGGAAGATCGACCGGAGCGGCTGCCCCGAATCGGTGAGGTGCCAGCCCTTGGCCAGCCCATAGGTTCCGAGGATCTCGACGATCGCGTCGAGAGCTCGCCCCAAGCCCCCTTCCGCTCGGTCGATCCGCTCCTGGAGCGAGGTAACGGTGGCCCGGCTGTTCAACATCCTGCGCCGAACGGCCTGCACCTCACGCCGCTCGGGGGCCCCGTCGGCGCGCCGTGGCGGTGCGACGGTGATGCCGAGATCCCCGAGATGGGACCGCAGGGTCCGGGCCGCCGCCCGCTGAAATTCCCGTCGATGAGGGTTGTACGGCTCGGGCAGATCGAGCCGCTCGAGGGCCTCTGGCGGGAGTTGGAAGTCCGAGGCGGTCATCATCATCGTCTTCCCACGCTGTGTCACGACGCGAAGACGAGCATCACCTCCTCGCCGGCTGCTGGTCCCGATCACCAAGAGCCGCTGCTCACCCTGGTGCCTGGGTTGTGCGATGACGTCGCCTGGTCGGAGCCGACGAAGGGCCTCCTGCACTGCTGGGAGATCTCCTGTGCTTCCAGCAGTCTCGACGGCATCCGTGGTCCCTCCGAGCCGTTCCATATCTGCTTCGGCCGCACGCAACTGCTCTTGGGCATCCCTGAGACGTCCGGTCCAGGTGACGATCTGATGATCTGCTCGGAACTGAGCGAAGGAACGGTGGAGCAGGTCCACGGCAGCGGTGCGAGACCGTGTCGCGACCAGGTTGGCGGCCATGTTGTAGGTGGGACGGAAGGCACTCTCGAGCTCGAAGTCGGTGCTGGCTACGAGGAGCGCTGTCTCGTCGAAGGAGTGATAAGGACTCCACAGCGTGTACGCGTGGCCGACGGAGTCGATCCCCCGACGTCCGGCCCGTCCCGTCAACTGGGTGTACTCCCCGGGTGTGAGCACGACATGCCCTTCGCCACGGAAGCGGCTCAACTGCTCCACGACGACCGACCTGGCGGGCATGTTGATGCCGAGGGCCAAGGTCTCAGTAGCGAACACCACCTGCAACAGGCCTGCCGCGAAGCAGTCTTCCACTGCCTCCTTGAACGGAGGGACCAGACCGGCATGGTGGGATGCCACGCCTGCTCGCAGTCCAGCCAACCAGTCGTGATAGCCGAGGAGCGCCAAGTCCTCTTCTGCCAACTCTGCGACGTGCTCCTCGGCGATCATCTCGACACGCTGCTGCTCGCGCCCGTCGAGAAAGGAGAGGCCAGCCTCGATGCACTGCCGTACGGCGTCATCACAGCCCTGGCGGGAAAAGATGAACACGATGGCTGGTAGCCGTGACCGCTCCTCGAGGTGACGTATCACCTCGAGACGCCTGGGGCGGCCCGGACGGGTACCTCCCCTACGCCGATATTCGCCGTTCGACTGTCGGCCCGACGAGCGAGCCAGGTACCGCTCGACCTCGGGATTGGGGCGACCGTCGCGGACGGTACGGAACTCCCGGAGGCTACGGCTGCCCTTTTCGTAGAGCAGAAAATGGTCGTGCAGGGCAACCGGCCGCTGATGTTCGACGACAACGTCGCACCCATCACGCACCTCGCTGATCCAGTCTGCGAGTTCACGAGCGTTGCTGACCGTCGCTGAGAGACACACGAGCTGGATCTCGGGCGGGAGTTGGATGATCACTTCCTCCCAGACAGGGCCCCGGTACGGATCCTGCAGGTAATGCACCTCGTCGAGAACCACCACCCCGAGGTTGTCCAAGAACGGGGAAGCGGCGTAGATCATGTTGCGAAGCACCTCGGTCGTCATGACCACCACCGGGGCTTCCGGCCGCACCGCGTTGTCGCCGGTCAGCAGGCCGACGTGTTCGACGCCCAACCAGCCCGAGAGGTCCCGCATCTTCTGGTTCGAAAGGGCCTTGATGGGCGTCGTGTAGGCCACGGTCCGGCCGAGGGCACGGGCGCGATCGATGGCGTACTCGGCGACCAGGGTCTTGCCCGACGACGTTGGCGCTGCCACAAGGACGGATTTCCCAGCGTCGACGACGTCGAAGGCTTCGAGTTGGAACGCGTCGGGCGAGTAGCCCTTCCGGTTGACCAGGTTGCGGCGCAGCAGAGCGGGATCTGTCACGTCCCAGACGCCGCATTCGCCCGTCGACGCTCTCGACGGGGCACCCACCCCCGGCGGCGACGGGTCAGGACATGGCCCACAACAATCGATAGCTCGTAGAACACGTACATGGGAACGGCCAGGGAGAACAGCGACACCGGATCACCAGACGGGGTGATGACCGCAGCGAGGGCCACGATACCCACGATGGCGAACCGCCGAACGCGGTGGAGGGTTCGGGGTTCCACGACATCGGCCAACTGCAGGAAGATCAGCACGATCGGGAACTGAAAGCCGATACCGAAGGCAAGCATCATGAACGTGATGAACCCCAGGTACGACCCAGGGGTGAACAGCGGGTCGACCGACTCGCCGCCGAAGCCGATCAGGAAGTCGAGTGCTCGCTCGAAGGTGGTATAGGCAAGGGCGGCACCCGCTCCGAACAGCAGGAGGGCCGACGCCACGAAGGGAACGGCCCATCGCTTCTCGCGCTGGTGTAAGGCCGGGGTGATGAAACGCCAGAGTTGCCAGAGCAGCACGGGCATCGCGATGACGATGCCGGTGTAGGCACTGACCTTCAATTTGGTCCGAAAGCCGTCCAAGGGCTCGGTGACCACGAGGCTGCACGGTCGGTCGATGTCTCGGGCCTCGAGAACGTTGCAGTACGGCGGCAGGAAGACCTCACCGATCAGCCAGTCGTAGACCAGCAACCCGACAATTGTTCCCACGACCACGGCCAGAGCGCTTCGGATCAAACGGCGCCGCAGCTCTGCGACGTGGTCCCAGAACGTCATCGGTGCCCCATGCGCACTGGAGCCCTTCACACGTCGTCCATCCGGTCATGGTGAGCGTCATCCTCCAGGTCCAGCTCGTCAGCTGGCCGAAAGCCTTGATGCGAAGTGTGATCGGCTCGGGCTGCGGTGCCAGAGTCGAGCAGCGAGCCGGTCTCGCGGACGGTGTCCTCCACCGAGGAGGACACCTCACGAATCGGCGCATTCACCGCCTCGACAGCGGTATCGAACTCAGCCTTTACTGAGGTCGAGATGCGCTTGAACTCTCGGTAGCCCTCTCCGATCTTCCGTGCAGCGGTCGGCAGGCGCTGAGGCCCCAGAACGATCAGCGCCACCACCAGGATGATGAGGACCTCATTGGGCTGCAGGTTCACCCGGCCGATGGTACGCGGCGCCGTGGCCCGAGCCGCGCCAGGGGGTGTAGGACGGTCGACTGGCCAAGCTGCTCGACCAGGCGCCGGACCCCAGCGAGGTCGCCTCCGCCACCTGACAGCAGGGTGGACGCTTCATCCATCGCTTCGATGCACGCCGCTGCCTCAGCCCGAAGCGTTCGCAGCCCGCTCCAGAGGGGCGCAGCCCCTAGGGCCAAGGCCACAACCGGTAAGAACCACATACCCTGAGGCTAGCGATGGGGATGAGAACGATCAGTCCTTGCCGAACTTGCTGAGCGATTCGTTCAACGCTCGGTGTAGCGCGTCATCGTCGCGGAGCAGGTCATGGAAATCCAACAGATCGTCATGGGTGAACGCAGCGCCGGCACGGCGTTCTTCGAGTTCTGCAGGCATGGTCCACACCACGACTTCCACGCCGCTGGCCCCGAGCAGGTCCACGATGTGTCGCTCGGCATTCTTGGTGACCCGGAGGTCGCAGGTCGGGCACCGGAAGTTGTACGCACCAGAGTTGTCGTCCGCACAGACCCTCACAACGAGTTCCCGGGTCGTGAGCTCGATGTCTCCGCAGGTGGGGCAGCTCGCCCTTATCTTGGCCATTGCACGTCGCTCCTGAAGTACCCCGACCCATCGGCAAGGTCCCTGCAGGTGTTGAGGGCAAGGCACCAAAAGAACCCGATACAGATCCCCTTCGCCCCCGCGGTAAGGATGGTGGGATGCAGCAGCAGCGCATTGCCTCCCTTCGCACCCCTCCGATCGGCTTTGCTCATCGCGGAGCGCGAGCTCACGCCGATGACAACACGCTTCCGTCGTTTTCCCTGGCACTGAGCCTGGGGGCGACCGGTCTCGAGACCGACGTCGTGCGAACAAAGGACGGTGTCGTCGTGCTCGATCACGACGGCCGCATTCGGGGACGCCTGCGCTCGATTCCCATCGCGACCCTGAACCGCACCGAGCTGCCACCGCACATTCCCAGCATCGACGACCTGTACGAGACCTGCGGAACGGCCTACGAACTGTCAGTGGACGTCAAGGACCCCGATGCGATCGCCCCACTCGTCGTCGCTGCGCGCCGTCACGACGCCGAGGCACGGCTATGGATCTGTCACCCTGACCTCGACCTGCTGTCGAGTTGGCGCGACCGGACGAGTGCCCGTCTGGTCTGTTCGACGCGCCTGAACTCGCTCAAGGAAGGTCCGGAGCGGCGTGCGGCACTGCTTTCCGACCGGGGCATCGACGCCATCAATATGCACCACTCGGATTGGTCGGGAGGCCTCACGACCCTGTTCCACCGTTTCGGCCGGTTCTGTCTGGCCTGGGACGCCCAGCACGAGAGGGTCATCGCCGACCTCGTGCGTATGGGCATCGACGGCATTTTCTGTGATCACGTCGACCGCTTGATGACGTCGATCAACAGTGACAGCTGAGGCCGCTACAACCCACCGAAGTCCCCCAGCGGCCAGAGCCGGAGGAAGGCCTCACCCACGATGTCATCGATGGGGATTGGCCCGAACGACCTGCTATCCCTGCTGATGATCCGGTTGTCTCCCATCACGAACACATAGCCGTCGGGCACTGTTTGCGGTGCCAGGTCCCGGGTCACAGTGCCCCGCCGAAGATAAGGCTCCTCCAACGGCCGTCCATCGATATGGATCACACCATCGATCAGTTCGAGTTGTTCGCCCGGGAGGCCGATGACTCGCTTGATGAATTCCTCGGTCTCACTAGGACCTGCGTTGGCCGGCTTGTGGAAGACGATGATGTCGCCACGGTCGATCTCCCCGAAGCGATAACTGACCTTGTTGACGAGCACCCGGTCTCCCACCCCGAGGGCATCGGTCATCGAGGCAGACGGAATCGAAAACGCCTGGAAAAGGAACGTCTTGATCAGCAGCGCTGCAAGAAGTGCCCCGATGACCACGGCTCCCCATTCCAGGGCTTGGCGCATGGGCGACTTGGGCTCAGCAAACCCTGTTGCGGGGGCACCGCCGTCGACAGCGAGATCGAGGTCGCTGGCCGCAACCTCGAACAAGCGATCACGTGGGCGTGGCGATGACGTATCTGTCACAGGGATCGGGAGCGACCAGGCAGAGCAACGTCGCAGCTCCTACACCGTACCGGAACCTTGGACGGACCCGTCATCGGTCCCGGCCTACCAGCCAGGCAACCGAAGCGCCCAGATACGCAAGGGCGACGTCATCGTCGACCAGCCGGCGACCCATCGTGTCCACACCCAGCCCCTGGCGGGCCAACGCACCCACGATATCGACCGGCTCGACAGCGACAGCATCGAGCCCCGCAGCGGACAACCACGGTCCGGCCCATTCATCCCCGGGAGGTACAGGGACCACGACGTCGTCGGGGAGTAGTCGGGCGAGGGTACGAGTGTGGTGACTGACACCGCGGTGCCGATCTCGGGGATCCTCCGCTGACGCGCGGACCACCAAGCCGACCTCTGCCCCCAGACGGGTCAACACGTGACCGTGCCCGGCCAGTTCGAGCGCCGAGAAGCCGAGCGCAGTGGACGTTCCGACATGACCGGGACCACCGCCGACCACCACCCGACGTCGGCCCTGCACGAGGGCAGCATGAACCCCCGAGGCAACGTTCACTGCCTCGAGGTCGCCGCCGAACGCCTGTCCAGCGCTGATCGAGAGGTCGAGCAGTCCGCGACGCCGTAATTCGGCGATGTTGTCCGACAACGCGAGAGGAAGGGCTGCCTGGTCTGACATGACATACGCCAATCCCCCATGGGACGGGGCACCGAGCACATCGGCCGCCCCGACGATCAGCGCCGTGACGTGACTGTGCAGCACGCAGAGGGCAACCCGGACGCCCGACAGGTCAGGGAGATCCAGGTCAGCTTCGGCGGACTCTTCCCACGAGCCCACGTCGAGCTGCTCGGACATGTAACGGACCGCCATGATGTGGCCGGGTCCAGGCACCGAGCGCTCGAGCTTCGCGAGGTTGCAGTGCACGATGTGCCGACCCCCGGTACCCAGGCTCCGCTCCACGGCCGTGGTGTTCACGACGACCTCGTCGCCTGGCTCCGCCTCCCCGACCACCTGGGTCAGGGCGAATGCAGACGAACCGTCGTCGAGGAGCAGGCGCTGTAACCCCTCCCGGGTTCCAACGACCCTCGTGACCACACGCCGAGCGAACGACGTCACGTCACAACGAGTCGATCAACTTGTCGACCCGATCGTCGAAGGCCTTGAAGGGGTCCTTGCACAGCACCGTTCTCTGCGCCTGATCGTTCAGCTTCAGGTGCACCCAATCGACCGTGTAGTCGCGCTTGCGCTCCTTCGCCTTCCGGATGAACTCGCCCCTCAATCGGGCCCGCGTGGTCTGAGGGGGCTCCTCGACGGCCCGCACCACGTCGGCCTCGTCCAGGATCCGCTCGACCAGGCCCCGCTCCTCCATCTTGTAGAAGACCCCCCGCTCGCGATGCACGTCGTGGTACTGCAGGTCCAAGAGCAGCACCTTCGGGTCCCCAAGATCGAGGCCTCGAGCACTGCGGTAGCGCTCGAGGAGGTGGTACTTGATGACCCAGTCGACCTCGCGGTCCAGGGTCAACGGGTCGTCCTCGATGGCCGTCATGCAGTGCTCCCACATGGCTAGGGCCCGCTGTTCCTCATCAGAGAGATCGTTGTTCTCCGCATACCGCAGCGCACGCTGGAGGTACTCGGACTGGATGTCGAAGGCAGAGGCCTCACGCCCGTTGGCCAGACGAACCCGCCGCCGACATGTCATGTCGTGGCTGATCTCACGGATCGCGCGGATCGGGTTCTCCAGCGTCAGGTCCCTGAGGATCACGCTCGGATCTTCGAGCATGCGGAGCAGCAGTGACGTCGCACCGACCTTCAAGAACGCCGTGTAGTCGGACATGTTGGAGTCGCCGACGATGACGTGGAGGCGCCGGTAGCGCTCTGCATCGGCATGCGGTTCGTCCCGAGTGTTGATGATGGGCCTGCTTCTGGTCGTAGCTGACGAGACGCCTTCCCAGATGTGCTCGGCACGTTGTGCAATCGAAAACATGGCGCCTCGCGCACTCTGTAGGACCTTGCCCGCCCCGGCGTAGATCTGCCGACTGACCAGGAAGGGAATCAACACCTCCGCGTAATGGCCGAAGTCGTCCCGTCGACTCGTGAGGTAGTTCTCATGGCATCCGTAGCTGTTCCCGGCACTGTCCGTGTTGTTTTTGAACAGATAGATCGTGCCGTTGATGCCCTCCTCAGCCAGTCGCTCCTCCGCGCTGGCCACGAGTTGCTCGAGGATCCGCTCCCCCGCGCGGTCGTGACAGACCACGTCGTAGGTCGAATCGCATTCGGGCGTGGCGTACTCGGGATGGGATCCCACATCGAGATAGAGCCGAGCTCCATTGGCGAGGAAGACGTTGCTCGAACGACCCCAGGAGACCACCCGCCGGAAGAGATAGCGCGCCACTTCGTCAGGACTCAGGCGTCGATGGCCATTCAGGGTGCAGGTCACCCCGTACTCGTTCTCGAGGCCCATGATCCGCCGCTCCACGCACGACACCGTACCGGCCGCGGATGCGTCGGCGGGCACCGCCGTCGTGAAGAGGTGGGTCGACGGGTGGCTCAGGTCAGCGCAGCGGCGACGTCTGCGTCGCTGAGGCGCCGGAAGCAGCGGCGCCCATTTCCGGCCTCGAGCATCGCAACCTCGAGATCAGCAGCTCCGAGCGTCCGATCAGGCCCTGCGAGGGCTAGGGCCGCCAAGCGGAGGGCGTCTTCCCTGGAAAAGCCCGCCTCGAAGCCTTCCCGCACACGGCCAAGGACCGACTCTGCATCGCCGCCGATACAGCAGAAGTCCTGCTCGTCGACCACCGTGCCGTCGTATTGGATGCGGTACAGCTCGTGTCCCGCACCGTCCGCCGACACCTCCGCCACCACCAGTTCGACTTCCATGGGCTTCATCTCATGGGTGAAGATCTGGCCCAGCATCTGTGCGTACTGGTTGGCCAGGCTTCGAGCATCAACGTCTTCGCGGCTGTACTGGAAACCCTTGAGCTCCGCGTATCGCACACCGGCAATCCGGAGCTGGTCGAATTCGTTGTAACGGCCGACGCCGCCGAACGCGATCCGATCGTAGATCTCCGACACCTTCCGAAGGGTGGCGCTCGCGTTCTCGGCCACCAGTGCGATCCCGCCCTCGAATTCGAGCGCGACCAGGGACCGGCCACGGGCGATCCCCTTACGGGCGTAGTCGGCCCGATCCTGCATCAGCTGTTCGGGGCTGACGTACATCCCGGGCATGCTCATGACGACGCTCCAGCTGGCCCGCGGCCGGCCGACAGCTCGTCTGACAGCGCCGCGAAGACGTCTCCGGACTCCGAGTCGCTCAGCTCGCGAAAGCCCGCAGCGTCGATGACGGTCAGGATGGGATAGATCCCTCTCAGGGGGTCCGGCCCTCCGGTGGCGCTGTCCTCGTCAGCGGCGTGCCACAGGGCACGCACCGCCAGGGCCAAGGCCTCCTCGGAAGTCATCTCGGGTCGGTAGCCCAGCTTGACCACGGTTCCAGCGTGGAGGCTGCCCGAACCACTGGTGGCGAAGGTCTGCTCCTCGTAGCGCCCACCGGTGACGTCGAACTGGTAGAGCCGGCCGATGCCTCGGGCGACGTCGTAGCCAGCGAAGACCGGCGACACTGCGAGACCTTGCATGGCCATGGGTAGGTGACCCCGCAGCATCTCGCTGAGCTGGTTGGCTTTGCCCTCGAGCGTGAGTGGCTTGCCTTCAATTTTCTCGTAGTACTCCAACTGGAGTTGGAAGAGCCGGACCATCTGTACCGCTGGCCCCGCAGCTCCGGCGATAGCTACGGCCGAGTGCCGGTCTGTCTGGAAGACCTTCCGCATATCGCGATAGCTGATCCAGTGGCCACTGGTGGCACGCCGGTCGCCGGCTACCACCACTCCGTCGGCGAACCGGATGGCGAGCACGGTCGTAGCGTGCCCGGCGTCGATGACGCCGTTGAACTCGGTTGGAAAGGGCTGGCCACCAGTACGGCGCAGCAGCTCCACGAAGTCCGAACCGGGGTCATCGCCGGGTGTGAAGAACGGCATCGAACTCATCTGCGTCAGCCCGCGGGCTACTCCCCGCCCTTCTGCACGTAGTTCTTGACGAATTCCTCGGCGTTGATCTCGAGAACTCCGTCGATCTCGTCGAGCAGATCGTCGAGTTCTGCCTTCAGTTCCTCGCCGCGCTCGGACCGCACTGCCTCCTCGACCTCGGTCTCCTCCTCACGGGGAGCCGGCCTGCGGATCTGTTCACGTTCTGCCATGACGTCTCCTCGTCGTTGCCGCCATCAAGAACCGAGCCTACGGAGCAACTCGGCCGCATCGTTGCACTCGTCCAACAAGGTACCCACATGACCGGCCGTTCCCCGCAGTGGTTCGAGCATGGGGACCCGACGAAGGGGGTCTCCCCCGATGTCGAACACCATGGAGTCCCAGTTGGCAGCCACGATCTGGTTCGGAAATTTTTCGAGGCACCGACCTCGGAAATAGGCGCGAGTTGTCGGCGGCGGCTCCTCGATGGCCAGTCCCACATCGGCATCATCGGTGATGCGTTGCAACCCGACCCGGCGGGCCAGGCATTTCTCAGGACGCAGATCGTGGTACTGCAAGTCGAGCGCTGCAAGCCGGGGGTCGTCCCAACCGATCCCGTGCCGCTCGATGAACCCCTCGTACAGGCGACGCTTGGCGATCCAATCGATCTGGTCCGCAAGGGACTCGGGCGCGCTCCCCAGCGCGGTGAGGACGGCCTCCCAACGGGAGAGGATGTCCTCACCGATCGCCTCCCCGCCGACCGCCTCGAATCCGTGGCTGGCCGCGTACTGACGGGCGAGCTCGAAATAGACCCACTGCACGTCCAAGGCGCTCATGCGTCGGCCGTCCGCCAACTCGTAGACCCCGGCCAGGTCCACGTCGTAGCTGATCTCCCGGAGGCTCCTGACCGGCGAGGCGAAGGTGAGCGGCGACGGCACCACATCGTCGTCGATCATGGCCAGGACCAGGGCGGTCACCCCCAACTTGAGGTAGGTCTGCACCTCGCTCATGTTGGCGTCGCCGACGATCACGTGGAGGCGCCGGTACTTGCGCGTGTCGGCGTGGGGTTCGTCACGTGTGTTGACGATCGGACGCTTCAGCGTGGTCTCGAGTCCGACCTCCTCCTCGAAGAAGTCCGCTCGCTGGGTGATCTGCATCGTGACCCGCTCGGCGCCCAGGCCGTGGGCTTCCGAACCGACCTTGCCGGCCCCCGCCCAGATTTGACGACTGATGAAGAAGGGCATGATGTGGGTGACGATTCGCCCGAACGGCACCGCCCGATCGACCAGGTAATTCTCGTGACAGCCGTAGCTGTTGCCTTTGCCGTCGCTGTTGTTCTTGTGGATGATCAATTCCTCGCCGTCGGGCAGCAATTCGTTGGCGGCGGCCATGGAGGCGATGAGAATCTCTTCCGCAGCGCGGTCATAGACGGTGCACTGGTACGCGTCGGTGCACTCCGGCGTCGACAGCTCGGGGTGTGCATGATCGACGTAATAGCGAGCACCGTTGGTGAGCACGGCGTTGACCAGATGGGTCTCCACCTCGGGAGCGAGAGCGTCGAACTCGTTGAAGCCCCGTGCGTCAATGCCCGGATGCTCGTCCTCGAAGTCCCATCCCACGCGCCGATCGAGATGCCCGCTGACATAGGCATTGATGATCATCGACGACGCAGCAACCGGATTCGACGGGCCATCGTGCCGGTGCAGGATGCCGAATTCGGTCTCGATACCGAGAATCTTGTGAACGGGCATGGTGGAGCGACGTTACCGCCTCGGATGGCAGGGCGCAGTCGCGGAGTGATCCTCAGCGACAGCGATTGACCATCGATCCGATGCCCTGGATCGTCGACTCGATCACGTCCCCGGGCCGCAGATAGGTGCCGCTCGCGGCCCCCACACCAGCCGGCGTCCCAGTGAAGATGAGGTCGCCGCATCGAAGGGTCATCACCGCCGAGAGGTACGACACCAACTCCTCGACACCGAACAACAGGCTCGTCGTCCGATCATCCTGTTTGATGTCGCCGTTGATGGAGCAGGAGATCGCCAGGTCAGCCGGATCCGAGAAGCTGTCGGTCGATACCACGACCGGTCCGATGGGGCCGTAGGTGTCCCTCGACTTACCGAGATCGAAGTGGGGAGGACTTGCCGCAAACTGCAGGGCGCGATCTGAGATGTCCTGGCCGACGGTGAGGCCGACGATCCGGTCCCATACTTCCGAACGCGCGATGTCCTTACCTCCCTGGCCGATCACCACGACCAGTTCGACCTCCCAATCACCCGTCTCGGTGGCCAGGACTACATCGTCGTTGGGCCCACCGATACAGGATGGGAACTTCGTGAACACCAAAGGAGTGCTCGGCGGTTCCATGTTCGATTCCTCGGCGTGGGTTCGGTAGTTCAGTCCTACTCCGAAGACATTGCGGGGACGGGGAACCGGAGCCCGTAGCTCTGCTTCGGCAACATGCCCGGCCGCTCCCTCGCCGTCCAGGCCAGCACTCAGTCCGGCCAACAGGGCTGGCTGTTCGAGGGCAGCCATGGGATCCGATGGGCCACCGCGAGACTCGAGGTCGTACCAGCGATCCTGCTCGTCGACCAAGGCGGCCCGGCCAGCGACGTTAGCGAGACGAAACGGCATGATGTCTACCTCCCGGGGAGACCCCAATCTTGCACCAGTCCCGCTGCTGAACGGGACTTCGAGCACACGGCCGCCCTTGCGGAAGCGTGCAGCGGCCGTTCAGAGGTACTGGCCGGTCTGGACTCGTTCGATGGCTCGACCGCCCGTGGCATCGGCATTGTCGTCGCCCACAAGGGTGCGAATGAACACGATGCGTTCGCCCTTCTTCCCCGAGATCTTCGCCCAGTCGTCAGGGTTGGTCGTATTCGGCAGGTCTTCGTGCTCTTTGTACTCCTGGCGAATCGACGACAGCAGGTCATCCAAACGGATGCCCTCTGAGCCGGTCGCCAAGGCCCGCTTGATGGCGTTCTTCTTCGACCGGCGGACGATGTTCTCGATCATCGCACCCGACGAGAAGTCCTTGAAGTACATCACTTCCTTGTCGCCGTTCTGATACGTGACCTCGAGGAACTGGTTCTCCTCGTCCGCCCGGTACATGGTCTCGACCGTCCGCTCGATCATGACCTGCACGGCCTTGTCGGCGTCCCCGCCACCCAATTCCTTGACCTCGATCGGGTCGATGGGCAGGTTCGAGGTGAGGTAGGTACCAAAGATCGATTGTGCTGCTGCTTCGTCGGGCCGGTGGATCTTGATCTTCACGTCGAGACGTCCCGGACGCAGGATGGCCGGATCGATGAGGTCCTCTCGATTGGAGGCCCCGATCACGATCACGTTCCGCAGACCCTCGACGCCGTCGATCTCCGCCAGCAGCTGGGGGACCACCGTCGACTCCATATCAGAAGACACGCCCGATCCGCGGGTGCGGAACAGGGATTCCATCTCGTCGAAGAAGACGATGACAGGCCAACCCTCACTCGCCTTCTCTCTGGCCCGCTGGAAGATCAGCCGGATCTGGCGTTCCGTCTCCCCGACGTACTTGTTGAGCAGTTCGGGCCCCTTGATGTTGATGAAAAAGGAGCGACCGTGCGCATCACCGGAGACCTCGGCAACCTTCTTCGCCAGGGAATTTGCAACGGCCTTGGCAATGAGCGTCTTGCCGCATCCCGGTGGGCCATAGAGCAGAATGCCTTTGGGAGCCGGTAGGTCGTATTCCTTGAACAGATCCTGGTGGAGGTACGGGAGCTCGACGGCATCAGTGATCTGTTCGATCTGCTCATTCAACCCGCCGATGTCGTCGTAGCTGACGTCGGGTACCTCTTCGAGCAAGAGGTCATCGACTTCGGGGCGAGGCAAGCGCTCTAGGACGACATTGGCCCTCACGTCGAGCAGGAGGTGATCGCCTGACCGCAGGGTTGCCGACCTGAGGTGGGTCGCGAGTTCGACGACCTTCTCCTCGTCGGCTCGGCCCGTGATGAGAGCACGAGCCCCATCAGCCATGACCTCCTGCAGGATGACAACCTCGCCTGACCTGTCCGCCCCCCGGGCCATGATCACGTTGAACGATTCGTTCAACACGACCTCGGCACCGAGGTCGATCTGTTCCTCTACCAGATCGGGGTGCATGCTGACCCGCATCTTGCGGCCGCCAGCGTGCACGTCCACCGTGCCGTCGTCGTTCCGCCCGATGAACGTCCCATACGCCGAAGGCGGCTGCGTGAGCTTGTCGACCTCTTCGCGAAGGGCTGCGATATGTTCCCGCGCCTCACGGAGCGTGTAGGTCAGCTTCTCGTTCTGGCTGACTGCCTGAGCGAGCTGGCCTTTGGTCTCGAGCAGGCGCTCCTCCAGCGTCCGAACTCGCTTCGGGCCATCGATGAGCTTTCGCCGGAGGAGCCCCACCTCCTCCTCGAGCGCCCGGAGCTGGCTCCGAAGGACGGCAGCTTCGTTGGGCCCGAGGCCTGCGTCACGTCCTGCGTCGTCGGCTCCAGTTGCCATGGGTCCTCCTCTGGTCGACCCTCACCCGCTGATCCTGTCGGCGACCATACACGCGACTTGCGCTCCGATCAGGGTCAGCCAGCATCCGTGTCGCCCCGCTCGGCTGCATCATGCAACCATCCTCTTCAGGAAGTGGGGCGGCCCAGTGAAAGGTCCCTATACTGACCGTCGGGTTCGTCCGACTAGAAAGGCCCGTGCGACATGAAGGTCTGGATCGATCAGGATCTCTGCACCGGAGATGGTCTCTGCGAAGAGATCGCTCCCGATGTGTTCACCCTCCTCGATGACGGGCTCGCCTACGTCAAAGAGGGCGACAAAATCTTCTCCGACCCCGGCGGTGCTGCAGGGCTCGCCAACTTCCCCGACAGCCAACTCGATGCGGTCATCGAGTCTGCCGAGGAGTGCCCCGGGGAGTGCATCTTCATCGAGGCCTGATTCCAGCTCCTGCTCGACGCCCCGGTCACCCCGGGGCGTCTGCGCGTCTGGCCCTCAGAGACAGGCACCTGTGCCGGTGGCCTCTGTCGATTCCGGGTCCTTATCTGCGAGGAACTGGCCGAGCTCACGGGCCGTGAGGGCGAAGGCAACCGGGTCGCCTTCGGGTGAGATGGCGAAGACCACGCCCACGACGACACCTTCATCATCCACTACTGGTCCACCCGAGTCGCCGGGCTTCAATCGCGTCGCCAGGAAGTACACCTGGCGCACGGTGTCGTAGCGGTCGTAGAGGTCGCGACCGGTGGCCCGAACGCGCTCACCGATCCTGGCAGGCGCCATCCGCAGGTCACCGCCCAGAGGGTGTCCGTACACGGCCACCGCTTGCCCCACCGATCCTTCGCCGATGTCGAGACCGGTACCCGCCAGACCGTCGGCGGCCAGCAAGGCAAGATCTCTCGCAGGGTCGTATGCCACCACCTCGGCCGACGCGGGACCGTCTACCCCGAAGATCTCCACGGTGGCCGAACCAGCCACGACGTGGGCGTTGGTGACCAGCAAGCCGGGCGCGACGAGGAACGCTGTGCCGTCCTGTCGTTGGGAACATGCGATCGCTCGGACCCTGAACACGGCCTGTGCGACCATCGCATCGACCGTTGGGTCGAGATCGAACACCTCGGGCGGGTTCCCGATCGTGACCGGGGGTGCCTCGCCGGCGAACACCTTCGGAAACCGCCCTGTGACGCTCTCGAGACCGCCAACCAGGTCAGGCGCATCGGGAGCGACAGATTCGACGAAACCGATCACCACGGAATCGTCGATCTGCTGGGTGTCGAAGGCCGGTACCGAGCGCACGGCGGGAGCCAGCAGCCAGATAAGGACGAGGGTACCCAGCACCCCCATGCAGGCCCCACCGAACGCATCGAGACTGCCCATCGATGCAGGGAGGCTGCGTCGCAACCGGTGCCCGAGCGCCGTGCCCCACGCTTGACCGATCGCTCCCAGCAGGACCAAGGCTGCGGCCGCCCCGAGCACCAACCAACGGCGATCGACTCCATCGAGCGACGCGACGACGAAGGGAACAACGACCGCTCCGACGGCCAGGCCCCCCAGCAGACCAGCCCAACCGGCGACTCGTTGCACGAATCCTCGGTGCCAGCCGAGAACGCCGCCGCCCAGAGCGAGAACGACCAGGAACGGGTCGAGCAGTGACACCGTCAGGCCCTGAGCAACCGCGCGTGGGTCAAAAACCCTGTATGGGCGACCATGCGGTGATCGGGGCGGACTGAATGACCCTCAACATGCCAGGTCCGGTGCAGCACCTCGATCGTCTCGATCATGGCCCATGGGCCGTCGTCGAGCACTCGCCTGAGTTGTTGAACCTGGGTCACCGAGGGGTTGTACGCAACCAAAATCCCGCCTGATCGCAGGGCGGTACGAAGGTGCGGTACCACCCGCCATGGTTCGGGAATGTCCAGCACGGCCCGGTCGAATCCGGTGTGGTCAATTCCTTCGTAGGCGTCACGGATCTCGACCTGATAGGCCCCGAGCGCCTCGCTTCCCAGGAATTGCTGCACGTTCGCCCTCGCGCGAGCGGCGAAGTCCTCTCTGACTTCGTAGCCGACGATCTGTGCGCCGGCCCGGAGCAAGGTTGTCGACAGCGCGCCCGAACCGACACCGGACTCGAACACCCTCGCCCCAGGGAAGATGTCGGCGAGGATCAGGATCGGCCCGAGATCCTTGGGATAGATGACCTGGGCTCCACGGGGCATCTTCAGCACATGGTCGGCCAGCGTGGGGCGGAGCGCGACGAACTTCGCATTGGAGCCCGTCCTGTACTCAGCGCCCTCGGGTGATCCGATGATCACATCGTGGGAGATCATCCCAGCATGGGTGTGGAATTCACCTCCGGCTCGCAACTCGACGAGGTAGCGCCGTTGCCGCGAGTCGATCATGACGACCCGTTCGCCCTCGGTCAGTACAGCCCGTTCCCCGGCGACCCCCAGCGAGTCGGACACGGCGCTCATCGGGTCCCCTGGGCACGGGTCCGGTCGATCACCAGGTGGTCGATCTTCAGCGTCTCGCCGGGTGCCAACGTTCGGCTATAGACGACATCCCTCGAACGCGTCGACAGGCGGACCAGGAGTCGCAGCGAACCGACGACGAACGCAACGGCGAGCCAGCGTCCGCTGCCGTCGAGGCCATTGCGCCATCCGGCATCACCAATCCGACGGATGCCCCGACCTATCGGGCGTGCAACTGCTCGAAGCACTGCTTTCACCGATGCTGCCGATCGGCCACCCAACCCACGATGACGAGGCAGAGGCTCATACCCGTATCACCTCCACGATCGTGGTGCGCTTCCGGCCCTTGCTCCTGCCCAGCATGTACACGGCAAGCACCACGACGACACCGACGCCGACTGCGACTGCCACCCCCACCTGGCGGAACTTGGTGGCCTCGGAACCAACACCGCCGACCACCTCTCGAGCCCGTTGCTGGACGTCCTCGCGGGTGACGCGATCCGCATCATCAGCCTGATCTGCTGTCACCTCAAGGTCCTTTCCTGTCACGTCCGGCAACTGCAATCCCGACCAGAACCGCCACCATGGCGCTTGCCAGGAGAGCGACGAGATAGACGAGGACCGACCAGTTGCCGTCGAAGAAGGCGATCTCCTGGAGTCCTCGCATGAGGGCAAGGACCAAGAACACGAACGCCAACGCCATGCACAGCGCCCCAGTAACGCCGAACTTGAGGTACCGACCGGCACCACGAAGCGGCCCGAGCGTCTCCTGCTTTGCGTACTGCTTGACCAGGGTTATCAATCCCTGGATGTCGGCCCGAAAGCCGCCCTGGTTGTGAGACATTGCCCTGCTCTGCTCGTGAGCTTCCAAGCATGCCAGAACAGACCGTCCGTGCAACCTCCCGAGCGCCGCAGCGACCCGTTTGCCGTCAGCCCGGCATGTCACCACCGTCATCGATGGCCGCCATGATCACGGCTTCCACCCCATCGAGAACGTCAGCCAGTAGGCCAAGACGCCCAGCCGGGCCGGGAGCACAGAGCAGGGCCTGGCGGTCGAACGCGCCTACCGGAATCGCACTGGCCAATCGGAATGTCGCCTCGGTGGCACCGAGGTCGGCAACAGTTCCCAACACATCCAGATCGGGAACCCGGTAACCGGCCTCAGCAGCCATGGCCAGCACCCGTGCCGCCCGGCGGGCGGCCGCCTCGATGTCGGCGTCGTTCACGACCTCGTCGTCATCGGGCCACGGGGCGACCAAGGCCCGCGGAAAGGGGTCGTCCTCGAGCCATTGCTCCACCCGAACCCTCTGCTCGCCGACGGCGATGATGGCCCATCGGCCATCGGGGAACTCCTCGTATTCGGCGATGCGGGCGAGGCAGGCAACGTCCGTGCGGACGTCTCCCCCACCGACCTCCCCTCCTCGCTCGATGAGGGCGATGCCAAAGTGCTCATCGGCATCCACACAGCGTCGGGCCAGGGCGCGATAACGAGGCTCGAAGATGTGCAAGGGGATGGCCCCGCCCGGTAGCAGCGGGCTCCCGAGCGGGAACATCGGCGTATCGCCACTAGGTCGATTCGTCATGGGGCACCTCGCAGAAGATCGTCGGCCCGAAGGTTTCCAGGATGGCGCAACAAGACCTCGACCAACTCGCCCTGCAGATCGAAGCCGAGGCCACCGGTGATGGGCACCTCGTTCAGCAGTTGCACGAAGGTCACGCTTTCGTCGTCATTCCACACGAACCCGGCCAGCCCGTTGACCCCGTTCAACAGGCCCGTCTTGGCCGCCATTCGCCCCTCGGCAGGGTCGTCGACGAAGCGATGGGCCAGCGTCCCCGACACTCCGGCCACCGGCAAGCCCCGACCGATCACCGAATTGGGTCCGTGGAAATCCAACAAGGACGCAAGCAGACCACAGCTGACGAGGTTGGCAGGGTCCAACCCAGAACCATCCATGACGACGGCAGGCTCCTCGTCAGGAAACAAGTCAGCCAGCACCTCCGCTACAACCTCGAGACCGGTCTCGGTCGAACCCGTGCCCGTCCGGCGCCAGCCCAGTTCGTTGAGCAGCGATTCCGCAGTGTTGTTGTCACTCTCGCGCAGCATCTGCTTGACGACCTCGCTGAGGGGCGGCGATTCGATTGCAGCCAAGAGAGCGAGATCAGGCGGAGCGACGCCGTTGCCGATGCCTCCACGAACGAAGACGCCGCGCTCCGCCAACTCTCGACGGAGCACGTCGAGAAAGTGCAGGGCCGGGTCGGTTGCATCGACCCGGCGGGGGTCCCATCGCACAAAACCATCGTTGACCGTCAGGGCCGACAAGGGACCGCTGTTGTGCTGGTCCCGGTAGCGCTCCGGCCACGAGGCCACGTAGCGGGACTGGTCGTACCGGGTCTCGTCTGCGAGGAGTCGCCCGTTCACCCGCGTCACCCCTGTGCCAGCGATGCGTTCGGCAAGCTCCTCGATTGACGTTCGCAGTTGCGGTTGCCGCGGATAGGCATCGCTGTACTCGGCCGTCGTGATCAGTGGATCACCGCCACCGATGACCCACAGGTCACCGTCGATGACGCCCTCTTCGGGCCCTGGCAAACTCCGTACCTCCGTCACGAACCGCTCATCAGGCGACATGACCTGCAGGGCCACCGCGGCGGTCAGCAATTTCTGAACGGACGCGGGGACGCGACGCCCCGCACCACCGCGGAAGGCGACCCTGCCGTCGATCCGGACCTCCAGACAAAATGACCCCTGCCAGGACGCCACGACAGGGCGTAACTCGGCTGCTAGCCGGGCGTCGACCACCGGACGGATCAGAGCTTCGGGAGCCCGTTCGACCCGCAGGATCGGACGCTCGACGGCCACGACGGCGCTGACCGGGCGAGCAAGCACCGGCTGCCGCGTCTCAGCCGCTAGCTGTTCGGCAACCACCGCTGCCTGCCGCAACCGTGCGACCCGATAGGAAGGTGCCACGATGCCCACCACGACCAGGCACACCCACAGGAGGGTCAAGAATCGGGACACGTTCGTAGTTTGGCTGCTCGACGCGGCGGGCATGGACCATCGGGCGCCGTGCGCCTACCCTCGCTGTCGTGGAGATCATTGCTGCCCTGTTCGTGGAGAACTTCGACATCCGGACGACCCCTGAGGGGCCAGCCAGGATCGATCTCGGGGGTGTCTACTTCTCGACGGCGGCCACAGGCCCGTTTCCCGCCACTGTCACCCCCCATCTGGTGGTGCTGGTCAGATGTCCGTCCGACCACTCCGGCACCGGCCTGCTCGAGGTGGTGTTCCGGCGTGGAGATGACGAGGTGGCCCGAAACCGCCAATTCGTCAACGTCGAACCCGGCAAGTTCGGATACAACCTCGTCCAAGCCGAACTCGAGTTCAGCGAGCCGGGAACCGTGCAGGCCGAATGCCGCATCGACCAGGGAGAGACCACCCGGGTTCCTCTCACGATGGTGCCGGCCGGGCAGTGACCACCCCAGATAGGCGATCATCCCCCTCGCTTGGGGACCCGCAGGTGTCCTGATGCCCTTCATCTCAGCTCTTTCCGAACACACCGCTGCCGCCGAAGCAGCCGGGGAGACCGCCGGGCGAATCCTCGACGTGGTCGGGAAAGGGCCCGATCTCCTGGTGTGCTTCGTGAGCGGTGCCCACCTCGGCCACATGGCCGACATCGCTGGAACGCTGCGCCACGTCGTCGACCCGGCTGCGCTGCTGTGCGTCGGAGCCTCATCGGTCCTCGCCGGTGCGCGCGAAGTGGAAGAACGGGCCGCCGTCGCCCTGTTCGCCGGACGGTTCGACGGCACCGTCACGCCCGTGAGGGTGGGGGTGCACTCAAGTCCCCAGGGCGGGGTCCTCCTGGACGACCTTCCAGCGGCAGCCGACGACGCGCACACCCTCCTCTTGGCGGCCGACCCCTACAGCTTCCCCATCGATGGGGCCGTCGACCTGTGGACCAGCGAACGACCGCACCTCCAGGTCATCGGCGGGCTTGTGTCGGCCTCTGCTCCTCCTGGAGGAGGCAATCTGGCGCTGGACGGCGCAGTCCATCGGGACGGGGCCGTCGGCGTACTGCTCAGCGGGCCCGTGCGGGTGGAACCCCTGGTCAGCCAGGGCTGCCGTCCCATCGGCGATCCCATGGTCGTCACTGCCTGCCATGGCAACGTCATCGACGAACTGGCCGGTCGACCAGCCCTGACCCAACTCCAGGACCTGTTCGAGCGCCTGTCCGACAGCGACAAGCTCCTGGTCAACCAGGGGTTGCACATCGGGCGGGTCATCGACGAGCACCGGGTCGAGTTCGGCCAGGGCGATTTCTTGATCCGTGGCGTCATCGGCGCTGACCCTTCACAGGGGTCGCTGACCGTGGGTGAACACGTGCGAGTCGGATCGACCGTGCAGTTCCAGGTTCGCGATCACCACACGGCCGACAGCGACCTCAGGATGTTGCTCACCGAGCATGATCCAGCTGATGGAGCGCTCGTTTTCACCTGCAACGGCAGGGGCAGCCACATGTTTCCCGAGCCCGACCACGATGCGGCGCTCGTCAGCGAGGCAATGGTGACGCCGGCCCTGGCCGGCATGTTCTGTGCCGGCGAGATTGGCCCCGTGGGCGGGCGCACCTTCGTCCACGGGTTCACGGCTTCCGCTGCGCTGTTCTACGGCTGAACCGAACTTCCCCATCCCGTCGGTACCGCGGGGCCACGACTACGATCCAGCAACCGGGAGGTCGTGTGACCAGCGAGTTGGAGAATCGGCAGATCAACGTCGTCAGAGGCCTTGCCCTCGACGCGGTCAAGAAGGCGAACAGCGGGCATACCGGCACGGCGATGGCGCTGGCCCCGCTGGCCCATGTGTTGTTCACCAGGGTGATGAACTACGACGCTGAGCGCCCGGACTGGCCCGACCGCGACCGTTTCATTCTGTCCGCAGGCCACGCATCGATGCTGCTCTACTCGATGCTGTACCTCACGGGGCACGGCCTCGACCTCGACGATCTCCGGTCCTTTCGGCAGTGGGGCTCACGAACACCCGGCCATCCCGAGGTCGGCGTCACTCCGGGTGTGGAGGTCACGACGGGACCGCTCGGGCAGGGCATCGCCAACGCAGTCGGGATGGCGCTAGCGGAACGACATCTCCGAGCTCGCCTGGGCAGCGAACGAGTCGACCACCGGATCTACACCATCGTCGGCGACGGGGACCTCATGGAAGGAGTCAGCCACGAGGCCGCCTCGCTCGCCGGGCACCATGGCCTGGGTCGACTGATCGCCGTCTATGACGACAACGGGATCACCATCGACGGAACGACGGATCTCGCCCTGTCCGACGACGCAGCCGCCCGCTTCAGGAGCTACGGGTGGCACGTGAGCGAACTCGGCGAAGCGTCGGAGGATCTCGATGCACTCGAGGCGGCCCTCATCGAGGCGAGCCAGGTCGAGGATCGGCCCTCTCTGCTCATCGTGCGAAGCCACATCGGTTACCCAGCGCCCACGGCAATCGACACTCCAGGAGCCCACGGCGCTATCACCGATGACGCAGAGATCGCAGGCGCCAAGGCAGCCATGGGGATGGACCCTGAACTCGTTTTCGACGTGCCCAACGACGTCCTCGCCGCGTACCGCGCGGCGGGAATCCGTGGCCGTTCGATGCGCGAAGCCTGGGAACAGCGCACGGCCGCTGACGTCGACCTCGACACCGAGCTGCTCTTGGGAACTGCCCGCCCGACCGACTGGGCCACCTGCCTCCCCACTTTCGAGGCAGGTACCTCGACCGCCACACGAGTCGCCAACAACCAAGCGCTCGACGCCATGCTGGACGCCGTCCCATCGCTGGTCGCGGGGGGTGCCGACCTCACCGGCAACACCGGCACCAATATCGATGCCGCACCGATGTCGGCGACCTGCCCCGAGGGGCGCAAGCTGTACTTCGGCGTACGCGAGCATGCGATGGGATCGGTGGCAAACGGTATGGCCCTGCACGGCGGCGTGTTCCCCGTGGTCGGCACCTTTCTGGTCTTCGCCGACTACATGCGCCCTGCGGTGAGGATGGCTGCCCTGTCCTCCGCCAAGGTGGCCTTCGTGTGGACCCACGATTCCGTCGGGGTCGGGGAAGACGGTCCGACCCATCAACCGATCGAACATGTGGCCTCGCTTCGGGCTATCCCGGATCTGCCCGTCTTCCGGCCCGCAGATGCCAACGAAGTCACCCAGACGTGGCAGGTGGTCGTGGACGGGCACGGTCCCGCAGCGATCGTCCTGACCCGCCAGAATGTGCCGACCCTCGAAGGAACGGGCCGTCCGGGACAGGTCGAGCGCGGAGCATACGTGCTCATCGATGCCCCTGACCCTCTCGTGATTCTCGCCGGCTCGGGATCCGAGGTGCAGCTCTGTGTCGATGCAGCGGCATCGCTGGCCGAGGCGGGCATCGCGTCCCGAGTCGTGTCGATGCCGTGCTGGGAACTGTTCGAGGAGCAATCCGAGGACTACCGAGACAGCGTCCTCCTCGAGGGGATCCCTGTCGTCGGGGTGGAGGCTGGCGTGTCCATGGGATGGGAGCGCTATGCCGACGTGTCCATCGCCATCGATCGATTCGGGGCCAGTGCGCCCGGAGGCGAAGTAATGGAACGTCTCGGCATGACGGCCGCTGCCGTCGAGGCTGCGGCACGAGCCCTCATCAACCGGACCGAAGCGACCTGATCGGACTGACTGTGACTACTCCACCCCCCGGGGACAACCGACTCGTGCACCTCTTCGAGAACGGGGGCCAAAGTCCGTGGTTGGACAACCTCCGCCGAGGCTGGATCACCTCGGGGCAACTCGACGCATGGGTCGAGGGTGGTATCAGGGGGCTCACCTCGAACCCTGCCATCTTCCAGAAGGCCATCGAAGGCTCCGCCGACTACGACGAGCAGTTCGGCGATCTGATAGCGGGCGGCAGCCGGGTAGCCGATGCGTACTGGGACCTGGTCACCAGTGATATCGAGGGAGCTCTCAAGGCCCTTCGGCCCGTGTTCGACGGGTCCGACGGCAGTGACGGCTATGTCTCGGTGGAGGTGGACCCGTCATTGGCTCATGACGGACCGGGCACCACGGCAGCGGCCCGCGCCCTGCATGAGGGGATCGCCCAACCCAACCTGATGGTCAAGATTCCCGGCACGTCGGCCGGCCTCGACGCCATTCGGGCGATGATCAGCGAGGGTCGTTCGATCAACGTGACCCTCATTTTCTCGGTTCCCCGCTACCGAGAGGTCATCGAGGCGTACATTTCGGGGCTCGAAGAACTCGCCTCCGCCGGCACTACCGACCTCAGCCACGTGTCCAGCGTCGCCTCGTTCTTTATCTCGCGCACCGACACCGAGGTCGACCGTCGCCTCGAACACATCGGTTCGCCGGCTGCGCTCGACCTCTGTGGACGGACGGCCGTGGCCCAGGCACAGGTGGCCTACCAGGCATTCCGGGAGGCCTTTTCCGGTCCACGCTGGGAGCGACTGGCCGCGCTCGGAGCTCGCCTGCAACGACCGTTGTGGGCTTCGACCAGCACGAAGAACCCTGCGTACCCCGACACCCTCTACGTCGATGAGCTGATCGGACCCGACACCGTGAACACCATGCCGGACTCGACCATCGACGCGTTTCTCGAGCGAGGCACCGTGGCCCGGACCATCGACGCCGACCCATCCGCTGCCCAGGGTGTGCTGGACGCCGTCCAAGACGTTGGGGTCGATCTCGACGAGGTGGCGCACCAACTCGAGCAGGAAGGAGTCAGCGCCTTCGTCAAGAGTTTCGACGAGCTCATCGCCTCGCTCGACGCAAAGGCCTCCTCGCTGCACTAATCAGCACACACATCGATAGTTGCATATCGAAACTCACCCCCCTACAGTTCGGGCCTTCATGGGGGAACACAACGCCAATTGTTCGATCCAACGCACCCTCGACCTCGTTGGGGATCGCTGGACACTCCTCATCCTTCGCGACCTGTTCCGCGGCGTTCGACGCTTCGGGCAACTCCAAGAGGACCTCGGCATTGCCCGCAACCTCCTCGCCGACCGACTGTCTCGCCTCGTCACGGCTTCCATCGTCGAGAAACGGCCCTACCAGGAACGCCCCATCCGCTACGAGTACGTCCTGACCGAGCGGGGTCAGGATCTCTCCCCCAGCCTGGTGGCCCTGATGGGTTGGGGAGATCGCTGGTGCAGTGACGGGGAGCCCCCGACCTTGCTGGTGCATGCCGACTGCGGAGCACCGCTCGAGCAGATCACCCGATGCCCGGTGTGCGATGACCCCATCGCACCAGGCCAGATCCGTAGCCGACCCGGTCCGGGTCGGACCACCGACGCACGCAGCTCGCAGGCTGTTCGTGAGGAGATGCCGTGACCACCACCACACACGAAGTGCCTGCCATCGACGACCTCCTCGGTCTCGATCTGGCGGATCTTCTCACCCGTGCGGCAACGGTCCGTGACCGCGCCCACGGAACACGGGTGACCTACAGTCCCAAGGTCTTCATTCCCCTGACCATGCTGTGTCGGGACAAATGTGGGTACTGCACCTTCGCCCAGCCACCGGCCCGGCTCGACAGTCCCTACCTGGCTCCCGACGAGGTGTTGGCCATCGCCGAGCAGGGCGCACGTCAGGGCTGCCACGAGGCGTTGTTCACCTTGGGAGAACGGCCCGAGCTCCGCTACCCCGCCGCGGCCGAATGGCTAGCCGAGCATGGCTATGCATCCACGGTCGACTACCTGGCCGCCATGTGTGCGTTCGTCCGTAACGAGACAGGCCTCCTTCCCCACGCGAACCCAGGGGCCCTACACGAAGCTGAACTGGCCCTGCTCCGCGACGTCGCCCCGAGTCAGGGAATGATGCTGGAGTCCCTCAACCCCGACCTCGCATGCCACAGAGGCGCCCCGGACAAGGAGCCGGCACGGCGTTTGGCCACCCTCGAGGCGGCCGGGAAGCTGCAGATTCCGTTCACCACCGGCATTCTCGTCGGGATCGGCGAGTCGCTGGCCGATCGCATCGCTGCACTGTTGGCGATCGCTGAGAGTCATCGTCGCCATGGTCACGTCCAGGAAGTCATCGTGCAGAACTTCCTGCCCAAGCTCGGGACGGCCATGCACAACGCGCCACCGTGCCCTCCAGACGAGTACCTGCAGGCCATCGCCTTGGCTCGCCTCATCCTGCCACCGGAGATCCATCTGCAGGCGCCGCCGAATCTGTCGGACGATTTCGGTGGATTGCTCGAAGCCGGCATCGATGACTGGGGCGGCGTGAGCCCGGTGACCGCCGACCACGTGAACCCCGAACGGCCGTGGCCTGCCCTCGACCGCCTTCGCGAGGTCACCGAAGCCCGTGGCTTCGTCCTCGCCCCACGGCTGACTATCTACCCTGAGTTCGCGCTCGATCCTGCGAGGTGGCTCAGCGCCGACAACCGGTTCCCTGTCATGGACCGTAGCGACGCAGAGGCCATGGGTCGTGACGATCCGGGGAGCCAGATGCCCGAGCGGACCATGGAGAACAAGGACGCCGGATCAGGCGCCGATGTCTTGGTGGCCGACGAGAACTCCACACAGTGGTATTCGGGTGGGGCCGGCTTCGCTCCACCGGTGCTGATTCCGGGCTCCTCGTTTGCTCGGGGTCGTATCAGGGAAATTCTCGACGGTGTGCTCGACGGTCATGAGGTAGGTCGTGACGAGATCATCGACCTCTTCGCAGCGCGAGGTACCGAGGTCGCGGCGGTCGCAGAGGTGGCAGACCACCTGCGGCGTGAAGCGGTCGGAGACCGTGTCACCTGGGTTCACAACCGCAACATCAACTACACCAACGTGTGCACCTTCCGCTGCCGGTTCTGCGGCTTCAGCAAGGGCCCTCTTTCTCTGAACCTCCGGGGCACCCCGTACATGCTCACCCTGCAGGACATCCAGGAGCGGGTCATCGAGGCCGCCGAGTTGGGCGCGACAGAAGTCACCCTCCAAGGTGGCATCCATCCAAGCTTCGACGGCGACTACTACATCGACGTGTGCAAGGCCATCCACGACGTAGTGCCTGACATGCACCTGCACGGATTCACGGCATTGGAGGTCATCGAAGGCGCGAAGCGTCTCGGTGAATCGCTGGTCGAGTATCTGATGCGACTGAAGGAGGCCGGTCTCAAGTCGCTACCAGGAACGGCCGCCGAGGTACTCGATGACGAGGTCCGCGAGATTCTGTGCCCGGACAAGATCAGCACCGATGAATGGCTCGAATGCCACGAGGCTGCCCATGCAGTGGGACTCCACTCCAACATCACCATCATGTGCGGCTCCATCGAGGAACCTCGGCACTGGGCGAATCACATCGTGCGAACCAGGGATCTCCAGAAGCGCACTGGCGGCTTCACCGAATGGATCCCCCTGCCCTTCGTACACATGGCCAGCCCCATCTACCTGCAGCGCCAGGCACGCCGTGGTCCCACCTTCCGAGAGACCCTTCTCATCCACGCTGTCGGCCGCATCGCCTACCACGGGCTCATCGACAACGTGCAGGTCTCGTGGGTCAAGATCGGCATCGAGGGCGCTCGCCAGATCCTGAAGGCCGGCGCAAACGACCTCGGCGGCACCCTCATGGACGAGAACATCTCCCGAGCCGCCGGTGCCCAGCACGGTCAGGGACTGACCGAGGACGACTTCCGGGCCATCGCCGAGCCACTCGGTCGTACGGTGCGCCAGCGGACCACCGGCTACGGAGAAGCCGACGGGGCCCCCGCAGTGGTCAGTCGGCCAACACTGACCGCCGACAACCCGACTGACCGGAAGCTGATCCCCGTCTCTGCCTTGGGCGACCAGATCTGAACTGTCAGCGGCCGTCTCGGAACCCGATCAGATCATCGTCGAGGACGGTCCGTCCCGCAGAAGCGCCGCGGCACGCTCCACGCTGCGCCGGGCCTTTGCGATCCGCCGCTCCACCTCCGGGCGTCCAGGACCTTCACCGTCCTCGAGTGCCGCTCGGAGCACCGAGATGCCCAGGTCCATCAGTTGCTCGGCAATGTCGTCGAGCCGGGACGCGACATCTTCCAACTCGCTGTCCCACACATCGCCCGACACAGACCGCAGGCTAACCCTCAGCACAACCTCGGGGCTCACCGGGGTAATGTTTGGATCCAGTGACAGGTCCAGATGCTGACCCCGACCAGCGTGAATGGCTTTCTCTGGAGGACCCCGACGAGTACCGGACCTGGTTGTTCGATGTCACCTTCCTGACCAGCAACTGGACCTGCATCTACGGCCGAGGCTGCCCGGGTACCGAGCCCGAGTCGGCCCCCGAGCTCCACCTTGGGTGCTGCACCCTCGGCGCGTACCTGTCTGATGAGACAGATGTCGCTCACGTTCGGAGGAGCATCGCAGAGTTGCATGCAGGTACCTGGCACCTCATGCAACATCCCGAATCCCTCGAGGACCCTCTGTGGCAGGACAGCGACGGATGGTGGAGGACCAAGGTCGTCGACGGCGCGTGCATCTTCCAGAACCGACCCGAGCATCCAGGGGGACCGGGCTGCGCCTTTCATCAATTGGCGGTCGAGCGCAACGAACCACACCAGCGATGGAAGCCGGAAATCTGCTGGCAGGCACCCATCCGCCGCGAGGACCACGAAACCGTCACCGGCCATCTGTACACCATGATTCGCGAATGGGAACGCCGGGACTGGGGCGGCGAGTCGACCGAGATCGCCTGGTGGTGCACCGACAGCCCAGCTGCCCACGTCGGAACTGATCCGGTGTTCCGCCAAATGTCCGAGGAGCTCCGGGCCATCTGTGGTGAGGTCGTGCATGCCCGCCTCGAGCGGGCCCTCGAGGAACGACTTGCCTCGACATCCCTCCTGCCCCATCCCACCGTCAGGAGGCGGGATGGTAGCCAGCCTCCTGGTTAGCCCACGACTCTAGCGGTCGACAGACAAGGCCATGGAAGCGCAGCTCCTGGAGCTCATGGCCGAACATCGCGAACGAGGACTGCAAGGGGGGTCGCAGCTGGTCGTCAGCCTGCGCGGCGCCTCGGTGGTCGATCTGGCAGAAGGCGAGGCCGCACCCGGGGTCGCCATGACCGGGGCTCACATCCTTCGGTGGTACGAGGCCGGCATGCCACAGCTCGCCGTGGTCGTAGGACACCTCCTCGAGCGAGGAAAGCTTCAGCTCGACGACCTGGTGGCCAGGTACGTGCCTGGGTGGGAGAACGGCAAGCAAGGCTGCTCGATTCGCCACCTCCTGACCCACATGGGCGGATTCCCGGGGGCCGAACTCGGCGATCGAGACGTGGACCACGACGCAGCGGTCTCCTTCATCGCCGGGTACCGGGCGGAATCGCCTCCGGGGATGCGCGCAGCCTTTCATCCGACCTCTGGCTGGCGCATCCTCGCCGAAGTCGTGCAGCGCTCCAGCCGGTCGTCGTTGTCGCGACTAGTGCATCGCCACGTGTGGAAGCCGGCCGGCATGCCAGGTGCGGCCCTCGGACTGACACCTGGTGCCCAACGACGCCTCGGTCACCTGCTCGCACCCGTGCAGTGGAGGGGCTGGGATACCCCGGCGATGGTTGATGGAACATCGGGTCGTGTGCCATTTCGGCTGGACCTCATCCACAACCTCGACTGGCACATGGCAAAAGTCGACCCAGCAATCGGCTGGTTCGGGACGGCCCGCGATCTCGACAGCTTCTACCGAGCCCTCAACGCACCAGAGCATCCCTTGTTCTCCTCGCCCACCACGGGCCCCCTGCTCACCAGCACGCACCGGATGGGTCTGCGCGACCACTCGACTGGCGGCGCAACCGTGCCCTACGGGCTGGGGTTTCAGACAGCAGCGGCCTTTGGCGGCACCAACGGATACCGGGCCCACGGACACACCGGCCGAACCGGTCGCGCCCTGCACGACCCCGTGGAGGGTCTCACGTTCGTCTATCTGACCAATGGACTCTGCCGGCCGGAGGACAACGAGCGCCGCTGCGCAGAGATGTACGAAAGGGTGCAGACATTGCTCCTGCCCAAGCCCAGCGGAGCATGGATCTCCCAGGGCCTCAGGAACGTGGTGCCACCCGTCGGTGCCTGACGATCAGTTCACTCGGGGTCTTTGGACCGAGTGTCGAAATCCGCGTACTTGGCGGCGAGGTCCGCATAGCGGTCGTCCTCGTCCTCCTCGACGTCCACGTCCTCATCATCATGTGAAAGGTCGAAGGGGTCGGGTGCGTCGAAGTCGAAATCTTCGACCGTGAACTGGGCAGCAGAATCACGCTGGAACTTACGCGCCTCTTCGTACCGACGATGACGACCCTTCTTCACGGACGGCTCCTCACCACACAACTGCTGCGACGCGCAGTGGACTGGGCACGCGTCGGTTCAGCGACCTGTAGAACACCTTCTTGTCTATCAGATTCGCGCCTCCACCGGGCAGACACACGGGCCTGATCGGCCAAGCGCGCAGAAGGTTCATTAGGCGCGGTCCCCCGGCACGCGCGCTTCGAGGACAAGGCGGCCCTTACCTTCGAAGGCCAGTGCGGCCCGGCCCTCTACCAGCGCACGGATGGGCGAGCCGACCAATTCGTTGCGCCATCCGGAGGACAACCGGCCCTGACCGGTATCGACCAGGAAGTCGATCACGTCGTCCCGGGTGGCCAACAGGGCCGGATCGAGCTTCACGTCCCGAGCCAGCTGGGCAATCCATGCGATCACCAGGGTGACCGCGGGTCGCAATTCCTGTTCGAGGTTGCGATTTCGATCGACCGGTGGCGCTGGCACCGCCTTCGGATCCATCGCCAACCCGATCTCGACCTGCTCCAAGATGACGGCCGCGCCACCGTCTTTGAGGAACCTGCCATCGAGGCCGCGCACGGAACGAAGATCCTCAGCCCGGCGGGGTGCTCGCTGGGCAACACCCACGAGGGCCAGATCAGAGAGGATGAACCGGGGCGGAATGTCCTCACTGCGGGCCCGGATCTCTCTCCACTCTGCGAGGGTCGCACCGACAGCCCTGGCTCGCCCCGAGAGGTGCCGTGCTTCCTTGATCCGGGTCCAGGCCAATTCCGGGGGCATGGTTGGCCGGCCCGGCGCCGACACCGTCGCGCACTCGTCGAGCGCCCACTCGAGCCGGCCCAATTCCTCCAACTCCCTTCGCAACGCGTCGTGGACATCGAACAGGTAGGCCACATCGCTGGCTGCGTACGTCCGCTGTGCATCCCCAAGTGGGCGTGTGAACCAATCGGTCAGACGATCGCCCTTGGCAAGACGAACTCCTGTGCAGCGCTCTACCAGGCTCGAGAGGGAAGGCGTCGACAGGCCGACGAAACCGGCTGCCACCTGGGTGTCGAAGAGGTCGCGGGGCGAGGCGCCGCACACCCGATGGAAAACTTCGAGGTCCTGTCCTGCCGCGTGCATGACCACAGTGGCCGGTCCATCCAGGACACGGGCAAGACCTCCGAGATCGACGGCTACGGGGTCGATCAGGGCAATGTGATCAGCGACTGCGATCTGAACGAGAGCGACATTCGGCCAATAGGTGCGCTCCCGGTGGAACTCCGTATCAATCGCCACCCTGTCCGCCGACACCGCGACCGCCAGAAATTCGTCGAATCGACGCTGGTCGTCGATCCACTCATGAGGAACCGCTGGCTGGGACCCAGCGCGGCCGTTCATGCGATTCCCGACGCTACCTCGCGGCCCGAATCGATCCAGGCGAGCGTCCCGCCGGCAACGTTCACGGCATCGATGCCGTGGGCTCGGAGAAACTCGCAGGCATGAGCGGAGCGGGCACCGCTCCGACAGATGACATACAGCGGGTCTGAGCCCGCCACCTCGGTCACCCGATCCGGGAGCTCGTCGAGTGGCACGAGGACACCGCCTGGCACCCGCGCCTGCTCCCATTCGTCAACCTGACGAACGTCGAGAAGACGAGCACCGGATCCAAGGCGGGTCGCAAGCTCATCAACGTCGATCTCTGGTACGTCCACAATAGGTCCTCCAGATGATCAGACTAGCGGTCCGTTGCTGTTCGACCCGGTAGCGCGACGACACCAGAGTTGCTCACCGCGGCCAGGTCAGACGGCGCATTGACGTTCACGACCTCGTGGACCCCGATACCGATATGGACCACGTCAAGGCCGGCCAGCGCGCCCCGGACGCTGCGCTCACCGGCCTCCCAGGCTGCTCGAAGCACCGGTAACGCCCTGGTTCGATACAGCCCGATCAGCGGTTCCGGCCTGGTCGAGCGGGCAAGGAAGACGGGAGCACACGACGACGACGCCTCAGCGAGGATGGCTGCCAACCCCGCTGAGGTGATCTGGGGCACGTCACAGGGGCAAACCACCAGATCCCCGAGCTGCTCCAGCGCGTCCACGATCGCCGCCAAGGGGCCGCCACCCCGATGGCGATCAGGAAGGATCTCGAGCTCCTTGGGCGCGGGTTCCCCGAGAGCGACCACCCGCCCGACTCCGGCGCCCTGCAGTGCGTCGGCGACCAGCAGGGCCATCGGCCTCCCCCCGACCTCCATCGTTGCCTTGTCGGTTCCCATACGGCGCGAGGCTCCCCCGCACAAGACCACCCCCGTACTCGAACCGACCGGGTCATTCATCAGTAGGAATGCCTGAGGGGTCCAACTGGGCAAGGAACTGGGCGCAACGATCGCGTTCGTCGAGCTCACCGATGGCGCTTGCCGCGCGATGAAGCCCCAGTACTGCTCGGAGAAACCCTCGGTTGGAAGGTTCGGCCCAACGGACGTAGCCGCTACCTCTCCAGCCCGCACCTCGAAGGGTGTCGAGCCCCCGGTGATACGCCACCCGGTAGTACGCGTAGGCTTCGACGTCGGTCCGGGCAAGCCCGGCCAGCGCCACCCAGCCGTCGAGAAAGCGGGGCCACTGAGCGACGACGGCTTCCACGGCGGTCCGCCGTTCCTCTTCCGCACTCGCCAACGCCTGGTGCAGCGCCGTCTCGGCCCCGTCACCACTCGGAGGAATCACGGTGGTCGGTGGACCTGATGGGGTCAGGTTGATGGGCTGTTCGGCCATGCAGCGAATGTAGCGCCCGACGCCCCTATTCTCTGCGGTGTGGATGCCACTGCCGAACTAGCCGCCCTTCCCGGTTGGCTCGATGCCGAGCGTCTCCGGGGCCTGTCGATCGTCGTGATGGCGGGTCTCGTCGTCGCTGCGATCGTCATCGCCCGCTTGGCGCAACGGATCCTGATGATGGTGATCGGCTTGGCCATCGTGGCGGGCCTGTTCGTTGCGCTGTGGGTACAGCGCGACCAACTGGCCGAGTGTCAGGCCACATGCTCGTGCACCATGTTCGGTCAGGACGTCGTGGTTCCGGCTGATGCCCTGTGCGGGGACAACACGCTCCTCAGCCCTTGACGAGCGTCACGGCAGCCACTCGCGAATCAGCGTCGCTATCGCCGACGGGTGGGTCATCGGAGCCGCGTGTCCAGCACCCTCGATGATCCGCAAACGCCCCTGCGAGGCCTCCGAGGCCGTTAGGCGAGCGGCCCGCTGGGTGCGCTCACCCGAAGCCGACCCAACTCCGACCGTAAGCGGCACCGCCAGTAGCGACGCATCGAAGCGACGGGTCCGCTGGGCCCGTAGTTCCGCCATGAGCGCCTCCCCCTCCGCACGACGGGCCCGCTGCGCTGCGCTGGGCATGGTCTCCCAGGCCGCGTCGCCGGCCAGAGCCCGGACCAGCTGCTCTGCAGCGTCAGCCGCCGGTAGACCCTCCCCAGCGGGTGGCGGCCACCAGGCTTCCCATGCTCTGGGGGTCTCGTAGACCACCACAGCATCGATAGGAACCCTGCCCTGCTGCGCAAGGGCCAGGGCAATGACCCCGCCGTAGCTGTGCCCGAACACGATGGAGGCCCGCCCCCCGATCACGGCGGCAAGGTCCTCCACCTGATCATCGAACGATGCCATCGGTGGGGCGCTTCCCGAACGTCCATAGCCCCGACGGTCATAGCGCGCGATGGCATGCCCCTTCAGCCGACGAGCGACCCTGAGCATCCCGGCAGCCCGGTCCATGGCGCCGTGGACCAGAACCACCTGAGGCCCTTTCCCGTGGTGGCGATAGACAGCAAGGCCTCGCTGGCGTTCGTACATCGGTTCCTCGCGGGCCGCCACAACCCGTCAGGGCACAGTGACGATACGGAGGGTGTCGGTTGCATGACCACCCGAACGGGATCCTGACACGACCACCACTGTGTCCCCACTGCGGACGGCCCCTACCCTGGTCGCCGTCGCCACCGCTTCTGCCGCAGTCGCAGCCGGGGTGTCCTGTTCCCGGAAAATCAGGGGCTGGGTACCCCACGACAGGGCCAACTGCTGTGCGGTCCTTTCGTCGAAGGTCATACCCAGCAGCGGCATGGTCGGCCTGAACCGGGCAACGCTGCGTACGGTAAAGCCCGTGCTGCTCAGGCAGACGATGGCGTTCGCGTTCAACTCCGCTGCTGCGCGAGCCGCCGCCATGGTGATGGCGTCCGTCACCCCGAACTCATCCGCATCCCGACCGGACCGCCTTCGAATGGCCTGGATGTTCTGTCGCCACGACGTGTAGTCGAAGCGCTCATCGGCCCGTTCGGTGATACGTGCCATCGTTGCAACGGCGTTGACGGGATCCCGCCCGATCGCGGTCTCTCCACTGAGCATGACCGCCGAGGTGCCGTCGAACACCGCATTGGCGATATCGGACGCTTCTGCCCGAGTGGGGATCGGTGACTGGACCATCGACTCGAGCATCTGGGTTGCCGTGATGGCTGGCCGCCCGAGGGCGATGCATTCCTCGATGATGTGCTTTTGGAGGTGGGGAAGGTCCTCGATGTCGCACTCCGCGCCCAAGTCGCCACGCGCCACCATCACCGCACCGGCAGCTTCGATAATGCCCTCGAGGTTGTCGACCGCAGCGCGGGTCTCGACCTTCGCCACGAGAAGTGGCCCCCGGGGCGCAGGCTCAACGCCGACCCTGCGGATGTCGTGCGCCGAGCGCACGAACGACACAGCAATCATGTCGGTACCCAACTCGACGAAGGTATCGACCAAGTCGAGGTCGGCGTCAGTCGGGGAAGTGATCCGGAGGCGGTCCGATGGAATGTGCATCCCCGGGCTGCCCTGGAGATGACCGCCGTGAACCACCCGGGCTTTGACGCCGTCTGACGCCCGCTCTTCCACCTCGACGACCACGTTGCCATCGCCGAAGGACAAGCGGTCGCCGGGATGGACGTCGGTGAGGAGGGTCTCGTAGCCGACCTCGACCACCTCTCCGGTGCTCGCCCCATGACCCGGGGCAAGGCGGATGCGGTCGTCCTGGAGCAGTTCGATGCCGCCTGGGCCGAACGGGGCGCAACGGACTTTCGGACCGGGAAGATCGACCAGGATTCCCACATGGCGTCCCTCGTCGGCGGCTACCGCCCGGATCCGGCGAAACTTCTCGATCTGATCGTCCTTGGGGCCGTGGGCAAGACCGATTCGAGCCACGTCCATCCCGGCTCGAACCAGCTGCCGGATCACGTCCTCGGATTCTGAAGCCGGTCCGATGGTGGCGATGATTTTGGTGCGACGCGCCATGTGCCCTAACGGTACCGAGGTGTGGGCCGTCTCGTGTGGCGGCAGGTGCTCTCCCGCACCGGACTAGCGTTCACCTACGTGGAACTCGTCTTCGTCCGCCACGGCCGGCCAGAGCACGTGGAAACCCTCGACGGCACGCCAGCTGATCCCGAGTTGGCGGCCGTGGGGCACGAACAAGCCCGAGCGGTGGCCCAATGGCTTGCCGAGACGGGTGGGGACGCCGTGTACAGCAGTCCCATGCGGCGGGCGAGGCAGACGGCGGCCCCGATCGAATCGGCACTCGGATTGACCGCGACAACCCGCGACGGCCTCAGTGAGTTCGACCGACATGCAACTGCCTACGTCCCCATGGAGATACTCAAGGCATCTGATCCTGCTGCCTACCGCTCGATGGTCGGGGGCGACTACCTATCCGATGTCGAGGACCCTGCGCAGTGGTTCACCACGGTGGTGGACACCGTCGACGGCATCGTCGACCTACACCCGGGCCAACGGGTCGTCGTCGTCTGCCACGGCGGGGTCATCAACGCCTATCTGGGACATTGCCTGGGCTTCCCCCCGGAAGACTTTCTGCGATTCGATGTCGACTACACGTCGGTCACCCGAATCATGGCATCGAGCCAGGGGCACCGCAGCGTGGCGTCAGTGAACGAGCGTTCCCACTTCAGGGGCCGGGCCGACCTCGCCGTCCGGGATTGACCCCATGCCTGGTCAGTCCCGAACCTTCGAGAGCAGGCGCAACAACTCGAGGTAGAGCCAGACCGTCGTGACCAACAGGCCGAGGGCTGCCGTCCACTCCAAATGCCGAGGTGCACCGGCCGCCACTGCACCCTCGATGAAGTCGAAGTCGATCAGGTAGTTGAAGGCAGCAACACCAACGATGACCAGGCTCACCAGGATGCCGATCGGTCCACTGTCGTGGATGAACGGCACCTCGAGCCCGACACCGAGCAGAGAGAACAGCAACTGCACGCCGTACACGATCATGATGCCCATGGTCGCCGCGACGATGCCTCGCCGGAGTCGGTCGGTCACCTTGATAATCCGCGTGCTGTACAGCAACAACATCGCGGCGAAGATGGCGATCGTCAGCATGGCGGCCTGCAACACGATGCCGTCGAAGGCGATTTCGTAGACCCGGCTGATGGCTCCCACGACGAGGCCTTCGACGATGGCGTAGAGCGGGGCCAGGATGCGAGCCAGGGTCGGCTTGAAGAACGAAACCACCGCAAGCACGAGTCCGAGGATCATCATCGGAAAGATCCATGTCGGGAGCCGGGTCAACACCTGGTCGGTGACCGACACCGATCTCCAGCCGAACACCCCGCCACCGATAAGCAGCACGAGCAGCACCGCACTGGCGCTACCAACGCCCCCGATGCGCATCACATCGTCGTTGGCAATAGGCCCACCGGTGGACGGAGAGACCTCGAGGTGCTTCTCGGTCAGGAACGCGTTGGAACTCATCCCACCACGATAGACCGTCGTCAGTTGTGCGGGACCTCGTTGAACGGCACGTCCTTGTCGGTGCGCACATCGCCAGGGAGACCGAGCACCCGCTCCCCCAGGATGTTGCGCATCACCTCGGAGGTCCCGCCCTCGATCGAGTTGGCCCTGGAGCGGAGGAACGCTTGCTGGAGACTGGGTCCACCGCTCTCGGCGTTGGCCACATCGGGGTGATAGGACTCGTACAACATGCCATCGGCCCCCAGAAGATGCATGGCGAACTCGAAGATGGCCTTGTTGTTCTCGGCGAAGGCCAACTTCCCTGTCGAGCCCTCGGGGCCCGGCTCGCCCTTGGCTCGATTCTGAGATGCTCGGATGTTGGTGAGGCGAGCCGCCTCAGCAGCACACCAGAGCGACACGAGCCGGTCCCGGGTGGCCGGGTCACGTCGATGTTCCGGAAGGGCCAGCCATGCCCGGACCGCCTCACCGATAGCACCGGAACCCCGAGGGGCCTGGGCACCACCGATGGCCACCCGCTCGTTCATGAGGGTGGTCAATGCAACACGCCAACCATCCCCGACCGCCCCGAGCCGTTCAGCATCGGGAATCCTCGCATCGGTGAAATACACCTCGTTGAACTCGGCTCCTCCCGTCATCTGGCGAAGCGGGCGAACCTCGACCCCAGGCTGGTGCATATCCACGACGAAATAGGAGAGCCCCTTGTGCTTCGGAGCGTCGGGGTCCGTCCTGGTCACCAGGCACCCCCAGCGTGAGCGATGGGCCAAGCTCGTCCATACCTTCTGCCCGTTGACAACCCACTCATCCCCGTCTCGAACAGCACGGCTCGTCAGACCTGCGACATCGCTACCGGCCGATGGTTCCGAAAAGAGTTGGCACCAGAGCTCCTCGGTCGTGAACAAGGGCCGCAGGTAGCGCTCCTTCTGTGCCTGACTTCCATGGGCATGGATGGTGGGGCCACACATCCCGTAGCCCATCGGATTGAGGGGGAAGCACTGCGGCGCTCTTACCTCAGCGAGACGGGCGTTCACGGCACCCTGCACCTTGGGACCGAACCCCAACCCCCCGAGACCCTCGTCGAAGTGCACCCAGGCCAGACCGAGATCGTACTGGGCACCCATGAAGGTGGCCCGGTCGCCCTGCGGGTCATGGTCGGCCAAGAGTCGGTCGACCAGGCCCAGCGCATGCCGTTCCTCAGTACTGCTCATCGATCACTCCCCGATCGCCTGGACGGCTTCGCCGCCCGCTTCCACCACCCCCACGGTGCTGTCAATTGCCATCCTCGTCAACTTCCAGGCGAGCCAGCAACTCATCGCGTACTGACGCCCCCCGCTCCCTGGCCCGCGTGGCGGCAATTCGCCAGCCGTGCCGGCTGGAATAGACCAACGGGTCCGCTCCGATTCGACCCTCGCGGACCCCGACAACCTCCGCAAAGAAGAGGTCGTGATCCCGCATCGTGGTGCGCTCGAAGACGGCGCAGTCCATGTACGACAGCGCATTCGGCACATAGGGACGTCCGTCGACGATCTCGACGTAATCGGTGAACCGGTGCTGGAACTTGTGGCCCGGGTAACTGAAGTACTGACCCTCGGCCACCTGGTCCCCGGCGAGCACGCTGACCGTGAAGAACCCGGAGGCGACCATCAGCGGATGGGTGTCGTGCTTCGGCGACACGCTGGCCATGACGATGGGCTCCTCGAAGGACACCTGGCACACCCAATGGGATGTGTAGAGCCGATGTACACCGTCGTGACAGGCACCGACGACCTGCACTCCTTTTGCCATCTGACCCAACGACCGCTTCACGTCCTTGTCGATCATTCCGGCCCTTCTCACGTTTGGTCAGCGCAGGGCAACCTAGCCCAGTCCTGCCGGGCTTCCAGTTGTCGCCTGGCTCAATTGAGACGAGCCCACAGCCGTGTGGCCTCGCTGGCAAGTCGTTCGCTCTCGGGACCCTCGTACCGCTCGGAAGCCTGATCGAGATAGCGGGCGGCCTCATCAGTGCGGCCCAGAATGTCGAGTGCAGCGGCCAGGTGGCGATACTCCTCCGAGGGGCAGTCCTCCAGGCAGATCATCAACTCCAGGGCCCGAACCAACGATCGATTGTCCCGCTGGTGTTGGTGGATCATCCGGAGGTTGTTCAGCATCCGGAGAACGATGTGCGCCGGTGGCGTCTCCTCGAGGTACGACATCTGGAACGGAGCTCCGGGCTGCATCCGCCGAAACATCGACTGAGCTGCGTCGGGTCCGATCACGGCCCCGGAGAACGGGTCGATGAAGATCTCCCTGTCCACGCGGTCACCGACCAGGAAATGTCCCGGCATGCCCACCCCGAACAGCGGCACACCGGCCCGCCGCCCCACCTCGATGACCAGCACGGCCAGGGAGATGGGGATACCGCGCCGTCGGTCCAGTACACGATCGAGCAAGCTGTTGTCAGGGTTGTAGTAGTCCTCCCGGTCACCGACGAAGCCTTCGTCGCGGTACAGCAGTCGGACCACTCCATCCAGGGTGGGTTCGCTGATCCGACCGGCCAAGCTGTCCAATGAAGCCAACGCGCCCGCGACATCGGCTCCCTGCGGCGAGCAGTGGTCGGCAAGGGCCAGGGCGGCTGCGTCCAGGCGCAATGGGCTATCTGACACGGCTTCCCGGAAGCGTTCGACAGTGTCGGAGGAGGGCTCGAACTCACCGGTCATGTGGACCGGAGGCTACAGCGCGTCAGTCGAGGTAGCGCTCGAGAGTTCCCGACTCGATCGCATCGATCGCAGCATCGAGTTCGTCGAGAGAGAAGAGGTCCTCCAAAAGGGCCTGCTCGATATCGCCGCCCGCCACGACCACGACAGCCGCTGCGAGGACGCGGTCATCGACAATCGACCCCGCCACGGGGACGGCCACGCTGCCCTCCTCCGCTTCGTCGACCACCGCCATGGGGGACCCGGAGAGCGATTCGACGTCCTCGATGTCGATCACGACCTTGGCGTCAGCGTTCGATGCGGAGCCGTCCGCCGAGCAACCTTGTGTAAGTCCGAGGAGGGCGAGTGCGACAACGCAGGCCCCGGCGCTCTGGAACCTCATCGACCCTCGCCCTCGTCTAC
>JAYPWI010000024.1:53606-54940 GCA_038135065.1 Acidimicrobiales bacterium
CTCGCCATCATCGAACTCGTCATCGGGATCGTGGTCACTTCCGCTGCGACCCCGGTTCCGACGCTCCTCCTGACGCCTGCCACGCTCTTCGTCGCGTGCTTCGTCGCGCTCCTCCCGCAGCCGGCGACGCTCCTCCCGCTGCGCTGCTCGGTCGGCCCGCTCTTCGTCGGTCGGACCGTAACCCGCCTCGCTCAGCGCCTCGCCCAGCCTGCCGCCCTCGACGTCGATGCCTTTCTCCTCGAGGTGCTCGAGGAAGAGCTGCCGCAACTGTCGCCGGCCCGCGTCGTCGAGGTCGTCGAGCACTCCCTCGTTGGCCAGATATTCGTTCATCGCAGCCCGGAGCCCACCCGGCCCGCTGACCTCGACTCCCTGCTCAGTCAGAAAGCGGGCCAGGGCATGCGCCACACCATGCGAATGAGCGGCCCGATCCAGGGCCTGCGTCGAGCGCTCGGCCGGTGCCAAATCGCCGATGCGGTCCACCTCTTCGCGGTCGATGATGTCTCGATCGATGAGGTCCTCGACGACGTCGTCGAGTTGGTCGATCACTCCTGCGGGAAGGTCCTCCACGTCGAGTCCGGCCGCCTCGAGCAGGGGTACCCAGTCAGCTTCGCCTTCCGACGCACCGACCGGAGTGGTCGCCACGGCCATCAATAGGGCCATCGCGGCCAGAGTTCGTGCTGGCACTCGTATCATCAGGCCTCCTGGTCCCTTTGCTGTGTAGATCGGCCCAGGGCCTTAGGCCCTTGAGCGATTGGGGAGAATCGAAATGCAGCAGTCCCACCCCTTTCTTCCCGACAGGCCACCAGTCCCCATCGCCCACCGCGGGGGTACGGATTCGGCGGCGGAGAACACCCTGGCCGCATTCCAGGGGGCCATCGAGCAGGGGTATCGGTACATCGAAACCGACGTCCACTGCACGATCGATGGTGTCTTGGTGGCGTTCCACGACGACCGGCTCGACCGACTGACGGGGAGCAAGGGCCGCATCGCGGAGCTGACATGGTCCGAGATCGCCGACGTCCGACTCGATGGCGGCGAGACCATCCCGAGCTTCGACGAAGTACTGAGCAGCTTCCCCGATGTCAACATCAATATCGATCCGAAGTCCGATGGCGCAGTGGCACCACTGATCAGAACCTTGCGGACCGGCAACCTCCTGGATCGAGTGTGTATCGGGTCGTTCTCGGATCGTCGCCTCGGTCGGATACACGATGAATTCGGCGCGCAGGTCTGCCTGAGCGCGGGCCCGAGGGAGATCCTCGCCCTCCGGCTCGCAGCGTGGGGGCTCGGCCGTCGACGACCTCGGGCCCGTTGCGCACAGGTTCCGCCGAGCC
>JAYPWI010000025.1:0-36380 GCA_038135065.1 Acidimicrobiales bacterium
ACACGGCTATCAGCTTCGATCCGATCCGCCAGGCGGACAACATCCGCAAACAGGGCGGGTTCATCCCCGGCATCAGGCCCGGCCCGCAAACCGAGCGTTACCTCTCGCGGCTCCTCAACCGGATCACGCTGCCGGGGGCACTCTTCATCGCCTTGGTGGCCCTGCTTCCGACCGTGTTGTTGTCAGCGACCAGCGACCTCGGATCACTCAGCGGTGGGGGTGGGGCGGGAGCCGCGATCGGCTTCGGCGGTGTCTCGATTCTCATTGCCTCGGGGGTGGCGCTCGAGACAGCCAAACAAATCGACAGCCAGTTGCTGATGCGCAACTACGAAGGCTTCCTGAAGTAGGGCTGCGACGGTGAGGCTGTGGATTCCTACCGGCGGATGCGAGAAGGAGTGACATGACTCGACTTGTGATCCTGGGAAAGCAGGGTGCTGGCAAGGGAACCCAATGCGCGTTGCTCGTCGAGCACTACGGCATCCCTCACATATCGACGGGCGACATGCTGCGGGCTGCGGTTGCTGAAGGAACACCCCTGGGCTTGCAGGCCAAGGCAGTCATGGACGCGGGTGATCTGGTGTCGGACGAGTTGATCCTCGGCATCGTCGAGGAGCGCTTGGCCCAACCCGATGCTGAAGCAGGATTCCTCTTGGACGGATTCCCCCGTACGGCCGCCCAGGCCGATGGCCTCACCGAGTTGCTCGCCCCGGGCTCCATCGACCTTGCCGTGAACATCGATGTCCCCGACGCAGTGGTAACCGAGCGGATGTTGGGTCGTGGCCGGGCCGATGACACCCCGGAGGCCATCGCCAGACGCCTCGAACTCTATGCAGCAGAGACAGCTCCGCTGCTCGAGTACTTCGGTGGGCAGGGCCGACTGGTTACGGTCGACGGCCTTGGTTCTGAGGATGAGGTTCAAGCGCGCATCGTCGACGCAATCGACGATGCGCGATGAGGAGCAGCGGTGGTTCGAATTGGTCACCGGCAGCAACCCCGGTATGCTCGTCTGTCGGCCCTCGCACGGGTGTGCGGTCGCCGCGTTTACGGTGTTGGCATCGGGCCCCTCGTTGGGGATGCGAACTCGACACCGACCTCAGCCCATGGTCCCCATTGGGCCTCCACCGGCAGCATGGCAATGCTGCTCCGGGTGATCCGTCGGTCGCCCTCCACGACAGGTTCTGTGAAGTGAAAGTACGTCCAAGCGTCAAAAAGATGTGTGACAAGTGTCGGGTCATTCGTCGGCACGGTCGTATCCGAGTGATTTGCCCGAACCCGCGGCACAAGCAGCGGCAGGGATAGGGAAGGGCTGACATGGCACGTATTGCCGGCGTCGACATTCCGCGTGAGAAGCGGGTGGAGATCGCCCTCACCTACATCTACGGCATCGGTCGCACGACGGCTTCGCAGATCTGTGAAGCCCTCGACATCGGCGAGGCCACCCGGGTGCGCGATCTGACCGATGAAGAGGTCATCCGTATCCGTAACCACATCGAGGCCGAACTCAAGGTCGAGGGCGACCTGCGGCGTGACGTGGCGCAAGACATCAAGCGCAAAATCGAGATCGGTTGCTATCAGGGCATCCGACACCGTCGCGGCCTTCCCGTTCACGGGCAGCGCACGCATACCAATGCGCGGACCCGGAAGGGCCCCCGCAAGACCGTCGCCGGGAAGAAGAAGGTCCGTAAGTAATGGCCAAACCGCAGGCTGGTGGGCGTCGTCCCCGGCGTAGGGAACGCAAGAACGTGGGCCACGGGGTGGCGCACATCAAGAGTTCGTTCAACAACACCATCATCACATTCACAGACCAACAGGGGAATGTGGTGTCGTGGGCTTCGGCGGGCAACGTCGGGTTCAAGGGTTCGCGCAAGTCGACTCCTTTCGCAGCTCAGCAGGCGGCCGAACAGGCGGCTCGTCGAGCGATGGAGCACGGTGTTCGCCGGGTCGACATCCAGGTCAAGGGCCCGGGGTCCGGGCGCGAGACCGCAATTCGGTCCATCCAGAACACGGGGATCGAGATCACCGGTATCAAGGACATGACGCCGGTACCTCACAACGGTTGTCGTCCACCGAAGCGTCGGAGGGTCTGACGATGTCGCGTTACACAGGACCCAAGGCCCGGGTGTCCCGTCGGCTCGGTGTCAACATCTGGGGAACGGCAGGAGAGACCAAGGCGCTCGACCGTCGTCCCTACCCCCCCGGAGAGCATGGGCGGGGTCGCCGTCGGAGCCAGAACTCCGAATACCTGTTGCAGCTCCAAGAGAAGCAGAAGGCTCGCTTCACCTATGGGGTCAACGAACGACAGTTCCGCAACGTGTACCAAGAGGCGTCTCGCCAGCGAGGTGTCACCGGCGAGAACCTTCTGCGTCTGCTGGAACTTCGTCTTGACAACATCGTGTACCGGGCCGGTTGGGCGGCTACGCGACCCCAAGCACGTCAGTTCGTGAGCCACGGCCACATCAATGTCAATGGCCGGCGGGTGAACATTCCCAGCTATCGGGCTCGCAAGGGCGATGTGATTGAGCTGCGTGCGAAGTCCCGAGAGGTCGTGACTGTACGCTGGAACCTCGACGTGCTCGATCGTGCCGCTCCCGTGTGGCTCGAGACCGGGGACGGAGGTCAGCAGGTCACCGTGCGAGAACTTCCCACCCGGGAACAGATCGACATTCCTGTCCGCGAGCAGCTCATCGTCGAGCTGTACAGCAAGTAAACCCATCGAGTCTTCACCTGGAGTCAGCAGTGAGCATGCTCATGATGCAGCGACCGACGGTCGAGCCCCTCGGGGACGAGGTTGCGAACCGGCAACGGTTCGCGATCGGCCCCCTCGAGCCCGGGTTCGGTCACACAATCGGTAACTCTCTTCGTCGCACCCTGTTGTCGTCGGTGCCTGGTGCTGCAATCACCCAGGTCCGGTTCGATGACGCTCTGCACGAATTCGACACCATTCCCGGTGTCGTCGAGGACGTCACGGACATCATCCTCAACCTGAAGGATGTCGTTCTCACCTGCGAGAGTGACGACGCCGTGGCCGTTCGTCTCGATTGTCGTGGGCCGGCCGACATCTCGGCCGGTGACATCGAGTGGCCAGCCGATGTCGAGTGCCTGAACCGCGATCTGAAGATCGCGACCCTGAGCAGCAGCGGACGCCTTGCCCTGGACCTGACCGTTCAGCGGGGTCGTGGCTACCAGGGTTCGGACGACCAGGCTGCAGGGAGTTCGATCGGGGTGATCCCGGTGGACGCGATCTTCAGCCCGGTCCGCCGAGTGTCCATCGAGGTCGAACCGGTGCGTGTCGAGCAGTCGACCAACTTCGATCGCCTGATTCTCGACATCGACACGGACGGCTCGATCAGCCCACGTGAGGCACTTGCTTCTGCCGCCGAGACCTTGCAACGACTCGTGGGTCTGGTTGCCTCGCTCAGCGACGAGCCCGAGGGCCTCGATCTCGGTGAGGTGGTAGCCAGTGACACAGGCTCCCCGGATCTCGACCTGCCGATCGAAGACCTCGATCTCAGCGAACGGCCCCGGAACTGCCTCAAGCGTGGCCAGGTCAACACCATCGGCGAGCTGTTGACGAAGTCGATCGACGATCTCATGGCCATCACCAACTTCGGACAGAAGTCCTTGGACGAAGTGATCCAGAAACTCGACGAACGAGGCTTGACCCTGCGGGGCTTCGCCTCCCATTCCTAGGACCTCAGCGAGATGCCCACCCCGAAAAAGGGCCGCCGCTTCGGCGGTAGCGCAAGTCACCAGCGGTCGATGATGGCCAATCTTGCAGCGTCGTTGTTCGCCGCAGAAGCCATCGAGACCACCGAAGCCAAGGCCAAGGCGCTTCGTCCGTACGCCGAGAAGCTGATCACCAAGGCCAAGAAGGGCGGTCTGCACCGCCATCGTCAGTTGGTGGCCAGCCTCAATGGTGATCAGGAAATGGCCCAGAAGCTGATCGACGAGATCGGACCCCGCTACGACCAGCGTCCGGGTGGGTATACCCGCATCCTCAAGCTGGGTCCCCGCCAGGGCGACAATGCGCCGATGGCGTTGATCGAACTCGTTTGATTCGAGCCCTGCCCCCAGCTGTGTCAGCCCTGGGCTGAGACGGGAATGGTGTCTCGCCCCGAACGGAGCAGCGTTCCGGGTCGGGCATCGGTGAAGTTGCCGTCGGTCACCGCCTCGGTGCCGTTGATGATGACGTGCCTGATCCCGTCGGCTTCTCCGTAGAGCCGCCACGCCCCGCCTGGCAGGTCTTCTCGGATTTCCGTTGGACGTGGCGCAACCTGGTCCGCGTCGAACACGACGATGTCGGCGTACCACCCCTCCTCGAGTCGGCCCCGGTCCCGAAGACCGTAGAGCCGAGCAGGCACGTCGGTGAGCTTGTGAATGACTGTTTCGAGATCCATCAGGTCCCGGTCGCGGGCTGCTTGGATCAGCGAAGTGGAGTAGCTGAAGGTGGCGAGCAGATCGAGATGTGCGCCGGCATCCGAGGCTCCGATCACGCACCGCTCGTCGTTCCAGAGATCGCGCCGCATCAGCCATGTCTCGTCGTCGTCCCCTGAGACGGGCGGGTACAAACCGGTCTTGAGGTTGTCGGCGACAATCAGGTCACACAAGGCATCCCACGCGGACTGCCCCTGCTCGGCCGCGATGTCTCCGATCGTCCTGCCCTCGAGGTGCCGCAGTTCGGGATCGTTCACCTCCCCGACCATCAAGCGTTCCCAGCGGGCAAGGCCGCGGAAGGTGGTGGATTGCTGGGCGAGCTCGTTCAGTTCGGCGCGACGAGCCGGATCGGCGAAGAGGGCCAGTTTCTGTTCGGCCGGGAGCGCCATGGGCTCGGCCCATCCGTTGAGGGCATCGAGTGCGAAGCCCGTCTCGAAGCAGAGTCTGGTGACCGCCGGCAGAGGTGCGGTGAGGGCCAGGACCCGACCACCACGCGCCGCCGCATAGTCGCTGGCCGCCAGCTTGTCCTCGATCGCTTCTCGTTGACGGGTGCTGGCGAAGATCACGTTCCAGTTCAGTGGCTTGTCTGCGGCTACCGACATGTCAGTCAGCAACTGGTAGGTGGATTCGTCGAAGCGGCCGACGGTCGGGATGAACTCGAGGGCGACTGCCGCACTGTCTCGGAGGACGTCACAGAGAGCGACCAGTTCGTCCGTCGATGCGTGCCGGGACGGTACCGGTGCACCTGTCGGGTCGTTGTGGGTGGTGGCCCATGACGAGCTGAAGCCGAGGCCTCCCGCATCGATGGCATCGGCGAGCAGTCGGCGCATCTCGGCCAACTCGTCCTCGGTGGCCTCGTTGCCTACTGCCCGCTCGCCCATCACGATGCGGCGCAGTGCGGTGTGGCCGACGAGGAATCCAGCATTGGGAAGCAGGGTGCCGTCGATGGCGTCGAGGTACTCGGCGAAGCTCCGCCAGTTCCAGGGCACACCCTCCTGCAGGGAGGCGAGGGGCATGCCCTCGACCCTGGCGAGCAGTCGCATGAGGTAGTCACCGTGCTCGGGCTCGAGCGGTGCGATGGTGAACCCACAGTTCCCGCCGATCACCGTGGTCACCCCGTGTAGCGGTGAGGGGGACAGGGTGGTGTCCCAGAACACCTGCGCGTCGAAGTGGGTGTGGATGTCGACGAAGCCCGGCGCGACGACGAGACCGGTTGCTTCGATCTGGCGGTGGCCTTGCCCGTCGAGTGAACCCGGAGCGCCCAGGGCAGTAATGCGGTCACCGGTGATGCCAATGTCGCCGGTGGTGGCTGGACCCCCGCTGCCGTCGATGACGGTGCCGTTGACGATGACGAGATCGAACATGCTGTTCCCCCTGGTTCGCTAGAGGAAATTACCCTGCGTCTCATGTCGGCGCGCCACAACGTCTGTCTGCGGCTGGGATATCGGGGCACGGCGTTTCGGGGCTTCGCTGCCAATACAGGCGTGGTAACCGTTGCCGGGGAACTCCGAGCCGCCCTCCGTACCGTTCTGGGTCACGAGATCGAGCTTCAGGTGGCCGGACGAACCGACGCCGGAGTCCACGCCAGCGGTCAGGTGGTGTCCTTCACGACCGACAGTCCTCGGTTCGTCCCGGACCGCTTGGTGTCTGCCCTGAACCGGCGTTGCGGCCCCGACATCGTCGTGAACGCTCTGGCCTTGGTCCCTCCCGACTTTCATGCTCGGTTCTCGGCGCGCCAGCGGACGTATCGCTACACCGTCAACGAGCGGACACTGCCCGACCCCCTCCGAAGCGATCTCGAGTGGCATGTGGGTCGAGCCCTCGATGTGGATGCCATGAACGAGGTTGCCGTTGCCATGGTGGGCGAGCACGATTTCACCTCGTTCTGTCGACGGCCGAAGGGAACTTCACCTGATGCGCCGTTGATGCGCCGGGTCATCAGCGCCCAGTGGGTGGCTGCACCACAAGGCCGCCTCGCCTTCGAGGTCGTTGCCACAGCCTTCTGTCACCAGATGGTCAGGTCGATGGTCGGGTTCTGTGTTGCCGCTGGCCGGGGTCAGCGAACCGCCGACGATGTCGTGGCGGTGATTGCGGCGCGCGACCGTAATGATGCTCCCGCAATTGCACCTCCAGAGGGGTTGGTGCTGGTGGCGGTGGGGTACGACCCCGAACCATCCTGGATCGGCTGATGGAATCGGCGATGCCAGGGTTTGCTGCGAGGCTGTCGGCTCCGTATCCTGAACCGTCGGCCCAATTCGGGCCCCACCTCTCGTGGTCGATTGCAGACCCAGAGGTTGCTCACCCCGTAGTTTCCGAGGTTCTCCCATCGTGCGTACATATGCGCCCAAGGCCAGCGAGATCGAGCGTCAGTGGTTCGTCGTCGACGCCGAAGGTCTCGTCCTCGGCCGGATGGCCACCGAAGTCGCACGCATCCTGCGTGGCAAGCACAAGCCGACCTTCGCCCCGAACATGGATACCGGTGATCACGTCGTGATCGTGAACGCCGACAAGGTCGTGCTCACGTCGAACAAGGCTGATACCAAGCTCGTCCATCGCCACTCCGGTTACCCGGGCGGATTGAGTACCCAGACCTACGGTGAACTGCTGGCCAAGAAGCCCGCTGACGCCATTCGGCGAACGGTGAAGGGCATGCTGCCCCGTAATCGCCTGGGCGCACAGATGCTGACAAAGCTGAAGGTCTACGCCGGCCCTGACCATCCCCATGCCGCCCAGCAGCCCGCAGCCCTCGAGCTCGACGGCGCCCGGGCCAAGTGATTCGAGGTTCGATGTGACTGCTCCTCTCACCCAGACCACCGGTCGGCGCAAGCGTGCCGTTGCCCGCGTCCGTTTCCGTCCGGGAACCGGCGTGATCACCGTCAATGGTCGTGCCTTCGATGACTACTTCACCTCCTCGAGCCATCGCCTCGTCGTCTCGCAACCTCTTCGGCTCACCGAGACCGAGCAGGCCTACGACATCGACGCCACGCTCGACGGAGGCGGCATGGCCGGACAGGCTGGGGCGCTTCGCCTGGGTATTGCCCGGTCATTGGTCGAACTCGATCCCGAGTCTCGGCCGGTTCTCAAGGGCGCCGGTCTGCTGACCCGGGACTCGAGGATCAAGGAGTCCAAGAAGTACGGCCTGAAGAAGGCCCGTAAGGCTCCTCAGTACTCCAAGCGCTGACCGAGTCGAGCGCTATGGCCCTGGCCTTCGGAACCGATGGGGTCCGGGGTACTGCTTTTGTCGACCTCACGGTCGAGGACGTGTCCGCCATCGGCCAAGCGGCCGCTGAGGTGGTTGCCGGGGGCCTGTGGCTGATTGGTAGAGATACGCGGGAATCAGGCCCGGTCTTTGCCAGCGCCCTTGCTGCCGGGCTTGCGGTAGGCGGCGCCGAGCCGATGGATCTCGGTGTTGCGCCGACACCGGCCGTTGCGTACGCCGCTCAGCGTGCGGGGGCCTGCGGGGCAGTCATCTCGGCCTCGCACAACCCCTGGAGCGACAACGGGGTGAAGTTGTTCGGGGCGGGTGGACGCAAACTCGATGATGACCAGCAGCAGGGGATCGCTCGTCGGCTCGACGAGTTCACGGAACGCTCCACCCCGACGACTCGCCCCGTTGCAGTGGTCCAGAGCCCGCTGGATGACTACGCCCATCACCTCCACGATGCGTTGGAGGGGCGCCGACTCGATGGGCTGTCGATCGTGATCGACTGCGCGCACGGCGCAGCCTCCGAGATTGCGGGGCCGATCTTCGGTGATCTCGGAGCCCGGGTCCAGGTGATCCACGCCGAGCCTGACGGCCGCAACATCAACGACGGGTGCGGGTCGACCGACCCGCGGGTGCTCGCACACACCGTGGTGTCGTCCGGGGCCGATCTGGGCATCGCGGTGGATGGCGACGCCGACCGCCTGGTTGCCGTCGACGGCACTGGCCAGCTGATCGACGGAGACCACCTGATGGCCATGTTCGCAGTCGATCTGCTGGAACGGAAGCGGCTTGCCAGTAGCACCTTGGTTGTCACCGTCATGTCGAACCTCGGCCTGCGGCGTGCAATGGACGAGGCTGGGGTGACCGTCGTCGAAACTCCCGTTGGCGATCGTGCCGTTCTCGAGGCGCTCGACCGTCAGGGACTGTCCCTCGGTGGAGAGCAGTCGGGGCACCTCATCTTCCGCGACCTGGCCACCACCGGTGATGGTCTGCTGAGCGGGGTACTGCTCGCTGACCTGATGAAGCGGCAGGGTCGCTCGAGCCGCGATTTGCGGCAGGCTTCGATGACCACGTGCCCCCAAGTGTTGCTGAACGTGGACGTCGACCATCGGCCCACCGATGTCGAGATCGCAGGGCGCCTCGAGGTGGAGGTTGCTGAAGCGACGGCCCGCTTGGGTGATGCGGGACGGGTCCTCGTCCGACCGAGCGGCACCGAGCCGCTCGTGCGGGTGATGGTGGAGGCCACCGACGAATCGACTGCCCGGTCGGTGGCCCAGACGCTCGCCGCTGCGGTGTCCGCCCGCTTCGGGTAATCAGCGCTGACCGCACTGTGCTGTTGCAGCGCTGACCGCACTGTGCTGTTGCAGCGCTGACCGCACTGTGCTGTAGGCCGATACCCTCAGTGGTCATGTGCGGCATCATCGCGGTTCTGCGGGCCCGGGACGATGGTTCATCGGCTGAGCGAGCACCCCTCGCAGAGTTGCTGCACCTTGTCGTGGGCACCCTGAAGTCCCTCGACGACGAGTACCAGAACATCGCAGGGGCCGCCCTGACCGTTGCTGATCAGCTCGGGGCTGTGTCCGCTCGACTGGGCACCCAACCGGGGATGCGCCTCCTCGTCGAGGACCCGCTCTTCCTCGCCGAGGTCGAGGGGCACCTCGCCGAGGTCGACCTTGGCCTGGAGCGCTGCCGAGCGACGCTCGAACGCGTAGCTGATGGAGCAATCTCGGACGATTTCGACCTGGATCGCACCAACGCAGACCTCCTGAGGGCAGCCGACGCAGCCTGGGCCATCCAGCGTGATCGAGTGGGCGGTGCCAAGGCCATCGCAGACCTCGCCGGCGGACAGCCGAGCCGGCGGGCCGTCACGAGCTGGTGGTCTATCCAGGCGGCTCTGTCCGCCATCGACCGGCTCGAGGTCCGCGGGCGTGATTCGGCGGGCTTGCAGGTGTTCGTCACGGACCATGGGCTCGACGACGCCGTGTTTTCCGCCGGGCCTGTGGCCTCGAGACTCGACGACGTGCGATGTGGAACGGCAGCCGTCCGCCGCTGCGGAGATGGCGTGGCGTTCCTGTACAAGACGGCGGCCGAGATCGGTGAGCTGGGTGACAACACGGCCTCTCTGAGGAGGCAATTGGCCTCCGACACACTGCTGCACCAGGCCCTCGCCGCCCCGGACGCCCATGTTCTGGTCATTGGGCACACCCGCTGGGCCAGTGTGGGAAGTATCAACGAACCCAACGCCCACCCACTCGATTCGTTCGAACACGGCAGGGCGGAGGGCCCCTACGTGGCTGCCGTATTGAACGGCGATGTGGACAACTTCGCCGACTTGAAGGTGCTGCACGGCCTCGACATCGCGCCGGAGATCACCACTGACGCCAAGGTGATCCCCACCCTCACGAGCAGGGCCCTCGAGCGCGGTGACGTTCTGCTGGAGGCGTTTCGATCCACGGTCGCCGAGTTCGAGGGTTCGGTCGCCATCGCCGCCCACTCGGCCGGAGAGCCCGAGCACCTCGCCCTCGCCCTGAGGGGAAGCGGACAGGGGCTGTACATCGGCTTGGGTGTCGACGCCTTCGTCGTGGCCAGCGAGCCCTACGGCGTCATCGAGGAGTGCAGTTCGTATCTGCGACTCGATGGGGAAACGCCGTCGGACCCGGCCAATCCGGTCGCGTCACGCGGGCAGGTCGTCCTCCTCGACGGCGCGCAGGCTGGCCGACTCGAGGGGATCATTCGACGCTCCTATGACGGGAGCGAGTTGCCCGTGACGGCGACCGAGCTCTCGGCGCCCGAGATCACCACGAGAGACATCGACAGGGGTGATGCCCCCCACTTCCTGCTCAAGGAGATCAGGGAGGCCCCCAGATCGCTCTTGTCCACCCTCCGGGGAAGGATCATCGAGGCTCCGGATGGGCTGCGGGTGCACCTCGGCGCCGATGTGGTGCCCCCGGCAGTGGCCACGTCCCTCGCCGAAGGGCGTATCCGTCGCATCCTCGCAATTGGTCAGGGCACGGCGGCGGTGGCGGCCCAGGCCATTCCCCAGCTCCTGTCGCCCATGCTCGAGGGCCGAGGTATTGCGGTCACGGCCGACCTGGCCACGGAGGTGAGTGGGTTCGCACTCGCTGCGGACATGTCCGACACGCTGGTGGTGGCCATTAGCCAGTCGGGCACGACTACCGACACCAACCGGACCGTCGACCTCGTGCGTGAGCGGGGCGGTTCGGTCATCGCCGTGGTGAACCGACGAGGAAGTGACCTCACCGACCGTGCTGACGGTGTGCTGTACACCTCCGATGGTCGCGACGTGGAGATGTCGGTGGCATCGACCAAGGCGTTCTATGCCCAGGTCGCCGCCGGCGCGCTGCTCAGTGTGGCGCTGGCCGAGGCAGCGGGCGCGGTGGGCGAGCACGACGGGTTGCTCGAGGCGTTGCGAGCCCTTCCCGACGCCATGTCGGAGGTGTTGGATCGCCGAGCGGCGGTTGCCGAAGCTGCTCGTCGTCACGCCCCAGGGCAGAGGTACTGGGCGCTGGTGGGCAACGGCCCGAACCGCATCGCCGCTCGGGAGATCCGGATCAAGCTGTCCGAGCTGTGTTACAAGGCGATCTCCGAGGACGGAACCGAGGACAAGAAGCACATCGATCTTTCATCCGAGCCGATGATCGTGGTGTGCGCAGCGGGGCTGAAAGGTTCCACGGCCGATGACGTGGCTAAGGAAGTGGCCATCTACCGGGCCCACAACGCCGTGCCCATCGTCATCGCGACCGACGGCGATGGACGTTTCGGAGCGGCCACCGAGTTGCTCTCCGTCCCTTCGGTTCACCCTGACCTGGACTTCGTACTGGCCACCATGGTCGGCCACCTCTTCGGCTACGAGGCGGCCCTTGCCATCGATGCCCTGGCGGGGCCCCTGCGTGAGATGCGGGCCACCGTCGAGCAGTCCGTGGTCTCGGGCGTCGTGTCCGAAGAGGCGTTCGAACTTCTCGCCCGCAACCTCGCCCCCGGGGCCGGTCGGTTCACCGATGGGTTGCGTAGCGGCCGGTACGACGGCTCCCTCGAGGCTGCGACGGCGTGGAGGCTTGCCACCGTGTTGCGCTACGCCCTCGGCATCGCGTCGTTGGAGAGTTACCAACTGGAGGTGGGGAAAGTCGGTCGGCCGGGGGTGGTGGTCGAAGATCTCGTCACTGCGCTCAGCAGAGCGATCGACGAGCTGACCCGGCCGGTCGATGCGATCAAGCACCAGGCGAAGACCGTGACCGTCGGGATCAGTCGAAGCGACGAGACCCTCCTGCAGTCGGCCCTCGTCCAAGCTGCAATCACGGCCGGAGCGCCCCGCGACAGGCTGTCCTACCGAGCCATGCGCACCCTTGTCGCTCTCGAACCAGCGGTGGTCGAGGTTCTGGGATACACCCGCTACCGAATCGAAGGCGATGTGGCCGGGGATGCGACCATCCAGGTCCTGGATCGAGGTGGTATCGCCCGGGACATACCGTCACGGACCGACACAAATCCGGTCCTGCGAGGGTCCAAGCATCGGGCCGCCTTCGAGCGCGAGGTGACCGTCTCCCTTGGTGGTGACAGCCGATCGGTCATCCACGTACCGGAGGTGAAGGACGGCCAGACGACGGGGCTGACCCTGCTGCACTGCCGCTTCGAGACCCGTCTGGCTTCGGGGGCCATGCGTGCCGTGCTGCAGGGTTATCGAGGTCGCTACGGTGCTCTGAAGGACGCGGTGACAGAGACCCAGCCGACGTTCAGGGACGACCTTCTGGGTTCTGTCGACGTGCTCGACCTGCTGACCCAGCCGGTCTACGTACTGGCCGACGCGTGGTCGTCGTGATCGGTGTCGGCATCGACGCAGTCGATGTGGACCGGTTCCGTCGGGTGTTGACTCGACGAAGTCGACTCCCACAGCGGCTGTTCACCGATGCCGAACTGGCCTACGCCGCTCGGGCCGGCGACCCCACCGAGCGACTCGCTGCCCGCTTCGCAGCCAAGGAAGCCGTCATGAAGGTGCTCGGTGTCGGTGTCGGCGGGGTGAGGTTTCGGGACATCGAAGTGGTCAAGCTCCCGTCGGGACGGCCGTCACTGACCTTGCACGGCAAGGCTGATGATCTTGCGCGAGCGGCCGGGGCCAGCAGGTGGCACCTCTCGATCACCCATACCCGAACCATCGCGGAGGCGGTGGTGGTTGCGGAATGAGCTACGGGTGAGTGCACTCGAACCGGTGCTGACCCCACGGGAGATGGCCGCCGTCGACGCAGCTGCAGTCGAGCCCGTGGAGGAACTCATCGAACGAGCAGGGTGGGCGGTGGCTCGGGTGGCTCGCTCGATGCTGGGAGGCACCTACGGCCGCCGGATCACCGTGATCGCTGGTCAGGGAAACAACGGTGCCGATGGGCGGGTGGCTGCCCGGATCCTGGGCCGTCAGGGGGCTCGGTGCGTGATCGTCGGACCGGGAGCACCCTTGCCGCCTGCAGATCTGGTGATCGACGCAGCGTTCGGCACCGGCCTACGGGACCCCTGGGACTGCCCTGAACAGCCGGAGTGCCCGGTGCTTGCGGTAGACGTGCCGTCCGGAGTCGACGCTCTGACGGGGGCCGATCTCGGATCGTTGGTTGCCGATGTGACCGTCACCTTCGCAGCGGTCAAACCCGGCATGTTGCTCTATCCGGGTAGGGCCCGCTGCGGCGTCATCGAGGTGGTTGACATCGGCCTGGACGTTGGGCACCCGGCCACCTGGCTGATGACGGACCGGGCAGCGAGACAGTTGGTGGATCCCGGTCGGGACACGGACCACAAATGGGTCCGGGCCGTGAGAGCTATTGCTGGGTCTCCTGGGATGGAGGGAGCCGCCCACCTATGTGCGCTCGGCGCCCTTCGGGCGGGGGCGGGCATGGTCTGGCTGACCAGCCCCGGCTGTCGTTCAGACGCCGTCCGGTGTCCAACAGAGGTGGTGGTGCGGCCGGCTGCCGGTGGAGATTGGGGCGCGACCGTCCTCGAGGATCTCGAGCGGTTCGGATCTGTCGTGCTCGGCCCCGGACTGGGGGACGACCCTTCCGTCATGGCCGAGAGCGCAGCGGTACTCGAGCGGAGTCCGGTTCCCGTCGTCCTCGATGCCGACGGCCTCCGGGTTCTCGACGGTGTACATGGGCAAAAGGTTCGGCGCGCACCGTTGGTGATCACCCCCCACGACGGCGAATACCGACGCCTCACCGGGCAGGCCGTCGCCCAGGACCGTGTTGCTGCGGCCCGTGACCTCGCCCAGGCGGTGGGGGCCGTGGTGTTGCTCAAGGGGCCGACCACGGTGGTCGCCGAACCGGCGGGTCGGGCCATCCTCGTCACCTCGGGCACCTCCCGCCTGGCGACAGCGGGTTCGGGGGACGTTCTGAGTGGGATGATCGCAGCTGTGCTTGCGACAGGAGTCAACCCACTCCACGGCACGGCGGCGGCCGCTCACTGGCACGGGCGTGCTGGATGTCTTGGTCGGCCCGGCTTGATCGCGTCCGATCTCGGTGACCTCCTTGCCCCGGCATTGCAGGCGATGATGGAGTCGTGAGCGACCCCATTCATCGGCCCACTCGTTGTGTGGTCGATCTCTCGGCTATCGAGGGCAATTATCGGGCCATCGACGCGCACGTGGGTGGGGCGCAGGTCATGCCCGTCGTGAAGGCGAATGCCTATGGCCATGGGCTCGGCGAGGTGGGTCGGCGACTCGAACACGCAGGTGCACCATGTTTGGGCGTCGCTTATGTGGAGGAGGGGATTGCGCTGCGCGATGCCGGGGTGACCATCCCCGTGCAGGTGCTCGGCGGAGCGGTCGCCCGACAGATTCCTCTGTTCCTCGAGTGGGATCTGACGCTGACCGCGCCATCGGTCGAGAAGGTGCATCAGATCCAGGCAGCGGCGCAGGCCGCCGGGCGCCGAGCGCGCGTCCATCTCAAGGTGGACACCGGGATGGAGCGGATCGGTGTCCATCACTTCAACGCGGCATCCCTGTTCCGGGCGGCCGCCGAGTGCGAGGAGGTCGACGTCATCGGGGTATTCAGCCACTTCGCCAACGCCGATGCCGACGATCTCGACGATGCCCGACGTCAATTGGACCGTTTCGAGGAGGCCCTTCAGTTCTTCCCTGATCACGGCCTGCCGATGCCCCTGCGGCACATCGCCAACTCGGCCGCCCTCGCGCGACTCCCGGAATCGCATCTCGATCTGGTGCGCCCGGGATTGATGATCTACGGGGTGAACCCTTGTCCGGGCACGGTGGGTGTCCTGGACCTGCAACCTGCTCTGGAATGGCTGTCCGAAGTCGTCTTCTTCAAGGTCGTGGCAGCAGGTAGCCCGGTGAGTTACGGCAGCACCTGGGCGCCACAGCAGCAGACGAGGGTGGTGACGATGCCGATCGGCTACGCAGACGGGTATCGGCGAGCGCTGTCGAACCGGGCCCAGGTACTCGTCGGTTCTCAGCGCCTCGACGTGGTGGGCCGGGTCTGCATGGACCAGACGATGGCCGATCTGCGGGACGGCACCGCCTACAACGGTGACGAGGTGGTCATGGTGGGAGCGGTCGGCGATGAGCGGATCACCGTGGAGGATCTCGCCGAGTGGGCGGACACCATTCCCTACGAGATCTTGACCTCGATCTCTGCCCGGGTACCTCGGGAGTACCGAGGCTAAATCGGGTCGCGGGGCCGACCTCGTACACTCGCAGGCGGCCATGATGCATGTACGAACCCGATCGGTGGACGCCACCAAAGAACTCGCAGCCGCCGTTGTCTCGGTGGTTCGTCCGGGTGACGTGATCCTGCTCTCGGGTGATCTTGGGGCGGGCAAGACCGCGTTCGTGCAGGGAGTTGCCCGTGCTCTGGGAATCACCGAGCGGATCACCAGCCCTACCTTCACCCTGGCTGCCGTCTACGAAGGGTCGATGCGACTCCATCATCTCGACGTCTATCGGCTCGACAACCTCGCCGAAGTCCTCGATCTCGATCTACCCGGTCTGCTCGACGATGGTGGTCTGACCTGTATCGAGTGGGGTGAGGTGGTGGTGCCCGAACTGCCCCGCGACTTCCTGCTCGTCTCCATCGAATTGGGACACCCCGAGGACATCGCCGATGCTCGCGTGGTGGGATTCGATCCCATTGGGACCTCCTGGCATGCTCGGGCGGGCCAATTGCGTACCGCTGTGGCGCCCTGGGCGGAGGAGGCCGGATGCTGATCCTGGGCATCGAGACTGCGACGCCCCAGGTCGGGGTGGCCATTGGGGGTCATGAAGGTGTGCTGGCCTCCTTCCACACCAGCCGTGACCGGCGGCATGCCGAGACCCTTGCTCCGGCCATCGAGTTCATCTGTGCTCAGGCCCGGGTCGGCCTGGACGAACTGGGCGCCGTGGCTGTTGACATCGGCCCTGGTCTATTCACCGGCCTTCGGGTCGGGTTGGCGACGGCCAAAGCCATCGCCCACGCCCGACGTATTCCCATGGTTGGGATCAGTTCCCTGGATCTGGCCGCCTTTCCAGCCCGTTTCACCGACCGCCTCGTGGTGTCGATGATCGACGCGCGCCGAGGTGAGGTCTTCTACGCCGCCTACCGTCGGGTACCCGGTGGCATCCAGCGGGTCACCGAACCACATGTGGATCAGCCGGCCGACGTGGCCGACCAGCTGGTGGCCCAGGGCCAGGAGTGTCTGCTCGTCGGGGATGGAGCCACCCGGTACGGCGATCTGTTCGCGCATCTTCCCGAGGTCGAGATCGGTCGGGAAGGGTTCCGCCACCCCAGCGCCGGGTCGCTCGTCGAACTCGCTCACGCCCGAGCACTGCGCGAGGAATTCGTGACCCCGGGCGCGATCGAACCCCTCTACCTGCGCTCACCTGATGCCCGGATCAACTGGCAGCAGCGGGAGCGGAGCTGATGTTCGGGACATCGGGAGTGGTGACCATCGAGCGCTTGCGTCGCCGTCATCTTCGGGCGGTGCGTTCGATCGACCGCCAGGTCTACCCTTCGCCCTGGTCGACGGCGCTGTACCTCGACGAGCTGCGACAGTCCGACTCGCGCGTGTACCGCGTCGCCCGGTTCGGGCCGAGGGTGGTGGGGTATGCCGGCGCCATGTTGGTACACGACGAGGGGCACGTGACCTCGGTCGCCGTGGATCCGCAAGGCCAGGGTGCTGGGGTGGCCACGCGCCTGATGGTGGCGCTGCACCGGGGAATGATTCGGCTCGGAGCGACGGCGATGACCCTCGAGGTCAGGGTCGGCAACATTCGGGCCCGTGACCTATACCGACGTATGGGATACCGACCGGTCGGCCTGCGACACGGGTACTACCGGGATCCTGATGGATCGGTCGAAGATGCCCTAGTGATGTGGTGCCATGACATCACCGAAGCCGAGCACCGGGCTCGACTTGACGGGGTGGCCGAGATCTACGACGAGACAACCGAATGGATGGCATCGTGACGACGATTCTGGGCATCGAGACGTCATGTGACGAGACGGCGGCTGCCGTGGTCGAGGACGGCCGACACGTCAAGGCGAACATCGTGTCGAGCCAGGTCGACCTCCATGCGCGCTTCGGAGGGGTGGTCCCCGAGATCGCCGGCCGGGCTCACGAGTCGCTCATCACCGCCGTGGTGGCTGAAGCCTTGGTCGAGGCAGGTATTGCGGATGAGGAGATCGACGTAGTGGCGGCCACCCACGGCCCGGGGCTCGTCGGTTCGTTGTTGATCGGGGTGGCGGCCGCAAAGGCCCTGGCCCTGGTGTGGGACAAACCCTTCGTCGGGGTCAACCATCTCGAAGCCCACCTGTACGCCGCTCTGTTGGAAGAACCGGACCTGGAATTCCCTCTCGTGGTGTTGCTGGTCAGCGGTGGCCACACCATGTTGATCAGCTTCGAGGATCACGGCCGTTATCGCCTGCTCGGATCGACCCTGGACGATGCGGCGGGTGAGGCGTTCGACAAGGTCGCTCGTTACCTGGGGCTGGGGTACCCCGGGGGACCCGCCATCGATCGGATTGCCACCGAGGGTGACCCCGAGGCGATCCGCTTCACCCGTGCCCTGTACAACGAGGGCTATGACTTCTCGTTCTCGGGGTTGAAGACCGCGGTCGTCAACCATGTTCGGAAGCACCCCGACGTGGAAACGGCCGATGTCGCTGCGTCGTTCCAGCAGGCGGTCGTAGATGTACTGGTACACAAAGCGCGAGCGGCAGCCCACGAGGTCGGCGCACGGGGCATTTGTCTGGCCGGTGGAGTGGCCGCCAACTCCCAGTTACGGCAGGTGACCAGCGAGGTGTGCGCAGCAGATGGCCTCCACGCATTCGTGCCGTCGCGCTCGATGTGTACCGACAATGCGGCCATGGTCGCGGCGGTGGCCTGGTGGCGTCTGCAGTCCGATGGCCCGGCGCCGTTGGACCTCGGGGCGAATCCCGGCTTGAAACTGCCCTTTGTGACCACCTGAGGAAGCCCGGCCGCTCCAGGTTGTGAGTGTGGGGCCGCGCGCCGTATCGTTAGCACTCGGCGGTGGAGAGTGCTAACGCAATCGTGCTGCAGCTCGATCCACCCCTCACTACAACTACCCATCGCACAGAGCCATGGAGGCGAACGAGCCGATGAACCTGCAGCCACTTGAGGATCGCATCGTGGTGCGACCCGGTGCCGCCGAGGAGACCACTGCCAGCGGGCTGGTCATCCCCGACACCGCAAAGGAAAAGCCCCAGCAGGGCGAGGTCCTCGCCGTGGGCCCTGGGAAGCGTTCCGAGCAGACCGGTGAGCTCATCCCCGTCGACGTCAGCGTCGGCGACACCGTTGTGTACAGCAAGTACGGGGGCACCGAGATCAGCTCCGGAGGCGAGGATCTGCTGATCCTGAGCGCCCGCGACGTGCTCGCGAAGGTGGGCTGAGGACCTCATGGCGAAGATTCTCAAGTTCAGTGAAGAGGCCCGTCGTGGTCTCGAAGCCGGGGTCAATGCCCTGGCAAACGCCGTCAAGGTGACGCTCGGGCCCAAGGGCCGCAACGTGGTGTTGGAGAAGAGCTTCGGCGCTCCGACCATCACCAACGACGGTGTGAGCATCGCCCGCGAGGTCGAACTCGAAGACCCCTTCGAGAACATGGGCGCGCAGCTCGTCAAAGAGGTGGCGACCAAGACCAATGACGTGGCCGGTGACGGCACCACCACGGCGACGGTGCTTGCCCAGGCCATGGTCCGCGAAGGGCTTCGCAACGTGGCCGCCGGGGCCAACCCCATGTCGCTCAAGCGGGGCATCGAGGCAGCGGTCGCTTCGGCGGTCGAGGCCATTGGCGCCATGAGCGAAGACGTCAGCTCCGACAAGGGCAAGATCGCCTCGGTCGCCGGGATCAGCTCCGCCGATCCGGCGATCGGTGAGATCCTGGCCGAAGCGTTCGACAAGGTCGGCAAGGACGGCGTGATCTCGGTCGAAGAATCGAACACCTTCGGGGTGGATCTCGAGTTCACCGAGGGCATGCAGTTCGACAAGGGCTTCCTTTCGCCCTACTTCGTGACCGACCCCGACCGCCAAGAGGCTGTGCTGGACGATCCGTATGTGCTGTTCGTCAACGGCAAGATCTCCTCGGTCCAGGAAATGGTTCCCGTGCTGGAAAAGGTGATGCAGGGGGGCAAGGCCCTTCTCATCATCGCCGAGGACGTGGAAGGCGAAGCCTTGGCCACCCTCGTGGTGAACAAGATCCGGGGTACCTTCACCTCGGTGGCCGTCAAGGCCCCCGGTTTCGGCGAACGCCGGAAGGCGATGCTCCAGGACATGGCCATCCTCACCGGCGGACAGGTCATCTCCGAGGAGGTCGGGCTCAAGCTCGAGAACACCACCCTGGATCTGCTCGGTCAGGCCCGCAAGGTGATCATCACCAAGGACGAGACGACCATCGTCGAGGGCGCCGGCGACTCTGCCGATGTCGACGGGCGCGTCGCACAGATCAAGCGCGAAATCGACGAGACGGATTCTGACTGGGACCGGGAGAAGCTGCAGGAACGGCTGGCCAAGTTGGCCGGTGGTGTTGCCGTGATCCAGGTCGGAGCAGCCACCGAGGTGGAGCTCAAGGAGAAGAAGCACCGCATCGAAGACGCGGTCTCTGCGACTCGGGCAGCAATCGAGGAAGGCATCGTCCCCGGAGGCGGCACTGCGCTGCTGCGGGCTCGTAGCGCCATCTCCGAGCTGCAGCTCGAAGGCGACGAGAACACGGGTGCTCAGATGGTCTTCCGGGCCCTCGACGCACCCGCCCGCCAGATTGCCCTGAACGCTGGGCACGAAGGTGCCGTCATCGTCCAGCAGGTCGAGGCCGCCGGTGGCAACATCGGCTTCAACGCCGCCACCGGTGAGTTCGAGGACCTCGTTGCGGCAGGCGTCATCGATCCGGCCAAGGTGACCAGGGCTGCGCTGCAGAATGCGGCGTCGATCGCTGCGCTGCTGCTCACCACGGAGACCCTCATCACCGACAAGCCCGAAGAAGCCGATCCTGCTGCTGCAGCAGCGGCTGCCGCTGCGATGGGCGGCGGCATGGGCGGCATGGGTGGCATGGGGATGATGTAGTCCCCGATGGCATACCGGCTTCGGCCGGAACACCGTCGTGTGAACGGGGGCGGCTCAGCCGCCCCCGTTTGCCGTGTATGGGTAGCCTCGGGGGCCGTGAACGTCGGGAGCGGCCAGGGCGGCCAACAGATCATCCCCCGCCCCGAACGATGGCGGGAAGGGGGGCCGGCGCCGTGGGCCGGCCTGAGCCCCGCCCGGCGGCGTATCGACCTCGACCGTCTGACCCGGCAGCTCGCCGGACGTGAACCGGGCTCCCTGGTGACGGGGGCCCCACCCCCCCGCAGGGACTCCGCCGTGTTGATTCCCCTGTGGGAGTCGGGGGGTGAGGTGGCCGTTGTCCTGACCCGTCGCACTCGTGCCATGCGAGCACACTCGGGGGAGGTCAGTTTCCCGGGTGGAGGTCAGGACCCCGGAGAGAGCCTGTGGCAGACGGCCTTGCGGGAGGCGGAGGAGGAGATCGGGCTGCCCCGACATCTCCCCACCTTGATCGGCGAACTGGACCGACTCATCACCTTTTCCTCGCAGGCCCGCATCCACCCCTATGTGGCCACGCTCAGCGAACAGCCGGTGTTGACCCCCAGCCCAGACGAAGTCGATCGCATCCTGACGGTCGATCTTTCTGTGCTCGCGGCTGACGCGGTCTTCCGTGAGGAACGTTGGTCGATTCCGGGTCTGGCTTCGGAGCGGGTGATCACCTTCTTCGAACTCGATGGGGACACGGTGTGGGGGGCGACCGCCACCATGCTCCGTCAGCTCCTGATGGTGGGGATGGGCCTCGAGGGCTGACTGGGTGGCCCGGCGACCTGCTCAGCCGAGGAGGTCAGACCCCAGTTCGCCCAATTGGATCTCCTCCACGCGATGACGGGTGCGTGAGCCGCTCATGCGCAACCATCCGGGTTCGTCTCGCTGGCGTTCGATATCCGTTGGCGTGCAGCGGGGACACGCGCATTGCGGGTGCATCAGCGCGTTGGGCCGATCATCGCCCCAGTCGGCGTCGAGGGCGGTGCAGGGCACGTCGGTCACGTCCACAAGTCTGCCCGCTTCAGAGTTACCAGGCCAGGAGTACCCGGGGACAGCGTGGAGCAGCCGCTATCGTGGTTGGCTTCCCCGGGAACCCCCCCACCTGTCGAACGTGAACCACCATGGACCGCGGAGCTGATCACGAACTGGCGCTCGTCGTCGACTTCGGGGCTCAGTATGCCCAACTCATTGCGCGCCGGGTCAGGGAGGCCAGGGTCTTCAGTGAGATCGTTCCCCACACCATCTCGGCGTCGGAGATCGTGCGGCGCAACCCCAAAGCATTGATCCTCTCGGGTGGGCCGAAATCCGTGCGGGTCGACGGGGCACCGCTCATCGACCCCGAGGTGTACGACCTTGGGATTCCCATCCTGGGCATCTGCTACGGGGCGCAATTGATCGCGCAACAGCTCGGTGGCCGAGTCGAGCGATTTGATCGGGGAGAATACGGTCGCACGGTCCTGTCATCGGTGGTGGAGGGGTCGGACATCCTGCCCGGGCAGGTCATGGCGGGCGATTCAGTGTGGATGTCGCACTTCGATGCCATCGCAGCGCCGCCGCCCGGGTTCGCTGTGCACGGGGCGACTGCGGATGTCCCGGCAGCTGTGATCGAAGACGGTGCGCGGCGAATCTACGGGGTGCAGTTCCACCCCGAGGTGGTGCACACACCGCACGGGCAGGCCTTGATCGAGCGCTTCTTGTGGGAGGCCGCCGGTTGTGCGGGTACCTGGACGATGAGCAACGTGATCGAAGAGAGCGTCGCCGCGATCCGAGCCCAGGTTGGAGATGGTCGGGCCATCTGCGGGCTCTCCGGCGGGGTCGACAGCGCCGTGGCGGCCGCCCTCGTCCATCGGGCCATCGGGCACCAACTCACCTGTGTGTTCGTCGACACGGGCCTGATGCGCCTCGGTGAGGGTGAGCAGGTGGTCGAGACGTTCCAGCGAACTCAGGGGATCGAACTACTCCACGAGCGGGCTGGCGAGCAGTTTTTCGCCGCACTCGAAGGGGTCACCGATCCCGAGGACAAGCGCAAGGTCATCGGTGAGAAGTTCATCCGCATCTTCGAGGCAGCACAGGGGGGCATCACGGATGCCCGATTCTTGGTGCAGGGGACGTTGTACCCCGATGTCATCGAGTCCGGAACGAGTGAGGCAGCCAAGATCAAGAGTCACCACAATGTCGGTGGCCTGCCCGAGGACATGGAATTCGAGCTCGTCGAGCCCCTCCGCTCCTTGTTCAAGGATGAGGTGCGCGCGGTGGGGACCGAACTGGGTCTGCCTGACGAGATCGTGTGGCGGCAGCCGTTCCCCGGCCCCGGTCTCGGGGTCCGGATCATCGGAGAGGTGACTCCCGAGGCGGTGGCCATCCTCCAACAGGCGGACGCCATTGTTCGGGAGGAGATCGCCAGCGCCGGCCTGGAGCGTGAGATCTGGCAGGCGTTTGCAGTCTTGGCGGACATCCGCAGCGTCGGGGTGATGGGTGACGAACGAACCTACGCCCGTCCCATCATCATCCGCGCCGTGACGTCCGAGGATGCGATGACCGCCGACTGGGCCCGACTCCCCTACGAACTCCTCGAGGCGATGTCATCGCGCATCATCAACGAGGTAGACGGGGTCAACCGGGTCGTGTACGACATCACATCCAAGCCGCCAGGAACCATCGAGTGGGAGTGACCGGAATCGGCGGGCGAACGGTCGCTGGGAATGTCACGATGTGCCGATGATCGAACTTCCGCTGGGCTTCACGGCTCATGTGGCCAACATGGGCGTCAAGGACGACAGCCAGGATGTGATGATCGTGGCCAGCCACGAGCCCGCGTCGGTGGCGGCCGTGTTCACCAAGAGCAGGTTCAGTGGACCCAGCGTGACCCTGAGCCGAGAGCATGTCGCCGATGGGCGCGCCCAGGCCGTGGTGGTGATTTCCAAGAACGCCAATGTGGCCACGGGAGCTCAGGGGGCTGCCAACGCCGCTGAGGTGGCCGACCTCGTAGCTGCCGCCGTCGGGTGTGCCGCCACCGAGGTGGTGGTCGGTTCCACTGGGGTGATCGGTGTGCAGTACCCCATGGAGAGAATCCGGGCTCATCTCGGGGCCGTGCGCGGGCCCTTCTCCGGGCGCTCTGCGGAGGACGTGGCCACTGCGATGATGACCACGGACACCCATCGCAAGGTTGCCGAAGCTCGCGCAGGTGCCGCTCGGGTCGTTGGTATGGCCAAGGGGGTCGGCATGATCGAGCCCGATATGGCCACGATGATCGCCGTGATCACCACCGACGCCGAGATAACACCCGGCGATCTCGACGCCTGTTTCCGTCGGGTGGTGGACGTCACGTTCAATGCCCTGTCGGTGGACAGCGACACCTCGACGAGCGATATGGCGGTGCTCATGGCGTCGGGAGCGGCCGGAAGGGTCGATCCCGAGGAATTCGAGGCTGCGTTGGGCCAGGTGTGTCTGGACCTGACCCGGCAGCTGGCCGCCGACGGTGAGGGGGCAGAGACCCTCATCGTGGTGCGGGTGCAAGGTGCCCGTGACACGGCCCAGGCCAAGCTGGTCGCCAAGTCGATCGTCAATTCGCCCCTCGTGAAAACCGCCGTGCACGGTTGCGATCCCAACTGGGGGCGGGTTGCCATGGCGGTCGGCAAATGCAGTGACCAGACGGACATCGATCCGGACCGTGTCGTGATTCGCTTCGGCGCGCTCGAGGTGTATCCCACACCGGCTTCTCCGTCGGCCCTAGGCGAACTAGAGGAGTACCTGGCTCGGGACGAGGTGCTGATCGGCGTCGACCTGGGGATCGCCGATGGATCGTTCACGGTGTACGGCTGTGACCTGACCGATGGTTACGTCAGGATCAACGCCGACTACACCACCTGAGCGTGCCCGCTTGCCGGCCGGACGCTCTCAACGGCTGCTGCCCAACGCCTGCCACGCTGCGACGACCGAGGGCTGATGCCCGGGGAAGGCGATGTCGGCCGGTACTGCGTCTGCGGTGAACCAGCCCACCTCACTGTTCTCGCTGCGGTCGAGCCGGGGGCGAGGTGCCGGGCCTGCGTCGAGCAGGTAGTACGAGTTGAGGGTGTCGAAGTTGGTCCCGGCCAGCGAATAGGTATCCAGCCACATCCCGAGCAGGGCGATGACCTGCACCTCGAGGCCCGTCTCTTCCCACAGTTCCCGCACCACCGCGTCTTCGGGCAATTCTGCGCCGTCGCAGAATCCACCGGGTATGTCCCAGCGGCCTCGCCACGGATCGATGGATCGACGCAGCAACATCACCCGGTCGCCGTCGACCACCAGGCCACCCGCTGTCGGACGAGCATTGCGGTAGTGGGCGGCACCGCACTGGTGGCACCGCCCGGGTACGACCAGGTCGATGCGTCCTCCGCACAGGGGGCAGTAGGGGAGGAGGTTCATGGCCACCGACGGTAGCCGCGAGGGCTGTCGGGTCCCTCCGGTAGCGGACACCCGCTCGGTAGCATGGCGGGCCACATGGGCTCCCAACCGATCCTCGACGGTCTCAACCCTGCGCAACACGACGCGGTCCTTCACCGAGACGGGCCAATGCTCGTCGTAGCCGGGGCCGGGTCGGGCAAGACGCGGGTGCTGACCCATCGCATCGCCCACCTGATCCAGCACGACGGGGTGAACCCGTTCGAGATCCTGGCCATCACCTTCACCAACAAGGCTGCTGACGAGATGAAGCAGCGGGTGGCCGGCCTCATCGGTCCGGTGGCCGACAGGATGTGGGTCAGCACGTTCCACTCTGCCTGCGTCCGTATCCTGCGCCGGGACGTCGACCGCCTGGGGTACCCCTCGGCTTTCTCGATCTACGACCAGGCCGATGCCGTGCGTCTCACGGGCTACGTGCTGCGGGACCTCGGCATCGATGCGAAGAAGTTCTCGCCGCGAACGGTGCACGCACACATCTCCGGGCTGAAGAACGAGTTGGTCTCGGCTCCGGCGGCCCTCGATCGGGCGGCCAGCATTTTCGAGCGAAAGATCGCTGAGGTTTTCGTCGACTACCAGGCCCGGCTCCGGGCAGCCGGAGCGATGGACTTCGACGATCTGTTGACGGTGACCGTCGAACTGTTCCGCGAGCATCCAGCCGTGCTCGAGCAGTACCAGCAACGTTTCCGGCACATCTTGGTGGACGAATACCAAGACACCAACCCGGCCCAGAACGAGATCGTCCTGCAGCTGGCCGGTGGGCACGGCAACGTGTTCGTCGTAGGTGACAGCGACCAGTCGGTCTACGCGTTCCGGGGTGCCGACATTCGCAACATCCTCGAGTTCGAAAACGCCTTTCCCGCTACCAGCGTCGTCGTGTTGGACCAGAATTACCGGTCCACGCAGCTGATTCTCGATGCGGCCAATGCCGTGATATCCCGCAACGAGGGCCGTAAGCCCAAGGAACTCTGGACCGACAAGGTCGGTGGGGAGCGCATCGTTCGCTACCAGGGAGACGACGAGAGCGACGAGGCAGCCTGGGTGTGCTCGGAGGTGATGCGCCTCCACGAGGGTGGCGACCTTCGGTGGAGCGATGTGGCGGTGTTCTACCGCACAAATGCCCAGAGCCGGGTGTTGGAGGAGGGTTTGGTCCGACTCGGCATCCCCTACAAGGTGGTCGGGGGCACCAGATTCTACGACCGTCGTGAGGTCAAGGACGCGCTGGCCTACCTGCGAGTGGTGGTGAACCCGGCCGACGAGGTGTCACTCAAGCGGGTCCTCAACGTTCCCAAGCGAGGGGTGGGTGACACCAGCGTCGGCCGCCTTGACACCTATGCGTCGATGTATGGGGTGCCCTTCGCTGAGGCCCTGCGCAGCTGGGAAGCGGCAGGGGTCAGTGGTCGGGCCGGCACGGGTATCGCTCAGTTCGTCGAACTGCTCGACGAACTCGGGACGGTGTCCGAAGAGGGGCCGGGTGCGGTGTTGCGCTCAGCACTCGAGCGTTCGGGCTACCTCGACGAGCTACGAGATGAGCGGTCGATCGAGGCAGAGGGTCGACTGGAGAACCTGGCCGAGTTGATCGGAACGGCCGAGGAGTTCGGATCCTGCGACGAGTTCCTCGAGTCGGTGAGCCTGGTCAGCGATCTCGATGACCTCGATGACGGCTCGCAGGTGACCCTGATGACCCTCCATTCGGCCAAGGGTCTCGAATTCCCCGTCGTGTTCATCATCGGGATGGAGGACGGGATCTTCCCCCACCTTCGAACCCTGGGGGAGCCCGACGAGCTCGAGGAGGAACGGCGTCTGGCCTATGTGGGCATCACCCGGGCCCAGGAGCGCCTGTACCTGACCAATGCGTGGAGTCGCACGCTGTTCGGCTCCACGCAGTACAACCCGCCGAGCCGGTTCGTGGACGAGATCCCGGCCGAGTTGGTGGACGACCGCAGTGCCGCTGTGCGCTTTGGCGGGCGGACCTCCATCCGGCCCGGTCGGGATACCGATCGGGGAAGCGGGATCACTCCGTCGTCGCCGAGCGGGCGGGCGGAGGCCCGTCGTGAAGAGCGACGGGCCAGGGCCCGTGAGCGGGTCGTGGAGCGGGCTATTGCCGCCGGAGGTGCTCCGGACTCCACGGAGGTTCCGATGGTCCGGCCCGGGCAGGATGTTCGTCATCCGACCTTCGGCGAGGGGGTGGTGCTCGACGTGGCCGGTACGGGTGACAATGCGGAGGTCACCATCAACTTCTCGGATGTCGGGCAGAAGACCCTCGTCCTGGGCTGGGCCAAGCTCGAGGTGATCTGAGCTCGAGGTGCTCGACCCGCAGGCCAGGTTCGTCTACCGGTCAGGTGCTTCGTGCGCCGACTTCCTACAGTGGCCGGAACGAGAGGAGGGGCTCATGGCCAAGGGCTATTGGATCGCCCACGTCGACATCGAAGACCCGGCGGTCTATCAGGACTATGTGGCGGCCAACGCCGCTGCATTCGCGGCGTACGGCGCCCGATTCCTGGTGCGAGCCTCAGAGGTGAACCAGCAGGCGGAGGGAAACTTGCGGGCTCGCCACGTGGTCCTCGAGTTTCCCTCGTACCGGGCCGCAGTCGAGTGCTACGAGTCGCCGGTGTATCAGGCCGCGAAGGACATACGCAGCAGGGCATCGATCGGCGACGTCGTCATCATCGAGGGCTACGACGGCCCACAGCCCGGCGACTGAGTGGCTGTTCAGCGGCCTCGGAAGGTGGCGGTCCGCTTCTCCACGAAGGCGGCAACTGCTTCCTTGTGGTCGTCGGTGTCCCGGCACCGGGTCATGGCCACCGCCTCGGCATCGAGACAGGTCCCCAGATCGGCGACCAGGGCCCGGTTGATGTTCTCCTTGATGTACCGCTGGGCCACCACCGGGCCGTCGGCGAAGCGTGCTGCGTAGGCCAGGGCGTCCGCCTCGAAGTCACCCTCGAGGACCTCGTTGACGATGCCCAGGCGCAGGGCTGTGGCCGCATCGACCCGATCGGCGGTCAGGTACAGCTCACGGGCCTTGGCTGCCCCTACGAGTTGGGTCAGGAACCAGCTACCACCGAAGTCGCCTGAGAAGCCGACCTTTGCGAAGGCCGTCGTGACCAGGGCCTTGGGCGAGGCCACCCGCAGGTCGCAGGCCAGGGCGATGGAGAGGCCGGCCCCGGCTGCCGCACCGTCGATCGCAGCTACCGTCACCTTCGGAAACGCGTGGATGGCGGCGGACACGGTGTTCTGTCGCCGCCGGAGATCGGAGATCGCAGCCTCGGGGGTCGGCGGCCCTGCCGCTGCGCCGGTGTTGCGGGCGTTCATGCTTTTGACGTCCCCCCCGGCGCAGAACGCACCCCCAGCCCCGGTGAGCATCACCGCGCCGATGGTCTCGTCGTTCGCCAAGCGGGGAAGAATTCGAGCGAAGCCATCGTAGGTCTCGGGGTGCAGTGCGTTGCGGGCCTCCGGTCGGTTGAAGGTGACGACAGCCACCCGGCCCTCCCGGCGAGCCAACAGGACGTCGGTACCGGTGTCGATGTCGGTCATTGGTCACCTCGTTCTTCGAAGTTCAGGTCGATGATGAGACGATCGTCGCGCACTTCGACCGGGTACCGGTACAGGGTCGATCCATCGGGTGGGTGGCGGGACCCGTCACATACGTCGACCAGGTCACCGGCCTCGCGGTCGAATTGCACCAGGCAGTCCGTCGACGGATTCCTGGCTCCGAAGGCGATGAACCCCTCGGCGGGATCCTCTCCCTCGTGTCCGACGTACAGCTCCCGACCCTCGTCGAGGGGGTCAGGGAAGAACAGGGGCCCCTCCGCTGCGTCGCGGGCAACCTTTGCCGGGCGGAGGGTGTCGAAGCGGTCTGGTCCGAGATTCGAGACCGACCGGTCCGAACCGGGACCTGCTGCGATGAGCCATAGGGCCACGAGTACCGCGACGGCCACGATGACGCCGATTGCAACGGTACGAGCCGACCCCCTCATGGGCTCGTTGAGCGGTTCGAGGTCATCGAGTGAGGTGCCAGCTTCGTCACCCACCTAGTATGTCGAATTCGTGGGCCGGCTCGACCGGTCACGGAGCCCGAACCAGGAGCGCCCGAGTGGATCTCTTCGAATACCAAGGCAAGCAGTTCTTCGCGAGATTCGGGATGCCCGTCTCGCCCGGAGAGGTGGCATTCACCGTCGAGGAAGCCGTGTCGGCGGCCGAACGCCTCGGCACGCCAGTCATGGTCAAGGCCCAGGTGCACACCGGGGGCCGTGGCAAGGCTGGCGGTGTGAAGTTCGCGGCCAGCGTGGAGGACGTCCACACCCACGCCTCCAACATCCTCGGCCTGGACATCAACGGCCACATCGTGCAGCGACTGTGGATCGAGAAGGCCAGCGACATCTCCGAGGAGTACTACGCCAGCTTCACCCTCGATCGTTCGGCCAAGAAGCATCTCGGGATGCTCTCCGCCGAGGGTGGGGTGGAGATCGAGACGGTGGCAGCCGAGAATCCCGAAGCCATCAGCAAGATCCACGTCGATCCGGCCGAGGGTCTGAGTCGAGCTCAAGCGGAAGCCTGGGTCGACGGTGCCAACCTGAACCCGGCCGCCCGAGACGGGGCAGTCGACATCATGCTGAAGCTGTACGAGGCCTACGTCGAGGGTGATGCCGATCTCGTGGAGATCAACCCCCTGATCCTCACCCCGGACAACCGGGTGCACGTGCTCGATGCCAAGGTCACGCTGGATTCGAACAGCATCTTCCGTCATCCCGACTACGCCGAGTACGACGAGACACAGCCTCGGGACGAGCGGGAGGAAGCAGCTCATTCACGCGGGTTGCAGTACGTGGGGCTCGAAGGGAGCGTCGGGGTGATCGCGAACGGTGCCGGCCTGGCCATGAGCACCGTGGACGTGGTCAACCAGGTCGGCGGCAAGCCGGCCAACTTCCTGGACATCGGGGGCGGAGCCAACGCCGAGGTGATGGCCGGGGCCCTCGAGGTGATCAACAACGACCCGGAAGTGTCGGCCATCTTCATCAACATCTTCGGAGGTATCACCCGAGGTGAGGAAGTGGCCAACGGGATCATCGGCGCGCTCGAGCGGGTGGACATCGACGCCCCGATCGTGATCCGCCTCGATGGCACCAATGCCGATGAGGGTCGGGAGATCCTGGCTCCCCATCTGAACGACAAGCTGATGATGGAACCGACGATGCTGGACGCGGCCCGCAAGGCCGTTGCGCTGGCCCAGGGCTGAGAGGACCGAACGTGAGCATCTTCGTCGACGAAAACACCAAGGTCATCTACCAGGGCCTGACGGGCAGTCAGGGCCGGTATTACGGCCTGCTGAATCGTGACTACGGCACCCAGGTGGTCGGAGGCACCCACCCCACCAAGGCGGGCACCGATGTGGACGGCATCCCCATTTTCGCCAACTGCCGGGAGGCGGTGGAGGCAACCGGGGCGACTGCATCATGTGTCTTCATCCCTGCCGCAGGGGTCGCGGATGCGGTGATGGACGCTGCGGAGGGCGGGATCGAGTTCATCACCGTCATCACCGAGGGGGTACCCGCCCACGACGAGGCCCGTTTCTTCAACGTGCTGCGCCGGGACTTTCCCAACGTCCGTCTCCTCGGCCCGAACTGCCCCGGCATCATCAGCCCTGGGAAGTGCAACATCGGGATCACGGCCGGCCACATCGCCAAGGCCGGTGGTCCTGTAGGCATCGTGAGCCGGTCAGGCACCCTGACCTACCAGGCCCTCTACGAACTGCAGCAGAAGGACATCGGGGTCACCACCTGTGTCGGCATCGGTGGTGACCCGGTCCCGGGGACATCGTTCATCGACTGCCTGGCCGCCTTCGAGGCCGACCCCGACACCAAGGCGGTCATGATGATCGGCGAGATCGGCGGTTCGGCAGAGGAAGAGGCCGCTGAGTTCATCAAAAACCACATGTCGAAGCCGGTGTCGTCCTACATCGCCGGGGTGACCGCCCCTCCTGGCAAGAAGATGGGCCATGCGGGTGCCATCGTGTCGGGGGGTAAGGGCACGGCTGACGCCAAGATGGAAGCCCTGCGCGATGCCGGCGTGAAGGTAGGCCTCAATCCCACCGAAGCCGGTGAGCTCATGGCTGAGATCGTGGCTGGGCTGTAGAGCCCATTGCCCGGTTCGATCGCTGACCGGCGGTCGGGTCGGGGAGCAGTAGACCGATGAGGGCTACGAGGCTGGCTCCGGTAGCCATCACGGCACCAACCAACGTCCGGCCCCACACTGCAAGTTGGCCCGGGTAGTCCTGGAAGAGCTCGAGCGCGCTTCGGTAGGGAGTCTGGTCGAACAACGAGGTCAGCCCGACGGTGTCCCGGAGCCCGGCCTGGAGGATCAGGAGCGCGGTCAGTGACAGCCCTCCGGCGATCAGGACGGCGACCGTGGCGGGTGATCTGCGGTGGATCGTCCGCCACCTGAGCGCGCTGGTCACCAGAGCGCCTAGGAGCACAGTGCCAGCAGCGAGAGTGGCCACCACGAGGTTGGCGACCTGATCCAGCAGTACTGGCGATGCGTCGTTCCACGTCGAACCGGCGGCCCGGGTCTGCGCGACGGTCGACCTGGCAGCGCCGATGGTGATGAACGACATGGCACAGACGACGATGGAGAGCGACCACAGGGCTCGCAGGAGTGGCATGCTCGGCTTCAACCAGTCGCGCTGATGGCGTGTCGTCGTTCGTCTTGCCGGCGTCCTACCGTGCCGACGGCTACGGCACCCAGTGCGGCGCTGACCGTGAGAATGCTGTAGCCGACACCCGATATCGCCGAGGTCGTGGCGACGACCTCGGGCGCATCCAACACGATCGCCAGGTCACCGTTCGAGCCGTTGAGCCAGCTCAAGGTGTGGCCGATGCAGAAGGTGAGCCACCAGGCCAAGACCACCTTGCTCCCCGCTTGACTGCGGAGGTCTCCGAGGCGCCCACTGGTGGGAGCGGCGCCCCGGTACGCATCTGAGATGCACCAGTACGGGCCGAGGAAAAAGAAGAGGGGAATGAACCAACTGCCGATGGCCATGCCCGACGGCAGGCGCGGATTGGTGGCTCCGAATGCCTCCAGATTCCGATGTGCCCGGTAGGTCCAGATGACGAGGAGGACGAAGATGGGCAGGCTCAGCAAGACGACAACCCCCGAGGCGATGGCGCTGTTGTTCGCAATGCTGTCGGCGAGGTCGAACCGGGCGGCGTAACTCAGCTTGTCCCCGTCGGCCAAGCGACCGGCATCGGAACTCGCCGACAGGACGAGCACTGCAGCACCTGCGGACACGACGACGGCGATGATGAACAACGTCCGCAGCGCAGTGGTGAGACCACCGAGGCCTTTGGCAGAGGCGCTTGGCGTGCCACCAACGCGGTGAGTCGGCATCGCGGGAGGGGGCGCCGACGGTGGCGGGTTGTCGATCGGGTTCGCTGCAACGGGTTGTGGGCGGGTGCCGGTCGCGAACGGGTCGGCCGGGGCACTCGGTGACGGGCCGACCGGCGGAGGGATCGGCCTGTCGGGCGCCTCCACGGCGCTCCCGCATCGAGGACAGAACCTGGCCTCTGGTGGGTGTTCGTTACCGCAAGTGGTACAGAAGCTCACCGAGCAAGTCTGACAGAGCGCCGTCCAGCCTCTCACCCAACCCCACCGCTGGTAGGTTCGCCGGGTGCGCCTCGCAGTCTTGGCTTCGGGTACCGGGTCGATCCTGGGTGCCATTGTGGATGCTGGCTTGGAGGTCGCCCTGGTGCTGGTCGACCGACCCTGCCGGGCCATCGAACTGGCCGAAGTGCACGGAATCGACTCTGTCGTGGTGGAACGAAGCGGGTATGGAGCGTCGTTCGATCGCACCGAATACTCGAGCGCAGTTGCCGCAGCCCTGGTCGATCGGTCCATCGACGTGGTCGCCATGGCTGGCTTCGGGACGGTGCTCGAGCAGCCCTTCTTCGAACGTTTCGGAGGGCGAACCCTCAATACCCACCCTGCCCTGTTACCGGCATTCCCCGGCTGGCATGCGGTGGCTGATGCCTTGGCCTACGGGGTGAAGGTCACGGGCTGCACCGTCCATGTGGCCACCCTCGATGTGGATGCTGGCCCCATCCTCGCCCAGGCAGCCGTGGAGATCCTGCCTGACGACGACGAGGCATCTCTCCACGAGCGGATAAAGGCCGTGGAACGAACCCTGTATCCGGCGACCATTCGCCGTTTCGTGAACGAATTGGAGCACTGCCCATGAGAGCCCTCATCTCGGTGTACGACAAGACCGGCGTGGTTGCATTCGCTGGCCGTTTGGCTGGGTTGGGCTGGGAGATCGTGTCGAGTGGCGGTACCGCCCGCGAGTTGGCCGAGGCGGGGATCGACGTCGTGGCGGTAGAGGGTGTGACCGGGAGCCCCGAGATGCTCGATGGGCGGGTCAAGACCCTCCATCCGGCTATCCACGGTGGAATCCTCGCCGATCGCTCGAAGCCCGAGCATCTTGCCGCCCTGGTGGAACAGGGGATCACCCCGATCGATCTGGTCGTGTGCAACCTGTACCCCTTTCGATCGGACCCGAGCGTGGAGTTGATCGACATCGGGGGACCAACCATGGTGCGGGCTGCGGCCAAGAACCACGATGCGGTGGGTATCGTCGTCGACCCGGCCGACTACGACGTGGTGGTCGACGAGTTGGCCAGCGTCGGAGCCCTCTCGGCGGCGACCCGCCGCCGTCTTGCCCGGGCAGCTTTTGCTCACACGGCTGCCTACGACGCGGCCATCGTCGGCTGGCTCGACGACGGCGACCCGATGCCCCCGACCCTGCATCTGGCCCTCGAACGAGCCCAGGAGGTCCGTTATGGGGAGAATCCTCACCAGCAAGGCGCCCGGTACCGAGAGATCGGAACCACACCCTGGTGGGATGCCGTCGTGCAACACGAGGGAATGGCCCTCAGCTACCTGAATCTTTTCGACGCCGATGCCGCATGGCGGGTAGCCCATGACCTCGGGTCGATGTCGGGTCAGGCTGCGGTGGCCATCATCAAGCACGCCAACCCGTGCGGCGCCGCGGTCGGCGTCGAGCTGGCCGACACCTACCAGAGGGCCTATGACTGTGACCCCAGGTCGGCGTTCGGTGGCATCGTGGCGGTCAATCGGGTCCTCGATCTGGCAACGGTGTCGAACATCGAGGCCGCTGCGCAGGCCGATCTGATCATCGCCCCGGGCTTCGAGGACGGGGTCGTCGAGCGACTGCGGGCGAAGCGCAAGAACACTCGTGTCCTCGAAGGTCCGCCGCCCGGTGCAGTGCGCACCGAACTCCGGCAGATCACCGGCGGGTGGCTGGCCCAGACACCTCACCACTTCGGGACCGGTCGGGCGGACTGGCAGGTGGTGACGGAGCGGCAGCCCACCGAAGCGGAGTGGGCCGACGCAGCGTTCGCCTGGCGGGTGTGCGGGCATGTGACGTCCAACGCCATCGTGTTGGCCAAGGGCGGGACGGCCTGGGGAATCGGAGCTGGCCAGCAGAACAGGGTCGAATCGGGTCAGTTGGCAGCGTCGAAGGCCGCTGGCCGAGCGGCGGGGGGGGCCTGCGCGAGTGACGCCTTCTACCCGTTCCCCGATGGGGTCGAGGCCGCAGCGGAGGCTGGGGTGGCCGTGGTCGTGCAGCCGGGAGGCGCCATGCGCGACGCGGACGTGATCGCCCGGGCCGACGAGCTGGGCCTGGCCATGATCTTCACCGGGGAGCGCCATTTCCGCCACTGAAGCGGCCCTCACGGACAGGCGTTGGGTTATGGTCGGCCGGTGAGCGCAATCGTCCTCGACGGACAGAGCCTGGCCGAAGCGGTCAAGGCCGACCTGCGTGCCCGGGTGGCTGCAATGTCCGTGGTGCCCGGGCTGGGGACGATCTTGGTTGGGGACGACCCGGCCTCCCACAGCTATGTGGGGGCCAAGATCAGGGACTGTGCGGAGGTGGGGATCTCGTCGATTCACGAACACCTGCCGGCTGACGTGGATCAAGCCACCCTCGACGTGACCATCGAGCGATTCAACAACGACCCGGCGGTGCACGCGTTCATCGTCCAGTTGCCCCTGCCAGCTCATCTCGACGAGGAGCGAGTCCTGCTGGCCATCGACCCGTCGAAGGACGCGGATGGTCTGCATCCGGTCAATCTGGGCCGGCTCGTCATGGGGGCAGACGGCCCCCTCCCGTGTACTCCACGGGGTATCCAGTTCATGCTCGAGCACTACGGGGTTCCCGTCGAGGGCCGTCACGTGGTGGTCATCGGTCGGGGCCTCACCATTGGCCGCCCCATGGCTCTCCTGCTCGCCCTCAAACGACCGGTGGCCAACGCAGCGGTCACCGTGGTGCACACCGGGGTTGACGACATGGCCGCGTTCACCCGGCAGGCTGACATCGTCATCGCTGCAGCCGGGGTCCCCAACCTGGTCACGGCCGACATGGTCAAGCCAGGGGCCGCCGTGGTTGGGGGCGGGCTGACCAGGGATGGCAAGCGCATCCTGTCCGACGTCGACGAGTCGGTGGGGGAGGTGGCTGGCTGGGTTACCCCCCGGCTCGGCGGGGTGGGGCCGATGACGCGGGCCATGCTGCTGGCCAACACGGTGGATGCTGCTGCAAACGTTGGGTGACGGGCTGACACACTGGACCCATGGCCGAGGGTCGGGGACGGTTGCAGCGAGTGTTCGGTCGACTCCGGCGGGCATGGTCATCCACGGGTCCCAGCCCGGCGGAACTGGAGCTCGGTCCTCGCCTGATCGAACCCGAGCACCTCGATCAACTGCGGCGGCAACTCGACGACATCGTGCGGGTCCGGGGTGGAGAGCTGGCGGCTCGGCGCCGCGCCCAGGTCGTGGCCGAGGCGTTCCTGGGCTACGACACCGACGAGCAGGGTCGCTTCTTCGAGCTGCTGGCCACCGAGTACGGGGTCGATCACCAAGCCGTGGACACCGCTATGGCTGCGGTGAGCCTGGCTGAGGAACCCGAGGCCCGGGGTCAAGCAGAATCCGAGCTGCGACGTGCCCTCACCCCCCGGTGGGAGGCAGTCTTCCGTCGGTTCATCGGGGTCGATTCGGGCTTGGCCTTCCTAGTGCAATTCCGCAGTGACCTTCTTGCTCGGGGTCGCCTCGACCCGAGCCTGCGCCTGGTCGAGGAGGATCTGCGTCGACTGCTCGATCAGTTCTTCGACGTCGGCCTGTTGACCCTCACCCGGGTGACATGGAGTTCGCCTGCCTCGCTCCTCGAGAAGCTGATCGAATACGAGGCGGTCCATGCCATCACCAGCTGGGATGACCTCCGCAACCGCTTGGGTCCCGACAGGCGCTTGTTCGCGTACCAGCACCCGGCCCTCCCCGACGATCTGCTCATCTTCGTGGAGGTAGCCCTGACCAAGGGTCTGGCCGACAGCATCGTGCGTCTCCTCGATCCCACCGAGATCGATCCCGACCCTGCCGAGGCCGACACGGCGATCTTCTACTCCATCTCCAACTGTCAGCCAGGTTTGGCCGGTGTGCGACTGGGCGACTTCCTCATCAAAGGGGTGGTCGGCGAGTTGGTGCTCGAGCTTCCCCGCCTCGACACCTTTGCCACCCTGTCACCCATCCCTGGCTTCCGCGCCTGGTTGGCCGAGCACCTCGCGGCAGGGGTGGATGCTGGACCCGAGGACGACCCTGTGGGCAGCGAGCGGCTCCGAACTGCGCTTTCCGACGAGGACTGGCATCGTGACGAGGCCCTGGT
>JAYPWI010000025.1:36390-53804 GCA_038135065.1 Acidimicrobiales bacterium
GTATCGGAGTTGGCGGATGCCCTGCCCGGTTTGTGCGCCCAATACCTGGTCGAGGCAAAGCGAGGGCAGCGAGCTCTGGATCCGGTGGCCAACTTCCACCTGTCGAATGGTGCCCGGGTCGAACGGGTGCTCTATCTGGCCAACCCGGATCCGGTCGGCCAGGAGCGAGCTCTCGGGATGATGGTCAACTATCGCTACGAACCAGAGCACATCGAGGCCCGGCACGATGCCTACCTCCACGGAGGAGAGGTGGCCGTGTCCGAAGAGGTCCGATCCCTCCTCGATCCCTGACCGGTAGGGTTTCGCCGGTACTGGAGGCCGGTCGATGGGCGAACCCGACGGGGTTCACGACGATGTCAGCGAGGTGGGTTCTGCCCGGGCCGGGGTGGTGCTGGCCGAGGGTGCCCGCCTGGTGTGGAGCTATGTCCGGCGAGCCCCCGGGGTGTTCGCGGTGTCGCTCAGCGGGGCGTGCCTCTACGCCCTGATGCTGGTCGGGGGCACGGTGGTGATCGGCCGGGCCACCGACGAAGTTGTGGTTCCCGCCTTCACCGACGGGGCCGACGTCGGGTCGGTGTGGTGGGTGGTAGCCCTGATCACGGGGGCAGCCACCTTGCGGTCCATGGGCGTGGTCCTGCGCCGCTTTTTCGGTTCGATGACCACCGAGCGCAACAACCGGTGGCTACGACGGCGCCTGGCCGACATCTACGTGCATCGCTCCCTTGCCGAACTGAAGGCGCGACCCACTGGGCAGCTGCTGGCCCACGCCGACACCGATGTCGAGGTCTCGACCATGGTGTTGCAACCCCTGGCCTTCACCCTGTCGATGTCAGTGGTGGCCGTGGCTGCGGTGGCCACCCTGTGGGGGATCGATCCCTGGCTGGTCGCGGTGGCCGTCGGCGTTTTTCCGGCCACCTGGTTCGCCAACCGTCTGTTCACCCAGCGGGTCATCGAGCCCGCCAGCCGGGTACGGGTCGCCGTGGGTGAGGTGAGCGCCGTCGTCCACGAAAGCATCGACGGGGCACTGGTCGTCAAGACACTGGGCCGGGAGGCCGCAGAGTCCGAGCGCCTGCGTCAGCCAGCCCGCTTGTTGGCCGAGACCCGCATTCGCATCGGGCATCTACGAGCCAACCTCGAACCGGCGCTCGACATGTTGCCCAACCTGGGCATGGTCGCCGTGCTCGCCATCGGGGCCTGGCGGGTCGACGGGGGAGGGGTGAGCACGGGCGAGGTCGTCCAGGCCATGGTTCTGTTCCAACAGCTCGCCTTCCCCATGCGAATCATCGGCTTCTTTCTGGAAGAGAACGCAACGTCGGTGGTGGCCGCCCGTCGGCTCCGGCGGGTGTTCGATCTCCCCGTCGCCGGACGCTTCGGTGGTTCGACCCCGCTGAGGGAAGGCCCCCTCAGCGTCCGCTTCGAGGATGTGTCGTTCTCCTACGGCTCCGATCGGGTACTCGACGGCTGCTCCTTCGACGTCGCTCCAGGCGAGGTGGTGGCCCTGGTCGGCGCCACGGGCTCGGGGAAGTCGACGGTGGCCCACCTACTGGCCGGTCTGATCGAGCCCGCGACGGGGCGCATCGAGCTGGGCGGTGTGGCCCTCGGCGAGGTGGAGGCTGATGTGCTGCGTCAGCGGACCTCGTTGGTGTCCCAGGAGGCCTTCCTCTTCGCTGATTCACTGGCCGCCAACGTCGATCTCGATCGAGGGCAGCCGCCTGATCGGCGCGAGCGGTGGGCGGCGGCGGCCGGTGTCGATTTCGTCGATGACCTCGACGCCGGATGGTCGACCGTGGTCGGCGAGCGAGGGATCACCCTCTCTGGTGGCCAGCGTCAGCGGGTGGCTCTGGCTCGCGCCCTGGCTGGTGAGCCCGGGCTGCTGGTGCTCGATGACGCGACCTCGGCGGTGGATCCGGTTACCGAACAGCAGATTCTCCGGTCTCTGGGCCATGAACTCGCAGCAACGACCCTCGTGGTCGCTCACCGGGTGTCGACCATCGAGTTGGCCGATCGCGTTCTCTTCCTCGACAACGGGCGGATCGCTCGGGCCGGCACCCATCGGGACCTCCTTGCCGAACCCGGCTACGCAAGGCTGATCCGGGCGTATGAGGCGGGGTCGTCGTGAGCGCGACCAACGAGTCACCTGAGATCGGCGACCGGCCGACCGAGCCAGCGTTGCACATCTTGCGTCGAGGGCTGGCGGTCACCCCCACCCTGCGGCGAGGCCTCGCCTTCACCATCGCGGCCGCCGTGCTGGGCGCGGTCGGCAAGCTGATGGTTCCCCTGCTGATTCGGGTGGCCACCGACCGGGGACTTCGGCCTGGTTCTGACCCTGATCTGGGCTTCGTGCTCACTGCGTGCGGGGCGGCCGCCCTCCTCATCATGGGGATCTTCCTGCTCCAGCGGTGGGCCTTCGTTCGCCTGGTGGTCCTCACCGAGCGTTCGCTGCTCGAGCTCCGGATGTCGTTGTTCGAGCACCTGCACCGGCTGAGCATCGCCCACCACGAGACGTCGCGGCGGGGCGTGCTCGTGGCCCGAGTGACCAGTGATGTCGAACAACTCGGGAAGTTCTTCGAGTGGGCCGGCATGTCGTGGATCATCAACACCACCCTGCTGACGGGAACCCTCGTCGTCATGCTGGTCGTCTCGTGGCAGCTCACCGTGGTGGTGCTGCTCGCCTACGTGGCCCTCATCCCCATCCTGCGCGCCATCCAGGTGCGGCAGCTCAGGGCGTACTCGACCCTTCGCACCCGGGTGGGTGAGACCCTCGGCGAGTTCAGCGAAGCCATCGGCGGTGCCCTGACGATCAGGGCCTTCGGTTTGGAGGATCGGGCCGGCCGCCGCCTGAACGACGCCATCGACCGGCAGTACCGGGCCCGGATGAAGGCGGTGCGGTTCTTCTCCGTGCTGTTCACCCTGGGGGACCTCTTCGGGGCGGTTGCCCTGTCATCGGTGGTCCTCGCCGCTGCATGGTGGGGCGATGCCTGGGATCTGCAGCTCGGTCAGGTCCTGGCTTTCGTCTTCCTGGTGACCCTGGTGGCCGGGCCGGTGGGCGAGCTCAGCGAGATTCTGGATCAGACACAGATTGCACTGGCCGGCTGGCAGAAGATCCTGGGGGTGCTCGACACCCCGGTCGGTATCGTCGAGCCCGATCGCGGACGCAGCCTGCCCGATGGTCCGCTCGACGTCGAGCTGCGGAATGTCTCGTTCTCGTATCGACCCGGCACCACCGTGCTCGGCGATGTGACGTTGACCATTCCCGCTGGCACGCGGGTGGCCGTGGTCGGGGCGACGGGGAGTGGCAAAAGCACCCTGGCCAAGCTCCTCGTCCGACTCGTGGAACCCGACGAGGGAGAGATCCGGGTTGGCGGGGTCCCTCTGCCCTGCGTCGACCCCGGAGCGCGTCGAGCTGCGATTCGGATGGTGCCCCAGGATGGTTTCCTGTTCGACACCACCCTCGCCGACAACATCGCCTACGGACGTCCGGGAGCAGATCGCACTGCGGTCGAGGTCGCCGTGGACGACCTCGGTCTCCGATGGTGGGTCGATCGTCTCCCCGCCGGCCTCGATACCCAGGCCGGGGAGCGGGGCGACTCCCTGTCGGTGGGTGAACGACAGTTGGTGGCGCTGGTACGGGCCCAGGTGGCAGATCCGGGGTTGCTGATCCTCGACGAGGCGACGAGCAGCGTCGATCCCGAAACGGAGATGGCCCTGGCCGACGCTCTGGAACGGTTGGCCCAGGGAAGAACAACGGTGAGCATTGCCCATCGACTGTCGACGGCCGAGCGAGCCGACCTGGTGCTCGTCATCGACCGAGGGCGTTTGGTGGGCGTCGGCCCCCACCACGAACTCCTGGGTAGCAACGAGGTCTACCAGGCACTGCACCGGAGTTGGATAGGGGCCACCCGATCCGATCGAGTCTGACCAGGAGGCGCAACTGCGCTAGAACAGCAGGCTCAGGCACGTCCATCTCGGAAGGATCCCCCATCGTGAACGACCCAGTACGCGTCGCGGTCACCGGTGCAGCCGGTCAGATCGGCTACAGCCTCCTGTTCCGCATTGCCTCGGGCTCGATGCTCGGCCCGGATCAGCCCGTCATCCTGCAGATGCTCGAGATCGAGCCAGCGTTGGGGGCCCTCGCTGGGGTGAAGATGGAACTCGACGACTGCGCGTTCCCCCTGCTGGCCGGCACGGTGGAGACGGCCGATCCCAACGAGGCGTTCGACGGGGCCGACTACGCCCTGTTGGTCGGTTCCATGCCGCGTCGTGAGGGCATGGAACGCAGTGACCTGCTCGAGGCCAACGGCGGCATTTTCACCGGTCAGGGAGCAGCGCTGTCGGCCGGGGCCAGCAGTGACGTGAAGGTGCTGGTGGTGGGTAATCCGGCGAACACGAACTGCCTGATCGCCATGCACAACGCGCCGAATATCGCCAACGAGCAGTTCACGGCGATGACCCGACTGGACCACAACCGGGCCATCGCCCAGCTGGCCGGCAAAGCAGGGGTGTCGGTGAACGACATCCGCCGGATGACCATCTGGGGCAATCACTCCGCGACCCAGTACCCCGACATCTTCCACGCCGAGGTCAACGGGGCCATCGCCGCCGGAGTGGTGAACGATCAGGAATGGCTGGAGAGTGACTTCATCCCCACCGTGCAGCAGCGCGGCGCGGCCATCATCAAGGCTCGTGGTGCGTCCTCGGCTGCCTCTGCCGCGTCGGCCGCAGTTGATCACATGCGGAGCTGGGCGACGGGAACGCCGGACGGCGACTGGGTCTCCATGGCCATCCCGTCGACCGGTGACTACGGGGCGCCCGAGGGCATCATCACCTCGTATCCCTGCACCACGGCGGACGGCTCCTACCAGGTGGTGACCGGGCTCGACATCGACGAGTTCTCTCGGGGCAAGATCGAGGCGTCGTGGGCCGAGCTCGTCGAAGAGCGGGACACGGTGGCCGGGATGGGCCTGCTGGGCTGACGCTCGGCCGCCCTCTTAGGCGGCAGCTCGGGTGCGACGCAGCACCGGGTCGGCCAAGCCGAGGGCCTTGTCCGCGGCCCACATGACCTTCCCCGCAGTCCCTGGTGTGTCGTTGTCGATGAGGTTGCCCATCACCTGCAGGGTGATGCGGGCCACCGCGTCCGTGCCAACGGCCATCCGCAGGCCTGCCCGGAGGATCCATGGGTGGCCGATCAGGAAGGAGAACCGTCGACCGGTACGCAGGAACGCGTCGAATCGGGCGCCGACCTCCCTGTCGTATCGCTCGGTGCAGGTGGCCGGGTCGTTCTCGAAGAGGTCAGCGATCAACATGCCTGTCTCCAGGCCGTAGTCGATGCCCTCCCCGTTCATGGGGTTCACCAAGCCAGCCGCATCACCAACAGCGACCCAGCCGGGGCCGTGGCGGCGTTGGGCGCTCATTGGCAAGCGCCAGGCCCGAGGCCGCTCGAGGTAGGGGCCGAGGTCCCAGTCGTCGCGCACCAGGTCTCGATAGCTGTCACACAGGGTGTTCAGGTTGAGTGACTTGAAGCCCTTCATGGTGCTCAGGGCGCCGACCCCGATGTTCACCGTGCCGTCCCCGGCCGGGAACAGCCAGCCGTACCCGGGCACGGCGGTGCCGTGCTCGTCGGTGAGGGTGAGGCAAGCTTCGAGGTGTTCGTCAGCATGGCGGGGGGTGGTCGCGTAGCTGCGGATGGCCAGCCCGAACGGCTCGTCTGGGTCCCGCTCGGCACCGAGGATCCGAGCCGCCTTGCCCTGCGCGCCTGCGGCCAGCACCACCAGGTCTGCCGTCCATCGCTCTCCACCGGCATCGACGCCGATGACCCGCCCGTCATCGTCGAGCACGGGAAGAGCCTCGGTGTCGTAGATCATCTCGGCGCCTGCGTCGGACGCTGCGTCCATCAACGCAGTGTCCAACCGGCGCCGGGGCCACACTGCACCATGGGCGGGGAAGCGGGCTGTGCCGGGCCAGTCCAACTCGCGGCGGGTGCCTCCAGCGATCATGCGGAGCCCCCGGATGTAATGGGCGTCGTCGAGGGGGATCTTCAGCTCGTCGAGGGCGGCAACTGCCCGAGGGGTGAGCCCGTCGCCGCACACCTTGTCGCGCCCGTGGGAGCTCTTTTCGAACACGGTGACCGTAATCCCCGCTCGAGCCGCGCGGATAGCGGTTGCTGCGCCGGCCGGACCGGCTCCGATGACGACGAGATCGCGATGCACCATGGCCCCATAAGCCTGCCGGATAGCGGCCCCACTGCCACCATCACACGATGGTGACCTTCATCACGCGTTCTTGATCAGCAGACCCCCGTCCACCGGCAGGATGGCCCCCGTCATGTACTGGCTGGCCGGGAGGCAGAAGTTCAGGGTGCCGTGGGCCACTTCCTCGGGTTCGGCGTACCGACCCAGAGCGGTGCGGCGCTTCGCGAAGACCACCTTGTCCTGCTCGGGGATCTCGTCCGTCATCGCAGTACGAATGGGGCCCGGGCAGATGCAGTTGACGGTGATTGCCTCCCGACCGAGTTCCACAGCCAGCGATTTGGTCAACCCGATCACCCCGTGTTTGGCCGCCGTGTAGGGCGAGCCGAACTTGGTGGCCCCCCACCCCTCGGTCGATGCGATGTTGACGATTCGGGCCGCGTCGCTCTGGCGAAGGTGGGGAAGGGCCGCCCGAATGGTGCGGGTGTGGGCGGTCAGCAGCACCTCGAGGGAGATGGCCCAGTCGTCCTCGTAGTCGTCGCTGTCGATGGGTGCGAAACGGGAGATACCGGCGTTGTTGACCAGGTGGTCCAGCCCACCGAACCGGGCCACCACCTCGTCGGTGACCTGTTGGACGCGTGCGGCGTTGGCCACGTCCATGGCCCAGCCTGCCGCACTGCCTCCGGCCTCGGTGATCTCACCGACCACCCGATCGACGTCCTCCTGGCGGAGATCGGTGACCGCGACGTGGGCCCCCTCGTCGGCGAACAGGTGCGCGGTGGACCGCCCTTGTCCGCCGCCGGCCCCCGTGATGAGGCTGACCCTGCCCTCGATGGACCGGCTGAGTTGGGTGAGTCGTGGCATGTGTTCCCCCGGAGTGGATGGTGCCCGCAGGCTATCCCTGGCCGGACGCAGTGGGCTCGTTCAGATACCCAGGTCGGCCAGGAGTCGATCGGCGGTGGTGACCAGCACGGGGAGTCGATCGGCGATGGTTTCCATCCGTTCGTCGGTCGAGTCTCCCACCACCCAGCGGTGGTGGAGTTGCTGGACGACGGTGGCTGTCTTCCACTGGGCGAAGGCGTCGTACCAATTCGCGGCCTCGACATCGAGGCCGGTTGCTTCGCCGTAGCGGGCGGTGACCTCGTTCCGGGTGGGGAGGCCCATCCCCTCCATGCCATCGTGCCCGACCCTGGTGGCCTCGGGAGGATCGGCCGGATCGGGCCAGTAGTTGAGCAGGGTGCCCAGGTCTACCAGGGGATCTCCCAGGGTGGTCATGTCCCAGTCGAAAAACGAGATGACCCGGTCGGGATCGCTCGGGTCGAACATGCAGTTGTCGAGTTTGAGGTCGTTGTGCACGAAGCTCACCCGCTGAGGCTCGGGCAGGGAACCGGCCAGGCGTTGGTGGAGATCGATCATGGCGTCGTCGTAGGCGGGGTCGGCGACCAGGTCCCAGCGGGTGCGCCAGCCCCCGACCTGACGCTCCACGAACCCGTCGGGCCGGCCCAGCGTCTCGAGTCCGACGGCGGCCGGGTTCAGGAGGTGGAACTCGGCAATGGCATCGACCAGGGCGAGGCCGATCCGCCGGCCCACGTCGGGGTGGTGGCGCATGGTCGGTGGGATCACCCCCCGGATGACCTCGCCGCGGCGTCGCTCCATCACGAAGAAGTCGGCGCCGGCGATATCGGGGTCGTCGCAGAACAGGTAGGCCCGGGGGGCACCGTCGAAAATCTGCCACAGCACCGACAGGACCCGGTACTCCCGCTTCATGTCGTGCGCTCCCGGGGCGATGTCGCCGAACGGTGGGCGGCGCAGGACCAGTTCGGTGTCGCCGAACCGGACCATGTAGGTCAGGTTGGCGTTGCCGTTGGGAAATTGCAGGACCTCGAACGGCCCGTCGAGGTCGAGGGTGTCGGGAAGTCCCTCGCGGAGGTGGCGCTCGATCCGGTCCCAGGCCAGGCCCTCACCGGCCCGCACTGCGTCGAGTTCGGGCAGGGCCTCGTCGGCGAACGGGTCGACCGGTGGGCCGTCGGCTTGTGCCGTCATGATGTCCTCCCCTCGCGCAGTGACCGGGCACGGTCACCCCGTTAGTGGATACCGTAGGGGGATGGGAGCGCGCGCAACGCAGTACACGATCATCGACGTGGATACCCACGTCACCGAGGACCCCGGTACCTGGGTCGACAGGGTGCCGGCGTCGATGAAGGACCGGGTCCCCCGGATCGAGCGGGACCACAAGGGCCGTGACATCTGGTACGTCGGCGACAAGCGCATGGGTATCGCAGGTCTGACCGCCACAGCGGGTCGCGGCGACATGATGAACTGGCCCGCCACCTATGAGGACATGCACCCCGGTGCCTACGATGCCCAGGCCCGCCTCGACTACATGGACGACCTCGGGATCTGGTCGATGGTGATGTACCCCAACGTGGGCGGGTTCGGCAGCCAGGCCTTCCTCAAGCTGGGCGATGCCGACCTCATGCTGGCCTGTGTCGAGGCGTACAACGACTGGCAGACCGAGTGGTCCAGCGTCGACCCGCGGCGCCTGCTGCCCATCACCTCGACGCCGTTCTGGGACGTCACTGCTGCCGTGCGCGAGGTGGAACGCTGCGCGGCCATGGGCCACAAGGGCATCCTGTTCACCGGTGAGCCTCAGGCCTTCGATTTGCCCCTGCTGGGCGACCGGCATTGGGATCCCCTGTGGCGTGCCGCAGTGGAGCTCGACCTTCCGGTCAGCTTCCATATCGGCTCGGGCAACATGGAAGCCGGGCTGGGTCGCAAGCAGGTGGAGGCCTATGGCCGCATGGCCACCTTCGCCGCCGGGTCGGTGAACCTGTTCATGGGGAATGGCTTCCAGATGATGGACCTCCTCATCAGCGGGGTGCTGGCCCGCTTCCCGGAGATCAAGTTCGTGTCGGTCGAATCGGGCATCGGGTGGATCCCCTTCGCTCTCGAGGCCCTCGACTACCAGTTCGTTGGGAATCGGGTGTTCGACGAGCGCCCAGACCTCGACCGTCTGCCCAGTGAGTACTTCGCGTCCAACGTGTATGCCTGCTACTGGTTCGAGCAGGTAGCTCCCCGTCGGTTGATCGACAAGGTGGGTGTGGACCGCATCCTGTTCGAGACCGATTTCCCCCACCCGACGAGCCTGTACGGCGACGAAGTGCAGGAGCGGATCGACACCGGTCTCGGTGACAGCGACGAGGACACTCGGCGCAAGATCCTGTGGGGCAACGCCCAGCAGCTGTACAAGGTCGATGAACCCACGGCCGCTGACAACGAGCGGCTGGCTGCGCGAGCGGGCTGAGCCGACCCGCCGGCGCCCGTGTCGGGGCGCCGGCATCGTCGATGGCTACATCGTTTCGAGGTGCCGTTCCAGCACGTCGGCGTACTTGGCCATGGCCGCTGCCTTGCGCTTGGGCAGGTGCCCGGTGGGGAACAGGTCGTCACAGGGGACGTAGTCGTCGAGGACCCGACGGGCCACCTGCACCTTGTGCACCTCGGTCGGTCCGTCGGCCAGACCCATGTGGAACGACTCGATGACCTCCTTGGAGAAGGGCATCTCGCCTGACACGCCGAGTGACCCGTGGATCTGTAGGGCCCGCGACGCCACATTGCGATACACGGTGGGCATGGCCGCCTTCACGGCCGAGATGTCCTTCCGAACCTTTTTGTAATCCTGGTAGCGGTCGATGCGCCAGGCGGTACGCAACACCAAGAGGCGGAACATCTCCATCTCGATCCAGCTGTCGGCGATCATCTCCTGCACCATCTGCTTGCGGGAGAGCAGTTCGCCCTGGGTGGTGCGGGAGATGGCCCGCTCGCACATCATGTCGAAGATCCGCTGGACCCGACCCGAGGTGCGCATGGCGTGGTGGATTCGCCCGCCGCCCAGGCGGGTCTGGGCCACCACGAAGCCTCCGCCACGGGGCCCGAGCAGGTTCTCCTTCGGAATGCGGACGTCGTTGTAGCGCATGTAGGCGTGTGACCCCTCGTCCTCCTCACCGACCCCGACGTTGCGGATGATCTCCACCCCGGGTGTGTCGGCGGGAACCAAGAAGGTCGACTGCTGCTGATACGGCGGATTCTCGGGGTCGGTGACCACCATCACGATGAAGAAGGCGGCATAGCGAGCGTTGGAGCTGAACCACTTCTCGCCGTTGATCACCCACTCGTCACCATCGGGCACTGCGATCGTGGTGAACACCTTGGGATCGGCGCCGCCCTGAGGCTCGGTCATCGAGTAGCACGACACGATCTCGTTGCGCAGGAGTGGTGCGAGGAACCGCTCCTTCTGCTCGTCGGTGCCGAAGTGGGCCAGGATCTCGCTGTTGCCCGTGTCGGGGGCCTGGGTGCCGAACACGGTCGGCGCACACTTGGCCCGGCCCAGGATCTCGTTCATGAGGGCCAGCTTCACCTGCCCGTAGCCGGGACCCCCCAGCTCGGGACCGAGGTGGCAGGCCCACAGTTTGCGCTCCTGGACGATCTGCTGCAGCGGGCGGATCAGGTCGTTGCGGATCGGGTCACTCACGTCGTAGGGGCTGGCCACCACGAAGTCGAGGGGCTCGATCTCCTCGCGAACGAAGTCGTCGATCCAGTCGAGTTCGGCTTGGAAGTCAGGATCGGTCTCGAAATTCCACATATCAGTGTTCCTCTCAGGATGCGGCCCAGCAGGCCCCGCCGTCGATCTTGAGGATCGACCCGGTGGTGTAGCTCGATGCGGCACTTGCGAAGTACAGGGCTGCTCCCACGACCTCGTCGGCCTCGCCGCCCCGCTGCAGGGCGATGGTCTCCGCCGCCCGCTGGTTGAACTGCTCCATGTCCCAGGCCAGGGCGATGTCGGTCAGGAACGGCCCGGGCATGATGCAGTTGACCCGGACCTTTGGTGCGTACTCACGGGCGAAGGACTTGGTGATGGCGTGGAGACCGGCCTTGGCGGCCCCGTAGGCCGTCTCGTTCGGTGACGGGTCGGCCGCGGCGATGGAGCTGACGTTGATGATCGATCCGCCATCGCCGTCGGCCATGCGCTTGCCGAACGCAGCGCTGAGCCGGAACGGGCCCTTGAGGTTGACCTCCATCACCTTGTCGTAGAGGGACTCGGTCACGTCGTAGAGGCTGTCGTACAGAGGGGACAACCCGGCGTTGTTGACCAAGACCTCGCAGTGACCGAACTCCTGGTACACGGTTTCGGCCAGTTGATCGCACTGGTCCCAGTAACCGACGTGGCAGGCCACGGGCAGGGCCCGTCGGCCCGTCGCTTCGGTGATCTCGGCGGCCAACTCCTCGCAGGCGTCGATCTTGCGGCTGGCGATCACCACGTCGGCCCCGGCATTTGCGAAGGCTCGCACCATCTCCTTGCCCATGCCCCGGCTGCCGCCCGTAACCACTGCCACCTTGCCGGTCATGTCGAACAGTTCTGCTGCCGTCTTCCCCGCCATGCGGACCCCCTTGTCGGGGACGATTACAGCATGTCGACGCGCCCTACGCCCGACCCGGCGAGTCCGGGGGTGACCGCCAGCCGTGCACTGAGGCGCACCCGACTAGCCTCGCCATGTCGGACAGGGGTTCGGCGGTGAGGGGGAAACAGATGTCGGTGTTCTTCGTGGTCCAGGAGTCGGTGCACGACGAGGACGGATTGGCCGCCTACAGCCAGGCTGCCGGTCCGACCATGGCGGGGGTCCGGGGTCGAGCATTGGTGGTCGAGAACGATGTGACGCCCATCGAGGGTGACTGGCACGGCACCCGGCTGGTCATCCTCGAGTTCGAGGACGAGGAGGCGTTCCGCGAGTGGTACGACTCTCCGGGGTACCAGGCCGCCCTGCCCCTGCGGTTGGCCGCCACGGATTCCCGTGGTGCCCTGGCCCGTGGGTTGCCCCAACGGTCCTGACCCGATCGGCCCCTAGGCGGAGTAGGTGTTCCAGCTCACCACCCGGTCCATGTCCACCCTGGCCGCCGCCTTGAAGTCGGTGCCCTGGGTGTAGGCGATCGGGCTGAGGGCGAACTGGCGCATCTCCTCGAAGGGAATGCCCAGCACCTCGGCCGCCTCCTGCTCGTAGCGGAGGTGCAGGGTTGTCCAGCAGGTCCCGAGCCCTCGCTCACGGGCAGCCAGCATGAAGCTCCATGCCGCCGGGATGATCGACCCAGCTTGCCCCACCATCGCCGCAGGGTGCTCGCTGCGCCCGTGGAGGCAGGGGATGAACAGGGCGGGGGAGCGATGCATGTGCTCGGCGAGGTAGTCGGCTGAACTGGCCACCCGGGCCTGCTGGGCCTCTCGGGCCTCGCCCTCGCCGGCCCCCACCCGCCCGGCGTACATGGGGCTTTCCCGATAGGCGGCGAAGGCTCGGGCATACAGCTCCGAAATGGCCTCGATCTTGTCCCGTTCGGTGACGATGACGAAGTGCCACCCCTGGGTGTTGGACCCACTGGGAGCCTGCACTGCAAGCTCGAGGCACTCCATGATCACCGACGTCTCCACGGGTCGATCGAAGTCCAGCCGCTTGCGCACGGCGCGGGTGGTGGACAGGACCTCATCGGCAGACAGTCCGAGGTGTGTCATGGTGTGCTCCATCGTCGGGTGGCGTGATCGTCCGCCGAGGCTAGTAGGCACCTAGAGTGACCGTTCGTGAGTGCAGGTCGGCGACTGCCCGGGGCCCCCGAGCCGAGCCACCGCTGGGAGGGGCACGGGGGCACCCGGCTGGCTGGTGACGTGTTCGGCCCAACTGCAGGACGACCCGTCATGCTCTTGCACGGGGCGGGCCAGACCCGACATGCCTGGAAGACGGCGGGCCACGATCTCGCCGCACACGGGTACCGGGTGATTGCCCTCGATGCCCGAGGTCATGGGGACAGTGACTGGGCGGCCGACAAGGACTATTCCTCGCTGACCATGATCAAGGACGTGGTGCGGGTGGCTGCGACCGAGTTCACCGAACCCCCCGTGCTCGTCGGTGCGTCGATGGGTGGGCTCACCTCGCTCATGGCCATCGGTGAGGGGCACCTCGAAGTGGCCGGGTTGGTGCTGGTCGACATCGCCCATCGAATGAGCAGCAAGGGCGGGGGCCGGGTGCGGGAGTTCATGGATGGAGGACTCGACGGCTTCGCCTCGCTCGACGAAGCAGCTGAGGCCATTGCCGGCTACCAGGGGCATCGGCGTCGCTCCGCTTCCACCGACGGACTGGCCAAGAACCTCCGGCTCGGCGACGACGGTCGCTACCGCTGGCATTGGGATCCCGACTATCGGTCCGGTCGCTCCGGGATTCCCCCCAAGCAGCGCTATCTCCAGATGGTGGAGTGCGTGAAGGCCCTGACCTGCCCGACCCTGCTCATCCGCGGTGGGCTGAGCGACGTGCTTCCCGCCCACGCGGCCGAGGAATTCTGCGAGCTCGCACCCCACACCGAGTACGTGGACATTGCAGGTGCTGCCCACATGATCGCCGGCGACGACAACGACGCCTTCGGTTCGGCCGTGATCGACTTCCTGCAGCGCCGGGTCCCCGCCCGATGAGGTCGCCGTGCGCCGAGTGTGGTCTGGCTACCGGGCTGGGTTCGGAGAAGGATCATCGAGCCACCGTGCGTTATGCCGGCACCTTCGCCCGCACCCGCTTCGAAGACCTGCCGGGCCTCGCCCCCCACCGGGTCGCCGAGGTCGCTGCAGCGCTGGTCGATCTGGCCGGAGAGCTGGATTCGGCTCGCCCTCGGAGCGGTCAGTTCTGCGACGTGCAGGAGGCCGTCGCGATGCTCGACGCCGTCGGAGCAGCCGTCTCCCGCAGCGCAACGACGGACCGAGTCTCGGATCTGGCTCACCTGGTGATCCACCGGCTGAGCCTCCTCAGCCGGCTGATCGATCATCGAGCCTCGTGGCGGGACACCGTGGGTGAGGGACGGGTGAGTGGACTGCACGTGTCGCGTGGCGGAGTCCCCAAGGCGGCGGTACCCGACGTGCGCGTCGAGGTCGATGGCTTGACCGGGGATCGGCAGGGGAACCGCACCCATCACGGGCGACCGTGGCAGGCCGTGTGTCTGTGGTCGGCCGAGGTCATCGACCGACTGATCGCTGAAGGCCACCCGATCGGTCCCGGAGCAGCGGGGGAGAACATCACGGTGTCGGGGATGGACTGGGCCATGGTGATCCCCGGTCTGCGCCTCGAAGTCGGCGCGGCCTTGGTCGAGATCCAGGCCTATGCCGTGCCCTGCGCCAAGAACAACCGCTGGTTCAGCGACGGAGATGCCGGGCGGATCCACCATGACCGGGGTCCCGGGATGTCTCGGGTCTACGGGTGGGTGGTGCAGCCCGGGCACCTCGCAGTTGGCGATCCGGTGCGGGCTGTCACCTGACGGGCCGGTCGCGGTTATTTGAGGAAGCGACTCGTTGTGTTGTCGGCCAGTATCCGCCCGCCGGTCTGGCAAGCGGGGCAGTAGTTGACGGTGTAGCTGCGGTACTCGACCGCTTCGATGCGATCCCCACATGTCGGGCAAGTCGAGCCGGTGCGCCCGTGCACGGCGCTGGTTCGTTCGGCGACCCTACTCATCGTCGCCCGCGACCGTTCCGCCTCGAGGTCCTCGACGATGGTGCTGGTGATGGCGCCAACCAGTCGATCGATCGTTTCAGCATCGAGGTGACCGGTGGTGGCGAAGGGTGAAAGCTTCGCCCGGTGACAGATCTCGTTGGCCAATCGGCGGCCCAGTCCGGCCACGATGCGCTGATCGCGGAGGAACCCGTGGATGCGCATGCTGTGACGCCCCGCCAGGTCGGCGAGGATGGGGCCGGTGATCCGGTCGGCCTCCACGCCGAGACCGGCCAGGGGTTCGTGGCCCTCGGCTGGCTCGGCCAGCACCCACACCCCGGCTCGTCGTTCGTTGCCAGGTTCGGTGAGCAGCAACGCCCTGTCGTCAGCGAACACCCAGCGCATGACCCCGCCCCGGGGTCGCTTGGCCTGCCGCTCGTCACTCTCGAGCCGACCGCCTTGCATGAGGTGGACGACGTGGGCCGTGTCGCCCAGTCGCATGATCAGGTACTTGCCCCGCTGATCGACCCGGTCGATCGACCGACCTGTGGCCTGGGCGGCAGGGATGGTCGCCGTCTTCAGGGCCGTGATGGACAGGGGTTGGACGGCGGCGACCACGGCGCCTGCGAAGCGGTCGGTCAACCGCTCGGCGTGGGCCCGGATCTCGGGCAGTTCGGGCACCGCGCGACCCTACCGGTCGGGAGCCACCTGGGGGTCAGTCGCCCAGTTCGGCGAGGACTTCGTCGACCAAGGCCAAGGCCCCCGCTGCCTCGAGGAGGCCCCTGGGGTCGCCGTCGATGCGGATCCGTCCGTCCTGAAGAGCCGACAGCGCGCTCGACCGACCGCTGCGGATTTCGTCCGCCGTAGCCCTGCTCTGGGTCAGGGTGACCGTGCGAGTCCTGCTGCAGGCTCGATCGAGCGACACCCGACCTTCCGAGATGACCACCTGGAAGGCCGCGTCCTCACCCTCGTGGGGGTCGGTGGCGGTGACTCGCTGTTCGAGAACGAGGTCGACGTCGGTCTCTACGACGAGTTCGCCGACCGCGGCCGCTGCGGCTTCGAACCATTGATCACTCAGGTACTCCACCCGGGGCAGCGTACGCTGCCCGAGGTGGAGACCGTCGAACCTGACCACGACCGGCGGCGTTGGGAGCCTGGCGATGCAGCAGTGGATCGCTGGGAGTTCTCCGGCTGGTCGGCTGGCTGCGGTCTCGGGGTGTGGGTGGAGGTCGCCTGGCGGGCCGACCGTGGGACCGCTTCCTACATCGCGGTGGTGACCCCGCCGGAGGGTCCGGTGGTCTTGGTGGTGGATGGCCAGATCCCGATGGTGGTTCCCACCCCGTCGCTCGAGTTCCGGGCCGAGGGGATCTGGGCCCAGCACGTGTGTGAGACAGCACTCGAGCACTGGTCGGTGGGCCTCGAGGCCTTCGGGGTGACCCTGGATGACCCCTCCGATGCAGCGGGTCGGCAATGGGGGGTACGGACTCCGGTGGGTCTCGACCTGGAATGGGAGGCCACGGGGCCGCCGAGCAACGCCCGGGCCGGGGTGGGTTTCGATCAACCGTGTCGGGTCACCGGTGAGATCCTGGTTGGGCCCGACAGCTTCGATGTCGATGGTTGGGGCACGAGGGGGCGCTGCTGGGGAAGACGACCTGATCCCGATGAGGCGCCCAGCGAGGGCCTGGTCGTGCCCGTTGCCGTGCGCGGTGACGACCTCGTCGAGGTGGTCACCCTGGTCCTGGGGCCGGACGGGTCGTGGACCCGGTCTGGGGGACGCCCTGGCGCGTGAAGCCCGTGGTCAGGCCCCATAGCATGAAGGGGTGACCTTTCCCTCCCGCCGACTCCGTCGCCTTCGTGGTTCGGCCCCACTACGTCGTCTGGTGGCCGAGACCCGTATCGGGGTGGACGATCTGATCGCCCCCTTGTTCGTCCGGGAGGGCATCGAGGACCCCCAGCCGATCACCAGCCTGCCCGGGGTCGTGCAGCACAGCCAGGCCTCGCTTGCCGCCGAGGTCAAGCAACTGGCAGACCTCGGGGTGAACGGGGTCATCCTCTTCGGTCTCCCGGCTCGCAAGGACGCCGAAGGATCCGAGGCATGGAACCCCGACGGGGTCGTGCAGGTCGCCTTGCGCCATCTGCGGGAGGCCCACGGGGATGACCTGGTGATCATGGCCGACCTGTGTGTCGACGAATACACCGACCACGGGCATTGCGGCATCGTGGCTCCCAACGGTGACGTGGACAACGACGCAACCCTCGAGCTGTATCAGCGGGCGGCCCTGGCCCAAGCCGAGGCCGGCGCCCACATGGTTGCCCCCAGCGGGATGATGGACGGCCAGGTCGCTGCGATCCGTCAGGCCCTCGACGCCAACGGCTTCGACCAACTGCCGATCATGGCGTATTCGGCCAAGTACGCATCGGCCGAGTACGGGCCGTTCCGAGAGGCCGTGGATGTGACGATTGCCGGTGGAGGGAACCGCAAGACCTACCAGCAGGATCCAGCCAACGCTCGGGAAGCCATGGAGGAGATCCGGTTCGACATCGACGAGGGTGCGGACATCATCATGGTCAAGCCAGCCTTGGCCTATCTCGACGTGATCGCCGAGGCCCGGGCCACCTTCGACCTGCCCCTGGCTGCGTATCACGTGAGCGGTGAGTACGCGATGCTCAAGGCCGCTGCGGCCAACGGTTGGATCGACGGCGAGGCCACCGCCTTCGAGCACCTCACGGC
>JAYPWI010000026.1:0-1830 GCA_038135065.1 Acidimicrobiales bacterium
GCTCGCGGTCGGGCACCGGCGCCAGCTGGCGGGGTTGTCCGGGCATGTCGGCGATAACACAAACATCCCCAACCCCGACGCAGTCGGGACAGCGGCCGGGGGCATGGGCTGCCTGCCCGGCCGCAACGGGGTGCCAAGCCCTGGGACCCTTAGTGACAGCCCTACAGCGGGCTGCTCGCCGGCCGCCCCCGAACCGCGCACTGTGGTCGGTGTCGGTGGGTGATCGGGGTCAGCTGCACTGCTGATAGGCGGCCATCAGAGGAGGATCGTCTTGGTCGCCCCAGCCGCCGTAGGCAGCTCGATCGGCCCGCATGCGCAGGACCTCGCCCATGCCGAGCTGCTCGACCAGGAAGGTGACGATGCAGGAGGCCTCCTCGGGGCTCATGGCGTCCTCGACGAGGAATCCCTCAAGCTCGGAGCGCATGTCTGATCTCGCACCGCAGTCGAAATAAATCGTTTCCACGGTGACCGAGTCGCGGTCGCTAAGGGGGCGATCGAACAGCAACGCCTCGGCGATGGTGTACACGCTGTCGGGCTCTGCTCCGTCGACAACGCCCAGCACGACGCACGTGGCTTGATCGCTCGCAAGTTCGTCGGATGCTTCGAGGTGCTCGAAGAGGGCCCCACGGATCTCGGCGAGTGTGAGGTCGGTGACGTCGCCCGTCTTGGCGACCTCGTCCAGCTTCGCCTGGTCAGAACTGGTCTTGGGCGGCTGCGTCGGCTCTGGTGTGGCCGTCGTCGCGGGTTCCTTCGAATCGCCCTCGGCGCCGTCGGGGCCTTCGGCGCTGGTTGGGGCTGGGGCCGTGGTTGTCGTTGCGGTGGCCTCTGGATCCGAGTCATCGGCGGGGGATGCCTGGTCTGGCTCGGCGGCGCCTCCGCAGCCGGTCACCAGCGCCCCTGCTACGACAAGGGAGACGAGAAGGTGACGCATCCGCTCAGTGAAGCAGATGCGCTCCCCAAAAAGGGTTTGGGAGCCACCTCTGCCACCTCATGGGAGCGGTCCCGCCCCAGGGACGGGCCGCCGATTACGGTCGGGTCGGTGGCGGTGACAGCGCTGGTCCTGGATGTCGGTGGTGTGCTGGTCGAATCGCCGTTCCATGCTGCGATCCGCTGGGTTAGGGAATGGGACCTCCCGATGGAGGCCTTCGCGGCGCTGTACGCCGAGTACTCGCGGGTGGTCGGGCCCGACGAGGAGCCCCCCATCTGGCACCAGGTCGAGTGCGGGAAGGTGCCCTTGGCCACCTTCGTCGAGGTCATGCGCTCGTCGTTCGAGACGCTGCTGCCCGAGGGCCATCGGGCTCGGGGTCTCACGGTGGCGGACTTCAACCCTTTCGCTGGGGCAACCGGCCATCCCGAGATGGAGGACCTGGCCCGACAGGCGCAGCGGGAGGGGCTCGGTACAGCGATTCTGACCAACAACGTCGCCGAGTGGGGGGCGTGGCGTGAGGTGGTCGACCTCGAACTGTTCGACCATGTGGTCGATTCGTGCGAGGTCGGACTGCGCAAGCCCGACCCGGCCATCTACCAGCTCACCGCCAACCGGCTCGGCGTCGCAGCGACCCAAATCCTCTTCCTGGACGACCATGGCGGCAACGTGGCCGCCGCCCGAGCCGCTGGGTGGCGCGCCATCGAGGTCGGCGAAGACATCGCCGCCGCAGCCGACGATGCTCGGCGGGTGCTGGGATGGGAGGTGGCGTGACCGACATCACCGCCGAGCGAGAGCAAGCCTGCGAACGCTGGTTCATCCGGCGTGGCCTGCCCCTGTTCATCCACCGCTACAACGCAACCGAGGACGTCTTCACTCGTGCGTTGCCCGCCCTCTCCCTGGTG
>JAYPWI010000026.1:1840-53637 GCA_038135065.1 Acidimicrobiales bacterium
CTGCTGGTGGCCACCGACACCGACTGGAGTCCTGCCCAGAATGCCGGGGCGCTGGGGCTGGGCCTCGCCGTGATGGCCAGCGGCTTCGCCCTCGCCAACCGTCTCCGGGGCCGACGCCTATTCCAGCGCCCGCAGAACGTCGGGGTGTGGGAACTGAGTGTCTTCGTCCTCGTGCCCGCCCTACTGCCGCTACTGATCGGCGGCCGCCTGCGCGGGGCGCTGCTGACCATCGCGTTCAACCTGGTCCTCCTCACCCTCATCGCTGCTGTGATCACCTTCGCCGTCATCCCCATGACCCGCTGGGCCTTCGCGCACACCTTCGAGGAGATCGGCGGGCTCCTGCGACTCATGGCCCGAGCACTGCCCCTGGTGCTGGTGTTCTCGATGTTCATCTTCCTCAACGCCGAGCTGTGGCAGGTAGCCAACGACTTCACCGCCGTGTACTTCTGGCTGGCCGTCGGCGTGCTGGCCGCCGTCGGATCGCTGTTCGTTCTGCTCCGCCTGCCCAGGGAGGTCGACGCGCTCGGGCGGTTCGCGTCATGGAGCGAGGTCGCCGAGGTGCTGTCGGACTCACCTCTCGAACCCGACGAGGCGGAGGCAATGCAGGGTCGCCCCGATGCTCCGCCCCTGGCCCGGGCCGACTGGTTCAACGTCGGCCTGGTCTGGGTGTTCAGCCAGGGAGTCCAGATCGTGCTGGTCGGGCTCATCGTCGGCGTCTTCTACCTGGTGTTCGGCATCTTCACCGTGCGGCCCGAGACCATCGGCCAGTGGACCGAAGGCGAACCAGAGATCTGGTGGGCCATCGCCGACGGCCTGGTTCTCACCGGGGAGCTGGTGCGGGTCGCCGGGTTCATCGCAGCGTTCAGCTCACTGCAGTTCGCGGTCTCGGCAGTCACCGATGACACGTACCGTGACGAATTCCTCGGAGAACTCGTGCGTGACGTCCGGGAAGCCTTTGCGGTGCGGGTCCTTTACCTCAACTTGCTGGGGGTCAGTGCCCCGCCAGAGCCGGACCCCTAGGCGGTGCCCTGACATCGGCGCAGCCTCACCGATCTAAGGTTGAGACGACTCCGGCGCACCGCCTCGGGCCTCAGCGTTCGGTTCCGCAGCCGGTGCAGAAGCGGTTCGTTGGGACCAGAGGTCCGGTCCCGCATGTGGTACAGAACGGCTGGTGGCTCGGCGGCGCGGCACGCTGATCGGCTACCTCAGCTTCGAGGTCGGCGGCGAGAGCATCCTCGCCGAAGTGGCGTGCCACTGTCGCCGCGGCCTTCCAAAGGGTGCCGGGGAGCGGCGCGCCGAGGCTCCGATGGTGAGCGACGCCGGCCGCAATCGACTCGATGGCTCCGGCAGGGTCGTTGTCGAGGCGGGTGAACGCGTCGAGAAGCCAGACCACCTCGTCGGTCGGCCCATGAGCGATCCCGACCTGTGCGAAATACTCGACCTCGTCCCAGGCGAGGCTGTCGAAGCGTTGCAGGGCAACTCGGGTGGCCAGCTTGCCGAGGGCGGCACTGAGGTCGGGCAGGTCCGAGTTGCTCATCCGGAGGAAGTCATCTGCGTGACGGACCAACAGGCCCAGGTCCAACGGGTCCGATGCCAGGTCGCCCAACGACCACCGCGGTACGGGCCATTCTCGCGACAGCCAGGGGGCGATCTCAGGGTGGGGTGGGGCGAGGCGGAGGAAGACCCAGTGGGTTGCTGGGAGGTCGGGTGGAACTGTCTCATTCGTGGTGTCGGTCACTGTCCACCTCCGGATTCGGCGGCGAGTTGGGTCAGTAGGAGATTCTTCGCAATCAGGGCCTCGCGGAATCTGGGATGCTGCGGGGGCAGGTCGGCCAGCGCCTCGAGCTGCGCCACCATGTCGCGGATGCGCTCGGGGTTGCTCTGACCGATGACGGCGAGCATGTGGTCTTTGACGTGTGGGGCCAGGTTCGGCATGGCATCGATCTCGGCCGCCACGAGCTGGGCCGGGCTCGGCGCACCAACGGAACGGGCTGCGCTGCTGTCCAGATTGCTGGCCGTGGCCGTTGCGCGGTTCACCTGCTTGCCCATCTGGCGTTGCTGCTCGTTCAACGATCCTGACAGATTGCCCCCTCCACCTGGATCGTTGGCCTTGTGTTGGGTCACACCACCAAACTGACGGGACTCGGGCACCGTCGGTGGGGCATCTCCCGGGCGGGGGTTGATGAACTTGCCCGACATGATTTCGGGTGAGTCGGGCCCGTTTCCCTCGATGCGGAGCTGATGGCGGGTCTGGGACACCCCCATGCCATCCAGTGCCTCGTCGGCGAATCGGTTGATCTCCGCGGTGGAAGGTTCGACAAGGGAGCCGTCGGCTCGATGGATGACCACCGTCTTGTCGATGTCGTTCCCAGGAAGTCGGCTGCCTGACGGGCTGTACACCTCGACGAGGTCACCGCCCTCCGTTCGGTAGGCCGACACGTTCCACTTCCCGGCTCGCTCCCGGGTGGCTGCGGGGATGTCATCACCGAAGAGATCCTCGACCTTGGTCAACGGACCACCAGGGGCCGCAGCGCTGGCCATCCCGTCGGTCAGGTCGTTGTCGAAGCGGATTCTGACATCGATGTACCTCTGGCGAACGTCGGGTGGTCCGGTCATCAGACGCTTGTGGGCAAGGGTGCCCGGCGATTCTTTCAGCGCTTCCAGCATGATGTCCCGCTCCGGCACGCTGCCCGGCTCGGTGCGGGCAAAGCGGCTGGCACGACCCTCGGCGAGTTTGTTGGCCCGGTCCCAGGATTCGCGATTTTTGGCAAAGTCTGCTGCGTTCTCGGCCGTATTCCGGGCTGCTTCGGCGGCCCCCCGTAGCTGCCCGGTCTTCGGCCGCATGGAGTTGACGAGGGTGTGGGCCTTGGTGTCGATGCGCAGAGCCCGAAGGTCGCCTCGCATCGACACCAATGTCACAAAAACGGTGAGGAAGTTACCGACCCGGTCGGTGGTGGTGCTTTCGGTGTCCTGGCTGTCGACAATGCCCTTGATGCCGAGTCCCTCGTAGAGGGCGGCGACGGTGGCGTCTGCGAGGTCACGAAACGTCTGGCCGGTGTCGTTGCGCACACCGTCCCACAGCTCTCCGGCTGCCTCTCCGGATCCGGCGAAGCCCCCGAACAGCAGGTTTGCGCCCTGCTCGAACGTTGCCGAGCTGACCCCCTTGACCGTGTCACCCAATGGTTCTCGGGACAGCTGACCGATGTCCCTGCCGAGTTGATCCACGGAGCGACCGATGCCGTCGGAGATCTTGCCGGGAAGTGAGGTGACAGCTTCGGTGAGCTCATCGACGCTCTTCAGGTTCTCCTCCCACCACAGGTCCCAGGTTGAGACCTCCTCGGTCGGGGGCGGTGGGACAGGGGATGGTCGGATCGCTGGTCGGGGTTGCGGGCCCGGGGCAGGGGCCGCTGTGGGCGCAGCCGACGGGGCCGTTGGGGGTGGCGTGTTCGGTTGGGGTGCGGCCGGGCGCCCCGCGGTGGGGAGGCCACCCTGGGACGAGCGGAAGATCGAGATGAGGTGCACCAGATTGGCCACGAGTCCCGCGATCGACAACCCACCTGATGCCAAGCCGTACGGGTTGTCGAGCGGGTTGCCGTCGGGGTCGGCGGTGGTCAGGCGCTCCCAGATGCCGCGGAGCGCTCCGGCAGGGTCGTTGAACCATGCAGCAGAGCCTCCTTGGGTCCCATCGAGCACGGGAACCCACACCACGATCGAATACGAGCACGAAAAACTGTTGTCGAGGACACTTACGAAGAACGGGCTGATGCTTTGCACCTCGACCACGATCACGTGGAGGCCGCCGCCCACCAATCCCGCGCCGCCGTTGTCGTACACCACGTCGATCATGTCGGGAAACGATCGATTCCGGGTCCCCGTCCCGGACTCGAAGATGTCGACTCGCGGCTCGCCGGTCCGCTGGAGATACCCCAGGGCGCTCGCCAATCCCCCGGCGCGATCGAGGGGGATGTGGGTCACCCCGGGGGGTATGTCGGTCGGGTCGAGGTCAGCTCCGATGAGGGTTCCGAACCGCTCCAGGTCATCGCTGGAAGCGGGGGTGCCCGACACGGCGACCGGGTACCCCGTCACCACGCCGCGGAAGCTCTGCTCGTCACCCGCATCGGGGTGCATCGCCGAGCGGTCGACCGTCACGTCGAGGTCCAAGGAGGGGAAGGCCCACACCTCACCTGGCCCGATGGTCTCACCGGTCCGCCCGTCCACTCGCCAGACTCGGCCCGTCGTGTCGATCGTGACGCTCGGTTGGTCGCCGACCTGCACGAACCAACCGCCGGAAGGGTCGTCCAGGGTTCGGCCTCCCAGGCCGAAGGTGCACGGTCCCGCCTCGACACCCCAGGTGCCCGTCTGCGCAGCAGCGGGATCAGTTCGGACCATCGTGATCGCGATACCTGCAGCAAGCACCAGGACCCCGGCCGCCAGGACCGACCTACGTCCCCGTCGCCTGGACCACCACAGCCCAAGATTGTGGGCGAAGGTCGGCGAAACGATGCCTCCGATGGCAGCAGCGAGGGCCGCTCTCGTTGCCATGGTGTCGGCTGCGAACACGGCGACGCCGTACTGGACCGCAACGAGGTAGCCGCCGGCCGCCGAGCACGCTCCAGTGATGGCCCCGAACACGCTGGCACGCAGGCGCCCGATCACCATCTCACAGCCCACCCGGTCCGGAGCCCGCAACCGCTGCGGTCGCATCCCTGCCGATCATGCCGGCAGGGGCTGCCTCAGGCCTGGTGGGCGACGCCCCGGATTGGGGCCTCACAGGCACTGCCAGAGTGCTTCAATCAGGAGGGCATGGTCTGCCTCGGTCAGATCGGTCTCGTCCTGCGCTTCGAGCATGCGTCGGAGCTGATCGACCCCGGCGTTGGGCAGGATCGCATCCACGACACACACCGCCTGGTCGTACGTCAGGTCTCCATCGGTCGAGAACGCTTCGACGAGCAGGTCCCGGTACGGCTCCACTTCCTCCCTCGACGGGTCGACCGCAGAGGTGCCAGCAGCAATCTTCGAGGGACGGTTGTCGGAGGAGGACACCGTCGCGGTCGGCGCTGAGGACCCTCCGGCTTCCTCCGGAGCGGGCTCCGAGGTCGCCGCGGTGCTGGATGCTCCGTTCTCGCTCGCCGTGGTCGATGCATCGGCGTCGGAGCCGAGCACCCGCAGGGTGATGGCGGCAACCCCCACCGAACCGGCGACCGCTATGACGCCGGAAATCAGTTGCAGGAGCAGTCGTCGACGGATGAAACGGCCGATGGGCTGGGTTGCATCTGGGTCGACGGCACGGCCGACCTCGGAGGGCGCGGCGGTCGGCTCGGTAGCCGGCTGGCGTGCGGAAACAGAGTGGTTCGGTGCGCTCTCCAGCGACCCGCCACACGAACCGCAGAACCGGTTGTCGGGTTCGGCACCGCTGCCGCAGTGGGGACAGAAGCTCGACATGGGCGATCTCCAGATCACGTCGAGGGGACACAACACCCTTTTGCTGACCGTCGGCCCAACCCCGTCATCCTTGAGCACTTCAGCACCACTGACAACGCCGCAGGGCTGCGTGCCTGCGCCCGAGCAGGACGGCGGGGCAGAGGGTCGGGTCCTCCCGGCACACTGGTGTCATGCGGGTGTTGTCACCACGGTGGTGGTTCGAGAACCGAGAGACCGGAGAGATAACTGTTGCCCAGTTCCCCAATTGGCCCCTGTGGGGCATCGCCGCCGGGTGGTTACTCGTCGCCCTTTCCCCGGATACCTCGCCAGTGGTGCGCATCGCCGGGTGCGTCGTCGTCGGACTGTGGGGGTACTGGGGCGCCGACGAACTACTCAGGGGAGTGAACCCGTGGCGACGACTGCTCGGCAGCGCGGTCCTGGCCTGGCAGATCGTCCGGCTGATCACATGAGCCCGGTGTCGTCGGGTCAGCCGTCCTCGTCGGCCTGACCGAACGGGCTCTCCAAACGGCTGTCGTGGCCATCGCTGATCGGGCGGTCGATGCGTTGGCCGCGCTCGCCCCCCGGGCCGAAGGAGTCGACCACGGCCCGCAACTGCTCGCGGTCGGGCACCGGCGCCAGCTGGCGGGGTTGTCCGGGCATGTCGGCGATGTGCAGGGTCTGGGTCGGGAATGCGAAGTCGACACCCAGCGACTCAGCCAGCCGCATGATGTCCAGGTTGAGCACGTGGCGGGTGCGCAGCTCATCGGTCCAGTCAGGGGCATCGATGAAGCAGTACACGAGGACGTCGAGGCTGGCTGCGCCGAACCCGTGGAACTCGACGATGTAATAGTCCTGCCGCATCCCCGGGTTGGCCTGGATGATGGCTCGGATGCCTTCCACGAAGGCCTGCATCTGGTCGGGGGTGGTGTGGTAGCCCACGGCCAGGGTTGTCTTGTAGCGCCGCCACCGACGTTTCCCCATGTTGTCGATACCGACCTCCATGAGGTTGCCGTTGGGCACGCTGACCAGCGAGTTGTAGAAGGTCCTGACCCGGGTCGAGCGGAATCCGACCGTCTCCACCGTGCCTTCGATGCCGTTGGCCACGACCCAGTCACCGACTTCGAAGGGCTTGTCGGCAAAGATCGTGACCCCTCCCAGCACGTTGCGCACCGTGTCCTGGGCGGCCAGGGCGATGGCGAGACCGCCCAGTCCCAGGCCGGCCACCAGGGACGACACGTTCACGTCGAGGTTCTGCAGCACGAACAGCATCCCGATGATGGCAACGAAGATCCGTAGCGAGGTCCGCATCAAGGGAACGAGGCTGTCGTCGAGCATCGTCTCGGTGTCGGCCGCCCGTTTGGCCAGCACGTCCACGAAGATGTCGATGGCTCGGAACGCGACCAGGATCAGTCCCGCAGCGGCCATCAAGCTGGCGGCCTGGTCGACCACGTCCGTCACGTTCGGCGAGAAGTCCAGGGTGGGGAACCCAACCAGGAGCGTCACCCCGAGGGCCAGCAGCAGGATCCCTCTGTTCAGACGGCGGCGCTCGAGGTCCCAGAAGGTCAGGTCCGCTCCCGCGTAGCGGCGGTGGACGACCAGGGAGATGAGGCGTACGAGCAGCAACTGAACGAGCGCGGCCAGGCAGGCCAGCACTGCCACGCCCAGGTACTGCTCCACCTCGATGCCCAAGTACTCGTCTTTGAACCAATCGGGCACGGGTGCCACCACCTTGTCGTCGCCACCGGTCCCGCCGGTGGGTGCGCCTGCCCCATCCGAGGCTAGCGAGGGGAGCCCGGGGCCCGGCTCATGGCTGACGGCGGTTGCCTGGCCCGCCAGGTAGTCAGCCGGTAAATCGGTTGCCCTTACCGAGGTTGCAGTCCCGGCACAGTGTTTGCAGGTTGTCCATCTCCGTGAGGCCACCCCTGGAGACGGGCCTGATGTGATCGACGTGCAACTCGATATCTGCGGCACTGCGTCCGCACATCCGGCAGGTGTAGTTGTCTCGCCGTAATACGTCCACCCTCATCGAGGGGGTCATCTTGTCTCGTTCGAGTTGGATTCTCGATCTGGTCTGACGCTGCGTATCGAGTCGGACGAGTGCCGCCTTGATGTCGGGAAGTGCCCACTCGCGTCGTCGTCGGTAGGAGTTTCGGCCCCTCGGGCTGGTGTAGCTCACCGCCCCGAGGACCTGCGCAGGCGATGAGGGCCGCCGGAGTTTGTTTCTGGCGAACTGTTGTACCTCGACACGATCGAAGCGTCGCTGGCCGAACTCGGCCGCTTGGGTGCTGCCCAAAAGCTGCTCGGCAGCTTTACAGGCCTCCTCGTACCGTTCGTGGAGGGCTGCTGCCGCAACATGTTGCTCGATGGTCAAGGCCAAGGAGTTTTCTTGCGTGGCGATCTCGTCGAGCATCGCTGCGTCGAGGTCGAAGTTGTCGAACTTGCCCTTCGTGTCAACTCTGAACTCGAACCTGAGATTGATGGGTTCTGGCGCGATGAGCTCGCGACGGTGGCCGTCGTTGATGGTGCTCAATGCTGCGAGCGCGCGACTTCGGAGGTCCACGACGCGTGACAAGCGACTTCGCCGTACGGCGCGGTACCCGAACAAGGCGACCGTGCACATGGTGATACCGGCTACGACAGCGATCGCCACCCCACCCGGCACACCACCCCCGAAGCGCCACACTGCAGCGCCGACCGCCAGGGCAATGAGCGTCGATGTGACGAGGTGCCGGGGGCTCCCCGCGGAGCCTCCTCGCCGTGTCTGCTCGTCGTCAGTCGAGTCGGTGGCTCGTCCCTTCGTTTGCCCGGTGTCAGCAGTTGGCTGCTTCGCGTTGCGGCGGCGTGTGCTCGGCTGGGCGATCGGCGGCTTGGGTGTATCGATCACCACGCGCTCGTAGTCAGGTGGCAGGCGGGCGCCAGTGAGGTCCGCCCCGGAGATATTGGCGCCGCTCAGGTCGGCTCGCGTCAGGTTCGCTCCTCGTAGGTTTGCGCCGGACAGATTCGCCTTGCTCAGGTCGGCCCGTATGAGGTGGGCCCCGGAGAGGTCCGTATCTCGCAGGTTGTGTCCACGGAGGTTCTGCCCGGTGAGGTTGGCCCCGCTCAGGTTGGCCCCTTGGAGGAGCGCTCCGTCCAATCGGGCCCGGTACAGCTGCGCGCCTCGGAGATCGAGGCCACGAAGATCGACGTTGGAACAATCCCATTGCTGGCGGGTGGTGAGGTACCGGCAACCCGCGGCAGTCAAGGCCGACGAAGTTGCGGCGCCAGCTTGTTCGGCGTGATCCGAACTCATGGCGAACACAGTAGGGATCCGCCGAGGCACTCGCTAGGGCGACTGGCAGCTACCGTTTCGTGGCCGGAGGCCCGCCCCGGGAGAGCCACATTTTCGAAGAGTTCGGCATCTCACCTTGATCGAAAATGACCGATAGACATATATGACGTCATTGCCCGGCATCACGGATCGCCGCCCCTCAGCGCCAGGTCGCAGTGGGCGGGGCGATAGGTGTTCGGTGAAGTTGGCCAATCGCTCCACGTGCCGTCGCCGAGGGCGGAGGTTGGGCGCAGTGATCCTCGTTCTGGCTGCCTTCGTCTCGTTTGGGTTGGCCCTCGAGCCTGCGGCGGCGCACTCGGGCGGTCTCGATCGCTACGGGTGTCACGCCGGGTCGCAGCCCTACCACTGTCACCGGGGCAGCGGCCCGTCGCCGTCGCCTTCTCCCGCACCAGCTCCGACGACCGAGCCGCCTGACACGAGGCCGCCACCGAGTCCGACCGTGTCAGTGACGCATGGCTCGGCGAGCGTTGCGCCATCCATCAGCGTAGGGGCAGAAGCGGGCGCCCTTGTGCAGGTCTTCGCAGGGGATGGTTCGTTGATCGACCAGTGGACCAGCCAGGGATTCGGGCCCGTTGCTACGACGAGGACGCTGCGCCTAGGAGAGGGTTCGCATCGGTTGAGGGCCACGGCAACTGATGCCGCGGGCAACACCTCGACGGGCGCGAGGTTCACCGTCGAGGTCAACCGCGTGCCCCCGGCCGCGGCAGTGATCGGGGTCTTGACGGGGACGGCCAGCGATCCGGAGACGGTGTTCCGCGTCTCATCCGAGGAGGGCTCCACGGTCACCCTTGTGCTGACGGGACCGATGCAGGAGGAGTTGGCGGTCCGCGTCGGCAACGAAGGCGTCGGCGAAGTGCAGCGCCTCTTGGCCAACGGTAGCTACGAGATCGAATGGCTCACCACTGATGCGGTGGGGAATCAGACTGGCCCGGAACGACAGGCTTTCACAGTTGAGGTCTCACCACCGCAGATCGCCGAGGTCAGCGTCGAGTCCGAACCGGGGGCGCCTGTATGGCTTGCCACCGTGGCATCGCAGGGAGTGGCCGTCGTCGCCTCGATCGATGGGCAGGCAGGCTCGCCCATCGAGCTGGAGGCCGGCGTCGCCACCCTCGAACTGACGTTGGATGACGGCGAACACACCATCGAGGTAGTGGCCCTTGATGTCCTCGGTCAGGCGTCTCCCCCCGTCGTGGTCATTGGCTCCACCGACACCGTCGGGCCCGAGTTCAGGGTCGATGTTGACAAGGGCCTCGCAGCAGGTGGCCAGTTGATGCTCACGGTCGCAACCGAACCTGGTGCAGTGGTCACTGTCGAGACCTCGGCGGGTGTGGTCAGCGCGACAGCTGACGAGAACGGTGTGGCAGTCCTCGATCTGGGCCAGGTTGGCGATGGGGAAGGGCTCGCCCAGGTTGAGGTGATGGACCCGTTCGGCAACCTCGTCGCCGGGACTGTCGATTACGCGGTGTCGAGTTCCTCAGGGAACTCTCCCTTGAAGTTGATGTTCCTGGCTGGCGGAGCCGCAGTGATTGCGGGTGCCGTCGCCCTGGGTCGACGTCGCGTACCGGTAGGTCGGCGACAGGCTCTCAACCCGGCAGGCCCGTCGTTGGCGATCGGGGCCCCGCCGGGTGCCGACGAGGACTCGGCTCGTCGTTTGCGACGTATGAGGAACGACGACTCGCCCGGTGTTGAGGGCTTGCCCCGACGACCCGCGGGTGGCTCCGGTGAAGGCCCCTCGGGTATCGATGGCCTCCCTCGGCGCCCCCGTGGTGGTCCGGCCTGATCACGCAAGGTCAGCGACGTGGACGGGAATCGAGTGTGCTGAGCGCGGCTTGGCGAGCCCGGTGCGGCGACCGACGTGGCTGCGTCAGCCGCTGAAGCGGTTGCTCTTTCCGAGGTTGCAGTCGATGCACAGGGTCTGGAGGTTGGAGATCTCCGTCGTGCCGCCCCGCGAGACCGGCACGATGTGATCCACGTGCATCTCGACGTCGGCTGCCTGTCGACCACACATCTGGCAGCGGTACCCGTCGCGGCGGAGCACGTCGACCCGCATACGACTTGTCATCTTCCGTCGCTCGGCAGCGATCCGGGAGCGGCGCTCGTCCCGCTGTGCAAGCTCGGCGAGGTTGGTCACCAGCTCCTCGAACGACCACTCGACGCTGCGCCGGTACGAGTTGCGACCTTTCGGGCTGGTGTAGGCGACGGTGCCGACCACGGAGGCTCGGCATTGGGGCCGCGGCAGCTTCGCCTTGCGGAACCGCTTGGCCTCGACCTCGTCGAAGCGACGCTGGTCCACGCCCTCGATCCGGGTGTTCCCCAGCAATCGTGATGCGACGTCACGGCAGGCGTCGTCGTAGCCCTCGTATTCCTCGACTGCAGCGAGTCGACGCTCTACATCGAACAACACACGTTCCTCGATCTCGTCGACCTCGTCGAGCATGGCATCGGACAACCGGAAGCGATCGAATTTGGCCTTGGAGTCGGTCCGGAACCCGAAGCGAAGGCGCAGGACCCCGACGTCGCGCACGAGGGGACCGAACTCGCCGTTGAGTGCCGTCAGTGCAGCCAGGGCGTGACTGTGCTCGGCCACCATCCGGGTGAGATGACGTCGCCGTCGAAGTGGCGGAGCCACCACCACGACGGTGACGGCGGCCAGCAGAACCCAGATGAACCACCCCAGCGTGTCGGCCCCCACGGTGGGCAACGGTCGCCGAGCGCCGGCTCGATGTCAAGGAACCTCGTCGTCGGGGTGTGTGGCCTAGCCTCGCGCCATGCGCTTCATCTTGGGTTCGATCGTTCTGGCGGCGGGGTGTCTGTTGGTCGGCTGCAGCGGCGACAACGGCAGTGACAGTGGTGCGGGGGCTGCGGGTGATGCATGGCCAGCCGTGAACCGCAGGGCCTACACGGACAGTTGTGTGTTGAACGCTGAGGCGGCGGGGGCCGGTGCCGATCTGGCGCAGGACTACTGCTCGTGCACCCTGACCGAGTTCGAGCGTCGCTATTCCTTCACCGAGTTCGCCGAGGCCGAACAGAAGATGTTGCGGGGCGAAGAGACGGGCATCGACATGCAGGGCGTGATCGACTCGTGCGTCTCGCAGGTCGTGGGTGGCTGACGTGGGCACGGATGAAGAGATCCAGACCGACCCGGTCGCCGACCTGGCTGCGAGAACGCAACGTATCCGGGAGGAGATGGGCGGCGCGGCCAAGGTGGCCCGCATGCACGAGGCGGGCACAGCCACCATTCGAGACCACATCGACGGGATGCTCGACGACGGTTCGTTCCGCGAACTGGGCACCTTCAGCCGTTCCATGCGCCTCGAGGACAGGGGAAGTACCCCCGGGGACGGCAAGGTCGGTGGGGAGGGCACCATCGACGGCCGACCGGTGGCCATCGTCGGTGACGACATCACCGTCAAGCGGGGGTCGAGCGCCATCGTGGGCAGCCGCCGGGTGTCTCGTCTGTTCGAACGGGCCCTCGAGCGGGGCATGCCCTACGTCTACATCGGTGAGACGGGTGGTGGTCGCATCCCCGACCTCATCGGCTCCGAGGGCATCGCCGATGCCATGACTAGCGACATCGCCCGCCGGCGGCGCCGGGTGCCGATGGCCACGGTGATCGTCGGACAGAGCTTCGGCGGCTCGTCCTTCGAGGCTGCGTACTCCGACTTCGTGGTGCAGGTTCGTGGGTCCGTGATGGCCGTCACCTCGCCCCGGGTCTTCGAGATCGCAACGGGGGAGGTCATCGGCTTCGAAGAGCTGGGTGGGGTCGACGTCCACGCCCGGCTGACCGGACAGATCGACCTCGGAGTCGACACCAACGACGAGGCGTATGCCGCGGTCCGCCGCTGGTTGTCGTACCTGCCCCCCAACGCGTGGACCCCGGCTCCGCGGGCGGACAGTCGGGCGTCGCTCGACCCCGACCCGTCGTTGGCTGAGCTCGTTCCGGCCAAGCGGACCAGGGGCTACGACATGCGCCGGTTCTGCGGGGCCCTCCTCGACGAGGGCAGCTTCTTCGAGCTGCAACCCCTCTACGCCCGCAACCTCACCACCGGGCTCGGCCACCTCGACGGCCACACCGTCGGGGTGATCGCCAACAACCCCATGTTCAGTGCAGGGGTCCTCGATCCCGATGCCTGCCGCAAAGGGGTGCGGCTGATGACCCTGTGTGACGCCTACAACATCCCCGTCATCTTCCTGATGGACGTGCCGGGCTTCATGGTCGGCAAGGCTGTCGAACACAACCGCATCCTGTCCCTGGCCATCCGGTTCGTGGAAGCGCTGTCCAACATGACAGCACCCACCCTCACCGTCACCATCCGTAAAGGATTCGGCCTGGCCTTCCCTGCGATGAACGGATCGGGACTCGGGTCGTCGGGCATCTACGCCTGGCCCGGTGCCGAGATCGGTTTCATGGACCCCGACGTGGGGGTGAACGTGGCCTTCGCGGGCCGACTGGCCGACCTCGACCCTGAGGCAGCCGCCGTCGAACGGCGGCGACTGGTCGAAGAAATCAGCGATGCAACCTCTCCCTACGAGGCGGCCGGCACCCTGCGCATCGACGAGGTGATCGACCCCGCCGACACCCGTCGGGTGCTGGTCGAGGACCTGCGCCAGCTGGAGGGGCGGCGCGTTCCACCCCCTGAGGCGCGACCGCTGAGCTACTGGCCGACCGTCTGAGGTCGGTGCCGGGGACCGAGGCTCAGCCGTCGGACCCCGGACGGGGCAGGCCGATGGCGTCGTAGGAATCCTGTCCGGCGTCGTAGCGGGCCTGGACTTCGGTCATCAGATCGAGCGAATCCTCCCGTCGGGCTACCCCGAAGAAGATGTGCGACTCGTTGCGTCCGGCCGCGTCCAGGGGAAGGTCCCGCCCCTCGTAGAAGCTCCGCTTGCAGGCTTCGAGGGACCAGGCGGGCCAGCGGGCGATGTGGGTGGCCCAGTCGATGGCGGACTGACGGAGTTCGTCGTCGGGTACCACCTTGTTGATGGCCCCGAGCTGCAACGCCTCCTGGGCGCTGATCGGGCGCCCGTCGAGGATCATCTCGAGGCACTTCGTCGGGCCGATCAGGCGGGACAAGCGGGTGGTGCCCCCGGCGCCGGGGATGATGCCCAACCCCACCTCCGGTTGCCCATAGGTGGCCGAGGCGGCGGCGATCCGTAGGTCGCAGGCCCACGACAGCTCGGCTCCGCCGCCCCACGCCTGCCCGTTGTTGGCGGCGATGGAGATGATGGGACGGGCTGCGATCTCCTCGAAGATGCGGGGAACGGGCGGGGGAGTCGCGTGGCCGCCCGCGGCGATGGCTCGCTGCCGATCGATGATGAACTGCAGCGACCAGTGGGCGATGAAGTAGCCGGGGGTGTCCGAGGCCAGCACGAATACCCGGCAGCCGGCTTGTTCGACCGCGTGCACGGCGTCCATCAGACGCTCGGCCAGCTCGCCGCTGCCGAAGTTGCGGGGCGGATCGGCAAAGACGACCAGCCCTACTCCCTCGCTCGGGTACGACACGTCAACAGTGACAGCCATGGCTCAAAACCCCCAGGTCGGTGATCAGATCCGGTCACCCTAGTGACGGACAGAGGAGGCCGATCACCCTCGACGGAAGGGCACCCCGCCCGTGTCCTCTGCCCGCAGGTCGGGGGCGGGCGCCCAGGTGTCGGGCGAGGTGATGAGGGCGGCAAGGGCGTCCGAGGCAGCTTCGAGCAGGCGCTCGCCCTTCTCGGCGCTGGCTGAGCTGGGATCCCCCAGCACTCCGTTCGGCGTGACGGCGGCCAGGTTCCGCCACCGGTAGGACCCCTCACCGGCTGAAAGGAAGCCGAGGTCGGCCTCCGTGCGGTGGGCGGCCAGGTCGCTGTCGTCGACCAGGTCGGGGGCGAGGCGCAGCATCATCGAGGTCTCGGCCTCCCCGGCATGCAGTACTGCCCGTTGGTCCTCGAGGATCTCGGCCAGGGCAGCCTGGGACTCGAGCCAGTAGGTGGTGGCCACGAGCGTCATCTCGGGCATTTCCATCGAGAGATCCTGGGCCATCATCTTCGAGGCGTCGATGTTGCCTCCGTGCCCGTTGAGGATCACCACGTGTCGGAAGCCGTGGCGGCGGACACTGTCCACGATGCAGCGGAACAATGCGTACATCGTGGGGTAGTCCACGGTGATGGTCCCCCCGAACGGCATGTGGTGCTCGGAAAGGCCTGACCACACCACGGGCAGGACCACGGTCGGCCGCTGGGACTGGGCCTTGACGGCCGCCCGGTGCGACACCTCGGTGGCCAGGCGGCTGTCCACCTGCACCGGCAGATGCGGACCGTGCTGCTCGAGGGCGGCGACCGGGGCGATGACCACGGCGCCCTGCTCGGCGAGGGTTCGGAGTTCGTGGGCCTTGTTGTCGGCCCATTGGATCGATGCCATGGGCGCGAGGCTAATCCTGGCCCGGATGGGCCCGATCAGACCGTGCCGTCGAAGCCACCGCGGAATCCGGCCATCCGGTGCGGTTCCTCACCGGCCGGCCGGGAAGTGTTCGGCCAGTAGCCACCGGGGTCGCCGGCTCCGACATGGACGGCCGCCTTGGTCCAGTCGGGGTCGTGTGAGCGGGCTGACGCCGACAGGTAGCGCACGGCATACCCCGCCCGCCGCCGCTGTGAGGTGTTGGCGGTGGAACCGTGCAGCAGCAAATCGCTGTGGAGCGACACCTGCCCGGCCCTGAGTTCGTTGACGAAGGGGTCCACGAGCAAGGATCGGTCCTCGATCGTTCGGTTCAACACCACCGAGCCGTCGAGGGGCACCTCGACATGATGCAGCCCGCCCCCGAGGTGGCTCCCGGGCACGAACTGCATGGCGGCGTTGCCCTCGTCGACGTCGTCGATGGCGATCCACACCGACACCGAGCTCGCCGGGTCGAACGGCCAGTAGTTCGCGTCCTGATGGAAGGGCACCTCCATCCCGTCGCCTGGGAGCTTGCAGAACACGTGGGTGCTCCAGCACACCACCTCGTCTCCCAGCAGATCGGTGGCGTAGCCCACCAGGGTCGGGTGGGTGACCAGGTCGTGCACCGTCGCGCACACCCGGTGGTACTGGTTGATCGAGTAGCTGTTGCGCTGATCGTCGGCGGAGAGCACCTCGTCGACCAGCCAGTCGACGTAGTCCCGAAGTTGGTCGACCTCGGGGCCGGCGAGAAAGGGCAGCGGGCTGATGAAGCCGCGCTCGTTGAACGACGCCACGTCGCTGGCAGACAGGGACGTGGCTGCGGTCGGATCGGCAGGCCGGAAGTCCAGGTCGCGATCCACATCGTCGAAGCGGAAGATCCCGACGCCGCTCATCGCATCATGACCCGCCCCGGACCGGGGTTCGGCCCCAGGTCTTGACGGTGGGAATCACCTCGCGAGCCAAGAGTCGTAGGGAGTCTGGCGGACCCAGCGACCATCCCAGGTGGGTGAGGGTGCTGGAGCCGATGGTCGTCTCCAGTTTGGCCAGTACCTCATCGGGGGTTCCCGTGACCCCGGTCGAGGCCGGGTGTTCTTCTTCGACGTCGTGGGCGGTGCCGGCGAACACGGTTTCCCTGGTGGAGTAGAAGCTCATGAAAGCCCGGGTGCGGGCCTCGTAGCCAGCGGCTTCCTCGTCGGTCCACTGGGGGGCGACATGGCCGCCCGTGAAGACGTGGAAGTTCTTGGCGTCGGGATCGTGGCCGGCCGCCTTGGCAGCCGACCGGTAGATCTCCCAGAACTCGTCGACAGCGGCCATGACCGGAACTTGGAGGTGGTAGCCGGCTGCCCCGACCCGGGCGATGGTCTTGGGCCCAGCCGAGGCCATCCACAGCGGCAGTGGATCCTGTACGGGCCTGGTCGTCATGCGGATGTTGGGGAACTCGAAGTAACGCCCCGCGTGGTCGAACTGATCCTCGGAGAAAGAGCGTCGGAGGATCTCGAGGGTCTCGAAGGTTCGCCCCCAGCGTTCCTGTTCGGGAACAGCGAAGGTCTCGAACTCGTCGCGGATCGACCCCGTGCCCAGCACCACATCGAGGCGACCCCCCGAGAGCAGGTCCACGGTGGCCACGTCCTCGGCCAGACGGATGGGGTTGTGGTACGGCGCCACGATGACGTTGGTGCCCAATCGCAGGGTCGAGGTGCGGGCCGCAATCGCAGCGAGGATGGGCAGGGGAGAGGGATTCCACTGGTTGGGGGCGAAGTGATGTTCCCCGGCCCAGAAGAAGTCGAACCCGAGCTGTTCGGCCTCCACTGCGAGGTCGACGACCCCCTGGTAGATCTCGGCGAGGGGCCTGGTGTCACCCTGCCGCCGAATCACCGACCCCTGAAGCCCCACGTCCATGGGATCAGCGTAATTGGTCGCCGAGATCAGCCGGGCAGGCGTGGGCCTGGGCGGTGGCACCTCGGGTGGCTGCATCCCGGGGCGGTTCCCACGGCGTGTGCCCCCGCTGGGGCTCGGGGGGTCTCGGCCTGACGCCGGTGTGTCACGGCAGCGGTGTGTTTCGGCTGCTGTGGGTGGGGCCTCAGAAAGTCGAGGAGGCCGTCGTGCTGTGGGTCCGTCGCCGTTCGATCTCGGCCAACGTGCCGTCCCATAGACGAACTCGACTCTCGAGGGAGGCACGCGCCGCCCCGGCGGCCTGACCCCATCTGCTCTGGTCCTCCCCGCAGAGCTCGTCGACCATCCGGAACGCCATGGGCCCGTGTTCGTCGCTGTCAACTTCGATGTGGCGATCGAGGTAGTAGACGAACGTGTCGTAGTGGGCCAAGCTGCCCGCACGCAGATCCTCGACGATCTCCCGGAACATGTCGGGGACGAGGTCCTCTCGTCCGAAGGTGAACGCGCCAGCGACGGCAGCGATGGCTTCAGTTTCGATGATGGCCATGGTGGAACGACAGAACTCGGCCGCAGCTGGCGGGGCGCCGCATGACTCCAAGGCCTGACCTACCTGGGTGCCCCGACCGAGTTCGTCGATGAAGGCAGAGACCGGGCCGATGTCGGCCCCGCACTGCTCCATGGCGGCCACGTACAGCTCGAAATGGGAGCTGTATCCGCCGGCGCCGTTCTCGTCGCTCTCCTCAGCGAGCACGATGTCATTGATCAACCGCCGGAGATGGGGGTCTCCAACGGGAACCCAGGGAACCTCGACACAGCTGAGTTGACGCTGCAGGGCGGTGAGTAGCGACATGAAGTCCCACACTGCGAAGACGTGATGCTCCATGAAGGTGTGGAGGTCGGACTCGGTGGTGATGCCCCGGTAGACGGGGTGTCCGATCAGCTTGTGACGTGCCGGCTCGAGGGCGGTGGACAGCGCGGCAATCCGGCTCGGCTCGTGAAGAGCTGGTGAGGGTTGTGGTTCGGGTGTCGATGGGCGGTTCACGACTCTCCCCGCTGGTGCATCGGGTGCGAGGGCAAAGGCCCCTGTCACAATCGGTCGGCGCCCCGTAAAGATGAGCCGCTGGTTAGGGGTGCCCGTCCGGGCTCAGACGCGACGGACCCTGATCGGACCCTTGGCTGTGGAGGGGTCGACGATCCGACCCTTCTGGGTGATCACGACCTCGCCGCCTGCCACCAGTCGACGTGCCGCCGCACGGGCAGGTTCCATCAAGGTGCGCCATCGTTCGGGATCAACGACCCGGGCGGCCTCGCTGGGACAGATCGTTGCCCCTTGCGAGCGCGCGTCGAGCAGGTCGAGCATGGCGCTCTCGAGCTGGCGATCGACGGGTCGTATCTTTCGTTTGCGACACCGCTCCGAGCAATAGCGGACCTCGTCCCAGATAGCCGCCCAGGCTCGACGCCACTGCATGGTCCGACCACACGACTTGCAGGTTTTCGGTGCCGCCGGCGGGGTCATCGCCCCTCCACCCGCTTGCGCCAGGCGGTGAACGAGCGAACAGATCCGGCCCGGGGAGTCCGCAACCACGGCCAAGGGTGGACCGCCACCAGATTCAGCTGACGGGACCTGCGGGCGAAGCCCGGCACCGGAGCATGGGTTGCGGCCAGAGGGATCCCGGCGAGTACCTCGGTCGGATCACCCAGGTATGCCTGCACTGGTCGCTCCTCGGCCAACTCGGACAGGGTTTCGGTCAGGAAGACCAGACGTTTGGCATCGAGACGGAGGCGAACCAGGAGGGGTTCGTCGAAGACGAACACGGCCGGGAGTCGAGGATTGGCAGCCAGCGCCGGGTCACCGACCCCGAGGGATTCTGCGGTCAGCCACACTGCTTCGGCTGGCCCGTGATGGACGGCGTCCGTGGGGCCGGTGAGGTCGACCTCGTTGGGCCAGGGCACGGGCAGCCGCTGTGGATCGTCGGGCCAGTCCTGGATCGGACACGCCGAGCGGTGGGCACAATCGGCGCACAGGCCGGGGGCCCGCTTCTCCACCTGCCAGCGACTGAATCCGTAGGGTTTGGATGAGCCGAGGCCGGTGGCCCACTGCCAGCCGAGCCGGTTCGCAGCGCGGGAACCGTCCAGGAGGTGGGCAAAGAAACGGCCCTCACCCCGACGCCAGTCCTGACCGTGCCGAACCGTCCACTCACTGGCCAGCCACATGCGGGCCTGGTTCACCAGCCAGCCATGCTGCTCCAGCTCCTCGACCACCATGTTGAGGCACGGGAGCATGCGGTCCCAGCCGTCGCCTGGGGCAGTGGAGGCGGGTGCGAACCGGGTCGGTGCCCCCGTCGCTCGGCCCAGACGGGCGTACCAATGGCGGGCGTACTCCTGCCACAGCAGCTCGTCCCTGAACTTGGCGACATCGCGGGCCGGACCGCCGTCGACGGCATCCCACACCTCGTTCAGCGACAGCAGCCCGTGACGAATGTAGGGAGACAGCCGAGATGCGCCTCGGCGAGCGACCGGTGCGACCTCGTTGCGTCGCGCCGCGTAGCCCGAGACATCGAATCGGGCCAGGGCAGCATCGGCCGCTCGCTGCCCACCTCGCACGGTGGGAGAGCCGACGACGGGGCCATCGACGAGGTGCCCGAGGGTGGTGGCCACGAAGGTCTCGACTGCGCTGCGGGTGGCAACCGGGAGGTCGATCTCGCTCACATCCTCATGCTGGCAGCCGGGTCAGGCCGATGCGCGAGCACTCACAGTCGCACCGGGCGTCGTCACCCGTCGATCGAGGGCAGCAGATGCTTGGGGTCACGGCCCCCGACGATCCCCGTGTGGGGCCCGTACAGCGACCACCCCAAGAGCCGTTGGAAGCGACGATCGAACCCAGCCACCACGGCGGGGTCGAGGCACAGGTACTGATTCTCCTGTTGGCGAAGCCATGCCCGCGCATACAGCACGGCGACGCCTCGCCGAGGCTCCGTGCTGTGGTTGGCGCCACCGCCATGGACGAGACGTCCGTCCCACAGCCCGACCGATCCGGCGGGCATCTCCAGGGGAACGGTGGGGGACTCGGGGTCGACCTCGGTCCACAGGTGGCTGCCCGGCACCACTCGGGTCGCCCCGTTCTCCTCGGTGAAGTCGTCGATGGCCCACATGGCTGACACCATCAGGGGCGGGTGTGGGCGAGCGAGCGGGTAGCAGCCGTCGTCGTGGTGGAGGACCTGAGCAGCCTCACCTGGTCCGAGGGTCACCGTCGAGGTCTCGGACAGCTGAATCTGATCGGCGAGATGGGCCTCTATGGTGGCCACGACGGCCGGGTGGGAGGCGAGGGGATCGAAGCTGCGGGACCGGCCCAAGAGGTTGAAGGCCCGCTGGGTCCGGAACCCACCGAAGGTCGACGCGCTGGGTGGGGTCTCGCTGTTCAAGCGGTCGACCTCCCGCCGTGCTCGGGCCAGGTGGTCGGACCCGAGCGCATCGGGGATCACACAGAAGCCGTGGCGGGCAAGGTCGTCGATGGCGGTCGACGCGGCAGCACGCTCCTCATCGGTCGAGATGGGCCGGGCGGCCAGTGCCATGGCTTCGGGACTGAAGGGGTTCCGATCGATTGGTCCCCGGTCGTGCGCTCCGGTCTCGGGCATGGGCTGAACCTAGTGCAGTAGTCGACTGAGCCCACCCCGGCGGAACGTCAGCTGTTGGCCAGTTCCTCCATGCACATGGTGACGTAGGGGGCCGCCGCTCCGTCCTTCACGTCCTGGTCCCAGCGCTCGTAGTCGTCGACGGCGAAGGCGCTCATCAACCCGTCGAGAGTGCACCGACACAGGTCCGCCGAGGGAACGTCGGAATCGATGAACTCATCGAGCACGGGAGTGCAGACGTCGACCCAGATGGCCTGGTAGCTCTCCGGCCAGGGCGTGGTCGCAGGGGTGACGTCGATCAGGGAGGCGAGGTCATCGATCTGGAACTGCAGTTCCTCGACGTTGAACTGCAGTTCTTCCAGGAGTTCGTTGGTGGTGTCCGAGCCGCTGCCGCACCCGACCAAGGTCGAAGCGAGGACGGCTAGACCAAGGACCATGGCTCGTGGCGACATGTCACTCAGTGTGGCGGCCGCGGCGCGAGATTCCTCTCCCTGCTCCCTCACCGTGGTCGGCACTCCATCGACAGTGCTCGGTAAGGTGCCGCTATGGCTGCTGGGGTTCGGTTGGCAGTAGTGATCGTCGTGGCGATGATGCTGACAGGGTGTGGTTCCGAGTCGTCGACGCCCGTGCAGGCTCCATGGCAGGGCCCAGGGGCCGAGACGGGACGGCCGTGTGGTGACGAGCGGGGTGCGAACGGCGAGCTGCTCCTCGACGCCGATGTGGCCGCCGGCATCGCGTTCGACCTGAAGCATCCTGATGGTTTCGCCGAGCACGGCTGTGTCGTGGTCGATGAGGCAGACGGCCATCCGGTGCGGGGTGGCAGCAGGGCCCTTCGATTCGAAGTTCGTGACGGTGATTGCAACGCGAACCCAGGGTTCGACGACTGCGCGAACGATCGTTCACGCCACGAACTCACTGAGGTCGGATCTTCGGTGGGGGACGGCGAGGAGGTCTGGTATGCATGGTCACTCTTCTTCACCGAATACCCAGTCGTCGCCGGCGACGCCATCGTGTTCCTCGGCCAGTTCAACACCGACGCAGCCGCTCGGTTCTACATCGAGGACATGACGACAGGACTGGGCTACCGGTTCAACGACAGGGACTACGACATCCTCGAGCGAGAGGTGGTCGTAGCGAGGGATCAGGTCAGCCGTCGGTGGATCGATGTGCTTGTCCACGCAACGTGGTCCGCGGGGGATCAGGGCCGCCTGGTGCTCTACGTCGACGGCACCCAGGCGGCTGTCCTCGAGGGGCCGAACATGGACGGGGCGTCGACCGTCACCTTCGATTTGGGGATCTACAACGCCTTCGTCTCCCAGTGCGGTTGTGACGCGATGCCCACCCAAGTGGTCTACGTGGACGAGATCCGGCGTGGCCCCAGCCGGGCGGCCGTGGAGCCCCCACCTGCTGCGTGAACCGCCGAGGCGCAGTCGGTCATGGCGCAGGGCAGGAGCTGCGGTAGCGAACGGCCCGGTGTGGTGATCCTGCGGCGATGAACAGGTCAGCGGCCCGCTGGGCCCACCGTCCGGCAAACGAACCCATGCCTGCTGCTGCAAAGGCGTCGGCGGCCTCGGCGGTTGCCTCCCGGACTGCGATCGCGTCGTGCTGGTCGCTTCCGTGCTGCACGGCTGCCTCGAAGTACCGCTCGGCCTCGTCGGCTTGGCCCTGTCCGGCAGCCACCCGACCCCGAGCGATGTCGAGCCAGGGGTCTGGGAGCGCCCGCTGCGCGGCCAACTGCTCGTACCGTTCGAGTGCAGCCTGCACATCGTTCATGCGCCCGAGGTGCTGGCTTGCGGCGATGACAACCGACAACCCATGACAGGCGGCAGGCGCGTGGCCATGGCGGTCGAGATCTGCAGCAGCCTGACCGGCGAGGATCACCGCTTCTGCATGACGGTCCATGCCGGTGAGACAGTCGGCAAGGCTGATCTGCGCTCCTGCCCGCTGGACGGGGAGACCGTGGCGACTGTAGATCTCGAGTGCTGTCTGGTGGTGAGCCACTGCTGACTCGTAATCACCCCGGTACATGGCCACGTGACCCAGACGGTCGACACAGTCGGCCTCCTCCGTCGGGAGGTTCAACGAGCGGTACGCATCGAGGGCAGTGCGCATTCCTGCTTCACCAGCGGCCAGATCGCCCGAGGATATTGCGATGGACGCTTTGGTGTAGACGCAATGGGCGGCCACCATGGCGACTCCGGTGGCTGTGGCGTGGCGTTCCGCGACATCCAGTCGCTCGATGGCTTCGGGGACTCGTCCGAGGTAACGCAGGGCCGTGGCCCAGTTCAAGCCGAGCGTGATCCGCGCCGTTGTGATGTCGCCAGCCTCGAGGTACAGCCGCTGCGCGTCTGCGTACCACAGGTCCGCAGCTGCATGATCGCCTCGGCGCGATGCGACGGTTCCCAGCTCCATGGTCGCCCGGGCCTGCCCGGCGAGGTCGGCCGCACTGGAATAGTGCTCGAGTGCAGCTCGGTAGGTCGCCTCGGCAGCAGTGAGATTGCCCAGGTCTGACAGGGCGTCTGCCATCGTCATGCGTGCCGCCAGGGCTTCGTTCGGATCGCTGGGCTCCAGGAGATCAATGGCCCGGCGGGCATGCTCGACTGCCTCACCGAAACGATGGGCCCCAACGCAGATGTCAGCCTTCGCGGTCAAGACCACGCCGATCTCGACATCGCCCATACCGGCCGACCGTGTATCGAGGAGATCGAGAGCGGAGGTGTGCTGCCCCTGATCTGCGAGTTCGTGTGCTTGGCCGATGAGTCGGTCGATGTCGTGTCCGAGCCTGCCTGCCGACATGTGCCACCTGCCTTCGTGCGATGCTGACCACCGATGGTCACCGGCCGCTTATGCACTACAGGGGAGGTGTGACACCCGGAGTCAATGCGGAGGAAGGGTTCGACGTCATCGCTGGCCGACGAATTGGGTTCCGACTTGTCTCGGGTGTCGGGCACGGGCTCTGACGATGCCCGGACCCAGTGCCCGAGTGAGTAGAGAAGCTGCTCGGGCCCGAGTGCGCGGGTCACGCGGTGATAGTGGCGTAACTCTCGCTCCGAGGTTCGCAACGTGACGATCGGGCGCTACGACCCGCTCCGATTCCAAGCTGCGCAGGGCAGCGACTCGGATTCTTTGTCCGTTCCGTCGGCCTTGGTGATGAGATCGGTGATGTTCGGGTGTGACCGGGTCGAAGGTAACGAGGCTCTCGTTCGATTCCGAGCCGCCGGCCGAACTCTAGGAGCCAGGCGGCGGTGGCCACAGCGTCAGCGCCGAGCGAAGTTGATTGGCCACGGATCCGACGTGGTCCTCTTCCCACATCGAATGGTGATCGCCCTCGACACCAAGACACAGAAACGGTCCGTCGAACACGCTGGCAAGCCCGAGCGATGGATCGCCGCCGAGCCGTAGACGATGGAGCGACGTCCACAACTGCAACACGCGGTGGTCGTACTGGCGATTATCCCAAGTGCGTGAGAGTGTACGCACTGCCAGCGTCAGGGGATCATCGGTGTGATGATGGGCTCGAGGCCGACGCTCCACAGGCTCGCCGTCGGGATCCTTGATCCACCGCTGCGTCATCCGCGCCCACAACTTCTGGTACGGACGTCGCAGCTTGTAGCACATGAAGGACCTTCGGGCGCTGCGGGTCGGCAGCGCCGCCCACCTCATGAGGTTGTCGCCGAAATACAGGAGATGGACCCGCCATGACTCGGTCATCGGTCTCGGCGCGCGCGTGTCGAAGAGCACCACAAAATGCGGCTCCCTGCCTGCGGCAGCCAGTTCATCTGCGACTTCGAGGGCCATCATGCCGCTGAAGGACCACCCTCCGATGATGAAGCGGTCGGGTAGGTCGAGTCCGTTGATCAACGTGAGAAAGTGGGTTTTCCAGGCCGTCAAGTCCGGGTTTTCCCCGTCGCTCTCGGGGCCGAAGCCGTGACCGAGTGAGTACACCGGCTGTTCTGGCCCGAGCGCCCGGGCCAACTGGTGATGCTTTTCGAGTTGGCGGCCCGAGCACCTGGGCAGGACGAGGGGCAGCAGCTTTCCGCTGCAGTTCCACGCGCCGACGGCAATGCTCTCTAATTCCTCATCCGGTTCGTCCTGTTGTGGGTCGAACTCCACGATTTCCATTCCTAGCCATCGGAATTCGCCTTCCCAGATTGAAGGAATTATTCAACGAACAGCCCCCACTCGGGCAACGGGTGAGCGAGAGCGGTCCTCCGGAGATTCGCCCCTCGCCCCAGGCGTCACAGCGCAGGCGTAATGCCTGCACGAACCATTACGAGCGCCCGAGAGACCTGGCTCGACGACGGCGCAGCAACCGACGACGGGCGGTGCTCCAGCCAGGACCGATGGAGGAACGATGCCGAACCGTGTGCAGCCCACCGGGTTGGAGCTCGGCCGTCTGGGAATCTGTCGGGGCTGCGGCGACGTCCGCGGCCCCATCCCGGTGGCCCCGAAGATCTGGCAGCGCTGCGCCTGCGAGGGTCCGGGCCACGGCGACGGCCCGCGCTACGGGGATACGAACAGGTTCGCCGGATTGTGCGCGGTCTGTGCGGCCCGGGTCGTGTGGGACGGGTCACGCTTCAGCCTCTTCCAGTGCGGCGCATGCGTCCAGTGGATCCGACGTCTCAATGTGGCCACCGGATGGGTCGTGATACCGATCTCGCGGCATTCGCTGGTCAACGGCTCGAGTCTGCGAGGAGAGGATCTTCTCCCCGGAGACGATGTCGACATCCCGTTGATCAAGGACTTCGCCGCTCGCGTCGTCGCCAGCATCAACGGTGCCTCCCAACTCCACGCACATCGACGGCAGCTGACCCTGCGGTATCTCCGTCGCTACTTGGATGAGGGATCCACTGACGTCCCGGTGGCCTACTACCTGGAGGTCGTGGCCCGACGGGAACCGGACCCGGCTCCTGCCCGGTCTCGGCTCCTCGAACGGATGACGACGGGGTGATGGCGCCGGCCCGGACGATGCTTGCGCCGCCATTCGCGCTGCGGGCCGAATAGCTGACTAAGTTCCTCGTTTCGTGGACGACAGGCGCGCTCTCGGGCAGCTCTCCGGACCCGCGCGCTCCGCGCTGGTGGTGTTGTTGATCTACGTGTTCCTTGTCGGCGTTTCCTCGCTGGAGACCGGCATCAAGATCATGGGTGAGGACACGCAGGAACGCCTGTTCTCGACGGTCAGCAATCCCTTTGCTGCGCTGTGTGTCGGTGTCCTGGGCACCGTCCTTGTGCAGTCCTCGTCGGCGTCGACGTCGGTGATCGTCGGACTCGTTGCCTCGGGGGCTCTCGGTGTGGGGGACGCCGTGCCGATGGTCATGGGTGCGAACATCGGCACCACCGTGACCAACACCTTGGTTTCCCTCGGGCATATCCGGCAGTCCAACGAGTTTCGCCGGGCCTTTGCAGCAGCGACCGTGCACGACTTCTTCAATGTGTGCGCGGTGGCGCTGTTGCTGCCCCTCGAGCTGTTGTTCGGTGTGGTCAGCAAGCCCGCTGAATGGCTGAGCGGGAGTCTCGTCGGTTCAGCGGGTTCTGACTGGAAAAGCCCGGTAAAGGCATGGGTCAAGGAACCAGTCGGTTGGCTGAAGGACCTGTGGGGAGCCGTTGTCGAGAATCCCAACCTCCGGGGAGTCGGCATGGTGCTGACAGGCCTGGTGATCGTATTGGTTGCCCTTGCCTTCATCACCAGGAACATGAAGAAGCTGGTCGCCGACCGTGTCGAACGGTCTGTGAATGCGTTGCTCGGTCGAGGAGGAGGTGCGCTGGCACTGCTCCTCGGTGTCGTCATCACCATCGCAGTGCAGTCGTCCAGCATCACCACGTCGATCCTCATTCCTCTCGCCGGGGCCGGGGTGGTGACGCTCCGCAACGCCTACCCGGTCACCCTCGGTGCCAATGTCGGCACCACGATCACCGCCCTGCTGGCCGCCTTGGCTGCGTCCAAACCCGAAGCGTTGACGGTTGCTCTCGCCCACACCACCTTCAACGTCGTGGGCATCTTGTTGCTCTATGTCGTGCCCGTCGCCAGGTCGGTTCCCCTCATCGGAGCAGAGCGCCTGGCCGATGTTGCCGTTGAGCGTCGGAGCCTTGCCGTAGCGTATGTGGCAGTGGCCTTCATCATCGTGCCCTTGCTGGGCGTCGTGTTGCTCGGCTGAAAGGCGATCTCGTGGTACTCGAATTCTTTCGACGCAATTCTGGCGAGGGTGACTTCGGCCACATCGTCAGTCGGGCAGTGACGATGTTGGGCGACGCCCGCCACTCCTACGATCTTGCCACCCTTGTGCTGCTGTCCAATGCGGACCCCGGCAATGTGGCTCAGGACATCCGCGACACCGACCAGCGCATCAACCAAGCCGAGCAGGAGTTGCGCAGCGAACTGATCGTCCACGTCAGCGTCAAAGGGGCCGCAGACATTGGGTCGGTTCTGGGATTCACGTTGCTCCTCAAGAAAATCGAGCGGATCGGTGACCAGGCCAAGAACATCCTCGAACTTGCCGAGGGTGGGGTCCGGATGAGCGGCGCACCCGAGATCGACGTCGTGCGTGGCGACTGTGGTGCGATCTCGACCTTCTTCGCCGAGGCGGGGACGCTGCTGTCTGCGGCTGATGTCGACGACGAAGCGGTCGCCGACTACGCCGCTCGGGTAAATGCCGTGATCGACGACCTCCACGACAAGATGAACGGCTACATGACCTCAGACCGGCCAGGCCGGGATGTTGTGCCGTTGGCGATCCTCTACCGGTATCTGCGGCGAGTTGCGGCGAATCTGGTTGGCATCGTGCGGACATCGGTCGAGCCACTGCCTCATGTCGACTACCTCGAAGGTGGGACCGTCGACACCGACGACTGAGGCCGAGACCTGAGCTTCATTCCCGAGTTCGGCGGGTGAGCCTCCGGAAGAGGTCGGTCTCGTCTCGGTCGTATGGCGTGCCGTCTCGGTGGAACAGTTCGTGGAACCACGGCTCGTCCTCGTCGACCTGCTCCCACCAGGATCGCCATGGAAGCTTCGTTTGGGTCCGGCCGTCGACGAGCCCCCAATTGATCGCGCCGACGTTGCGGTCGCCGAACACTTCGAGCAGGTCGACCGTGGAACCTGCGGTCCTGGCAAGCCACTCCGTGCAGAGCAGGGGCCGCTGGTACTGCGAAAGGGCATCGATCACCGAGTTCAATCGCTCGCGCGGCTCGTAACAGTGGAAGGAGATGATGTCACTGCGTTCGAGGATGAGGCTGTTGATGGCGTTGCCGACCGGTTGACCATCATCGTCGTACTCCCACAGGCCAACGGTGAGGGGCTGAGTGGGATGAGCGTCGCGGGCCCAGTCGAACACCGCTCCGACGAGGTTCGTCATTGCTGCGGCCTTGTGTGAGCGCGACCCTGCGGCAAGGGTGTTGCGATCCAACTGGTCCGGTTCGTTGAACAGATCCCAGGCGATGATTCGTTCGTCGCTTCCGAATCGTTCGAGGACGGCATGGACGTAGGCTTCGAGCCGGGGCCAGGCCGAAGGGTCGTGCAGGATGTCGGCTCCCGGGCTTTGCACCCAGACCGAGTTGTGGCGCCCCGGCACGGGTGTCGGCTGGGGACCCAACGCAGGAGCCGGGTTCCACACCCCATCGAACAGCACGGGGAGCGCCTGGATGCCGACCTCGGCGGCCAGATCCAGTACCTCGCTCACTCGGTCCAAGAAGTTCGGTTCGCGTTCCGACCAGAGCAGGTCGTGGAGGTACACCCGCACGACGTTCATGCCGATCTCGCTCGCCCACTGCAGCTCGCGTCCGATGGTGTCGGGGTCGTAGGTCGCCTGTTGCCACATCTCGAGCTGGTTTGCCGCAGTCGAGGGCGTGAAATTGCAGCCCACCAGCCAACCCACCGACTGTGACCATTGCCGAGCACGTTCTTCGGTCCAGCGATTGCTGCGCATCGTCAGAGTCTACGGCCGTTGCCGTGTGGCAGGGATTTCGACGAAATAGGAACTGTTTGTACTAGTACAAACGAATAGAAAGCCGATGATTACTGGCTGCGACCTACGCCAAATACATCGATGAAATTTACTGCAATGCGACGCCGTGCCCGTTGCAAGATTTTTCCAAAAGTACGTTTGGAAATTTGAGGTCACTTCAGGATATGTTCGCGAAGAGACCGAGGGGGTCAACGATGAAGACGAAAACGGCACTCATACTCGCATCAGTGTTCGTCCTTGGGCTCAGCGCCTGCATGTCCCCGACAGAGGACAGTGCGCTACGCATCAGCGCAATGCCCGGAGGCGACGGCTCACTCGTTCATGTCGAGGAGGGGAACCGCATCGTCTTCCTCGAGCGGGGCGCCAGCACCTCTGCCCGGTCCCATGACGGACTCCGCCTCGCCTTCGTGCTCAACGACGAGTTGTGGGTGATAAATCTGGATGGAACAGGGTTGCGCCAGGTCACGGACAACGAGATCGTCGAACGGGACCCAGTGTGGTCGCCCGACGACACCTGGATCGCCTTCGGCGGCGGAGATGGGCCGGACGATGTCGACGTCTACGTCGTGAACGTTGCGGATGAGGCCGCTGTGGCTCAGAGGATGACCAACACCCCGGGAATCGAGTACGGCGTGTCGTGGGCTCCCGACGGTTCGGAGATCGCCTTCTTCGAGGACGGCGAGGTGTTCGCAGCGGTCGTCCACGAGCGTGGGGGGCAGGTTCGACAGTTGACCGGTACCAACCAGGTCGACCCGACGCCGGTGTGGTCGCCCGACGGATCCAAGATCGCCTTCCTCGGATTGGCTGACGATCTCCAAGAAGAGATCTTCGTCATGGACAGTGATGGCGCCAACCTGATCCAACTGACGGACAACGACGTGACCGAGACGGAGATCACCTGGTTCCCCGACGGGAAGATGATCGCCTTCGTGCAGACCATTGACCGGTACGACCCTGCGATCAAGGACTTCACAAAAGAGATCTTCGTGATCAATGTGGACGGGACCCACCTTCGCCTCAAGACCGACAACGATCTGATCGAACGAGACCTTCGTTTCGATGAGCGGGACGACGGCCTCTGGCTGAGCTTCTGCTGCGTGGAGGAGGGTGTTCGCGGGGAGATGCTCCTGCTCGGCGAGGCCGATCCGGGCGACAGTGCGGACGACACCGACGACGGGTTCTTCGACGACGACTCCGACGATGGGTTCTTCGACGACGACTCCGACGACGGCGACATGACGATGCCGACGACGACGCTCGCTCCGGTGACCACCACCACGGTGGCGGAGGGTGAAGGCTAGCCACCTCTGCTGGGCGCAGCCGGTGGGCCGAACTTCAGTTCGGCCACCTGCCACCGGCTGCGACCCCAGGGAATGCCTCATCGAGCTGGTCGATGATCCAGCTCGACACCGCCACCACTTGGTCGAAGAACGGTAGCTCCATACTCATCATCTCGGTGTAGCGGAGACCGTTGACGATCATCGTGGCGTCGGCTCGTGTGAACGGAATCCCGTGGTCGCTCCCGGTCAGCTGCTCCCATTCGACCTCGGACCAGGGCAGGGTGAGCCGCTCGTCGAGGGCTCGTCCACGCTCCTCGTCGGCCCAGGCGTCGTGGTCGCTCATGATCCCCAGCACTTGCCGGAGGGCGGCTGCCCCATGAATGGGCAGGGTGATGATGCGTTCGTCGGGACCGGCCGAACCCTGTGCGTCCATGGTGCGGACCTTAGGGGCCTGTCTGCACCGGTGGCACACCGCGAGGAGGATCTGCCGACTCGTCGGTCGGCTGGACGCTGAACGTCATTCTCGTCGCAATCCACAGGGGCACCGGGTCAGAGCCGGCAGGGCGTACCGCCGGTGAACGGCCCGGGAGGCCCAGGGCGGCCAGCAGTCCGAGCCCGGCCAAGGCAGTGCTGAGCAGGAACACCCACGTGAACGATCCCGTCAGATCGGCCACCCAGCCACCGACCTGGGGCGACGCCATCTGGGCTACTCCGAACGACAGGGTGGCAGCCGAGAATGCAGGGCCGTAATCGTCGGCCGATGTGTTGTCCACCACGTACAGGGTGATGGTGCCGGGTATCCCCCCGAAGATCAGCCCCAGTGCGGCGGATGCAGCCAGGGTGGGGAGCAACCACCCACCGAGGATCAGTGCGGACAATGAACCCCACAGAGCGAAGGCAACCGAGAGGCTCAGGCGTGGACCGATCCTGCTGGCCAGGGCGATGAAGACGGGGCCACCGCCCACCATGGCCAGACCGACGAAGGTGAAGGCCAGCGACGCCTGTGCCTCGGACCAGCCGCTGTCGTCCTCGAGACGGGTCGACAGGAAGGCGATCACCAACAGGTACATGAAGCCGAACGCCGTGTAGGCGGCGGTCAGCGGGAGCCAGCCCCGCATGCGACGAAGGGCAACGAAACCACCGATGCCGGCTCGACCACTCGGCGGCGCCTGCCGGTGCCTGATCAGGGCAAGAACGGCCAGGACAACCACGAACCCGATGGCTGTCTCGATCTGGTACACGGTCCGCCACGACGCATCGCCCATGGTGGAGCGAACCCATCCGGTCAACTGCCCGGAGAACACCACACCGAGTCCGATGCCCGACCCCAACAGAGCGACGGCCAGGCTGCGACGTTGCGGAGCGAGGGCCCCGGCCGCGACAACGGGCGAGGGAATCCAGATCAGGGCTCCCCCCAGTCCCGAACAGAACATGGCAACCGCCAGCACGGCGAAGCCAGGGGCAATGGAGGTAAGCCCCAGTCCTCCGAGGGAAACGGCGAACCCGAAACGCATCACACCGAGGAGTCGGAAACGCGCCGAGGCCGTGGCGACCACCAGGGTGCCGATCAGGTAGGCGAGGACGTTGATGGTCGCCAACGACCCTGCAGCAGAGTTCGAGAGGCCGAGGTCATCGCGAACGGCGGGGAGGATGGCCCCGAACGTGAAGCGCCCGAAGGCCTGGGCTACGGCGGCGCCGGCTCCCACCAGCAAGACCGCGCCGATGCCCCGCAGGCCTGGCCACGGAGCTGACTGGTCGGGCGCCGGCGACCGGACAGCGCCGGCAGCGGAGGGGGACCGCACGATGAGCAGGGTAGCCCCCCGCTGAGATTGGCCGCCCGGTACCTTCGATCTAGTGGAGGGCTGATGACATCACGAGGCAAGGGCCGAAGATCGTTCGATCCCTTCCGTATCGTCAATCTCGGAGGGCCCGGTGGCACCGGACCTGCTGCTGCCGTTCCTGCTGGGCTACGGGAAGGGATGGCAGCATTCCGGCATCGCGACTTCAGGGTCTTCTTCTGGGGTGCTCTGGCGTCGAACTCGGGCAACTGGCTGCAGAACCTTGCCGTTCCCTATGTCCTGTTCGAGCTCACTGGGCGGTCGCTGTGGGTCGGCCTCGCCGGGTTCGCGCAGTTCCTCCCATCGTTCCTGCTGGGACCACTGGGTGGTGCCCTTGCCGATCGCTGTGACCGGCGTCGGGTGCTCCTCGCGTCCCAGGGCGCAATGGCGGCGGCCGCCCTGCTGCTCTGGGGGGTCTGGGTTGGAGGGTGGCGTGACCCATGGCTCGTTCTGGCCATCACGGCCCTGACCGGGGTGTTCAGCGGCATCATGATTCCCAGCTGGCAGGCTTTCGTCCCTGCGTTGGTCCCCCGGGCAGACCTTCCGTCGGCCATCACCCTCAACTCCACCCAGTTCAACGCATCCCGAGCAGTAGGACCGGCGCTGGCCGGGCTGTTGCTGGCCGTCGCTGGCCCGGGGTGGGCGTTCCTGCTGAATGCGGTGTCGTTCCTGGCGGTGATTGCCGCGTTGGTTGCGATCCGGCCCGCCACCGACGCGGCGCCGGCGGCCCGTGGTTCGCTGGGCGTCATCGCCGGGTTCCGGGAGGCACTCGCCTACATGGCCCGGCGGCGGGGGATTCTGGTGAGTGTTCTCTGCGCCGTGTTGGTGGCGTCCCTGGGGAACCCCGTCACCCAGTTCACCGTGGTGTTCGCAGCCGACGTATACGAATCGGGTCCCACGGTGCTCGGACTGCTTGCTGCCTCGATCGGATTGGGGGCGATTGCGGCCGCCCCGCTGCTGTCGATGTGGAGCACCCGAGCGTCACGAGCGCTGGTGGTGCGATGGGGTCTTCCCCTCTACGGCATGGCGGTGTTGGGGTTCGGACTCGCCCGCCACTGGGTGCTCGGGCTGGTGGCCCTCCTGCTCTCGGGAGCTGGCTTCCTCGCCGTGATCTCCACCACCAACACGTCCGTCCAGATGATCGTCGCCGACGAGATGCGGGGCCGCGTCATGTCGGCCCGGGTGATGGCGTTCACCCTCTCGTTCCCGCTGGGGTCACTGTTGCAGGGCCTGCTTGCCGACCAGGTCGGCCCCCAATGGACGGTGTCGGGGGCCGGTGTCATCCTCCTGCTCGCCGCAGCGTTCCTGTTGCGACGTCCCGACCTGCTCGATGCCCTCGATGCCGAGGACGACACCCCGGACCGTCGCTAGCCCCTGGCTGCGATCAGCGGCGCAGGTCCATCACCGAGCTGATGGGGGAGCCGTCGACGGTGGTGATGGTGCGGGTCACGGCTGCGGTCGACGCCCCGAAGGTGGGAAGCCACGACGAGTGGCGACCGAACCCGCCCACCACCATGACGATCAGGTCCTCGGGCCGGCTGATGATGGGCATGAAATCGCCCGGCGGTGGCCCCTCGTCCGACATGCCGGCCATCCCCCCGCGCTCCCAGATGGCCCGAGGTACCCGAGCGTGGTCGAACACGTAGCGACGGACGTCGTCCTTGGACAGCCCATCGTTGGCGATGATGGCTGCATGCTCGGGACCCAGGGCCAGCACGGGACCGCCATGCAAGTAGGCATTGTTGGAGCCCATATTGGCCAGCGAACCGGCGATGGTGACCAGGACCCCTTCGGCATCGGTGCTGACGTGATCATTGATGTTGTGCGGGTTCTCGCACCCGACCACGGTCACTGCAGACTGCCCCGGCTGGCATCCTCGCTCCACGTGGAGGGGATCCCACGGCGACTCGGCCTCGTTCTCGGCCACACAGAAGGAGTACTTGGACGGTTGGCCCTGGGTCGAGCGGTCGAGCACCCCGGGGGCAGCGCCACCGAGGTTGAGGAGGCACAGGCGCACGGCGCGACCGATGGTCGCGTTGGCTCGGTGGCCCGGGCCGAAGGCCCCGTAGCGGGAATTGATACCCAACTCGGCGGCCACCGGCCCGTTCACCACCACCAGAGGTGAACAGGGGTGTGTGGTCGACTGCACCGCGAAGAGGTTGAAGATGGGATCGAGCATCGCCTCGATGGCGGTGAGCACCACTGCGAAGTGGTCGGGCCGACATCCGGCCATCACCGCGTTGACGGCCACCGCCTCCACGGTGACCACGCCTTGGCGGGGCGGCATCAGGCCCACCTCGTGGTCCCGGTCCCGGTCGACGGCTGCGATCATGGCATCCACCCGAGCCGGAGTCGGCGGTACTGCGGGTAGTCCGTCGCTCCAGCCCCTGGCCTCCAACTCGTCGTCGAAGCGCTCCTGGTCGTCGGACAGCTCGATCAGCTCAGCGGCCACTCCTTATCCGCCCGCATTCGAGGTCGGCAACATCGCCAGGTCGATGGCGCACACGTCGTCCGTGCACACCATGCCCCCTTCGAGCCGACGCTGGGTGAGGCGGCGGAATCGGTCGCGGTGTTCGTCGCCGATGGCGGCAGCGTCACCGGTGAGGGCCCGCTCTATCTCCTCTACAATGCCCGCCGCCTTGGCGGCAACCAGATCAGGACCGTTGTCGGCGAGCGGGTGGGGGATGGCGATCAGGGGCAGTCCCCCCAGGCCTAGTACCTCCGCCTCGGCCCGGCCGAGCGGCCCGAACTCGTCGCTGCAGATGACCACGGTGGGCACGCCCGTGGCATCGAGCTCGATGGAGTCGTGGACACTCCACGACGTACAGCTGCCTCAATCGGCGATGGCCAGGATCACCGCATCGCACTCCTCGAGCCGGCCCATGACCGCCTCGGGCGACGGCGACGTCGCGATCTTTCGCTCCCGCACGATGGTCACGTCCGGCCACCGCTCGACCAGCGCCGCGCCAACTCCGTCGAGGAGCCGACCGGCGTTGGCTTTCTGGTTGTCGAGCAGCCCGATCCGCAAACCAGCCAGGGAGGCGGGTCGGTCAGTCAACGGACGATCGTGTACCCGGGGCGAGGCCACCGGGTTCAGCACCAACTGAGTCCCCATACCCGAGAGCTTAGGTCAGGCCCGTGAGCCCGGTCGTTCGCTCACCAGGCGGCTTGCAGGACCTCCATCAGCCCCTCTGCGGTAGCGGGCCGAATGTTGCGCACTGCTGCGGGCTCAGATGCAGCATGGCGGGCGATGGGGCCCAGGTCGTGCTCCTCTACCCCCACGTCGCGGAGCCGACTTGGTAGCCCCAGTGCGTTGATGGTCTCCGCTACTCGGTCCACCACGGCCGCCGCGCCGCCCCAGTCCATACGGGAACCGATGCGATCCAGCACCGGCTGGGCGGCCTCCCCGTTCCATCTCATGACGTGGGGGAGCACGATGGTGCTTGCCTCCCCGTGGGGAACCCCACAGCGGCCGCCGATCTGATGGCGCAGGGCGGCCACCGCGCCCACGCCGACGTTGTGGAGGTTCGACAGGGTCATGTGGGCCGCTTCCAGGCAGCGCCCCCGCGCCGCCAGATCGTCCCGGTCGGCGTCGAGGTCGCCCAGCAGGGTGCGCAGGGCGGCTTCGAGCAGGGCATCGGTGAATCCTGTCGCGGTGCGCGACAGCATCCCCTCGAGGCAGTCGGCAACCAACTTCATGCCGGTGCCCCGCCACAGCCGATCAGGGGTGTGGGCCGACATCGCTGCGTCGAGCATCACCCATCGGGGGGCGAGTGGGGCGGCTCCGAAGACCTCCTTGACCCCGGTGGAGGGATCGGTGACACCGGCTGCGGCGGTGAACTCTGCGGCCGACAGGGTGGTCGGGATGGCCACATGGGCAAGGGCGTCGGGCCCCATCGCCCCCCGGCCCGCATCCCGCAGCCTGTCGAGGTCGTCGCCATTGGCCAGCACCATGGCAACGGCCTTGGTCAGGTCCACCACCGAGGATCCACCAAGGGAGACCAGACCGTCGGCATCGGCGGCTGCTGCGACCCGGGCCGCGTCGAGCACGGTCGGGCGCGGGGTGTGGGCTCGGGACTCGGCAAAGGTGGCGACCAGGCGGTCACCCAATGCGCTGGCGGCGACCTCGAGCAAGGGAGAGGCCGCCACGCTCGGGGTGGTGATCAGGGCCACCCGGGTGCACCCCAGGCTGTCGACGATGGCCGCCAACTCGTCGACGACGGCCCCTGATCCGATCAGGACCCCCTCGTTTGCAGCCCGACGAATGCGGACCGGTCGACCTGCCATGGCCCCGACCTCGCTCAGGTTGCTTCCATCCGCCAGGACCGGTCGCCGGCGGGCAGGTTGAACAGGCGTGCCGTGTTGTCGCGGAAGATGTCCTGACGCTGCTGCTCGGTCAGGTGGGCGCTGTGGGCCTCGACCAGGGACCGCGACTTGGGCCAGGTGCTGTCGGTGTGGGGGAAGTCGCTGGCCCACAGCAGGTGGGTGTGATCGAGGAAATCACCGGTGTGGTACGCCGTCTCGTCGTCCTGGAAGGTGGCCCACACGTTGGACCGCACGTACTCGCTGGGCAGCTTCGACAGTCCGTCGATGATGCCGCCTTCGTAGTTCATCCGGGCCGCATGGTCCATCCGGTACATGTAATGGGGCAGCCACCCGGCGTCGGACTCGGCGACCACCAGCTTCAGGCCGGGGTGCCGTTCGAACACCCCGCCCAGGGTCATCAATCCCACCACGTCTTGGATGGCCCGGATGATGCCCAGGAAGTTGTTCAGGTGATGGCCTCGGGTCTCGGCATGCAAGCTGCCTCGCCGGGACGTGAGAATGTGGAAGCAGATGGGCAGGTCGAGGTCGACCGCGCACTCCCACAGGGCGTCGTAATCGGGGTGGTCGTAGTCCTCGTGGAGGGGATCCCCCGGCATCATCATGCCGACCATGCCCATCTCCTTGGCCGCAGTGAAGTCCTCGATGGCGCCGTCGACGCTGAGGATGGCCGTCTGAGCCAAGCCGAAGAGGCGGTTGGGAGCCTCGGCGCACATGGCCTGCAGCCATCGGTTGTAGGCCCGCATGCAGGCGTCCTTGTACTCAGCGTCGCGGTGCATGGTGATGCCCATACCCACCGAGGCGTAGATGAGTTCGGCGGCCAAGCCGTCCTGGTCCATGAAGGGGAGGCGATCGGTACCCCGGTAGCCCGCCGAGCGGACATCGGAGAACTTCATGGTCTTCGCCCGTTCTTCCCGCTCCTTGGGTCCGAAGCCTGCACCGTCCACGAACCCCAGGTTGATGGGCCGGCGCATGCCCGGGACGACGAACATCTCGGTGCCGTCGTCCTGGGTTTCGATGGTCGGTGCCCGGTCCCGATAGGCCGGGTCGATGTAGTCGATGTAGCAGTTCGCCGGCTCGCACACATGGCCGTCAGCCGAGATGATGCCAGCCGGGATGGCGTCGGTTGTCGAGGTTCCCATGGTCGAACGGTACCCCGTGCGGTAGCCGCCCTGCCGAGATGGGTCGATCAGCGCAGTTCGAATCCGCGCCGGGCCAGGAACTCCCGCATGTGGGGTCGACGCTCGCCGTCGGTGAGCCGGGCCATCTCCTCGGTCCAGCAGCTCTCCTTGGTGCCCCCGGTGCGCGATCGGTAGTAGGCCCGGACGGTGTCGTCGTAGGCCTCGATCTGCGCTGCTTCGTCGTCGCTGTAGACCTCCTGCTTCAGGGTCACCGCAGTGGGCAGACGGGGCTTCACCTCGGGATCCTGATCGGGCACCCCGATGCACAGGCCGAACACCGGGTACACGTGATCGGGCAGCTCCAGGAGATCGGCCACGACCTGTGGATCGTTGCGGATGGCCCCGATGTAGCAGATGCCGTAACCGAGGGCCTCGGCCGCGACCACCGCGTTCTGGGCAGCCAGGGCGACGTCGACGGTGGCGATGATGAACTGCTCGGTCATCCCCGTCGTCATGGTGCCCCCCGCAGCCTCACAGGCCCGGCGGGTGCGGTCGAGGTCGGCGCACCACACCAGGAAGGCTCCGGTGTCGACGATCTGTCGCTGGCCGCCGGCCACCTCGGCGATCCGTTCGAGGACCTCGGGACGACGCACCCTGATCACGGTGGTGGCCTGCAGGTTGCTCGACGTGGCCGCGCTGGTGCCGCAGCGAACGAGTTCGGCTACCACCTCGTCGGACAGCTTCTCATCGGTGAACTTGCGAATGGAGCGATGTGAACGGAGCAGGGTGAGCACCCCGTGTTCGTCGTGGATGTCGGTCACGGGAGGATCATTACCCACCGAGCAACCGAGGGTGTAGTGATCTCCCTCGGAACACCTGGCCGCATGATCGTGCTAGAAGCAACAGCGAGCCGACCTCGAGGAGGGGACCATGACCGATACCGTGCAGGTCGAGATCGACGGACCGGTCCGCACCGTCACCATGTGCCGACCCGAGAAGGGCAACGCCATGAACGGCGAGATGCTCCGGGCCATGGAGGATGCGTTCGACACGGCAACGGGTCCCGGGCCCGACGAGCGGGTGGCCGTGATCCGGGGGCAGGGCCGGATGTTCTGCACCGGTCTCGACCTCAGCGGCGGGATCGGCAAAGACCAGAACGTGGAGACCCTGTTCAGCCGGGTCGAGACCTGGCCGCTGCCCGTGGTCGCCGTGGTGCAAGGGGCGGCTATCGCTGGAGGGAACGAACTGGCCCTGCACAGTGACTTCGTCGTGGCGTCCGACAAGGCCCGCTTCGGCATGTCGTTGGCTCAGATCGGGTTGGCCCCGACCTGGTTCCTCACCAAGAAACTGATGGAGATCGCTGGTCCCGTCATGACCCGGGAAATCCTGCTCCTCGGCGACCCGGTGCCGGCGGCTCGCATGCACGAACTCGGCCTGATCGCCCGCTGCGTGGCCCCCGAGGAATTGGAGGAAGCCACAGATGCCATCGTGGACCGCATGGTCCGGAACGCACCCCTGAGCCTGCGGGCCATGAAGGGCACCATCCACCGGCAGTTGGCCTTCCGCAACTTGGTGGATCACGACGACACCGACGAACTGGTGCGAGCGGCCATGCGCAGCGATGACTCCAAGGAAGGGGTACGGGCCCGGATGGAGAAGCGTCCAGCCAACTTCACCGGTCGGTGATGATCGGGTGAACGAGGCACGGCTGACCCGGCGATTGGGCCTGGGCGACGCAGTGGTCATCGGCGCAGGATCGATGATCGGGGCTGGTGTGTTCGCAGCTTGGGGTCCCGCCGCCCAGGCCGCCGGCACCGGCCTCCTGCTCGGCCTGGCGGTGGCGGGGCTTGTTGCCATGTGCAACGCGATGTCCTCGGCCCAGCTCGCGGCCATCCACCCCGAGTCGGGTGGTACCTACCTGTACGGCAGGCGCCAGCTCGGTCCGGGATGGGGGCACCTGGCTGGGTGGGGGTTCGTCGTCGGCAAGACGGCGTCGTGCGTGGCCATGGCCCTCACCGCCGGTTCCTACCTGTGGCCTGAGCAGCACCGGGTGGTTGCCGCGAGCTTCGTGATCGTGGTGACGCTGGTCAACCTGGGCGGCCTGACCCGCACGGTGGCTGTGACCCGCGTCCTGCTGGTGGTGAGCTTGGCTGCCCTCACCCTGGTCGTCGTTGCCGGATGGTCGGGGGGAGCGGCCAGCATCGATCGGCTCACCCCGGTCGAGACGGACTTGTCCGGGATCCTGCGGTCGGGGGCCTTCCTGTTCTTCGCATTCGCGGGCTACGCCCGGATCGCCACCCTCGGGGAGGAGGTGAAGGACCCATCGGTGACCATCCCCCGGGCCATTCCGGCCGCCCTCCTGGCCGTGCTCGCCATCTACGCGGTGGTGGGGACGACGGCGTTGGCCGCGGCTGGGGTGACTGCGCTGGCCGGTACCGACGCCCCACTGGCCCTGGTCGCCGACCCCGACTCGTCCACCGTGGCCCGTCTGGTCGGGGTGGGAGCCGCCGTCGCCTCCTTCGGGGTGTTGCTGAACCTGGTCCCCGGTGTGTCACGCACCGCCCTGGCCATGGCCCGCAACGGTGAGTTGCCCCGCTGGTTCTCGGTGGTCGACGGATCCCGATCGGTGCCGGTTCGAGCCGAGCTGGCGGTCCTGGTGGTGGTGCTGGCCGGTGTCGTGACCCTCGACCTGACCAACTCGATCGCAGTGTCGGGGCTCGCCGTGCTCACCTATTACGCGGTGACGAACGCAGCGGCCCTCACCCTGGCCCCCGCCCAGCGTCGGTGGCCACCGGCGGTGGCCGTGCTGGGACTGGTCGGTTGCCTGGCCCTCGTTGCCGCCCTGCCTGCCGCGGCACTGGTCGGCGGCGGTGCGGTGTTGGTCAGCGGGGTCGGCGCCCGTTGGGTGACGACCAGGGGCGCGGCACGGGGTCGGTGACCGCTCTCAAGCGTCCCGAGGGAAGTCGACGAGGCGGCGGGACACCACGAGGCGCTGGACCTGCTGGGTGCCCTCCCCGATGTCGAGGATCTTCACGTCCCGGTAGAGCTTCTCGAGCATCCGGTCGTTGCGTACCCCGGCCTCCCCGCAGATGTCGAGGGCGGTGGTGACCGCCCGCAACACCATGGGTGGGGAGTACAGCTTGGCGTAGGAGGCCTCGAGCACGTTGTCGTGGCCGTTCTTGGCCAGCCACACCGCGTTGAGGTACATCAGCCGTGCGGTGTGCAGGCCTCGCCGGATACGGGCCAAGCGCTCCAGGGCCTGGTCCTTGCGCCGCCCATGGGCCGGGTAGTCGCTGCGGACGATGTCCATCGCGAAGTCGTGGGCGGCCCGTCCCATGCCCACCCCGTGCGCCGTGTGCAGGGGCCGGGTCATGTTGAAGGTGGCCATCGATGCCTTGAAGCCCTTGCGGGACTCGTAGAAGGCCTCGCCGCCCAACAGGTTGTCGCCGGGCAGGCGAACGTCATCGAGGGCGAAACTCGCCGTTTCGTAGCCCCGCGAGCCCATCTTGTGCTCGACCTTCAGGATCTCGAAGCCGGGAGTGCCCCGCTCGACGACGAAGGCCCGGTGACCGCCCCGCCCCAGGTCGGGATCGATGGTGGCCCACACCACCACCCATTCGGCACGGGCCGAGTTCGAACAGAACATCTTCCGACCGTTGAGTACCCACTCGTCGCCGTCCTTGCGGGCCCGGGTCTGGATGCGGGCCACGTCGGAGCCTGCCTCGGGTTCGGTCATGGCCATGGCGCCCCACCTGGCCTTGCTGTGATCGGTGAAGATCTCCAAGAACCGCTGGCGCTGTTCGGGGGTGCCCGTATTGCGCAGGGCGGGCCCGCCCAGCCCGGGGCCGGGGAGGGACAGGGCCACCCCTCGATCCCAGTAGGCGGCCTCCTCGCCGAGGAGGAAATTGCGGACCGGCTTCCAATCCAGGGCGGTCGGTCCCTCGTCCTCGCCCACCATGCGCGACACCAGGCCTCCCTGTCGGGCGCAGATCAAATAGAAGGGGTGCTCGGTCGGCGGGGGCATCGCGGTCCGGTCAGCCTCGAGCCCCATGTCGCGGATGTAGCGAGCACCGAGATCTCGTAACTCCTCGAGCATCTCCTGGGTTCTGACGTCGATCTCGATCATCGGACACCTCCGGTTTCGGAGCCCAGGGAGCCCAGCAGGTCGTCGACCTCTGCCACCTGGGCTGCGACGTCAGCGTCGGCTGCGTCGCGGGCCCCCGCGGCCATGGCGAGGTGCCGGGCTTCCCTGAATCGCTTCTCGGCCAGATGGTCGACGATGAAACCGTGACCGCCCAGCAACTGAATCCCCAGATTCGTGGCATCGAAGGCGGCATCGACCGACTCGAGCCATGCCTGGGTTGCCCAGAACGCAGCGTGGGGCTCGCCGCGATCGAACGACGCCGCCGCGTCACGGACCACCAGGCGGGCCCCGTGCACACCAGCGGCTGCGGCTGCCAGGTCGAAGGCGTTGGCCTGGTGATGGGCCACGGGCTTGCCGAATACGACCCGGTCGGTCGTGTACTCGATCGTCTCGTCGATGGCGGCCTGACCGATACCCACCATGATGGCGGCGCCCCAGAGCCGGGCCCGGGCTCGCACCTCGATCGCCTGGTGGGGGGACAGGGTCCACGACCCCCGCTCGACGGTGGACTCGAATGCAACGCCGACACCGCCGGAGGCCTGGAAGGCCAACGCCACCACGTCGGTCGGGGTGTCCGTCACCTCGAGCAGCCGTAGCTGGTCTGCTTCGCTCACCCAGATCCACTTGAGGTCGGGCCAGCCGGGACCCCAGGCCAACTCGGGCCAGGCCAACTCGGGGTCGACCACGGTGAAGGCACAGGTGGCAGCCCGGCTACGGCAGTCCTCGAGCACCGTCATGGCCAGGTCCCGGTCGGGGCACATGGTCACTGCTCCTGCTGCCGGTCCCGGGCGGTCGGCTGCGTACAGCCCGCTGGCGTCGGCCTCGGCCAACGCTTCCAGCATGATCACCTTGGCCAGGAGCCCGGCCTCGGCGCCACCGAGGTCGCCGCTCAGGTCGAGGTCACCGAGGGGGAAGCCGTCGAGGATGTCCAGGACATGGTCGGGCCACCGCCCTGCGGCCTCGGATTCTCGGACACGGGGAGCCAGCTCCTCCGTGGCCAGGCGGGTGGCCGCTCCTTGGAGTTCCTCGAGCTCTGGGCTCAGGGCAAAGTCGCGCATCCCCGAACGGTAGCCACTTCGGCTCAGCCAAGCAGGACCCGTTCGAGCCGTTCCCACTGCGTTGCCGTCTCGCCGGGGCTGATACCCCACATGGGTGGTTTGACGCACATGGAGTCAGCGTGGGTGCCGACTGCGGCGATCTCGGCTGCCACCTCGTCCTCGGTGCCGCACACGGCGAAGGTTCGGGCCGCCTCGACCGGGACGAGGTCGATGCAGTCGTGGAGGGGTAGGGAGCGGCGGGCTTCCACCAGCTCGTCGAACATCGGCCCGAAGTCATGGGCTGCGAAGTAGTCCCGATAGCTGGGGATCGAGGCGTAGAACACGACATTGCCCCGGGCGGCCAGCGCAGCCTGGTGGGGGTCGGGGTCGATCGACGCAGTCAGCCACAGCTGCACATGGAGGTCGCTCGGGTCGCGACCCGCCCGCTCCGCCCCCCGTGCCACTGCGGGAAGGACCCGCTCCCGGAGCCACCAGGGCGACCAGATGGAATGTCCGATGAATCCGTCTGCGCATTCGCCGGCCAACTCGCACAGCCGTTCCCGCAGGGCGGCGATCCACACTGGCACTCGACGGGCATCGGGGGCGAAGGTCGGGTGCAGCCCCTCGAAGGACAGGTGGTAGTGCGTGCCGTCGTAGTCGGCGATCGACGGTGAGCCCGTCACTGCTGCATCGTTCACCAAGCGGAAGATCTCGATCACCTCACGGAGGCGGGAGATCGGGGGGCTGAAGTTGTGGCCGAAGGCCTCCTCGGTCCAGGTGCGGGGTGCTGTTCCCAATCCGAGGGTGAAGCGACCGTTGCTGATCTGGTCGAGTTCCAATGCAGCGCACGCTGTCTCGAAGGGTGAGCGAACGAAGGCCATGGCGATGCCCGACTCCAGACCAAGGGTGGAGGTTGCCGCGGCGGCGACAGCCATAGCCGCCCACGGCGGACCGTAGACCTGGTTGCCGACCGCGCCGGCGTAGCCGCGATCTTCGAGTCGGCGAGCCGTTGCCCCCAGTGTGGCTGCATCACCGCGGCCGATGGGTGCCCAGAAGTTGCCCTCCACCACGTCTCCCTGGTTCGTGTGCCGGGTCGGGTCCGGCAGCAGTCACACGACGGTAGTGCGATCGTCTTCGGGGAGGGAGAGAATGGGCCGGTGCCCCGTATCGTTCGCGTCGCCACCGAGGTCTTGGCCGACCGGGCCAACCCCCAGTTGATCGTGACGGTGGAGGACGAGGACGGCATCTGCGGGATCGGTGAGACCTGGTGGGGCCCCTACCTGCCGGATCGGACACCGGGGGCCCCCGTCAAGCCCCTGGCGTCGATGATCGACGAGGTGCTGGCCCCCCTGTGCGTCGGGCAGGACGGAGACGACATCGGCTCGCTGTGGGAGTCGATGTTCCGGGCCACCTACCAGTACGGGCCCCACGGGGTGGTGTCGAGCGCAATCGCCGGGGTCGACCTGGCGTTGTGGGACCTGGCCGGACGGCGGAGCGATTGCCCGGTGGCCGATCTCCTCGGCCCCCGAGTCCACGAGCGGCTCCCCGCCTACGCCAGCCTGCACTGGTGCGGCGATCCCGGGCTGGCTTGCGCAGAGGCACAGCGAGCCGTGGCCGCGGGCTTCCGTGCGGTGAAACTCCACGAGCGGGACCCGGCACTGGTCCGGGCCGTGCGGGCCGCCGTGGGGCCCGAGATCGATCTGATGCTGGACGTGAGCGGGCGCTGGGAACTCGACGAAGTGGCCGATCGGGCCGGGGAACTGGCCGACCTCGGCCTGCTGTGGGTCGAGGAGCCGATCTTCCCCCAGCAGGACCATCGGGCGTTGGGGGAGTGCGCGACGGTGATCACCTCCCGCCTGGCCGCGGGGGAGAACGAATTCCACAGCGAGGGGTTCGCGGCCCTGATCGAGGTCGCGGGGGCATCGGTCCTCCAGCCCGATCTCGTCAAAGCCGGGGGCCTCACCCCCTCGGCCGGGTACGGCGCCCTGGCCAGTGCGCACCAGGTCTGGCTCTGCCCCCACAACTTCTCGCTGGGACCGTCGCTGGGGGCCAACATCCACTGGGCCGTCACCGAGCCCGCAGCCCGCTACATCGAGCTTCCCTTTCTGCCCGAGGCCGGTCGCTTCCCGGGCGAATGGGCCATGCCCACCCTCGATTCCGAGGGGTGTGTGGCCGCTCCCCAGCACCCTGGGCTGGATTGGGCGTAGCGTGCGTGGTGCTGGTCGTCATCAGCCGCTCGACGAGGAGACCCACATGGCAACACAGCTCAGGCGCTACGACATCGCCCCCGGCCGGATGGCCGACATGGTGGCCTGGTTCCCCGGGATCATTCCGGTACGGGAGCAGTACGGCTTCACCGTCGACACGGCCTACGCCGACGAGGAGCACAACCAGTTCGTGTGGTCGGTCAGCTACCCGGGGACCGCCGAGGAGTTCGAGACAGCGGTCGCCGTGTACAACGACTCGCCCGAGCGGGCAGCCCTGTTCGCAGGCTTCGACTCGCCCGTTACCGGCATGGTCGTTGCCTTCGTCGACACGGTGGTCTGAGCGAGCCCGTCAGGTTCGACCGAGGGCAGACTTGTAGGCGTCGAGCGTCCGGTCGCGGGCGTCGCCGTGATCGACGAGGGGTGCCGGATAGGTGTCGCCCAGCACCACCCCGGCAGCCGCCAGGTCGAGGGGGGCCGCCGTCCATGGCTCGTGGATGACCGAGTTCGACAGCTCGGCCAATTCGGGAACCCAGCGCCGGATGTACTCGCCGTCGGGATCGAACCGCCGTGACTGGGTCACGGGGTTGAGCACCCGAAAATAGGGGGCGGCGTCGGGCCCGGTGCCGGCCACCCACTGCCAGTTCCCCACGTTCTGGGGCACGTCGGCATCGATGAGCATGGTGCGGAACCAGTGCTCCCCCGACCGCCAATCGATCAGCAAGTCCTTCACCAGGAATGACGCGGTGATCATCCGCACCCGGTTGTGCATCCATCCCGTGTGCAGCAGTTGACGCATCCCGGCATCGACCATGGGGTACCCGGTCAGGCCCTGCTGCCAGGCCTCGAGGTCGGCTGGGTCGTCCCGCCAGGCGATGGCGTCGTACTCGGGCTTCATGGCACGCGTCGCCAGAGCGGGGTTCTGGTGGAACAGGTGGGCGTACCAGTCGCGCCAGGCCAGCTGGCGGCAGAAGGCCTCGCGGCCAGGCGAGGCGCCCCCCACCTCGTAGAGGACCTCGCGGGGGCCCAGCGTCCCGAAGCGCAGGTCGGCGGACAGTGACGAGGTGCCCGCCACAGCCGGTAGGTCGCGCAGATCCGGGTAGTCGTCGACGATCCCGCAGAAGGCAGCCAGACGATCCTGGGCACCCCGGGACCCGGCAGTGGTCGGGTCGATCGAGGGGTCGGCCTCGGGCAGGGGGATGCCGCCCACCGGGTCGAGCAGTCGTGCGGAACCGGCGGGCTGCACAGTGCCCACCTCGGTCTGGGCCCACCGTCGATAGAAGGGTGTGAAGACCCGGGACAGGGTGCCCTTGCCGGTGAGCACGGCCCCCGGAGGCTGCACCAGGGTGCCCCAGTGCCACCGCATGGGGGCCACGCCATCACAGTGGGCATCCCGGATGCGGGCGAAGGGGGTCACGTCGGCATTTGCGTGGACCTCGGCCACCCCGTGCTCGGCGGCCAGGGAAGCCACCACCGCGTGGGCCGGTCCCTCCACCACGAGAAGGCGACCACCCAGCTGCGCGAGCTGGTCACCGAGGTCGGCGACGGCCGCTAGGAGGTGGGCTCGCCTTCGATCCCCGGCTCGAGCCAACAGGGCGGGCTCGAGGACATACAGGGCCAGTACCTCGTCAGCTTCGGTCGCCGCGGACCAAGCCGGGTTGTCGGTCAGACGAAGGTCGCGGCGGAACCAGCAGATCGATCGGGTCACCGCGACCACGCTAGTGGGATGCACAACGGCCACCGATGGGGGAGCATGCAGGCATGGACGATCATCTCGATGCCCATCTGGGGGCGGCTCCCATGCAGGCCGGTCCGGGGGGACCCTTGCGGGGATTGCGCATCCTCGATGTGACCCACGCCGCCGCCGGTCCCTTCGCCACGTTGATGCTCGCCGACCTCGGAGCAGAGGTCATCAAGGTGGAGCCACCGACCGGGGAACTGGTGCGCTTCGCGGCACCGTTCACCCTCGACGACGAGACCCAGGCCTACGGGGGACGGTTCGCCAACCGGAACCGGAACAAGCGCTCCATCGCCCTGGACTTCACCGACCCCGCCGACCGTGAGGTCTTCCTCTCGCTGGTCGCAACGGCCGATGGTCTGGTGGAGAACCTCCGTACCGGGGTGATGGATCGGCACGGGGTTGGCTGGGACGCGTGTCATGCGCGTAATCCCCGGCTGGTGTACGCGGCGATCCGCGGGTTCGGCGACCCGCGCACGGGAGCCAGCCCCTATGCGGAGTGGCCGGCCTTCGATGTGGTGGCCCAGGCCATGGGCGGCCTGGTCGCAGCCACCGGACCCGACCCCGACCACCCGACCCGGGTGGGGATCACGGTGGGCGATTACGTGCCCGGCTTGCTCGGGGCCCTCGGCCTGGTCTCGGCCATCCTGCACGGACGGGAAAGCGGGCAGGGTCAGTTCGTCGACGTTGCCATGGTCGACGGGTTGATGTCGCTCTGCGAGACATCGCAGATGGTGTGGTCCTACACGGGCCGTGATCTGCTGCCCACGGGCAACACGGTGGACGGGGTCACCCCGTTCGGCATCTACCCGACAGCCGACGGGCACTGCGCCATCGCGGCACCCACCGACAGCCACTGGGCACTCCTGTGCGCGGCAATGGGTCGGGAGGATCTGATCGTCGACGAGCGCACGGCATCTGGCAGGTCGAGGGGTCGTCACCGGGAACTGGTCGACGGGGCGATCGAATCGTGGAGCCGCTCCCTGACGAGCAAGGAGGTGGTCGGCGCCCTCGGCGGTGCCGTCTCGGTGGCCCCGGTGTTCAACGCCCGCGACTGGGCAGACGACCCCCATGTGCAGGCACGGGAGATGCTGGTCAGGGTGGAGCACCCCCATCATCGGCCGACCGTGCAACTCGGCTGCCCGATCAAGTTCACCGAGACACCGGCCGGCGTCTACCGGCGACCGCCCCTCCTCGACGAGGACGGACCGGCCCTGCGAGCCGAGCTGTCAGGGCCGGCGGTGCGATGGGGGACCGAGCAGAACCCCGACGACCTGGAGGTGTTCGAGGTTCCCCTGGGGCCGACCACTGCCCAGGACCTGATGACCGAGATCTTCACCGACCACTGGGCGAGCGTCCGCTTCGGACCCCTCATCCAGGGCGGGGTGTTCGAACTGCGAGCCACCGCTCCGCCCCGACTGTCGATGCTCGACGGCTACCTGACCGTCGACACGGGCGGGTCCCACTTCCACCTGTGCGTCGGTGAGCACCGGGGCTCTCCCGAGCACCCGGTCCCTGCGGACATCGCTCGACGACGGCGCTGCGCCCGAGTCGAGCTGCAGCGACAGTGGATCGAGGGGGCGCCCCGCACCTGGATGCTCCGCCTGTTCAACGGCGAAGGCGCGCAGATGATCACGGTGCTGCTCCCCAACCCATTCCTCGACGACGACATGGGCATCCTGGATCCACCCGACTGGTCGCGGTTGGGGCTGTGGGACCACCTCCGAAGTGCCTATCTGGGTGAACGTCCGGACCCTGCCGACCGCAGTGGGGACGGCTTCCTGCACCCATGAGGATCAGATCCCCCCACACAGAAGCGGGGGCTGTGTCATCATCGCCGCCGTGCGGGGCATCGAGGTACTGAATCTGAGCGACGATCGGGCCGGCGCCTACGCCGCCCGCCTCTTGGCCGCGGCGGGGGCCGAGGTCACCGTGGCAGAGCCGCCGGGGGGTGCCCGGCTCCGTAGCGAACCGCCTCTGGTGGACATCGGTGGGACGGCGCGGTCGGCGGCATGGGCCTATCTGGCTGCTGGTGCCCGCAGTCTCAGCGTGGAGCCTGATGATCGGGTTGCCCTCGCCGGTGGGTTCGACGTCGTGGTGGTGGGCGGTGACGGCCCGGCCACCGACGCGGCCGCGCTGGTCGAGCAACTCACGGCTGCCCATCCCCACCTGATCGTGGTGGCCATCACCCCCTACGGTCTCACGGGGCCTCGCGCCGGGTGGCGGGCCGGCCCCCTCGAGCAGTGGGCACTCGGCGGACAGATGGCCCTCAACGGCGAGCCGGACAGGGAGCCGCTGCCCGGTGGTGGGGCATGGAACAACCACCTCGTCGGCGTCACCGCAGCGGTAGCGGTCCAGGCCGCCGTATTCGAGGAGGACCGGGGCCGGGTCATCGACGTGTCGGCCCAGCAGGCCCTGGCTGCGGCCCATCAGTGGTCGATCTCCATGTACACCCACACCGGGGTGGTCAAGGCCAGAGCCGGGAACCGGCACGGGGAGATGCACCATCCCTTGAACCTCTACGAGTGCAGCGACGGATGGGTCTGCATCGCAGCCGCCTCCTTCCACCAGTGGGAGGGCCTGTGCATCGCCATGGACCGGGTGGAGCTCCTGGCCGACGACGCGCTGGCCGGGGCCGCCGAGCGGTACGACCGGGCCGACGAGATCGACGACGCCGTGACGGGATGGACCCGCGCCCACACCATGGCCGACGTCGTTGCTGCCTGTCAGGCCAACTTCTGCCCGGCGGGAGAGGTCGGCGACCTCGCCGGCATCCTGGACCACCCCCAACTCGAGCATCGTGGCTTCTGGCAGGCCGTGCCCGACCTGGGGTCTGCGGCCCTGATGCCCGGGGTGCCCTACTCCGTACAGGAAACGAAGGTCGAGCTCGAACCTGCCCCAGCCGGGCCCGATGCCCGAGGGGCGTCATCGTCCACGGTCGGCAGCCTCGGATCGTCACCCCGATCAACACGGGTACCGTTCGCCCCCCTGGCCGGGGTGCGGGTGGTCGAGCTCACCATCTCCTGGGCCGGACCCCTGGCCGGACGCCTGCTGGCCGACCTTGGTGCCGACGTCGTAAAGGTCGAACACCCCACCTCCCGCGGGGTGGCCGTGCTCCCGCCCGACCCCGATGTCGAACCCGAGCCGTGGACCTGGGGAGAACTCCCGCCCCCCGTGGTCCGCAACGGCATGTACCCCGACGCAGTCCCGGGGGAGCAGTGGTGGAACCGGATGAGCCTGTGGAACAAGATGAACCGCAACAAGCGGAGCCTGTGCCTGGACATCAAGGGCGAGGGCGGGCGCAAGGTCTTCGAGCGGTTGGTGGCAGGGGCCGACATCGTCCTCAACAACTACAGCCCGCGCGGCGTCCGGTCCCTGGGCATCGATCATCAGACCCTGCGGGCCATCAACCCCGACATCGTGACCGTCGCCATGAGCGGCTTCGGGTCCACTGGCCCGGGAGCCGAGGCCGTGTCGTGGGGACCAATTCTGGACGCAGTGTCAGGTCTGGCGGCGACCACCGGATATCGAGACTCGGGGCCATACAAGCAGGGCCTGGCCTATCCGGACCCCGTGGGTGGTACCCACGGGGCATCGGCGGTGTTGGCCGCGTGGTGGGAACACCGGCGAACCGGTGGGCCCGTCCACGTCGATCTCTCGCAGCTCGAAACCCTGCTCTGCATCGCCGGGGACCAGGTGCTCGCTACTTCGGCGCTCGGGGAAGCGCCGGCCCGGCGCGGGGCCCGTTCTTCGCAGTACGCGCCGGCCGGTGTCTACCGATGTAACGGAGACGATCGGTGGGCCGTGCTCACCGTGTACGACGACGCCGACTGGGCGAGGCTGCGAGACGTCGTCCCCGGACTGGAAGATCCCCGCTGGGACGATGTCGGGCAACGGCACGCCGATCACGACGAGATCGACGCCGCCATCGGCCGGTGGATGATCGAACGCACGCCGGAGGTTGCGGTAGCAGCCTTGCAGCAGGGTGGCGTCGCTGCGGCCGTGGTGGCCACCAATCGGGACCTCGTCGAGGACGAGCAGCTGGCCAGCCGCGGCTTCATGGTCACCGTGCACCAACACGCCTGCGACCCGCGGCAGTACCCGGGGTCACACTTCCTCGTGGACGGGGCGCCCCTCCCCGTCCGCCCCGTTTCACCCCTGGGTGGGGACAACGACGAGGTTCTCACCGAGCTCGGGTTGTCCGCCGAGCAACAGGCAGCCCTTGCCGCGGCGGGCACGGTGGCCACCGCCCCTCCGGGCTAGGCCCAGGCGGTTAGAAGCAGGTCGGCCAGCTGGCCAGGGGCCGCTCGGCTCCGCTGCGGAACGGCCGCTCGCCATGGCGTTGCACGAAGCGCACCAGGGTGGCCCTGGTGTCAGCAGGGTCGATGAGCTCATCGATGCGCATGGTGCCCGCCGCGTCGTAGGGGTCGGTGGCATCGCGTAGGGCGTCGGCCCGCTGGGCCAGTTCGGCTGTGCGCTCGTCGTCGGGGAGCTCGGCCAACTCGGCCCCGTAGAGGACGTTGGCCCCCACGTCGGGGTCCATGAACCCCAACTGGGCGCCGGGCCAGGCCATGATCTCGTCGAACCCCTGATCGGGCCCCCCGAGCGAGAAGAACGCCAGCCCATACGCCTTCCGCAGCACGATGGTGGCCTTGGGGACCTCGGCCAGGCGGAGGCACTGCTGAGCGGTGATCGCCTTGTACAGCAGGCGATCGTGTTCGACGTGGGCCCCCACCATGAACCCCGGCACGTCCTGCAGGGTGATGATCGGCAGGGAGTAGGCGTCGCACAACAGGATCAGGCGGGTGAATTTTTCGATGGCATCAGGGCTCAGCACCCCGGCCTGGAACATCGGGTTCGACGCTGCGATGCCCACCGGCTGTCCGGCGATGCGACCGAGGGCGCAGACCAGCGACCGTCCCATGAGGGGGCGGAGCTCGAGGAACTCGCCGTCGTCGACGATGCGGCCGAGCACCTTGCGCATGTCGTAGGCCCGCCGCCGACTCTCGGGAACCATGGCGTACAGCTCGGGGTCCGGCGGCGCTGACCCGGAGAACGGGCGCCGCGGTGGTGGCTCGTGGATGTTCTGGGGCAGGAAGGACAGAAACTGGCGGATCAGTTGGTAGGCCTCGTCGTCGTCCTCGGCGATCTGGTCGATCTGTCCGGTGACTCGGGCGTGGACGTCCACCCCGCCCAGTTCCTCGAAGCCGATCCGCTCCCCCGTGGCCACCTCGACCACCCGGGGAGAGGTGACGGCCATGGACGTGCCCCGCACCTGCACGGTGAAGTCGCTGTGGGCCGAGTAGAACGAGGAGCCGCCGAAGCTGGGTCCGACGATGGCGGTGGCCAGGGGCACCCGTCGCTGGCGGACGGGCAGCAGGCCACCGGGGGTGACCTCGCAGAACCCCTCCGTTCCCAGGGTGTCGGGGATGCGGGCTCCACCGGTCTGGCCGAAGTGGACCAGGGGG
>JAYPWI010000027.1:0-20192 GCA_038135065.1 Acidimicrobiales bacterium
CCCGCCATGCCGAGGTAACCGCTGTAGCCCCAGCTGTTCACGGAGATGACCGATCCGTTGCCGCCCTCCTCGGGCTGGAGCCACGACCCGCCCGACGAGCCACCTTCCATGCCGCACGATCCGTTCCAGAGGCTGATGGCGATGTCGTCGATGGTGGTCAGGGTGTCCCGACAGAACATGAAGTTGGGGTCCTTGTCCCCCGGGTACCCGAAGGCAGTCGAGGAAGCCCCGAGGGTCGGTGCGCTGAAGCTGATCGCCTGGGAGCCGACGGCCGCGTCGAGGGCGCCGCCCACTCCGTTACCGCTGTGCGAACCCGTGTCGCTGACCACGTAATAGCCGTAGTCCCAGGCCATGTTGTCCGGGAAGGTGCGGTTGGCCCAGTTCAGGTCGACGACGCCGTGATCGACAGCCCAGCACCCGTGCGGGTCGTTGGCGCAATTGTCGTCGGTCCCGTCGGCACCTCCGTCGTCCTGTCCAGGGATGAAGATCACGTTGGTGGCGAATTCCTTGGCGACGTCGTCGTACACGCAGTGAGCGGCTGTGAGGATGATCGATCGGCCGTTGGTCGCGTCGGTTACCGCCGTGCCCGAGCAGATGTACTGCCCTTGGCCCATGTTGAACAAAATCCGGCCCACCGTGCTCTGAACCTGGCCGCCGCCGGTCCACCGACACAGGCTGATGACCGGGTCGGCCAGGTCGCACGGTGCAGTCCCGACTGTGAAGTTGATCGTGTCGGAGTACTGGGTGACCCTGTTCGAGTCCCGTACCCGGGTGTACCACTGCCACGAGCCATCCTCGAACCCCGAGATCGTCACCTGCCACGTCTCGCTGGTGGGACCGACCGCCACCCTCGACATGCCGAAGGACTGGAACGAGCCATTGCGCCCCACGTAGGCCCGGACGGATCGGATCTTCGCGTCGGTGGCCACGACGACCTCGAAGGTGTGCGAGGCGCCGATGATGTCTCCCTCGGCCGGAGACATGGAGGTGATCTCGGTCATCCTGACCACAGGTTGCGATGTCCGCGCTGACCGGGCCAACCCTCGCATCGCAGGCGGACGCTGCGCGTTGAGGCGGCCGGCTCGGAATTGCGGCGCCTGGTCGTGCCCATGGGGCGTCAGGGTCCCGTCGGCCGCTTGTGTGTAGGCCAGGCCGCGGCCATCGATCACCAGGTCGCGCCCTTCGGCAGCGGCGATCCGCTCGGACGTCCAATACGCCGCTGCTTGCTCGGCGGCGGAAGTGGGGGCTGCGCTGTCGGTCTCGTCGGCGAGCGCAGTCGCGGCGCCGCCAATGGCCATCGACGTAGCAACGATGGAAACAGCGGCAAGGCGGAGGCGTTTCCGGAACATGAGTGGCTCCTCAGTTCGGGCGTCCGCGGTCCCCGCTCGGGTCCGGTTGAGCGGGGGGCGAATCGCTCGTTGGCCGCGACACTACTCACACTTTTGAAGCGATGACACCCCTTCGTGGCAGCTCAACCACACAGGGTGGTAATGGCTACTGTCAGCTGCTGAAGGTGGGCATAACTCGCTCTGCGAGGAGGTCCAGCGACCGTCGTGACTCGTTTGGTTCGATGTCGCCCCAGTCGAGGCAGAGCATCACGGGGTCGACCCCGACGTCGGCCAAGGCCCCGATTCGCTCGGCGAGGGCTTCAGGGGTCCCGGCGAAGCCGGTGCCGATGTCCACCGCCCGATCGAAGTCGCCGCCCGCGCTGGGGTTGTTGGGCAGCTCGTGGATGCCGGCCGCCTTCCACAGCTTGGTGATGTTGTAATCGAAGTGCTTCCACGCAGCGCGAGCCCGATGAAGGGCCCGGTCACCATCGTCGTCGAGAAGGATCCTGATGGTGGCCCCCAGCGACGGGATCGTCCCACGATCGACCCGGCCAGGGTCGCCGGCGTGTTGCTCGTTGAGCTCCGTGAAGCGGGCCATCATCGTTGCAGCCGTCGTCGGATTCCCCACCGTCATCGAGTTGAAGCCGCGACGTCCGGCTACCTCGATGTTGCCGGGGTACCACATCGGCGGGTGGGGTGATTGCAGCGGACGAACCTCGAGGGGCACGTTGTCCACCTCGAAGAAGCGTCCCTGGTAGGTGAGCGCGTCGGTGCCGAACGCGGCCAACAGGACGTCGAGTGTCTCCTCGGAACGGTCACGGGCCAGGTCGGGTTCGAGCCCCCACTTCTCGTGCTCCACTGGGGAGATACCGCGCCCGACTCCTACCTCGAGTCGCCCTCCCGAGAGGTGATCGAGCATGGCGATCTCCTCGTAGAGCCGGATGGGATGGTGGAAGGGCAGCAGGTACACCAGCGACCCGATGCGCAGTGACGTGGTTCGAGCAGCAACCGTGGCCAGCCAGCTCGAGATGCTGGGTGCGGTGTCGAGGGAGGTGTAGTGGTGCTCGGACTTGAAGTAGCACCAGACCCCTGCCTCATCGGCCGCTTCGAGCAGGGCCAGCCGATCGGCGTAGACCTCGTGCAGCGGGCGCCCGACCGCTTCCATCTGGTCGAAAATGGCGAATCGCATCTGCTTCCCCCCATCGCAGTGGAAGGGTTCTACCACGGGTGGCTACATGCACTCCGAATCACCGACCGAGACGCTGAAGGGTCCCGTCTCGTCGTAGTCGACGAAGTGCTCTTCGGTGTCGAACCGGTCCAGGTGGCCGATCAGATCGTCGACCCCACGAGGGCCGCCTCGACGCGCCAGCCACTGATCGAAGCGCTCCCCGGCTGACCGCTCGCCGACGAAGGCTTGGACGAGGGTCACGACGATCGTCGGGGCGTTCCGGGCCACGAGCCGCATGGCCTTGGCCCCGAACTCCACCTGCCCGTCGCCGAGATGGCCCCCCAGGAGGAGCTGATAGCCGGGCGCCGGACGCCCGTCGGCTCGGCGTTCGATGCCGAAGAACCCGATGTCGGCGACATGGTGTTGCCCGCAACTGTTCATGCACCCCGAGATGTTGATCCGGAGGCCAGGCACCTCGGCGAGGCCCGCCTCCTCGAGGGCGTCGGTGATGGCTCGAGCCAGGCCGCGCGACTGGGTCACTGCGAGGTTGCAGGTGTCGGCCCCGGGGCAGGACACCACGTCCCGGATCATCTCGGCTCCTGGGGAGGCCATCCCGAGTTCGGCCAGGTCGCGCTCGAGGCCTTCCAGGTCGTCGTCGCGGAGGTTGCGGAACACCAGGTTCTGTCGGTTGGAGAGTCGGACGTCAGCCTGGAGGCGGCGTTGAGTTGCAGCCAGCCCTCGTAGTTGACCGGCGGTCAGGTCCCCCAGTGGGGCGTGGGCGTACGCCGACACGGACCCATTGGCGATGCCCCGGACAACGTTCGCCGAGGCCCATCTGGAGCCAGACCGCGTCCGTGCTGCGCCGATCTCGACCGGGACTGGATTGGGGCCGTGGCCGATGGGGGTCGGGTCGTTGAGGGGATCGCGCCCGGCTGGCCGATCACCCAAGCGGGTCACCACCTCGGGGATCCCTCCCGGCCATGAGGTGGAAGCGATGAGGGTGTGGCGGATTCGGAATACCCGGCGTCGGAGCTCGTCGATGCCGAGTTGGTCGACCAGCCATTTCATCCGGGCCCGCAACTTGTTGTCCCGGTTGCCGGCCTGATCGAACACCCTCAGGATCGACTCGATCGTCGGGAGGAGGTCCTCCCGCGTCGTGAACTCCTCGAGGGCGACAGCGGGATGGGGTGTCGCTCCGAGGCCGCCGGCGATGTAGATGCGGAAGCCTGCGTCGACAGTCCCGTCCTCGAGGGTGCGGGTGGTGGCGATCACACCCACGTCGTTGAACATGGCCTGGCCGCAGTCGGTGGCACAGCCCGAGAAGTTGATCTTGAACTTCCGCGGCAGTCGCTGGGCGATCGGGTTGCGGACGAAGTGTTCGTACGTCGCCTCGGCCCAGGGGGAGATGTCCAGTGCTTCGAAGGGGCAGGCCCCCGCCAGGTGGCAGCCCTGGACGTTGCGGACGGTGTCACCACATGCCTCGCGGGTCGTGATCCCCACCGACGCAAGGAGCCGGAGGACCTCGCCCACCTCGCCGAGCTGCACGTAATGCATCTGCAGGTTCTGCCGGGTGGTGATGTGGGCCCAGCCCCGGGAGTATGCGTCGGCTAGGTAGGCCACCATCTCCAGTTGTTCGGGGGAGATGGATCCATAGGGAACCTTGATGCGAACCATCTGGTTGTGGCCACCCTGGCGCTGGCCATAGATGCCGTTGGTCAGCCGGTAGGCCTTGAAGACGTCCTCGTCGATCTTGCCGTCGAGGTACTGCTCCACCATCGCTTCCCATTTGAGGATGTCGGAGCGGAAAGGTTCGACGAGGTCGTCGTCCGTCGGGATCTCGATGGGGCGTCGGGTGAGGGTGTCGGTGGGGTTCATGGGTGTGCTCCGAGCGCGGTCGATGGGACGAAGGGAATCCAGTGGGGCAGGCCGTCGAGCTGGGCGACGGCCCCGATGACGATGGTTGCCGGGGCCGGCACGGTCAGTGCGCCCAGGCCGGACAGGGTGGTGCGAACGACCCGTTGCCGGTCGGTCGTTGCGCTGCCCACCACGGCTACTGCGTCATCGGGCGACCGGCCTCCGGCCATGAGCTGCTCGGCGATGAGGGGGGCGGTGCGAACGCCCATCAGCACCACGAGGGTGTGATCGAGGCGGGCCAGGGTCGACCAGTCGGGGCCGGCGTTGCCCTCGGCGGTCTCTGCCGTGACCACGGTGAACCCGGTGCTGAGGCCACGGTGGGTCACGGGCACGCCCCCGGCGGCCGGACCGGCCAGGGCACTGGAGATGCCGGGCACGACCTCGACCCGGTGGCCAGCCCGGGCCAGGGCGAGGGCTTCCTCGCTTCCCCGGCCGAATACGTAGGGGTCGCCGCCTTTGAGGCGCACCACCGTGTCGTACCGCCCGGCCTGTGTGATCAACGCCTCGATGATGGCGTCCTGGGTCCAGCTCGTCGATCCGGGCACCTTGCCCACATCGATGGTGAGCGTCCGGTGCCCGATCAGATCGAGGATCGAGGTGCCGACCAGGCGGTCGTGGAGCACCACGTCGGCTGTGGCGAGGAGGCGGGCTGCCCGGAGGGTCAACAGGTCGGGGTCACCTGGCCCGGCACCGACGAGGTGAACGGTCATCGGAGGACCTCATCGGTGTCGAGGCCCAGCCCACGGAGAAGCCGGAGCCGGGCGTGCGCATGGCGTCCCTCGCGGAGGTCCTCGAGCAGGCCGTCGTCGAGCAGGCGTTGCCAGTCGAAGCCTTCCGAGGTGCCGTGCAGACGCCGCACCCGCTCTCGGGTCTCGGACACCAACTGGAGGAGGTCGGACATGTGATCATCGAGGTCCCGCTGGTAGCGCCGTCGGAGCCAGGTGGCCATCGCCGGGCTCCGCCCCTCGGTGCTGATGGCCACCGTCAGGTCGTCTCGGCGGGCCACGGCGGGGAGGATGACGGTGCAGTGCTCGGGATCGTCGGCCGAATTGACGAACACTCCGGCTGCCTGACAGTCGTCGTATACCTGTCCGTCGACGGCGGGGTTGCCGGTGCACGTCACGACGAGTCGGTAGCTGGCCGCCTCGCCACGCCGGTAGGTGCGTCGGTGCCACCGCAGATCGCTCCGCTGGGCGATGTCGGCCACTGCGTCGGGGGCTACCACGGTGAGGTGGGCTCCCGTGCGGGCCAGTCGGTCGACCTTGCCTGCTGCCACCCTTCCGGCCCCGACGACCAGCACCGGTTGCCCATCGAGGCGGAGCATCACGGGATAGCTGGCGCCGGTCACAGGTGGAGCCCACATTCGGTCTTGGAGGTCCCACTCCAGCGTCCCCCCCGGAGATCGTCCCCACTCGCTGGTTCGGTGCACGGCCAGCAGCCGATGGACGGGTACCCCATGTCGAGTAGGGGGTTGGTCACCACGTCGTGGCGCTCGATGTAGTCCTGCACGTCGTGATCGGTCCAGGTGGCCAGTGGGTTGACCTTCAACAGTCCCCGGCGGTCGATGTGCACGACCGGGGTATCGGCTCGATCGACGCCGTCGGCTCGCCGGATACCCGACAACCAGCCCAGTCGGTCGGCGAGTGCGCGTTCGAGCGGTTTGACCTTCCGGGCGGCGCAGCATCGATCGATGCCGTCCTCCCACACACTTGGGGCATGTGCTTCGGGTCGGACGACCGACACCCGAAGTTGGTACTTGACCATTGCCCTGCGCAAGGTGGCGAGGGTTTCGGGGAAGTGGAAGCCCGTGTCGAGAAAGACGATCTCGATGTCTGGATCGACCTTGGTGGCCACGTCGATCAGTACGGCATCGGTCATCGAGCAGGCGATCACCAGTCGTGAGCCGCACCGTTCGACGGCCCAGGCAACGATCTCGGACGCGGGGGCGCCCTCGAGTCGACGGGCCGCATGGGCTATGTCGACCGGAGACAGGGACGTCAGCAGAGTGCTCATATCCGACAAATCTTATAAAGATGACCAGAATAGTCAAGAATAGAGCCGAGTCAAGGTGTGCCGCGGGCGGGGGCCCATGGGGGATACTCGGGTCATGAGCAGTTTCGGCTCCTCGACGGGCAATGTCCTGTACCTGGTGGTGTGCGCCGTACCAGGGGCCGAGCGGACACTGGAGCGCATCGCTGCCGAACAGGCGGCCGGGTGGGAGGTCTGTGTGGTGGCCACCGAACGAGCCCTGCACTGGTTCGACGCGACAGCCGCCGGGGAGTTGAGCGGACATCCCATCCAGAGTCGGATGCGGGTGTACCCCGAGCCTCTCTTCGAACCTCTCGGCGACCGGGTGCTGGTGGCACCCGGATCGTTCAACACCATCAACAAGATCGCCCTCGGGCTCGCTGACGACATGGCGTCGGGCCTGGTGTGCGAGGCCATCGGCCGCCGGGTGCCGGTCCGGCTCGAAGTCCAGGTCGGCGAGGCCTTCGCCCGTCATCCCCGCTTCGGCGACCATCTCGAACTGCTGCGCGGGGCTGGAGTGGAAGTGGTGTGGCCGCAGGGCCAGCAGGGGGTCTCGGCCACGCCCTGATGAGTTCCCCGCTCGCGCCGTCACGACCTACGCTCGAGGTCGCCCGGCAGGGAGTCGGGGCGGCAGGGGGAGCGGATTGATGGGAGCAACCGAGGCGATTGCCCGGGCATCGGAACGGGTCGACGCGTTCGCCGCAACCCTCGACGACTCCGAACGGGACCGGTCCCTCAGCCTTCGAGCCGTCGACCTTCTCCACGACACCGAGGTCACCCGGATCATGACCCCCGCCGCCTACGGGGGCCATCAGGCCACCATCCGGGACCTGGTCGAGGCCGAGCGGGTCATCGCCCACGGCAGCCCGGCTGCCTCATGGGTGCTCATGGTGTGCGCGGCCCACACCTTCATCGTGGGGCGGATGCCGGGAGCCGGTCAGGACGATGTGTTCGCCACCGACCCCGGGATGCTGATCCCCGGGGTGCCGTCGCCCCGGGGCACGGCCATGGTGTCGGCCGGCGGCTACACCATCTCTGGCCGGTGGCCCTACGCCAGTGGGGCCGATCATGGCGATTGGGTCCTGCTGGGCTGTCAAGGGGTGCGCAACGAGGCCGGCGAGTCCTGTCCATCGCTCCTCGTCGTCGTCCCCAAGGACCAGGTGATCCTCGACGACACCTGGTTCACCCTGGGGATGCGGGGCACAGGGTCCAAGGACGTGGTGGTGCCCGATGTCGAGATCCCGCCCCACTATGCCGTGCACATGGGCCAGGCCCAAGCGGGCACCGTGCCCGATGTCGACGTTCCCCTGTACCGCCTGCCCATCCGGCCGAGCCTGGCCACCATGTTGCTCGGGTCCATCGTCGGCATGGCCGAGCGGGGTCTCGACCTGTTCGTCGACCAGGCCCGCACCCGGATCGACGCGTACACCGGGCAGCAGAAGGCCGAGGCCGCGGGAACCCAGCGGCGAGCCGCCGAAGCCTCCTCGGAGATCGCCTGTGCATGGTCGCTCACCCAGCAGAACTGCGACCTGCTCGACGCAGCGATGGAGCGTGACGAGCCCATGGTGCTGCAGGACCGGGCCCAGGTGCGATGGAACGCGGCCTACGCCAGCGAGCTGTGCCGCCGAGCCGGGGAGCGCCTCTTCGGCGGGGCCGGGGCCGGCGCCACCTTCGACGAGAACATCCTGCAATCGGTGTTCAGGGACCTCAGCACCGCCACCCACCACGCCATGCTCGACTTCGACAACAACGTCGAACTCCAAGGCAAGGCCATGCTCGGCGTCGAACAACCCGAGGCAGCCGTCTGAGGGTGCACGGCAGCCCGCCGTGACCACCGGTCGACCACTAGGGTCGCCCCATGGTGCAGCGCGGGGCTGGTGATCGAACACAAGACGGTCGGTTCGTCGAGCTGACGTCCCGTGAGCGGGCCGGGGTGCTCCGTGGCGAGGTGGCCCGTATCGCTGAACGGCTCGGAAGGCTCGACACCAGTGATCTCGACCGCCCGGCCCGGGGAGACTGGTCGGTCCGGGAGGTGGTCGCCCACCTCGCAGCGGTGCCCACCTTCTACCGGAGCAGTGTCGAGCGGGGTCGGGGCGGCAAGCACGAGGGCCCAGCCGGCGGCCTGGCAGCCGGGGAGGGTCGGGGAACCATCGTGGCCGGTGGGGTGCAACAGCAGGCCGCAGAGGTGGCTCGCACCGCCGGCGACGCGGTGATCGAGCAGTTCGTCGCAGCCGGGTCGGCCCTGGCCGACGCGCTCGACGGAGACGACGACGACCTGGCCTACCCCTGTTACCACCCGGGGGGCATCGTTCCCGCCAACCGGTTCGCTGTGCTGTTCGGCAAGGAACTGGGCCTCCACGAGTGGGATGTGTTCGATGCCCTGGAATCCCCCGGGGCGATGGGCCGGTGGGGCACCGATGCCGCCCTGGCTGCCATGGAGGAGGAGATCGCCTCGGGGTCGCTGCGCTGGGTGACCGACAGCTCGGCCGATCCCACCACGGCGGTCATCGAGGTGTCGTTGAGGGGCCACCTTCAGGGCCGGTGGCACCTCCTCCTCGAGTCCGACACCGTTCTGCTCGTTCCACCGATCCCGGATCGGCAGGTCGACGGCCGTTTCGACGCCGATGCCGGTGAGTTCGTCCTGTGTTGTTCTGGGCGGCTCGATCCGCTGACCTTGCTGGCCGACGGTCGAGCGTCGGGGGACGCCGAACCGCTCGGCGTGCTCGCCCGCCGCCTGAGCGGTATGTAGGGGACGGCCCGCCGATCATGTTCATCGACGCACGCCTGTGGGCACTGACCCGGCCCGCCCGGGGATCCATCGCCGCCTGCGTGGTCATCGGGGTGCTGGCCTCGGTCACCGGGATCGTCCGACTGGGTCTGCTGGGCTGGCTCCTCCTCGGGGTGTTCCAAGGGGATGGTGCGGGGGAGTTGGCCGGACCGGCCCTGGCCGTGGCGGCGGTCATGGTGGCCCGGGGAGCCCTCGAGCACTGGCGCAAGATGATGGCCCACCGCACCGCAGCCCGACTCCAGCTGGCCCTGCGGTCCGAACTACACGACCAGGTGCTGCGCCTCGGCCCCGCCCACTTCGGGGACGCCCGCACCGGTGAGGTGGTGCTGTCGATGGTGGAAGGGGTCGAGCAGCTCGAGGTGTGGTTCGGCGAGTACATCCCTCAACTCGCCGTTGCTGCGCTGACCCCCTTGGTCGTCACCGTCCTGGTCGCTCCCCTCGACCTTCCCGTGGCCCTCGTGCTGCTCGGCTTTGCCCTGGTCACCCTGGTCGCTCCGGCCGCCTTCCACCGTTGGGATGCGGCCAACAGTCTCCGCCGCCAGCGGGCCTACGCCGCCTTTGCCGCCGACTTCCTCGACTCGCTCCAAGGACTGGCCACTCTCAAGGCGTTCGGTCAGAGCGAGGCCAGGGGCCGGGTGCTCGCGCAGCGAGCCCACGACGTGTTCGACAGCACCATGTGGGTCCTGGCCACCAACTCCCTCACCCGGGGTATCACCGACACGGGCCTGGCCCTGGGGGCGGCCACCGCCCTGGGTCTCGGGGCCTACCGGGTGCAGTCCGGGGCCATGGACATCGGCACCCTGCTGATCATCCTGATGGCCGGCATCGAGGTGTTCCGCCCCCAGCGTGAGCTGCGTACCCTTCTTCACAACGGAATGATGGGCATGTCGGCCGCCCAGGGCATCTTCGCCGTGCTCGACGCCCGGCCCCGGGTTACCCACCCCACCGCCTCGATCGGCGGGGACGGGGTGATCGAGCCCCGCATCACCTTCGAGGACGTCACCTTCGCCTACCCGGGCGGCGACGAGCCCGCGCTGAGAGGTCTGGTGCTGGACGTGGCCCCTGGGGAGCGGGTCGGGGTCGTCGGCTCGAGCGGCTCGGGCAAGAGCACCATGGTGAAGCTGCTGCTGCGCCACCACGACCCTCAGGCCGGTCGGGTGGCGCTGGGCGGGCGTCCCCTGAACGAGCTGGCCGGCTCGGACCTGTACGGGTCGATCGCCGTCGTCTCACAGGACGCAGTGCTGTTCCACGGCACCGTGCTGGACAACATCCGGTTCGGTCGACCCGACGCCGACCTCGATGAGGTGGTGCGGGCCGCCCGGGACGCCAACGCCCACGAGTTCGTCACCGCCCTGCCCCAGGGGTACGACACAGTGATCGGGGAACGAGGGATTCGCCTCTCGGGCGGTCAGCGTCAGCGGATCGCCATCGCCCGGGCCCTGCTGCGCGATGCCCCCGTGCTGGTACTCGACGAGGCCTTGTCGTCGGTGGACGCCCGCAACGAAGCGGTCATCCAACAGGCCCTCGACCGTCTGATGGTCGGACGGACCACTCTTATCCTTGCCCATCGGCTGTCCAGCGTCATCGGCGCCGACCGCATCGTGGTGCTCGACCACGGCCAGGTCGTGGAGTCCGGCACCCATGGCGAACTCATGGAACACGGCGGCCGCTACCGGGCCCTGATGGCCGATCAGGTGACCACGGCCGGAGTCCAGCAGACCGAGGGGATGCACGACGGACAGCAGCCGGCCCCTGCGGCAGGGAACGAGCCGTCACCCGACGTCCGCTCCGACGGCGGTGCTCCCGACGACATCGTGCGGGCCGTCGGGCTGGGCCGGCTGGGGGCGATCCGTTGGCTCATGACCGAGGTCAGGCCGTGGCGGGCCAAGCTGGCCGCCGTGGTGGTGTTCGGGGTGACCCGGGTGGCCGCCCTCATCGGTGTGGGGGTGCTCAGCGCCCTCGTGGTGGGTGCAGTGCGCCGCGGGGATCCCTTCGGCTGGCTGCTGGTCGCCCTCGGGGTGGCAGCCCCGATGGCCGGGATCGTGCACTGGTTGGAATCGTGGATCGCCCATGACATGGCGTTCCGCATGCTGGCCGAGATGCGGATCGCCCTGTTCGCCCGACTCGACCAACTGGCCCCCGCCTACCTGGTACGACGGCGCACCGGCGACCTGGTGGCCATGGCCACCCACGACGTGGAGATGGTGGAGTACTTCTTCGCCCACACCGTGGCCCCCGCCTTCGTCGCGGTGGCCGTTCCCCTCGTCGTGCTGATCGCCCTCGCAGTGACCGGATGGCCGATGGCCCTGGCCCTCCTGCCCTTCCTGGCCCTGGTGGCGGCCAGCCCGGTGTTCCTTCGTCGACGGCTCGACGAGCTCGGCTCCCGAGACCGCGAAGCGCTGGCCGACCTCAACGCGGTGATGGTGGACACGGTGCAGGGGCTGGCCGAGGTCCAGGCCTTCGAGCAGTCCCAGCACAGAGCCGAGGTGTTCCTCGACCGAGCACGACGGCACATCGAGGCCCGGCGCGGCTTCTACCGGGACCTCTCCCTGCAGACGTCGCTGCTGGAGGCGGTCACCGGGCTGGGCGGCTTGGCCGTGCTGGTGGCCGGTGCCCAGCTGGTCGAGGCCGGGGACCTCGGGCCGACCACCCTGCCCCTGCTCACCCTGCTGGCCCTCGCCGCCTTCCTCCCCGTGTCGGAGATCGCCCAGGTCGGCCGACAACTGGCCGACACCCTGGGAGCGGCCCGTCGTCTGCACCAGGTGCACGCCGAACCCGCTGCGGTGACCTCCCCGGTCGACCCGGTGCCGCTCGTGACGAAGCACCCGGTGGCCATCAGCTTCGCCGACGTGCGGTTCACCTACCCGGGGACCACCAAGGCGGCCCTCGACGGTGTCACCTTCGACATCGCAGCGGGAAGCCGGGTCGCCCTCGTCGGGCCGTCGGGGGCAGGTAAGACCACGGCGGCCCAGCTCATACTGCGGTTCTGGGATCCCGACCAGGGCGAGATCCACCTGTTCGGGCAACCCCTGACCGGCCTGTCGCTGCCGGACCTGCGGGCGTCGGTGGCCCTCGTCAGCCAGGAGACGTTCTTGTTCAACGACACCATCGGCAACAACGTGCTGATGGCCCGGCCGTCGGCCACCCGGGAGGAGCTGCACGCGGCCATCGCCCGGGCCTCGCTGGACGCGGTCATCGGCGGTCTCCCCGACGGGATCGACACCGGGGTCGGGGAGCGTGGGGTGCGGCTGTCGGGCGGGCAACGGCAGCGGGTGGCCATCGCCCGGGCCTTCCTCAAGGACGCCCCAGTACTGGTCCTCGACGAGGCGACCTCCCACCTCGACGCCATCAACGAGGCCGCCGTGCACCAGGCCCTCGACGAACTGAGCGTCGGGCGGACCACCCTGGTCATCGCCCACCGTCTCTCGACCGTGCGGGACGCCGACGCCATCGTGGTGATGGACGCCGGTGGGGTGGCCGAGGTGGGAACCCACGACGAGTTGCTCGCGGCCGGCGGCCTCTACGCCCGACTCACCGCCCACCAACTGGCGGCCGCAGCCGGCGCAAGCACCCTGTCAGGATCTGCATCGTGACGACCCCGGATTCGGTGGGCATCGTCGGGGCCGGGGTGAGCGGTCTGGTGCAGGCCATCCAATTCCAGCGGGCTGGGGTGCAGGACGTGGTCCTGTACGAACGGGAAGGCGATGTCGGGGGCACCTGGTTGGTCAACACCTACCCGGGTCTGCACTGCGACATCCCCTCGCACCTCTACAGCTACTCCTTCGAACCGAACCCGGAGTGGTCGCACGTCTACGCCGACCGGGCCGAGATCCAGGCCTACCTACGGTCCTGCGCCGAGCGGTACGGGCTGATCGACCGGATCCGATTCGGCACCACTGTGGAGCAGGCCCGTTACGACGAGGAGGCCGGCGTCTGGGAGCTCCAGTTGGGCGACGGCAACGTGGCCCGGCACCGGGTCCTCATCGGGGCGACGGGAGGGCTCACTGCGCCCCGGTTCCCCCGGATCGGTGGGCTGGACAGCTTCGGCGGTCCGCTGTGGCACAGCGCCACCTGGGACCACACCGTCGATCTCGCCGGTGCCCGGGTCGCCGTGGTGGGCAGTGCGGCCAGTGCCGTGCAGGTCGTTCCTGCGGTGGCTGAGCGGGCGGCCGAGGTGGTGGTGTTCTCCCGCACCCCGAACTGGGTCATGCCCCGCAACAACCGCTCCTACACCGATGCTGAACGAACCGCCTTTCGGCAGGAGCCCGCGACCCTCGACCGGGTCCGGCGGGAGCAGTACCACCGGGCCCTGCTGTGGCATCGGGCATTCCGGCGCGACCAGGTGGCCATCGGCCGTCTCCGCCAGACGGGGCTGGACCACATGCGCCGCTTCATCGACGACCCGGCCGTGGTGGCCGCCCTCACCCCCGACTACGACCCGGGCTGCCGACGGATCCTGGTGTCCGACGACTACTACCGAGCGCTCGCCCAACCCCACGTCACCCTGGTTCCCCGAGGGGTCGAACGGTTGACTGCCACGTCGGTGGTGGCCGACGACGGGACGGACGTGGAGGTGGACGCCGTGGTGTTCTGCACCGGGTACCGGCTGGGTGGCCGGGCCGACGGCACCCCGGCGATGGAGTTGGTGGGGCGTGGGGGCCGACGCTGGGTCGACGTGGTGGCCGAGCGAGCTGCCGCCTATCGGGGGGTGGCGACCCCCGGCTTTCCCAACTACTTCACCGTGGTGGGGATCAACGCAGCGGTCGGGTACACGGCGGTGTTCGCCTCGGCTGAGGTGTGCAGCGAGTTCATCACCCGGGTGAGCGCTCCCGTGCTGGCTGGGCAACGAAAATCGGTCGAAGCGCGAGCCGACGCCACCCTGGCCTACACCGACAGCATCCAGGCGCAGCTGGCCGACATGAGTTGGACGGGGAACTGCACCAACTTCTACCGGGACGCCCAGGGGCGGGTGGTCACCTTCTACCCGGGAACAGTGGGGCAGCAGCGTCGCGACCTGGCCACCATCGTGGAGGACGATTGGATCAGCGAAGGGTTCTGATCCGAGCAGCCCGACGGCTGAGCGAGGGTGGTCAGGTCTGCAGCGGCAGTACGTGTTCGGCCAGGAACTCGAGTTCGGCGTCCCAGCCGTCGTGGAGGGTCATGGGCCGCAGCACGAACTTGGAAAGCCCGCTGTCGATGTGGCGACCGATCAGATCGATGATCTCCTCGGGACCGATGGGCAGGATGTCGACCCGGTCGGCCTTGGTGCGGCGCATGGCGGCCGCCACCTGCTCGTCGCTGAGGGGACTGCGGGCATAGGGGATGGAGATACCGAAGTGCTCGTCGTCCACCTCGCGGCCGACGGCCCGTGCTGCGTCGCCGATCACCTTGCGAAAGCCGGCTGCTTGGTCGGGGGTGGCCTGGGAGCCGAGCCATCCGTCGCCGTGGGTGCCCGTGACCTCGAGGCCCCGGGGGCCGTTGCCCCCCAGCCAGATCTCGAGGGGGTCCTGGAGCGGGGGTGGCCCGGTCATGACCCCGTCGAAGCGGTAGCCACCGATCTCGGCGGTCACGGCCTCGCCGGCCCACCACTGCCGACAGGCCTCGATGACCTCGACCATGCGGGCGGTCCGGTCCACCCCTTCCACGCCGAGGGCGGCCCGTTCGAGGGGAGAGCCGATCCCGGGCATGAAGGCCACTAAGAGGCGCCCGCCGGTCAGGCGGTCGAGGTGGGCGAGTTCCTTCGCGAGCAGCAAGGGGTTGCGGCCCGGCACCACGACGTTGGTGCCCAGCTTCAGCCGTTCGGTACGTCCGGCGGCCAGGGCGATGGCCATGAGGGGTTCGATGGCCGGTGTCATGGGGGTGTCCGACAGCCACAGGGTGTCGAAGCCCCGCCGGTCCAGCCCCTCGACCAGCTGCAGGAAGCTGGAGCGGTCGGCTGGTGTGTTCGTGCTGGCCACTGCGATGCGGACCTTCACCACACCCTCCCTTCGAGTCCGGCGTCCCGGATTGCCGTCATCAGTGTCGCCCATCCGGAGTCGGTCGCGGGAACCCAGGCCGAGAGATGTTCGCGACGCATCATCTCCGCGATCTCCGGATCCTCGGGGTCCATGGAGAGCAGTACCTCCACGAAGCGGTCGGCGGTGGTCTGATCGAGGTCGGGTCCCCCGGTGAACGCGCAGTGGGAGTAGGGGGTCGAGCGCCATACCTCGGTGATGTCGTCGGGCTCGAGGCCGTGGCGGCGTAGCAGGGGGCTGAGCCAGGGTTCGAAGATCACCCCGGCATCGGCTCGTCCATCGACCACGGCCTCGAAGATGGTGCGGTCGTCGACCCACTCCTGGAGGTTGGGGTACAGGGTCGGTTCGAGGTCGACCAGTTCACAGTCGGTGGCCGGGTCGAGCCCGGCTGCTCGCAGCTCGGCGGCGGGCAACAGCCACAGCTCGCTCGAGACGTCGACCCCCATGGCCACCCGTCGCCCTCGCAGGTCGTCGAGCACTTCGATTCCGGCATCCGCTCGGGCCACCAACAGGGTGTGGACCCCGTCGTCGGTGTCCCGCATGGCCAAGGTCCGGCATCGGCCACCGCCGGCCAGTAGGGCTTGGGCGTGGGCCATCGGTGCGTTCCAAGCGATGTCGACGATGCCCCGCAGCAGGTGATCGCACAGGGCGTCGTAGGTGGAGTACAGGGCGTACTCCACTGGGATCCCGTTGGCGGCGAAGTGGCCCCTGATGGTGTTCCAGATCATCACCGAGTGGCGAGGATCGCTGGCTGTTGCCCCGATCAGCAGGGGTCGTTCGGAGGTGCTGCCGGTCATGGGTTCGCCCGTCAGGTGCGGCGCGAGCCGTAGGTGGGGAATTGTCCGGTGTTGGCCGTCACCCCGCCGTCGACGGGCAAGGCCACCCCTGTGATGAACGACGCATCAGGCGACAGGAGGAACGACACCGCAGCGGCCAGTTCGGAGGCTTCACCCCACCGAGCCATGGGTACGGCCCGGCGCATGGTCTCACCCGATTCTTCCCGATCGCGCATGGCCTGGGTCATGCCCGTCTTGGTCGGGCCGGGGCACACCGCGTTGACCCGGATGCCTTCGTGGGCCACGTCGAGAGCGACGGCCCGGGCCATGTTGATCACGGCGGCCTTGCTGGCGTTGTAGGTCCAGCCCCCCGGGTCGGCCCCGATCCCCGAGGTCGAGCCGGTCACCACGATGGAACCCCCGTCCACCTCCCGGAGGCGGGGCAGGGCAGCCCGCATGCCGAGGGCGACGGCCCGCACGTTGACCTCCATCACCCGGTCGAACATGTCCATGGGGGCCCGGTCGATCAACCCGAACCCGGGCACGCCGGCGTTGAGGAACACCCCGTGCAGGGCACCGAACCGTTCCACGGCGAGGTCCACCATGGCCCGGTTCGTTTCCTCGTCGGTGACGTCGCCCCCCATTGCCGCGCTGCGGGCGTCGTCGGCCGCCCAGGCCACGCTGTCCTGGGTCAGATCGACGGCCACCACCGACGCACCGTCGTCGATGAGGCGTTCAGCGCTGGCTCGGCCGATACCCGAGCCCGCTCCCGTGACCACGTACACCCGTCCCCGGTTGCTCGACATCGAACCTTCCTCTCTCGTTGGGGCCTCTGCGGGCGAGGCCCGCTGGGTCCACGGTAGGGGCCGGGGGGTTTCCGTGCCCGCCTGCGGCCGCCGGGCCGGGCGCGTATCGTTGGCCGGGTTCGAGCGACGAGGGGGCTGGGATGGATCCGACGTATTCAGCGGAGGCCGACGCATATCGGGACAAGATCCAGGCCTTTCTGGCCGAGCACCTCCCGGCTGACTGGTCCGGGCTGCGTGGGGTACCCCCCGATCAACGGGAGGAGTTCGTCGCCCAGTGGCGGCAGCTGTTGGGCGAACACCAGCTCATCGCCCCGGCCTGGCCCATCGAGTACGGCGGTGGTGGCCTGTCGGCCATCGAGCGGGTCATCCTCCACGAAGAGTTCGCCAAGGCCGGGGTCCCTGCCGGGGGAGCGAACGACGGGTTCGGTATCGGCATGATCGGCCCCACCCTGATGGTGATGGGCTCCGAGGAGCAGAAGAAGCAGTTCCTGCCCCGCATCCTGTCCGGGGAGGACCGCTGGTGTCAGGGGTACTCCGAGCCCAACTCGGGTTCTGACCTGGCATCGCTGGGTACCCGGGCGGTGGCGGACGGCGACGAATGGATCATCAACGGGCAGAAGATCTGGACGTCGGAAGGGCACACGGCCAACTGGATCTTCGTCCTGTGTCGCACCGACGCCACGGCCCCGAAGCACCGGGGGATTTCCTTCCTTCTGTGCCCCATGGATCAGCCCGGTATCGAGGTACGGCCCATCATCAACATGGCGGGCAGCCACGACTTCAACGAGGTGTACTTCACCGACGCCCGCACCCACATCGACAACGTGATCGGTGGCGCCAACGAAGGGTGGCGGGTGGCCAATCAGCTGTTGGCCTACGAGCGGGGTGATGACGCGACCACCGTGTCCCTGCGCATGCAGGGGGTGCTCGACCGCCTCCTCGATGTCGCCCGCCGGACGGGAAAGATCGACGACCCCGTCGTCCGCCAAGACCTTGCCTGGTGCCACTCCAAGGTGGAGATCCTGCGGTACCTGGGGCTGCGTTCGCTCACCCAGGTGCTGTCCAACGCGGTGCTGGGCCCCGAGAGCTCGATCAACAAGCTGCTCTGGACCGAGTTGTTCCAGCGGATGACCGAGATCGGCACCAACCTGTTCGGGGCCGAGGCCACCGCCCCAGACGGCGAGTCGCCTCTGTCGCCGGTGTTCACCGAGACGACGGGCGACCCTCGGTCGTCGCGGGCCATGGTGGATCACCTTTTCGGTGCTCGGCCCGCGTCGATCTACTCGGGCTCGAACGAGATCCAGCGGAACATCGTCGGGGAGCGGGTGTTGGGCTTGCCGAAAGAGCCCAGGGCCGATGAGGGCCCGTGGAACGAAACCCGCCGCTGAGGGGGAGTTGAGCCGATGAGTGAAGCGCCCAGCGCCAGTCAGGGTGGACAGTCGGGCACCATCGCCACCGAGGTGCGGGCCTGGTTGGCCGACCACTGGGACCCCGCCCGTCCCCTCGGAGAGTGGTGGGCGGATCTTGCCGCATCGGGCTGGGGCTTTCCCCACTACCCGGTCGAATGGTCGGGGCGGGGACTCGGGTCCGACGACGCAGCCGTGGTCAGCGACGAACTCCGGCGGGCCGGGGCCTACGGGCCGCCCCTGGGGATTGCCACCATGATGGTCGGCCCCCTGTTGCTGGAGATGGGTTCCGAGGAGCAGAAGGCCCGCTGGCTGCCCGGGATCGTCGACGGTTCCGACATCTGGTGCCAGCTGTTCTCCGAGCCGGGGGCCGGGTCGGACCTGGCCGGTGTGGCCACCCGGGCCGTGCTCGACGGTGACCAGTGGATCATCAACGGGCAGAAGGTGTGGACCTCGGGCGGTCACTACGCCAAGCGGGCCATCCTGGTGGCCCGCACCGACCCATCGGTTCCCAAGCACCAGGGCCTGACCTTCTTCGTGATCGAAATGGACCAGCCGGGGGTCGAGGCCAGACCGCTGGTCCAGATGACGGGAGACGCCGAGTTCAACGAGGTGTTCCTCACCGATGCCGTGGTCCCCAAGGAGAACGTGATCGGTGACGTCGGTCGGGGCTGGGGGGTGGCCGTCCGTCTGCTGTCCTACGAGCGAGGCTCCCTCGACCCCGAGGCGGAAGCCGGCATCCAGACCGACCTCGATCGCACCGCACCGGCCGGAGCGTTCGCATCGGGCGAACTCGACGACGGCACGGCCGGGTACATGCCCCGGGCCAGTGAGGCCTGGGACCTGCTGGTCGACCTGGCCCGCTCCACGGGGTCGGTCTCGGACCCGGTGCGCCGTCAGCGTCTCATGCAGCTGTACTCGTGGTTCGCCATCGGCCGGTACACGGGTCTGCGCGCAGCCGCCGACGCGGCGGCTGGCCGGCTCCCCGGGCCCGAGGTATCGCTGGGCAAGTTGGCCTCCGTCCGCAACATGCGGGCCTGGCGAGATCTGGCCCTCGAAATGCTCGGTCCCCGCGGTCAGCTGATGGGACCCGACAGCGCCCTCGACGGTCGTCTGGCCCACATCGCCTTGTCGGTGTCGGGCATGTCGATCGCCGGGGGCACCGATGAGATCCAGCGGAACATCGTCGGCGAGCGGGTGCTCGGGTTGCCGGGCGAACCCCGGGTCGACAAGGACGTGGCCTTCCTCGACGTGCCCCGCTGACGCCGTCCTCCCACATCGCCCAGATCGTGGCCCCCACCGTGGCCTACGATGGGGAAACCTGGCCAGGTGATGGAGGGAACGACATGAGCAGCATCCTGATTCGTGGGGGCACGGTGTACGACGGGTCCGGTTCGCCCGGACGCCGAGCCGATGTGCTGGTGGTCGACGGTCGTATCGAGCGGATCATCGAGGGCGATGACCTCGCTAGTGCCGTGGAGGCCGACCAGGTGCTCGACGCCGACGGCTGCGTGGTGTCCCCGGGCTTCATCGACATCCACACCCACTACGACGCGCAGGTGTTCTGGGACCCGGCCCTCACCCCATCGTGCTTCCACGGGGTGACCACCGTGGTCGCTGGCAACTGCGGCTTCTCCATCGCTCCCATCCGGCCCGGCGATGCCCCCCTGATGGCCAACACCATGGAGAAGGTGGAGGACATGAACCCAGCCACCCTCCTCGAGGGCGTGCCTTGGGATTTCGAGACCTTCCCCGAGTACCTCGAAGCGGTGCGGACCCGGGGCACCATGCTCAACTACGCGGCCTACATCGGCCACACGGCGGTCCGCCTGTACGCGATGGGCGACGAGGCGCTGGGTCGCCCGGCGGAGCCGGAAGAACTGGAGACCATGGCCGGGATCATCAAGGAGGCCATGGATGCCGGAGCGGTCGGGTTTGCGACCAGCTTCGCCCAAACCCATGTC
>JAYPWI010000027.1:20202-50876 GCA_038135065.1 Acidimicrobiales bacterium
CTCATGTCATGGCTGACGGCCAGAAGATCCCCAGCCGCTGGGCCGACCGGGCCGAGCTCGAGGCTCTGTTCCGGGCGGTGGCCGAGACGGGGAAGGGCATCATCGGGGTGAACGGTGGTGACAACCTCTCCCTGCGGGACAACTACACCCTGCAGAAGCAGGTCGGTATTCCCTTCACCTACACCGCGGTGTTGACCAACCCCAAGGGCGGCCACCTCAAGGCGATGGAGATCAACCGGCAGGGTTGGGAGGACGGCGCCGAAGTGTGGCCACAGGTGAGCTGCCGGCCCCTGACCTTCTCGATGACCCTGTTGGAGCCCTTCACCTTCAACACGAACCCGGTGTTCTCCGAACTGATGCCCGGCACCGTAGAGGAGCGGCGGGCCGCCTACGCCGATCCGGCGTGGCGTGACCGGGCTCGCGAAGCCTGGGACCTGCCCAAGGCGCTGCGACCCCGCTGGTCCACCATCGAGATCATGATGTCGGCCGCCCACCCAGAGTTCGAGGGCCGTCGAATCTCCGACATCGCCGAAGAGCGGGGGGTGGATGCGTTCGATGCCCTCATGGACATCGCCGTGGACGAACCGGATCTGATGGTGCGTATCCGCATCGTGCTGGCCAACGACGACGAAGAGGGGGTGGCCATCCTGCTGCAGGACGAGCGCACCACCCTCGGGCTCTCCGATGCCGGCGCCCACGTCGGTCAGCTGTGCGACGCCCCCCTGCCTACCGACTTGCTGGGGAACTGGGTGCGCGACCGGGGCGTGCTCCCCATGGAGACGGCCATCCGCAAGCTCACCGGGCAGCAGGCCGACCTGTTCAAGTTCGAGGAGCGCGGCTACCTGCGCGAGGGCTACTGGGCGGACATCACCGTGTTCGATCCGGCCACCGTTTCCCCGGGGCCGGTTCGTCGGGTGCGGGACTTCCCCGCAGACTCCGAGCGCTTGACCGCCGACGCCCCGAGCGGGGTGCGTCATGTGCTGGTCAACGGCCAGCCCATCCAGCGTGATGGCGCCTCGTTGGTCGACAGCATCGAAGGCCGTCCCGGTCAACTGGTCAAGCCCGGCCCCCGCACCTGAGGCCTCACCCGCTCTGGCCTAACCGCTCCGATTGCCGGGTTCGACACATCCGCCATCCCCAGGACCCCGGGCTCGCTGCGTTCCGCGGTCAACGGGTGAGTGTTCGTTGACCGCTGCCTCAAGTTCCCGGCACCCAGGACAGGTTGCTGCAGTAGAATCAGCGCCTGTTCGTGGGTCCTGCCGGGGGGTGAGGGGATGCAGTTCTGCCGTGCCGGGTCGATCGACGAGGCGGTCGCAGAGCTAGAGCATTGGGGTGACGACTGCCGGGTGTTGGCCGGTGGAACCGACCTCATGTTGCAATTCCGGCGCGGCGAGGTCGCCCCCGGCGCCCTTGTTCACATCGGACGGGTGGAGGCCCTTCGTGGGCTGTCGACCAACGGCGTCACCCGACTCGGTGCCCTGGCCACCCATTCCGAGCTCGGCTCGAGCACAGACCTGTGCGAGCGGCACCCTGCGCTGGTCCAGTCGGCCCGCACCGTCGGTGGTTGGCAGACCCAGGCCGTGGGGACTCTGGGAGGCAACATCTGCAACGGGTCGCCGGCCGCCGACACCATTGCGCCGCTGCTCGTCGCAGGCGCTCAGGTGGAGCTCCGCTCCGCTCGGGGCGACCGCCGCGTGGACCTCGAGGACTTCCTGGTCGGGCGACGGACCACGGTTCGCGCTCCTGACGAGTTGCTCGTGGCCATCGAGGCGGACCCGCTGCCGTCTGACGGTGGCGAGGTCTACCTCAAGGTCGGTCGCCGTGGCGCCATGGACGTGGCCATCGTCGGGCTCGCTGTCCGCCTGCGAGTGGCCGAGGACGGGGTGGTCTCATCGGCCCGGGTCGCTCTGTGCTCGGCGGGGCCCGTCCCCTTCCGGGCAACCGGCGCCGAATCAATGCTCGTGGGCTCCCGAGCCGAGGTCGAAGCAGTGGATGCGGCAGGGGTCGCCCTCGTCGATGCGGCGTCGCCCATCGACGACGGGAGGGCCACGGCCCGCTACCGGTCGAGGGTGCTGTCGGGGCTGCTGGCCCGGGCCGTCAGTGCATGCATCGAAGTGGCAAGATCCCGAGGGGAGCAGGCCTGATGACCGACGACATGGTTGCCATCTCGTGCACGGTGAACGAACGGCAACACGACCTCGTGGTCACCGCGGGGGAGACCTTGCTCGACTCCCTCCGCAACCGCCTCCTGCTGACGGGCACCAAGGAAGGCTGTATGGAGGGGGAATGTGGGGCCTGCACGGTGTTGGTCGACGGCCTGCCGGTCGACTCGTGCATCCTCGCCTCGGCCAGCCTCGACGGGTGCGCCGTCCGCACGGTGGAGGGGCTGGGAGATCGTGAGTCCCTGAGCCACCTCCAGCAGGCGTTCGTCGACACGGCTGCTGTGCAGTGTGGATTTTGTACCCCGGGCATGCTGATGACCCTCACAGCTCTGGTCGAGCACGTTCCGTCTCCGACCCCCGACGAAGTCCGCTCTGCCTTGTCGGGCAACCTGTGCCGCTGCACGGGCTACCAGCAGATTGTCGACGCGGTGGTGGCAGCCACGGGAGATCGGGCATGAGCGCCGTGGGCCTCAGCGTCCCCCGCAGCGATGCCGAGGCCAAGGTGCGGGGCAGCGCCACCTTCGGGGTGGACCTCGCAGTGCCCGGAATGCTCCACGCCCGGATCCTTCGGTCGCCCGTTGCGGCGGGCACCATTCGTTCCATCGACACCACCGCCGCCCGGGCGCTGCCCGGGGTCCACGACGTGGTCACCGCAGCTGACGGCCCCGGCGGGCGCACGGGGGTGATCGTGTTCGACATCCCCTTCCTGGCCCGGGACTATGTGGCCTACGAAGGCGAGCCCATTGCGCTCGTGGCGGCGGAGACGGCCCAGATCGCCGACGCCGCAGTAGCCCTCATCGACCTCCACATCGACGAGGTCGCGCCGGTTGCCACGCTCGAGCAGGCCATGGCCCCTGGTGCCCGTCTGGTCCACCCATCGTGGGCCGACTTCGGGACGGCCGGTGGGGCTCAGTTCGGGCGTGACGGCAACCTGGTTGCCGAGGTGTTCTCCGATCCTGGTGATGTCGATGCAGCCTTCGAAGTCGCGGATCTCGTCATTGAGGACACGTACCGCAATCCCCGCCAGTACCAGGCCTATCTCGAGCCGAAGATGGCGCTCGCCACATACGAGGCCGGGCGCTACACCATCCAGGTCTCCCATCAGTTCCCCTTCCGGCTGCGGGACCGGGTGGCCCAAGTGCTCCAGGTCGCCCCGTCGGCCGTTCGGATCATCGGCCATCACATCGGTGGAGGGTTCGGCGCCAAGCTCGATGTGGGCCTCGAGGCATTCGCAGCCATGCTCGCCCGGCGGTGCGGTCGGCCGGTCCGTATGGTCAACAACCACGACGAGGAGCGTCTGGCCGCTCCCTGCCGGGCCAACGCAGAGATCCGGGTACGATCGGCGGTGCGTCGCGATGGCGCAATCTTGGCTCACGACGTCGATGTGGTGTTCGACAGCGGCGCCTACGCCAACAACGGGCCTGCCCTGTCGAGCATCCCGATGTTCATGTTCGGGTCGATCTACCGGGCCGGCACGGCACGCATCCGGACCCGCAACATCTACACCAACACCGCTCCGACCGGTGCCTATCGGGGGGTCAACGGCCCCTACCTGGTGTTCGCCATGGAACGGCACATGGACCACATTGCTAACGAGCTCGGCATCGACCGCCGAGCCTTCCGGCTGGCCTCCCTGGCTGACGACGGTCACCTGATGCGCAACGGTCAGCCTCTCGAAGAACTGTCCATTCTCCGCGAGGCGTTCGATCTCGTCGAGGAACGGGCGCCGTGGGCCGAACAGGGTAAGGGTCCTCTGCGCGGCGTCGGGATCGCCGCCGCGGTGTGGCTGACCAACCCCATGCCGGCTCAGGCCACGGTGAAGCTCAACGAGGACGGCACCCTCGGGGTGATCACCTCGGCCACCGACAACGGTTCGGGGGCGGTGACCACAGGACTTCGCCAAATCGCAGCCGAAGGCCTGGGGCTGACTGCAGATCGAGTGGTGGTCACCATGCCCGACACCGACCTCACGGGCTACGACGCAGGGTCCCAGGGGAGCCGCACCACCCATGTGGTGGGTCGGGCGGTGCGAGACGCCACCACCTCGGTCAGGGACCTGGTGCTCGAGACCGCGGCGTCCATGCTCGAGGCGGCCCCCGACGACCTTGTGGTCGAGGAGGGATCCGTCCACGTGGCAGGGGTACCTGCTCGCAGCGTCACCCTCGCCCAGGTCGGCCAGACTGCCACCTCTTCCCGGGGCCCGATTGCCGCTACTTCCTCCTACGTGACCCCGTCACCGCCCTACGACCCGCTGTGCACGCCGGGCATGCTGTTCTCCGCTTGGCCGACTCCGACGTACCACGTCCACTTGGCAGAGGTGGAAGTCGATCCGGTGACGGGGCAGGTCACGGTGGATCGGTACGTGGTGTGTCAGGAGGTTGGTCGGGCCATCAACCCCGACGCCGTGCAGGGTCAGGTCCAGGGAGCGGTCGCCCAGGGACTCGGCTATGCCCTCTGGGAGCGAATGGACCTTCAGGAAGGCGTCTACGTGCAGCGGAGCTTCGAGACCCACGGCCTACCCCTGGCCTGTGACGTGCCCGCGGTCGAGATGATTCTCATGGAACATCCCGAAGAGGCGGGCCCGTACGGGGCGAAGGGGGTCGCCGAACCACCGATCGTGCCGGTGGCTGCCGCGATCGCCAATGCGGTGGCCGACGCCGTCGGGGCACCGATCGATCAACTCCCCATCACTGCGGACGTGGTGCTCGACGCGATCGAGAGGGCGGCGTGCGCGTAGGGGTCGACGTCGGTGGTACGAACACCGATGCCGTGGTGATGGACGGTATGTCCGTAGTGGGTTCGGTGAAGGCCCCCACGACGGCGGATGTCACCGGCGGCATCGTTGCCGCCCTCTCCGCCCTCGTTGCCGGCGGAAGCCTGCGTCCGGCGCAGGTCACTGCGGTCATGATCGGCACCACCCACTTCACCAACGCAGTAGTGGAGGGGAAGCGTCTCGTGCCGACCGCCGCAGTGCGTCTCGGGCTGCCGGCGACGCGCTCGTTGCCTCCCTTCGTCGACTGGCCGCATCGGCTGCGTGCCGTGCTCGGCCACCACGTCTATCTGTGCCATGGAGGCCACGAGTTCGACGGGCGTCCCATCAGCCCGATGGACCATGACGAGTTGCGGCGGGCTGCTGCCGACCTAGCGGCCAAGGGCATCCGCTCCGTCGCCGTGTCCTCGGTGTTCTCACCGGTCAACGACGAACTCGAGGTCGAGGCGGCCGAGGTGCTGCTCTCCGAGGTCGACGATCTCGACATCAGCCTGTCCCAGGAGATCGGCCGCCTGGGGCTGCTCGAGCGAGAGAACGCCACGATCATGAACGCCTGCCTCAGGCCTCTGGCCGTGCACACCATCGACGCCTTCCAGCAGGCCCTTGACGAACTCGGGCTGGGGTGTCCGCTGCACGTCAGCCAGAACGACGGCACGTTGATGAACGCAGACGCAGCACGCCGCTACCCGGTGGCCACCTTCGCCTCTGGGCCAACTAACTCGATGCGCGGCGCCGCATTTCTCAGTGGTGTCCGTGATGGGGTGGTGGTCGATGTCGGGGGTACCACGGCTGATATTGGGGTGTTGGTCAGCGGCTTCCCCCGGGAGGCGTCGTCGGCGGTCGACATCGGCGGGGTCCGCACTAACTTCCGGATGCCCGACGTGCTTTCCCTCGGCCTGGGCGGGGGGAGCATCGTCCGCCATGGCGACGGGGCTCTGACCGTGGGTCCCGACAGCACGGGGTTCGAGCTGCGATCCCGCGCCCTGGTGTTTGGGGGAAGCGAGCTGACGGCTACCGACATCGCCGTGGCAGCAGGCCTGGCCGATATCGGTGACCGTTCACTGGTTGACCATCTCGAACCGGGTTTGGTTGCCGCAGCCGTCGACCGGATGCAGGTGTCCTTGGCTGAGGCGATCGAGCAGATGAAGACCTCGGCCGACCCGGTTCCCGTTGTGGTGGTGGGCGGTGGGGGAGTGCTTGTGCACAACGACATCGAGGGGGCATCGGAGACGATCCGGCCCGAGCATTTCGCGGTGGCCAACGCCATCGGGGCCGCCATCGCCCAGGTGGGAGCCGAAACCGACCGCATTTATTCCTTGGCCACGATGAGCCGAGAGGCGGCGCTTGACGATGCCCGGGCGGGCACCATCGAGCGTGCGGTAGCAACGGGAGCGGATCGGGCCACTGTGGAGATCGTCGACGTGGAGGAGGTCCCACTTGCCTACCTGCCGTCGAACGCCGTACGCATCAGGGTGAAAGCGGTCGGCGACCTGATGCTGGAACAGAAGGGTGTCCAGACATGAGCACGCGACCGTCTATCGGCCTGGTGTTGGGGAGTGCGATTGCTCCCCAGGACATTCCATCCGCTGCAACCACCGCCGAATCCTCGGGTTTCGACGAACTCTGGCTAGCCGAGGACTTCTTCTTCACGGGAGGAATCGCTGGCGCCGGGCTGGCTCTCGCGGCGACATCGGAAATCAAAGTTGGCTTGGGTGTGGTGTCGGCCATGGTCCGTCACCCGGCCCTCCTGGCAATGGAGTTGTCTACCCTGACCAGCGTCCACGACGGCCGCCTCGTGGCCGGGGTTGGCCTTGGGGTGCCCGCCTGGGTGCGTCAGATGGGGGTCCACCCCCGGTCACCCGTCACCGCGCTGCGGGAATGTGTGACCACTGTGAAGGCATTGCTGGGTGGTGAGACCGTCGACACCCGCGGTGAGGTGTACGAGTTCCACGACGTGACCCTGACCTACCCCGAACAGGGAACGCCTACCCCCGTGTGGATGGGGGTGTCTGGGCCGAACATGCTCCGCCTCTCGGGGGAGATCGCCGACGGTTCGGTGCTGTCGGCCTGTTCGTCGGTCGAGTACGTGAAGTGGGCAACCGAGCGCATCGCCGAGGGGCGCGACCGTGGGGGGCGCAGCGACGACCATCCCATCACCGTGTTCGCTCTGTATGCAGTCGACGATGACGGAGACGCGGCGCAAGCGTCGGCCAGGGCTACCCTGGCCTTTTACCGCCAGTACGGTTCAAACGCCCTCACCGACGTGTACGGCATCTCCGACGAGCTGAACGCCCTGGTCGCTCAGGGCGGCTACGAGGCGGTGCGCAGCGGCATGCCCGACCAGTGGGTGGCCGATCTGACCATCTCGGGCACACCGGCCGAGTGTGCGGCCCGGATCGCCGCCTTCCACGAGGCGGGGGCCGACTCGGTGGCCCTCTTTCCCATCGCCACCGACCGGATCGACGAGATCGTCCGCCTCACCGCGGCCCAGGTGCTCCCGCTGCTCTGAGCACCCTGGACGACCTGCTCGGGTCCGGACGTGAGGGAGATCAGAGGGCCGAGCGAAAGTCGACGTCGATACCGAAGGCCCGGGGGCCGACCACCTCGAGAGCCACCTCGGTGCGGAGCAGCGCCGGACTCGGCAGGATGAGCACATCGGCCCGGACACCAAACCGGATGAGCTCGGTGGTGATGGGTTCGCCCGTCTCCGTGGTGACCAGGGTGATGAGATCGGGCACGGTGACGGTCGGCTCGTCGTTCTCCCAGATGGCCAGGTTCTCGTTCTGGAACTCGACCACGATGGTCCTACCGTTGTCGTCACCTAGTCCGGCCAGGGTCATCCGGCCCCGGGCAAAGCCCTTGGTGGCGCGCCGCTCGACGTCGATCACCTTTCCCCGCAGGTACCGCCGCCCCCCGGCCACCGAGGTGATGGCATCCGATGGGTCGGTCTTTGCGGTCCGGGCATCGAGCACGGCCTGACCGATGGAGCGGGCGAGCTGCAGGGTGTTGGGGATGATGGTGCGCTTACAGAAGTCACCGTTCATGACCGAGGTGGCGAGCCCCGTGTGGCCACCCATCTCGATGGTGGCGGCTCGGGCGATGCGCTCGAGCCACTTCGGGCTGTCCACATTGGCGATCACCACCTGATTGCCCCGTTCGTCAGCGATGGCCGAGGGGATAGGGCTACCCCCGTAGATGAGGTAGGTGATCATCTGTAGCTCGGGGAAGGCCCGACCCATCCCGTCGCCATCGACCAAGGGGATGTCCATGTCGGCGGCCACGATCATGGGGACCATCGAGTTGCCCCCGCCCATCTCGAACGGGGCGATGGCATCGAATCGTCGACCGACGTGGTCCTCGAGGGCGCGGGTGGCTGCCGTCTCCTCGTCGCCCCCGGCTAGCTTCTCGTGGCTCACCATCGGGGAACCCATGCCCCCCACCGACACGAGGAGGTCATCGTCGCTGATCTCGGTCGGATCGATCACCCGCACCCGACCTCCGTCCGCCATGACCTGACGCATCCGCAGGTAGCCAAGGTATGGATTTCCGCCGCCGCCTGTGCCGAGCACGGCCGCCCCGATGGCGATGGGCATCAGATCGTCTTCGGTGATCTCCCACATGGCGTGGCTCCTCCCCGGCCCGATGCGGCGTTCAGTCGTCCCGGGTCTTGCGGAACAGGATGCCCTCGGCCTCCAGGGCGGCAACGGCGCTGGCGTCGTAGCCGAGTAGGTCGGCCAGCACGGCCTCGTTGTGTTCCCCGAGGTCGGCGGCCACCAGATCGGGGAGGGGCGGCGCGTCGCTGAACCGTAGGGGGAAGCCCGGCACCTGGAGGGGGCCCGTGTAGGGGTCGTCGACGGTGCGGACGGTGCCCCTCTCCACGAAGTGCTCATGGGCCTGGTCGAGCTCCCATGGCCGAACTACTGATCCGCAGGGCACCCGTTCGGCTTCGAGGGCGGCGATCACCTGGGCATCGGTGTCGAAGCCGGCCATCCACGACTCGATCACCTCGGTGAGTTCGTCGCGGTGTCGCAGACGGTCGGGGTTGCGTCGGAAGCGGGGGTCGTCTGCGAGGTCGGTGCGCCCGATGGCCCGCCAGAAGGCGTCGATCTGGTTCTCTGCCGCGAACACCACGATCCACCCTTGTGGGCCCTTGTAGATACCGGCCGGCACGATGGCCCCGTAGAAGCGGCCGCTGCGGGTTGGTTGGAAGTCGGGGTCGAGGGAGGGGCTCGACACCGCCACCTCCTGCATGTGGTACATCGCGTCGACCATGCCGATGTCGAGGTGGGCGCCCTCCCCGGTCCGGTCCCGTCGGAACAGGGCGTAGCCGATCGCGGCGAACCCGTGGACACCGGTCGAGGTGTCAGCCACCCCAAGGCCGGTGAGCATGGGCGGGCCGTCGGGGTCACCCGTCATGTGGGCCATCCCTGAGTAGGCCTGGGCGATGAAGTCGTAGGCCGTCTTGGAGCTGAGCGGCCCTGTCTGACCGAAGCCCGAGATCGAGCACATGATGATGCGGGGGTTGATCTCCCGGAGTGCTGCGTAGCCGAGGCCCCGCCGCTCCATCACCCCGGGGCTGTAGTTCTCGACGACGACGTCGACCTCACGAACCAGTTCTTTCAGCAACTCGAGCCCCTCGGGCCGGGCCACGTCCACGCAGAGGCTGCGTTTCCCCCGGTTTTGCTGGACGTGATAGGCCGAGCGGCGGTTCTTGCGAGGCGGGGCAGGGCGGGTGGGGTCGCCGAACGGCGGGATCTCGACCTTGATGACGTCTGCGCCGAGTTCGGCCATGAGCCGGGTGCACGCCGGTCCGGCCAGGTACTGGGTGAAGTCGAGCACCTTGATGCCCTCGAGGTACGGGGTCTCGCCAGGGATGTGCTGTGCGCTCATGGCGCGAGACTAATCCTGAGCACGTGGATGGGGCGTTGGTTCATGGGGAAGTGAGGGAGCAACTCCACGATGCCAGGCAGGATTGTCCTTCGGCTCGTAGCCTCCGCTGCTCGTGAAACAGGGGCGCCAGTGCCGACGTTGCTGCCCGATGTCGCAGTGCTGTGGATGGAGAGATGTTCTCTGCGGCAGACTGAGGACGGCGGCCACAGGCACGGTTGCCCGCGAAGTGTCCGTGGGCCCATGCCGCCGATCCCGCCAGGGGGACATGGCCGATATCGATCTGAATGATCCGCTGTCGATCGTCGACCCCGACGGGTACTGGTCGGCTCGGCGCGACGACGGGCCGGTGCAGTGGAGCGCAGCACATCGGGCATGGGTGATTCTCGACCACCGGGAATTGAGCGACGCCTTTCGTGATGGCGAAACGCTGTCAGCCGACCGGGTAACTCCGCTGGAGCGGGTAGCCGAGCACCGCCCTGCTGCCTTCGGTCGGGTGGTGGAGCTGCTGGCCGGATGGATGGTGTTCCGCGACCCCCCCGTGCACACCCATCTCCGTGATCCGATGCGCAACGTGTTCACCCCGCGGCGGGTCGCCCGGTTCGATGAGCTGGTGCGACAGGCCGTCGACGAGGTGGTGGGCTCCCTGGGTGACGAGTTCGACGTGCGGGACGAACTTGCCGGGCCCCTGCCGGCGATGGTCATCGCTGCAGTACTGGGCGTCGACCCGGCCGACCGTGATCGATTCCGGTCGTGGTCCGATGACCTGGCCACCATCGTGTTCGCAACCGACCCCCACGTCACTGCCCCCGAGCCCGCCATGGCGGCCGCCGAGGAGTTCCGTTCCTTCTTCGGTGACCTGATCGCCCGGGAGCGCAGGGCCCCCACCGGCACCCTGATGACGGCCCTGGTCGAAGGGGCCGGTGACGAGCTCACCGACCTCGAGCTGGTCGGGGCCTGCACCCTCATCCTGTTTGCCGGACACGAAACCACCACCTCGTTCCTGATGAACGCCGTCGGGTTGTTCTGCCAGGCACCGGAACTGCTCGAGGACTACCGGGCGGCAGATGCCACTGTCGCGCTGGAGGAACTGTTCAGGGTCATCGGCCCGACTCGATCGATGTACCGCAAGGTGGCCGTCGAGCACGAGCGCAGCGGACAGGTGCTGCGGGCCAACGACAACGTGCTGTTGGGGGTCGCCGCCGCCAACCACGACCCCTCGGTCTTCGAGCACCCGGGTCAGATCGACTTCGGTCGCGATCCCAACCCCCACCTCACCTTCGGCTGGGGCCTGCACCACTGTCTCGGTGCTCACCTCGCACGGCTCGAGGCACGGCTGACCCTCGAGGCGCTGCTGGCCCGATGCTCGACGATGGAGCCGATGGGCGTCGTGCCGCCGATCGAGGGCACCGTCATCTCAGCCATCCAGCAACCGTTGAGGGTTCGCATCGCCTGATGGCACCGCAGCGCAGATCGGGCGACGCTCCAGGAGCGGGCGGGGGCAGCGCTCGTGGTGCGGGCCGGTGGCAGGGGGAGTAATTTCTCGCCGGACAACCGAGGGGAGTCGTCGTGCAGGAGTTGGCAACGGGATTGCTGTTTCCGGAGGGACCGATCGCCATGGACGATGGTTCGGTGCTGCTGGTGGAGATCGCCCGCGGGACCCTGAGCCGGGTCCAGCCCGACGGGTCGGTCGAGGTGGTGGCCGAGTGCGGGGGTGGGCCCAACGGGGCTGCCATCGGTCCCGACGGTGCGGTGTACATCTGCAACAACGGTGGGTTCGCGTGGCGCACCGTGGAGGGGATGCTGCTGCCCGGCATGCAACCCGACGACTACGTGGGGGGTTCGATCCAGCGGGTCGACCTCGACACGGGCGAGGTGAGCACCCTGTACACCGAGTGTGACGGGTGGTCGCTGCAGGGCCCGAACGACATTGTGTTCGACCGCCACGGCGGTTTCTACTTCACCGACCTGGGCAAGGGCCGCACCAGGGAACTCGACCGGGGTGGCATCTACTACGCGGCCGCCGACGGTTCGTCGATCACCACGGTGACCCGACCCCTGGTGACCCCCAACGGCATCGGCCTGTCACCCGACGAGGACCGGCTGTACTACGCCGAGACCATGACCGGGCGGGTCCGTTGGTGGGACATCGCCGAACCCGGTGTCGTGGGAACGGCCGGACCCGAACTGAGCTCCTCGCAGGGGGCGCCGTCACGCCTGCTGGGGGTGGTGCCGGGCGACGGACGGGTGGACAGCCTGGCCGTGGACAGCGAGGGCAATGTGTGCGTCGCCACCCTGGGAACCGGGGCGGTGACCGCCTTCGCTCCCGACGGGTCCTTGCGGGCCGTCGTGCCGGTGCCCGGCGAGCCGATGGTGACCAACGTCTGCTTCGGCGGCCCGGAGCTGCGGACCGCCTACATCACCTGCTCGGCCTTCGGCCGGTTGGTGTCCCACGAATGGCATTGCCCCGGGTTGCCCCTGAACTTCCTCAACACGTGACCGCAGGGGCGGTGTCGCTTCGGGTATGACCGCCCGCCCACCACACCGCGACGATCGACACCACCCCGTAGCAGGCTGCCCCCACGGCCATCGGGGTGACGCTGTCGTCGATCTGAGCGTCGACGACCGCGGCCAGCAGTGCACCGCCCCCTTGGGTGACGAATCCCACCACGGCCGACGCCGTTCCTGCCAGGTGGCCCAACGGGGTCACGGCCAACGAGATGCAGGTCGGGGTCATGACCGTCATGCACGACAGGCTGATCGTGGTCACCAGGATCCACGCCCACAGGGGAGGGACGCCTCCGGCGGCCGCACCCATCACGGCTCCCGCCGCCCCGGTCGCCCAGTACCCCACGGCGGCCAACCAGGTGACCCGTCGGGCCCCCAGGCGCGGCGTGACCCGGGCCGCTCCCACCAGAGTCAACCCGGTGCCCGCCGACATCAGGGCGAAGATGGCTGCGAACCACCGACCCTGGCCGAACACGTTGTTGATGATCGGCTCGCCCGACCCCAGGAACACGTAGAAGGCGCCGCTCGAAAAGGTGAGGGCCACCATGTAGCCGACGGTGTCCCGTCGACCCATCACCGCCCGGAATCCCCGCCCGATCGAGCCCAGGTCGAGGGGTCGCCGATCGGCAGGGGCCAGGGTCTCACCGATCCGCAGGGTCCACACGGTGGCTGCCAGGGCGAGCACGACGGCGGCCCCGAACACCGAGCGCCACCATCCGGTCAACAGCAGGGCTTCGCCGATGGCCGGGGACACCATGGGCCCCAGCAGGAAGGCGGCCAGGACGAACTGCATGACCCGGGCCATGGTGTCGCCCTCGTAGAGATCGCGGGCCATGGCGGTGTAGATGACGATGTTGCCGGCGGCCCCGAGCCCCCAGACGGTGCGGGCCACCAGCAACACGGTCATCGACGGGGCCACGGTCGAGCCCAGGGCCCCGATGCCGTAGACAACAAGGCTGGCCAACAGCACGGGCACCCGGCCGAAATGGTCGGACAGGGGGCCGTAGATCAACTGGCCGGCCGAGATGCCGAGGAAGTACACGGTGATGACCAGCGACACCGACCCGGCGCCCTGTTCGAGGCCGAAGGTGCCGGTGATGTCGTCGAAGGCGGGAAGGACGGTGTCGATGCCGAAGGACACCAGCACGCTGATGAAGGCCAGGTAGGCCACCATCGGGCCGATCCGTCGGTCGTTCACCTCAGCGCACGCTCTCGGCCTGCAGGTCGATCACCGTCGCCGCGACGGTCTCGTAGGCCTCCCAGGTGCGCTCCAGGGCAGGTTCGGGGTCCATCACCAGGTCCCGCAGGCCGATGTCGTCGAAGGGGCTGTAGGGGTCGAGGATCACGTGGGCGCAGCCGGCCTGCTCCAGGAGATGGAGGTCACCGTGGATCTGCTCGAGGGTGCCGTGGCCCATGAACCTGGTGGCCGGATCGGTCGGGTGGGGGGTGATGGCGAACATGATGCGAGGGCACAGTTCGGGCATGGGCATCCCTTCACGGTCGGCCACCTCGGCAAGGCGGGGTACGGCGACGTCGGTGAACCACGAGGGACGCAGGCGGATGGGGTGCCAGGCAGTGCCCAGCCGGACGGTGCGGCGCAGGGCGGCCCGACTGCTGCCTCCCACCCACACGGGGAGGGGAGCGCGCACGGGGAGAGGGGTGGTGTCCACCCCCTGGCACGACACGAAGGGTCCGTTCCAGTCCAGCCGCTCGGTTGCCCAGTGGGCCCGGATCACGGCCAAATAGTCGTCGGTGATGGCCCCCCGGCGGCCGAAGGGCACGTCGAGGGCCTCGAATTCCCGCTCGGCCCAGCCGACCCCGACCCCCAGAATCATCCGCCCACCGGAGAGGTTGTCGAGGTTGGCCCAGGCCCGGGCCACCTCGAAGGGACTGCGGTAGGGCACGATGGTCACCGTGGTGCCCAGCTCCACCCGATCCGTCAGGGCGGCCAGCCAGCCCAGGATGGTAAGGGGCTCGTAGAAGGGTCCGGGGTACCGCTCCTGTACGTCGGGGGTGACGGCCAGGTGATCCGAGGTCAGCAGGCTGTGGTAGCCGAGACGCTCGGCCAACTCGGCCCAGCGGGCCAGCACCTCGGGCCGGGCGGCAGGGCCGAAGTTGACCAGGTTGATACCGACCTTCATGGTCCGGTTCTACGACAGCCACCGACCCGACACCAAGACGGGGCCCGACCCCGGTCCCCCTAGGATGAATCCATGTCGGGACTCGTCGTTCAGCGCTTCGCCCTCGGTGCCCAGTGGCCGACCGCCGATCCGTTCCTCTTCGTGGCACACCACCACGACGACTACCCCGAAGGCGACGGCCGCCTCGGCCCGAACGCCCGCCTGGACGGGCGGCAGCTGGGCCAGGACTTCTCCGGCCTGCACGGGTGGAGCATGTACCACGGGCGCTCCGTGCCGGGCTTCCCCCAGCATCCGCATCGAGGGTTCGAGACGGTGACCTACGTGCGAACGGGGTATGTCGATCATGCCGACTCGATGGGAGCCACCGCCCGCTACGGCCAGGGTGACACCCAGTGGATGACGGCAGGTGGGGGGATCCAGCACGCCGAGATGTTCCCCCTGACCGACACCGATCGTCCCAACCCCCTCGAGCTGTTCCAGATCTGGGTGAACCTGCCCGCCGCCGACAAGATGGTCGACCCGTACTTCACCATGATGTGGCGGGACGACATCCCGGTGGTGGTCGCCAAGGACGACGAGGGGCGCCGGACGGAGGTCACCGTGGTGGCCGGCCGACTCGGTGACGTCACCCCACCGTCGCCGCCTCCCAACAGCTGGGCGTCACGCCCCGAGGCCGATGTGGCCATCTGGCACATCTCCATGGAACCGGGTGCGTCCTGGGAACTTCCTGCTGCTGCCCCGGGGACGACGCGTGTCCTGTACGCCTTCGAGGGATCCTCCGTGGAGCTGTCCGACGGCCAGCGAACCGACCAACTCGATGCCGGCGTCGGAGGGGCTGTCGAGCCCTCGACCGCCCTCGACTTGCGGGTCACCGGGGGCCAGGAGGGCATCGAGATCCTGGTCCTGCAGGGTCGACCCATCGGCGAGCCCGTGTCCCGCCATGGTCCGTTCGTGATGAACACCTTCGAGGAGATCCAGCAGGCCTACCTCGAGTACCAGGCAACCGGGTTCGGGGGCTGGCCGTGGCCCGACCCCGCCCCCCACCACGGGCCGGTGGCCCGGCGGTTCGCCATCCACGCCGACGGTCGTAGGGAAGACGCCGAGGTCTGACCCGGCTGCCCGTCTGCGAACCCACGGCACTGGGTGGTCAGTGCTGGGTGGCGTCAGCCATCGGTGGCCCTTCGTCGGCCGGTTCGACTGCGAAGACCAGATCGTCCCTCCACGACGGAGCCGGCCGCCGCGCCTGCCCATCGTTGGGTACCCGCAGCAGGGTGAACAGACCCAGCAACGACAGCACCGCGGAACTCGCGAACACGATGAGGAACGACCCGGTGAGGTCTGCCATCAGCCCGCCGAGCTGCGGGGACACCATCTGGGTCACACCGAAGGCCAACGTGGCTGCGGCGAACGCGGGGCCGTAGTCCGCCGCGGTGGTGTTCTTCACGACGTACAGGGCAAACAGCGTGGGCATTCCCGAGAAGAACAACCCGATTCCCGCAGATGCGACCAACGTCGGCGCGTACCAGCCCGGCAGGATCGACACGGTGGCCACGACCCAACCAGCGAAGGCGGCGATCAACGCCTGTCGGACCCCGAACCGGGTGGAGATGACGATGAAGATCGGACCGCCGAGCACCATGGCAATGCCGACCACGGTGAAGGCCAGGGAGGCTTCGTCGGGCGTCCAACCGCTGTCGTCCTCGAGGCGGACGGTCAAGAAGGCGATCACCAGCAGGTACATGAGGCCGAACAGGGCGAACGCCAGGGTGAAGGGGCCCCAGCCCCGCATCCGGCGCAGGGCGCCGAACCCGCCGATCCCGCCGCCCCCCGTCGGCTTGTCCTGCCGGTGGCGGATCAACAGGTAGATACCTACCAGGGCGACGATCGAGATGGCGGACTGGATGACGTAGACGTCTCGCCACGCCTCGTCGCCTCGGTTCGACCGGACCCAGTTGGACAGCTGACCGCCGAACACGACCCCGACACCCATGCCCGATCCGAGAATGCCGATAGCCAATGACCGACGCTCCGAACGGAGGGCATCCCCGGCCACCACGGGTGACGGGATCCAGGTGAACGCCCCGCCGAGCCCCAACAGCAACATGGCGGCGGCGACGGCGTAGACGTTGGGCGACACTGCAGCCAGGACCATCCCGCTGGCGCTCAACGCCAGGCCCACCCGGAGCACGGGTAACAGCCGGTAGCGGGCAGTGGCCGCCGAGACGGCCAAGGTCCCGAGCAGGTAGGCGCCGACGTTGAAGGTGGCCAGGGTGCCCGCCACGGTGTTCGACACCCCCAGGTCGGCGCGAACCGCAGGCAACAACACCCCGAAGGTGAACCGGCCAAGGGACTGCGCGCTGGCTGCGCCCAGTGCGATCAGGAGGACGGCGAAGGTGCCGCGCACCATCGGGCGCGGCTGAACCGTTGCCTCCTCGGCGGTCGCTCCCCCCGTCACGCGACGGAGGATAACGAAGGGGCAGGCCGGTGACGTAGGGCGGATCGGCCCGCCGGTCAGTTCCCGAGAAGGACCGACGTCGGGGTAACCGTGTTGGTGGTGGCGCCCACCCCATCGATCGAGATGTGGACCACGTCGCCGTCCACTGTCGGTGCATCGAGGTCGGGAACCAGGCAGGTACCCGTCGACAGCACGACCCCGGCGGGGAAGGCCAGGGAGGCGAACAGGTACTGCACCAGCTCGTCCAGTCGCCGATGCAGGCGCGAGGTGGAGGCCTCGCCAGCGAAGATCGTGGCCCCGTTCCGCTCGATGGTCATCGAGATGGTGAGATCGGTCGGATCGATGATCTCTCGGGCCGGGCGCAGGGTGGGAGCGATGACACAGGACCCGACGAACATCTTGGCCTGTGGCAGGTAGAGGGGATTCTCCCCCTCGATGGAACGGGAGCTCATGTCGTTGACCACGGCGTAGGCCACGATCTCGCCGTGCCGGTTCACCACCAGGCCCAGCTCCGGCTCGGGGGTGTCGTTGGTGCTGTCGTCCCGGCGTCCGACGGGGTCGCCGTCGGTCATCACCGCGTCGCCCGTCGCCTTGAAGAACAGCTCCGGTCGGTCTGCGCTGTACACCCTGGTGTACACGTCGTGGCTGTCGCTCTCCTCGACCCGGGCATCCCGCGAGGTCTCATAGGTCACACCAGCCGCCCACACCGGGGTGGCGCCGTCGATGGGGGCCAGGAGAGAGATCGCGTCGAGCTGGACCTCCTCGTCGAGCGGGTCGTCGAGGGCTGCCTCGAAGCCGGCCCGGTCCAGGCCCAGGAGATCGGCCAGTGTCGGGGCCCGCAGCGGGCGGACGAACTGGTTGTCGAGGCGGCCCAGTCGCACTGGTCCGGTCCCCATCCGGTACCGGACCAGGTGGGTCATCCCAGACCGCCCTCGGCTGGTCCGGCCACCGACAGTCCCTGCACCTCGTGCCGGGCGATGAGGTCGGCCACCAGCCCGCTCGACTTGGCTGCCTCCACGAACGCGGTCAGGTAGTCGATGCCCGCATCGGGCCGGTTGCGGGGGGTTCCCATGGCCTGCTGTACGGCGGTGAATCGTCCTTCGAGCAGACGGGCCCCCGGGAGGCGCTCCACGTCGGTGAGCAGACGGGGACGTAGGCCGGCCAGGGCATCGCAGTTCTCGTTGACGAAGGTGTCGAACGACCCGTCGAGGCCAGGAGAGCTGACCAGTTCGGCGTGCTGCAGGTTGGCCTCCAGCCACACGTCGTAGGCAGCCCGGGCCGCTGATGCGATGCGTCGGCCCGGACGATCGACCTCGTCCACCGAGGTGATGTCGCTCCCCGCCGGCACCAGGTAGGTGGCCTCGATCTCGCAGTAGGCGGCTGTGAAGCGGATGGTGGCCGCCCGGGCTGGTTCGGCCCCGATGTTGCCGATGTCCCACTCGTCGCTGTCCCCGCTGTCCGCAATGGCCGCCGGGGTCTTGTAGCGGAGCAGTTCGAGACCCACCCCCAACTGCTCGGCCAGGGTGGCCGCCATGTCGGGGGAGACCCCGACCGGATTGCCCTCGTCGCTGCGACCGGTGACCAGCAGGAAGTTGCTGAGGTTGATAGCCGCCCGCAGGGTGCCGGTGGGGGCGAGGGCTTCGATGGCGGCGGGGGACGGGGTGGGCAACGTCATGAGCCAGACACTACGTCGCCTCGGGGGACGGGTGCCCGTCCGGGCGGCCGGGAGTCGAGCCTGGTCAGCGCAGGTGGGGGGCCACCCAGCCTTCGAGGTCGTAGTCGGCCATGCAGTCCCGGACCAGGGACCGATACCGGTCGGCGTCACCGCGCCGTTCGGCCCAGCCCAACACGTCGAGGCGCTGCTGGTCCTGGTTGCCGGCGTAGTTCCGCTCGTAGAGGGCGTGGCGCCCGGCGAACTCGCTGTACAGGGCGTCCCAGATGACCTTGAACAGCTTGAGCCGCTCGTCCGCCTCCAGGCCGGTCCCCCGGAAATAGCGGTCGATGGTGGGGCGCAGTTCGTCGTCGAGGAGGTCGCGCGGACTCGACACGGTGTAAATGGGGGCCCCGGCCAGGGCGGTCTCGAACAGGTCCCGCACCCGGGTCCAGGAGTTGGTGGCGAACAGGCGGCAGGCGGCCGCCGTCTGCAGCTTGGGGACCACGGTGCCCCCGATACCCGGCTCGGGGTCGGCCACCATCGCAGTAGTGAAGGCCCACAGGGTCTGGGCGATCGCGATCACCTCGCCGGCTGCGGCCTGCACCCCCCGGAAGTCGGCGGTGCCGCTGGCCGCCGAGCCTTCCAGCATGAGGCCGGCGGCGAACTCCATCTTGATGGCCAGGCGGGTGGCCGACTGGAGGTTGAACCGGTTGAAGAAGCCGGACTCGGCGTAGAACCCCTTGGCCGTGTCCACGTCCCGGTACACCAGCACGTTCTCCCAGGGGATGAACGCGTCGTCGAACACCACCACTGCGTCGTTCTCGTCGAAACGGCTGGCCAGGGGGGCATCCCACGGGCTGGCGGCGGACTGTTCGTAGGAGGGGCGGCAGATCAGCTTCACCCCCGGGGCGTTCATGTCGGTGATGAAGACCAGGGCCATGTCCTCGTCGCGCCCCACCTCCATACGGGCCGCAGTGCCGCTGTTCACGGCCACGAAGGTGGCGTGGGTCAGGGCGGACCCGGTGGCCACCATCTTCGCCCCGCTCACCCGGATGCCGTTGTCGTCCTCCCCGGTTACCGAGACGAACACGTCGCGCACGTCGATGCGGGCCCGGTTGCGGTCCACGGGCGGGTCGATCAACACGTGGTTCATGAACAGGCAGCTGCGGGCCGTCCGCTCGTACCAGGCTCGGGCGTTGTCGCCGTAGTCGCCGTAGTAGGCCCAACCCTCGGCCAGCTGGGCCATGAAGGCCGCCTTGTAGTCGGGGGTGCGGCCCATCCAGCCGTAGGAGGCCCGCTGCCACACGGCGATGGCGTCCCGGGCTCCCGCCAACTCCTCGGGGGTGTAGCTGGGGGCGAAGAACCGGTGGGTGACGATGCCGTTGCGGTCGCTCATGGTGAGGGCGTCCCGGGTGTCGTCATCGTGCAGCAGGTCGTAGAGCTGGGCCACCGATCGGGCACTGGTTGAGAATGCCGGGTGGTCGACCACCCGCTTCACCTGTTCCCCGCCGATCCACACCTCACGGCCGTCATCGAGGCTGTCGAGAAACTCCTGGCCTGTCAGCAGCTCACCGGTGCGCGTTCCCATTGCAGGATCATGACACGGAAGGCTCCACCGGGCAGGCTCAGCGGGGCGGGGCCTCCGCTCGCCGACGGTGAGTGTCCTCAGCCAGAGCCAGGGCCGATGCCATAGGGCTGGGCCCATCCGAGGCCATCGGCGGTGGTGGTCCTGGGTCGGTACTCGGCCCCCACCCAGTCGGCCCAGCCGAGCTCGTCGAGCCGTGCGAAGAACCACCGGTGGTCGACCTCCCCCTGGTCGGGTTCGTGACGGCCGGGCAGGGAGGAGAACTGGATGTGCCCGACGTGGGACAGGATCCCCTCCAAGGTGGCCAGCAGGTCACCCTGCTGGATCTGCAGGTGGTAGGTGTCGAACTGGAGCTTCACGTTGGGCCGCCCGATCCGGTCCATCAGGTGCAGGGCGATGGCCGTGCCGTCGAGCAGGTAGCCGGGGACGTCACGATGGTTCATGGGCTCGACGAGGACGTCGATACCGTCACCGACCAACTGGTCGGCCGCCCACCCGATCCGCTCGACGAAGCAGTCCTCGGCTGCTGGGCCCTGGCGGCACCCGGCCATGACGTGGATGCGGGGGCATGCCGTGGCCAGGGCGTAGGCCTGGGCCCGCTCGATCGACCGTTGGAACTCGTCGCCGCGCTCGGCCTCGGTGGCCAGGCCCCGGTCACCGGCGGCCAGATCGCCCGGCGGTGCGTTGAGCAAGACCAGGGAGACTCCTGCGCCATGGAGCCGGTCGGCGATCTCGGCGGCCGGTGTGTCGTAGGGGAACTGACATTCCACCCCCTCGAACCCCCAGGCGGCAGCCTGATCGATGCGTTCGAGGAACGGGTACTCGCCGAACATGGTGCTGATGTTGGCCGCGAACCGAGGCATCGCCAGACGCTAGCCGTCCGGTGGCCCCGGTCCCGGTGAGGGCGTAGCGTCGGGGAGAACGCCGGGGGGTGCGATGACCAGGACATGGACCGACGACGAGGTGACCCGGCGGGTCACCGACACCCTGCTCGATTACGCCCTGTTCGTCGATACCTGCAATGTCGAGGGATGGGCGGACCTGTTCTGCGCAGACGGGGTGTTCGACGAGGGTCGGGTGGTCACTGGCCGGGATGCGTTGCGGGCTCACGTCCCCAAGCTGCTGGCCCTGTTCGAGGCAACGGCCCACCACATCACCAACGTGCGGGTGACCAGGACGGGTCCGGACACGGCCGACGCCTCGTGCTACGTCTACGCCTGGCACCGGCGGACCAACGGCGATGACTTCGAGCTGTGGGGCCGCTACCTCGACCAGCTACGGGTGGAGAACGACCGGTGGCGCTTCGCTCACCGTCGGGTCGAGATCTTCGGGTCTCGGGGGTGGGACGTCGCCCTCGACCGGGTGCCCCGCCAGCCCCTTGGGGACTGAGGGATCTGAGGGCCAGAGGGCCACAGGGCCAGCGAGCCGGAGAGGCCTGGGGTCAGCCCGCTCAGCCGCCGACGACGAACCGTTGGTGGGTGCCCTCGCTGACCACGGTGTCCCCGCAGGTCACCCGGGTCTCGAACACCAGCCGTTTGCGGTCGATCTCGCTCAGCACTGCGTGGATCTCCACGTCGTCGCCCGAGGCGGCGGCCGCCTGGTGGGAGACGCAGACGTGGATGCCCACCGTGGTCTGGCCTTCCCCGAGGGAACCCTGGACTCCCTGGAGGCAGGTCGCCTCGATCAGTTGGACCATGGTGGGGGTGGACAGCACCTTGTTGGGCAGATGTGGCGGGGCCATGTCGTCGGTGACGGTGACCGTGTCGCGGAACTCCATCCCGGTGTGCAGGGCATCCATCTCAATATCCTCCGAGGTTGATCGAGTCGAGGAAGCGGCGGGGGGCGTCGACCAGCATGGCGTCGATCTGATCGGTGGTGACCCCGGCCTCGAGCAGGGCGGGCACCACGTCGTGGCTGATGTGCAGGTAGTGCCAGTTGGGCAGGGGCGCGAGGGGCACCTCGCCCTCGATCCAGTCGATGTAGCACGAGGCATCGTGGGACAGCACCAACTGCTCGGCGTGACCCCGGGCGCACAGCTCGGCGACGACGGCCACCCGCTGTTCGGTGGTCAGGTACCCGTCGATGCCGAATCGGTCCATGCCCAGGTAGCTGCCCGCGTCGAGGAGCTCGGTGAGGTAGTCGAGATCGTCGGTGTCCCCGCAGTGGCCGATGACCACCCGGGACAGGTCGACGCCTTCTTCCCGGAAGACCCGCTGCTGGTCGAGGCCGACCCGCGCCTCGGCGTTGGTGTGGGTGGTGATCGGGCAGCCCGTGGCCCGGTGGGCCCGGGCGCAGGCCCGCAGGGTGGTCTCGACGTCGGGGGTGAGCCCAGGGCGGTCGGTGGCGCACTTGATGACCCCGGCTCGGATACCCGTGTCGGCGAAACCGTCGGTGATGTCGCCCACGAAGTGCTCGACCATGCGGTCGATGCCCCGCCGTCGGTAGTAGTGGGGGAGCTCGTTGAAGGTGTAGAGCCCGGTGGCGCACACGATCCGGAGGTCGATCTGTTCGGCCACTCGCTGGATACGGGGGATGTAGCGACCGAGGCCGATGGCGGTTGGGTCGACGATGGTGTCGATCCCGGCGTCCTTGAGCTCGGTCAGCCGTTGCACGGCGTCGGCCACCCGCTCGTCCTCGTCGCCCCACTCCTGCGGGTAGTTGTTCTGGATCTCGGTCGAGATGACGAACACGTGCTCGTGCATCAGGACCTTGCCGAGGTCGGCGGCGTCGATGGCCCCCGTAGCGGTCTGGACGTTCCCCATGGGCCGCAGACTAGGCAATGGGCTGGGCCGGTGCGGTCAGGAAGCTCCGAACTGGCGGAGGTGGACGGCCTTGATCTCGGGGGTTTGGCCCTGGACGAGCAGGAACAGGGCCTCCCGTCCCAGGCGTTGGGCCTGCTGGTCCAGGAACACACCGGCCCCGCCAGACCGGGCCAGGAGGGCGCCGGCCGATCGGAGACACAGGGCACCCATTCGGCCGCGGGCCTCGGGCATGTCGTCGTCGCACGAGGTGTCGAGGCGGTAGCGGGCTGCGGCGAGCTCCTCGTCGAGGGCGGAGGGCCCGAGCAGGCGCAGGCAGCGAGCGGCCACCCCCAAGGCCAGGGAGCCATTGGCCCGCAGCCCGGTCCGGTACCCGGCGTACCAGTCGTCGAAGGTCATCACCGACGTCACCCGCTCAGCGGGCACCAGATGCTGGTCGTAGTGCACGGCGTAGGTGTCGGAGGAGTCGATGGCAGCGAGGTGGAGTCGTTCGGCGCTCACCCCAGGACCCGTCGCCCCGTCGAGGAGGGCCCACACGATGTGTTCGCCGTGGCGGGCTGCGGTCAGGACCAGGTCGATGGTGCCCCATCCGGTCACGAAGGGCGCGGTGCCGGTGAACCGCCAACCGTCCCCTTCGGGCTCGGCTACCAGGATGGGGTCGCCGCTGCGGAGCAGGTGAGCGAAGGCCACCCCGCCCCGCGCTGCACCGGCGGCCAGCGGGGTTGCGTAGCACGACATCGGCCCGTCGGTGGTCGCCGCAGCCATCGCAGCGCCGCCGTGCTGCTGCCATACGAAGGCGGTGGTCAGACATGCGCCAGCGAGGGCTTCCTGGATCAGGTACCGATCCTGGGGGGCCAGCCCCGAGCCACCGACCGAGGTCGGGGAGAAGATGCCGTACATCCCCGCGTCACGCAGCAGGTCGAGCAGCTCGGTGGGGGCGGTACCGGCGGTATCGGTGTCGAGGGATCGCGGGAACAGCACGTCGTCGGCCAAGCGTCTGGCTTCGTGGACGAGTGGGTGGAGGTCGGTCATGGTGCCCGTTCTCCCTTCCCGTCGTCCTCGAAGAGCCGATACACCACAGGTGAGTAGTACTCGCCCCAGCCTCGATCCACCACATCGGAGAATCGCTCGGCGACCAAGGCGGCTCCCCGGGCGTCCACCCCGACCTGGGCAGCGAGATCGAGGGCGTACCCCAGATCTTTCAGGGAGTACGTGGTCGGGAACCGATCGGTGGGGTAGTCACCGGTCGTCATGAACGATCCGTGGCGGCGCAGGGCGAAGCTGTCTGCTGATCCCTGCCCTAACAGGTCGAGCACTGCGGCCCGGTCGACACCGGCTCTGGTGGCGATGGCCATGGCCTCGGCAAGGGCTGACACGTTCTCGAACAGGACCATGTTGTTCATCAACTTCATCACGGTGCCGGTCCCCACGGGCCCGCAATGGGCGATGTCGGAACCGAAGGCGGCCAGCCACGGTGTGATTGCGGCCACGATCTCCGACGAACCGCCCACGGTGATGGACAGGGTGCCGTCGATGGCGTTGGGAACCCCTCGGGCAACGGGCGCGTCGGCGAAGTGGGCCCCCCGGCGAGCCAGCGCCTCGGCGACCTCGAGGTTTACCTCGCGGGTGGCCGTCGTGCAGTCGACGACGATCTGACCGGGCCGGACGTGGTCGACGAGACCCGGTTCGTCAGCTCCGCCCAGACAGACCATTCGGGTTTCGGGTGCCCCCGGTACGCACACCACCACGAGGTCCGCCTCGGCGACCTCTTCCAGATCAGCGGCTGGCTGGGCGGGGCAATCAGCGAGCGCGGCAACGCGGGTGGGGTCACGATCGAATGCCAGGACCGGGACACCTGCCTTGGTGGCGAGGTTGCGGCAGATGGGTCCGCCCATCGCGCCCAGCCCGATGACGGCGATCGATGCCACTTCGTTGGGAGGCGGGAGTCGCGGAGCCATGGGGTGACGATAGGACACGCCGCACTGGCGTCCATGGCCCGAGGGCTCGTTCGATCGGTCAGGGAAATCGAAGCTGGCCTAGAATCTTCTCAGTCGCACCGAGGGGGCACATCGATGACCGGAACCCAGATTGACCCGAACGACGAGCGGATGTTTACCGAGGCAATTGCCGTCGCAAACATCCCCACTCTGTTGTTGGTGTTGGTGCAACTGACGGGCGAGACGCACTGGCTCGATGCCCCCTACGCCCCCAAGCGTCAGGGCGGTATGGGTGACAACGACACGGGCGGTCTGTCCGAGGAGCATCAGCGGGAGGTGCGGGAGGCTGCCCTCGAAGCCATCTTGGCCTGGAGGGCGGGTCGGCCGGTCGCGCTCCCCGAACCCTCTGAGGAACTACTGGTTCGCATGCTCAGCGTTTCGATGGGTGAGGAGGTGCCGTCGGAGTACGGCGAGTTCACCGCTGCCCAACTGGGCCAGGTCAAGTTCCTCGACCACGAGCCCTACGACCTGCCACAGGGGTTCAAGGTGCTCATCGTCGGAGCTGGGGTGTCGGGCCTGTGCGCCGCCATCAACTTGCAGATGGCCGGGGTGCCCTTCGAGGTCATCGAGCGCAACTCCACGGTGGGTGGGGTCTGGTTGGAGAACCGCTACCCGGGCGCCGGGGTCGACACTCCCAACCACCTCTATTCCTTCTCGTTCGCGTCCTACGACTGGGAGAAGTACTTCTGCCTTCGTGACGAGCTCTGGGGCTATCTCGAGCATGTGTGCGAGGAGTTCGCCATCCGCGATCGGATCCGCTTCGACACCTCCGTCGAGCGGGCCGAGTACATGGCCGACCGCCAGATGTGGCGGGTCCGAGTGGTCACGTCCGACGGTTCCGTCGAGACCCTCGAGGCCAACGTCGTCATCAGTGCTGCGGGGCTGTTCAACCCGCCCGTGGAGCCCAATATCGAGGGTCTGGACAGCTGGTCGGGTGAGCGGTGGCACACGGCGCGCTGGCCTGCCGACGCGTCGATCGAGGGGAAGCGAGTCGCCATCATCGGCAACGGAGCGAGCTGCATGCAGATCGGTCCCGAGATCCAGAACGACGTGGAGTCGTTGACCATCTACCAGCGGTCCAACCACTGGGCAGCCCCCTTCGAGCAGTTCCGGAAGGAGGTGCCGGACTCGATGCGGTTCCTGTTGCGGGAGATGCCCCTGTACCGCAGCTGGTACCGGGTGCGTCTGGGGTGGACCTTCAACGACCGCATCCACTCGGCCCTGCACAAGGATCCCGAGTGGGAGCACCCCGAGCGATCCCTCAACGCAACCAACGACGGTCACCGGGCCTACTTCACCCAGTACGTCAAGGACGAGCTGGGTGACAAGGCCGACGAGCTGTTGGACAAGGTGCTGCCCACCTATCCGCCGTTCGGCAAGCGGATGCTGATGGACAACGGCTGGTACCGGATGCTCCGCAATCCCCGCGTCGAGTTGATCGATCAGTCTGTCGCCCGCATCGACGGCAACCGGCTGATCACGGCCGACGGCGAAGAGCGGGAGGCCGATGTGCTGGTGCTGGCCACCGGCTTCGACGTGCTCCGGGTCCTCAACACCTACGAGGTGGTCGGACGCGGTGGTCACACCCTGCGCGAGGCATGGGAGGACGACAACGCGGCGGCGTACATGGGCACCGTGATACCTGACTTCCCGAACTTCTTCGTCCTCTACGGGCCGAACCTGCAGCCGGGACATGGGGGCAGCCTGATCTTCGTGGTCGAGATGCAGGTCCGCTACATCATGGACGTGATCCGCCAGATGACCGAGCAGGGTCTGGGAGCGGTGGAGATCCGTCAGGACGTCCACGACGCCTTCAACGCCGACGTGGACGCCCGTCACGATCAGATGGTGTGGAGCCACCCCGGGATGACGACCTACTACCGCAATGATCGAGGGCGGATCGTGATCAACTCGCCGTACCGCAATGTCGATTTCTACGAGATGACCAAGACCGCCGACCTCGACGAGTTCGTCACCGAGCCATTGGCCGCAGGGGAGTTGTTGGCCGACTAACTCCTCGGTCGACCGTCGATTGCCCCACCGGGGGATCGCCTCAGATCGACTCGGCCATTGCGCCGATCACCTGCTCGACGTCGGCGGCGGTGACGTCGAGGTGTGTGACCAGGCGCGTCGAACGGCCTGACCAACGGGTGATGATGCCCCGTTCTGCCAGGCGACCGCCCAGGGCGGCGCCGTCGGCGTCGGGGTGGTCGAGGGCAGCGAACACCATATTGGTGGCATGGGAGGTCACCGAGATGCCGTCGATCTCGCTCAGACCTGCGGCCAGACGCGACGCGTTGTCGTGGTCCATGGCCAGGCGGTCGATGTGGTGGTCAACGGCATAGCGTCCAGCGGCGGCCACGATGCCCACCTGGCGCATCCCCCCGCCGAGCATCTTCCGCCAGCGGCGAGCCGCTGAGATGAGATCGGCGCGTCCCACGAGGAGGGACCCCATCGGGGCACCGAGGCCTTTGGAGAGGCAGACGGACACAGTGTCGAAGGGCGCTGCCACGGTGCTGGGCTCTGCCCCGAGGGCCACCGCTGCGTTCCACAGTCGGGCACCGTCGAGGTGGAGACCGAGGCCGTACCGGTCGGCCATCTCCCGGCTGGCCCACATCTGCTCGATGGTCAGTACCCGCCCGTCGGTGGTGTTCTCGATGCACAGGAGTCGGGTGCGAGCGAAGTGGGAGTCGTCGGGCTTGACGGCGGCTGCTGCGGCGTCGAGGTCGACCATGCCGTCTGCGGTGGTGGCAATCGGTTGAGGTTGGATGCTGCCGAGGACGGCACCTCCGCCCGCCTCGTACATGTAGGTGTGTGCATGGTCACCTACCAGATACTCGTCGCCTCGCTGACAGTGGGCCAGCAGAGCGCACAGGTTCGACTGGGTACCGCTGGGCAGGAACAGCGCGGACTCCTTGCCCAACAGGTCGGCGAGTTTGGTTTCCAGGGCATTCACGGTGGGATCGTCGCCGAAGACGTCGTCGCCCACCTCGGCGGTGTACATGGCTTCCCGCATGGCGGGTGTGGGACGGGACACGGTGTCGGAGCGGAGGTCGATCACCCGACCAATCTGCCACTTACCGACGGCGGACGGTAGGTCTGATCGCCTCGGCGAGCGATGGGGTGGTCGATCCCGCTACGATGAGGGCGCTGTGTGTGGTGACCGGTGACGGCACAGGCCCCCGGTCAGCGTCCCCAGAGCGGGCTGCAGCGCCACGAAAGGACTTCATCTTGCCAAAGGTCAAAGACGACGCCATCCTCCTCGAAGGAAAGACCGTCGAAGCGCTCAAGGGCGGTCACTTCAGGATCCAACTCGACAACGGTCACGAGGTGCTGGGGCACCTGAGCGGCAAGATGCGTAAGCATCACATCCGCATCCTTCCCGGTGACCGGGTGCAGGTGGAGGTGTCGGCATACGACCTGACCCGTGGCCGGATCACCTATCGGTATAAGTGATCGCACCCGCGTGACCACAACCTGGCGGTCGGCTTTGCCGACCTCCCAAGGGTGGAGTCCGACGAGATGACCGAGCCGGCGAAAGCGCCTCGCGTGACCGTCGCCATGTCGGTCTACAACGAGGCGCTTCATCTGCGCGACGCGGTGCAGAGCATCCTCGCCCAGACCTTCCAGGACTTCGAACTGCGCATCGTCGACGACGGCTCCACCGACGGCAGTCTCGACACCATCGCCGACCTCGACGATCCCCGCATCCACGTCCTGCGCCAGCCCAACCAGGGCAAGGGGGTGGCGATCAACCGCATCCTCGACGATGCCCGCGGCGAGTTCGTGTGCATGCAGGACGGCGACGACATGGCCAATCCCCGCCGCCTCGAGGCCCAAGTGGCCCGGCTCGACGCCGAGCCCGACCTCGGTGCCGTGTTCTGCCGGGTCGAGCTGATCATCGGCGATCGACGCATCGGTCAGCGGGTGCGCGGCGCCGATCGCGACGAGTGCGCCGCGCGCATCGCCGCCCTTCGCAATCCCGACATCGATCCCTCGATCATGTTTCGGCGCGAAGCAACAGCGGCGATCAGGTTCGATCCTGAGTTGATCATCGGGCAGGGTTCGGACCATCTCTTGCGCCTGGGCGAGAAGTGGCCGGTCGCGGTGGTGGACGGCTGTCACTACGCCTACCGGGTCCACCCCGGCAACAACTCCCAGCGGGGCGACCAGCGAGCGTTCGAGTACGTCGAGGAGGTGCGGCGCCGGGCGATGGAGCGGCGCGGGCAACCCTTCGTGCCGCGGCGGCATGTGCCCCGTCCTTACTCCTTTATGTTGGGCCAGATGGCGACGTCGTCGGTGGAGCTGGTGGGCCTCGGGCGCCGCCGCCTCGCGCTGGCGAACGCGGCCCGCCTGTTGCGCGACAGGCGTCGGCCCCTCGCCGCCTGGCTGCCTCTCCTGTACGCCATGACTCCAAGATGGCTGCTCGCCCGCCGCCGACCCGACTGCGCCACGGTGGCCCGAGATCGGGAGCGATATATGCGCGCTTGGTCGACGTCTCTGCAGTGATCCCCACGTGTAACCGCACCCACCTCGTCGCGCAGGCCATCGAGTCGGTGCGCTCCCACACCTGACTTCCCGAGTCGGTGATCGTCGTTGACGACGGATCGACCGACGACACCCGCGCCGTCGTCGAGAGGTACGGCGACCAGGTCAGCTACGAGCGGCAGGGCAACGCCGGTGGCGCCGCGGCCAGGACGCGAGGCGCCGAGCTCGCGCCGACCGAGTGGATTGCGTTCCTGGACTCCGACGACATCTGGCTGCCGAACCACCTCGAGTCGCTCACCGGCGTCAGCGTGGCCACGGGAGGGCTGGCCCACCTGTGCTTCGCCGATGTCAAACGCAGCGAGGGGGAGGGTGGTGGCACGATGTTCGAGGCGGCCGGTCTGCGCTTCGACGGTCCGTACCACTTGCGTACCGATGCCGTCGAGTGGGTCGTGGCCGGGCACCAGCTGGCGATGATCCAGAGCATGCCGATCCGCCAGCAGATGTTTCGTGACCTGGCCGGAGCTGTCCAGCCGGCATGACATCCACTTCTTGCGTTTCGGGCTCGCCGAACGCCTCGCGTGCGCCGTCAAGGAGATGACGGTGCAGATGACGGCCGACGAGAACGTCGACAACCGGTTCACCGGCGGGCTCCACGATCGGGGTGAGCGCAATAGGCGCTGCATCGTGCTCTCGTAGGGCGAGGTGCTCCGGCGCCGCAGCGACCGCAACGAGCGTTGCGTGGCCAGGAGCCTGCTCGCAGGAGCTCCACAAGTGGTGGCAGCGAGGGCCCTACGGCGCCGGGACGTGCCCGCGTACCTCCGCAAGCTCGCCCTCAGCTGCTGGGTGAATCCTGCGGTCTTCGGGTGGTTGTTCGTGCCCGGCTGGCCCGGGTACCCCCCGGCCCGGTGGGTTCGGCGCCGTCTGGCCGCTGCGCACGGAGTCTGAGCCCTGCGATCAGCTGGCGTCCCTGACCCGCGCGACCACGACCAATGCGTCCCCGCGTCCGGCCTCGTTCGCCGCGGCGGCCTCGCGCTTCCACGCCGTCATCTGCCGGCTGCCGAAGAGCTCGTCGGGTTTCTCGGCGAAGAGGGCCTGCCCGCGCGTGTACATCTCGCTGCCCCAGAACTGCAGGGCCTTGGAATCGTCGCCCATCGAGATCAGGTCGTAGCCGGCGCGGTCGACCAGGTGGGCCATCCCCTTCCGCGACGGGATCCCGAGGTGGCGTGGCGCATCCAGGGCAACCCAAAGGGGCCCGTAGCGCTCGAATG
>JAYPWI010000027.1:50886-51289 GCA_038135065.1 Acidimicrobiales bacterium
TGCCCACGACGAGCAGGTGGGAAGGCGAACCAGGAGCATGCCGCCCGGTGCGAGGTGCCGCGCCGCCTCGCGCAGCTCGTCGACGGGATCGGGCACGTGCTCGAGCGAGTGGTGGAACATCAGCACGTCGGCGTCGAGCGGATCCTCAATCTCGGCGAGCGTGCGGCGCTCGATGCGCTGACGCAGGCGTGTCGCCTCCTCGGGGGCGAAGGGGTCGACCACGATCCCCTCCCGGGCCCCCAGCTGGGCGAGTCGGTCCACCAGATGGCCCGAACCGCCGCCGACGTCGACATACCGGGCCCCGTCGCCCGGCGCAGCGGCCAGGCTCGCGGCGGTGATGGGGCTGAAGCGCCGGCCCACCCTCGCCCGCAGGGCCCGGGGCAGCCGGCGTGACCGGGCGAAC
>JAYPWI010000028.1:0-34306 GCA_038135065.1 Acidimicrobiales bacterium
TGGACCCCGGTGCCGTCGGCGTTCATCACAAACACCTCGGGGTCGCCGTCACGGTCATTGATGAATGCGATGCGTGTCCCGTCAGGCGACCACACCGGAGACTGGTCCCGATCTTCGTTGTTGGTTAGCTGTTGGACCCCGGTGCCGTCGGCGTTCATCACAAACACCTCGGGGTCGCCGTCACGGTTACTGGCAAAGGCGATGCGTTCACCGTCAGGCGACCATACCGGACCCCACTCCCTGTCGAAGTTGTCTGTCAGCTGTTGGACCCCGGTGCCGTCGGCGTTCATCACAAACACCTCGAAGTCGCCATCAGGGTTACTAGTGAACAGGATCAAGCGATCCACGGGTGGGGCCAACTCCGCTGCCGTAGTCGAGGTCGCTTCTTCAACTGGGGCCGTCTCCGCTTGCGACGGGGCGGGCTCGTCCCCACTGCCGCCGCAGCCCGCAAGTACAGCCGCGACCGCAACCGCCCAAATCAAGAACTTCCGCACACGCACGGTTTAGCAGCCGCCCTGTGGCTGTCGCTCCCGTGTTGCGCCGAGCCAGTAGGAGAAACCATGACTCCAGATGACAACCTTGTCCGCCACGTAACGTTCAGGGCTGAGCCCTCGACTGATGAGCACACCCTCAGCGTGATCTGCACGACCGATCGGGTGGTGGCCGAGCGGGAGCCGTACGAGCAGGCCATCGTGCCCCATTGGTGGGGGCGCCACGCAGAGCCCGACGGCACTCCGATCACCACCCATGTCCTCGGCCAGGACGTCGTCAGCTGGACTGGGCAGGGCACGATCACCGACCGGACCCAGGAGAACCTGGGTCGCAGCGACCGTGGAGTGCAGATGTTCCGGGCCCGTCTCTTCGACGATCTCGACGCGGTTGGCGAGGGGCGCGACCCGTCCGGCCTGGTGCGCGACGAGGCCGCCAACGAGTGCATCCGATTCCCCAATCAGCTCACCCTGGGGTTGGGCGCTGCCCCGACCCCCGAACAGGTTGCCGGTCGTCTGGCTGCGGTGAAGCGGGTCATGCCCGGCAGCCGACCCGAGGACTACTTCTTCCTCCTCGAGGGCCAGCCCGACGAGGTGCGTGAGGAATGGGAGTTCGCCCTTGGTCTGCGCGAGCAGGGGCCTCAGTCGAGCATGCGCTCGTAGGACGCGCCCATGACCGTGCTGACGGGCTGCCCAGCCTCGATGGATGCGGCCATTGTCGCTTCGGTGGCTGCGATGCCCTCCGCGACAGCCAGCACCTCGGCGATCTCGGTAGCCCGCACGAACACCATTCCGGTCCCGTCGGCCACCACGTAGTCACCTGCCTCGACGGCCACCCCGGCGATGGTGACGGGCCCGCCCCACCGGTGTTCCACGGCCCGCCCTCGAGCGGTGCGAGGGGTGGCCCCGGTGGCGAACACGGGGTAGCCGATGTCTCTGGCCTCGTCGACGTCGCGCATGGCGCCGTCCACGATCGTCCCGGCCGCCCCCCGCTGGTGGGCGCCGCGGGAGAGATTGCCGCCCCAACCTGCACAGTCCTGGCGTCCCTGGTGGGCGACCACGATCACGTCATCTCCGGTCGAAGCATCGACCGCGGCCGCCCCGAGGTGGCGGCCCGCCTCGGGCGCCGGTGGTGGCCCGAGCTCCACGGTCACGACCCGACCGGCGATGGCCGCCGGGCCGGTGAAGGATGCGAGCCCGGTGGCCACCCGGCCTTCGATGCCGAGACGATCCAGTGCATCGGACACCGCGCAGGCATCCAGGGCCCGCAGTCGAATCACGACCTCACGCACTGCCAGCCTGTGGGAGGAAGAGCCCTCGGGTTCCATCAGCGGGCCAGGGAGGGGAACAGACGGGCCGGGTTCGTCGAGAAGATCGTCCGCTTGTCCTCATCGGTGAGGAACTCGAACCCGCCGATGATGGGGACCAGGTCATCGGCCGGCCGTCCCGTGTCGAGTCGCAGTGCACCACCGGACCCTGGGACCTCGGACCCGAAGCACATCCGGGCCGGGCTGCGCTGCTTGATGGCGCACTCCAGGTATGGCTCGTCGTGGGCGCAGGTGTCGTAGAACAGGTTGTTGGACAGGTCCTTCTGCGACAGGTGTGGATCGTTGGGAATCCACCGGTCGAGAGCGCCGCCACAGTGGCAGATGACCACCTTGAGTTCGGGGTATCGCTCGAACACGTCGCTGTGGGAGAGGATCTGGTTGGCCCAGTACTGCTCGGCCACGAAGCCCAACTGGTAGCTGTGGGGAACCGGGCCGAAGCGCGGGTCCTGGCAGTTGGTGCCATGGACGATGATGGTCAGCCCCCGTGACTGGCACTCCTCGTACACGGGGTACCAGTAGGGGTCGGCCATGCCGGGGGAGTTCCGTTGGCCCTCGGGGTCGGGGCTCAGGTACACCCCGTCGAATCCGTAGTCGTCGACGCAGCGGGCGAGTTCGTCGAGGCAGTGCGCCGTGTCGGGAGCGTGGGCGTTCTGGGGCAGCATGGCCGCGCCCACGAAGCGGTCCGGGTGCATCGAGCACTGCTGGTGGATGGCGTCGTTCACCAAACGGGTCCAGGCAGGCAGGATCTCGGGCCCGACGAAACCGAGCATCATGAACGGGCGGGGTCCGATCACCTGGCGGTCGATGCCCCTGTCGTCGAGCAGGTCGACGTGACGGCCCACGGTGACTGCGAAGTCCTCCTCACCGAGCCCGGCCTCATCCGCCCCCGCCGTGCCGATCGGGGAGGGCAACCCTTCGTTCATGGCCTGCATGAAGATCATCATGCGACCCATGCCACCCCATGGATGACTGACGTGACCGTGCACGTCGAGCACCGGTTGATCGCCGAACATGAACCCCGCTCCTCCCCGTGGGTACCCCCGCCCCGGGGCTACCATCGCCCTACGGTAGGACAATTCGTCTGGGGGCAAGGTGGCCGAACTGGTACTGGGTGTCGGCAGTTCGCACAGTCCGATGGTCAGCCTGTCGGGGGAGCAGTGGCTCGAGTGGGGCCAACGCGACCTCGAACACCAGGGCCTGTACGACCTCGATGGACACCACCGTTCCTATGCGGACCAGCTGGCGGTCGCCGACGGGTCCATGGCCGCGTTGGTGACCCTGGATGCCTGCCTGGCCGGGGCGCAGCGGGTCGAGGCCGCCGTCGCTCGGCTGCGGGAGGCCGTCACCGCGGCGGAGCTCGACGCGGTGATCATCGTGGGGGACGACCAGGACGAGCATCTCCTTGCCCCGAACCTTCCCCCCTTTCTCGTCTACTGGGGGGACACCATCACCAACGCTCCCCTCGCCCCGGCGGGGGAGATCCCGGACCTGTTCCGGTCGTTCCTGCGGAGCTACCGAGAGCCCGAGACCGAACGGCACTACCCCGTCGCCACCGACCTGGCCCTCCATCTGATCGACCGGGCCTTCGAGGCGGGTTTCGACGTGGCGACCAGCGACTCGTTGCCCCAGCCCGAGCGAGGCATGGGGCACGCATTCGGCTTCCCGGTGCGGTGGCTGGTGACCGACGAGGTGCCGATCGTGCCGGTGATGGTCAACACCTACAACCCACCCGCCCAACCCCGAGCCGGACGCTGCCGGGCCTTCGGGGCCATGGTGCGAGAGGCCGTCGACTCCCTGCCCGATGACCGCAGGGTGGGCGTCATTGCCTCGGGTGGCCTCAGCCACTTCGTCGTGCACGAGGCGCTGGATCGCGATGTGCTCGCCGCCTTCGGACAGGGCGATCTCGACCGGGTGGTGGACGTCGGTGAGGCCACCTACGTGTCGGGTACCTCCGAGATCAAGAACTGGTTGACCGTGGCTGCGGCGTGTGAGGGGATGCCGTTCGAGTTGATCGACTACGTCCCCGGTTACCGGACCCCGGCCGGTACCGGTACCGGCCTCGGCTTCGCCTTGTGGCACGGACGCTGAGCACTCGGGTAGCCACCGGGCACCAGAGCCCTGGGGTACCGTGCCGTTCCGTGGGTGCACGCGCATGACCGACCGAACGCCCCAAGGTCCAGCGAGCGGCAATGGTCGTCGAACTTCGACGGTGCGGCGTCTCGTCCCGCCCGATCCGCGAACGGTGGGGGAGGAACCCGACTACCGGTTCACTCTGGCCAACGAACGGACCTTTCTGGCCTGGATCCGCACCGCCCTGGCCCTGGCCGCTGGTGGTCTGGGGGCGTTACACCTGGTGCCTGGGCAGTACAGCTCGGTCACCATCGGCATCAGCTTGCTCGTCCTCAGCCTGGCCACCGCAGCGACCTCGTACCGGCGTTGGGCGGTCAACGAGACCTCGATGCGTCTCGGGCAACCCCTCCCGCCCAGTCGCCTGCCGCAGGTGATGGCGGTGGCCACCACGGTCGTGGCGGTCCTTGCTGCGATTATGTTCCTGGTGGACGGTTGAGCCAGGGTCCGCACGGGTGGCGTGGCCGGAGAGTGGCCACCGACCGGCCCGACCACAGCTTCGACGTGGGGCTGCAGCACGAGCGGACAGCGCTGGCCTGGGAGCGCACCGCCATTGCCATGATGGTGGCCGGGGTGCTCCTCGTTCGCTATGCGGTCGAGGATGCCGTCGCCCTGGTGGCCGTGGCCGGCATGGCCGAGATCGTCGCTGGGGGCGCCGTGCTGTTGTGGTCGGCCTGGCACTACGAAGAGCTCCACGGCCCGTTGCGGCGGGGCGACGCCGTAGTACACCCGCGAGCCACTCGGTGGATCGGGCTGACCACGGTGTGCTTCGTGGGAGCCGCCCTCGTGCTCGCAGTGGTCACCACCGTGGCCGGGGGTGTCGGTTGAGCTCCGCTGCCCCCGGGATCGACGGCCCGGCCGGCAGTAGCGTGGCCTGATGGCAGGTTCCCCGTTCGCTGGTCGGCGTGAAGATCCACCCCTGTTGCGGGGTCGTGGCACGTTCATCGATGGCCTGCAGATCCCCGACCTCGACGGAGCGGCCCACGCCGTGTTCGTGCGGTCTACCGAATCCCATGCCCGTCTGATCGGGATCGACGTCGATGACGCCCGACATGCTCCTGGGGTGATCGCCATCTACGTCGGCCGGGAGGTGAACGGTTGGCCGTTCCCGCCCCGCCTTCCGTCGATGAACGGCGACATGTGGCGACCGTTGCTGGCGTGGGATGTCGTTCGATTCGTCGGTGAGCCCGTGGCCGTGGTGATCGCCGAGACGAGGGCCGCCGCCGTGGATGCCGCCGAGCTGGTCGAGGTCGACTACGACCCGCTGGAACCGGTCACGGACCTGCAGCACAGCCTCACGGGCGAGGTACTGGTCCACGCCCACGCGGGCACCAACGTGTCGCTGGCCTGGGAACTCGACCCCGTGGCGGCCGAACAGTGGGAGGCCTGTGAGGTCACGGTCGAGTTCGACCTGCGCCACCCCCGCCTGGCTCCTCACCCCATCGAACCCCTGGCCGGTGCGGCCCGCTGGGGCGACGACGGCCGCTGCACGGCGTGGGTGTGCTCCCAGCGACCTGCTGGAGCCAAGTACGTGATGGAACACCTGTTGGGTCTCGAGCCCGGCACGGTGAGGGCCATCGCCCCCGACGTGGGTGGTGGGTTCGGGGCCAAGGGGGGGTGGGGCTGTTACCCCGAGGACGTGGTGGTGGTATGGGCCGCTCGGGAACTGGGCCGTCCGGTCCGCTGGGCTCAGACCCGCTCGGAATCGTCGCTGGCCATGGGGCACGGTCGAAGCTCGGTCCATCGGGTCCGGATCGGGGGTCGGCGTGACGGGACGATCACCACCTACGAGGTCGATGCCTTGCAGGACAGCGGGGCCTACCCGGCCATGGGAACCAACGTCACCAACAACCTGCGAAACTCGGGCACGGGCTGCTACGACATCGCCGCTGCGTCGGTCCGGGGAACGTCGGTGGTGACGACCACCACACCGACGGTGGCATTCCGGGGCGCCGGCCGACCCGAGGCGGCCTGTGACATCGAGCGGGCCGTCGACCGCTTCGCCGCAGAGATCGGGATGGATCCCCTCGATGTGCGCCTGCACAACCTGGTCCCGGCCGATCGCTTTCCTTATACGACAGCACTCGGCTCGACCTATGACAGTGGTGACTATGCGCGGGCGTTGACCATGGCTGCCAGCGCGGTCGACTACTGGGGGTTGCGGGCCGAACAGGAGACCCGCCGAAGCTCGGACGCAGGGGGTCGTCTGCTCGGGGTGGGAGTGAGTTGCACCGTCGAGATCACCGGTGGCGGTGAGGGTGAGCGGGCGACGGCAAGCGTGGACGAGGAGGGCCAGGTGGTGGTCGTGGTGGGGACCTCTCCCCATGGGCAGGGTCACGAGACGACCTTCGCTGCGGTGGTGGCCGCCGAACTGGGCCTGGAGCCCGATGCGGTGACGATCGCCCACGGCGACACCGATACCTCGCCCCTGGGCGGGGGGACCATCGGATCGAGATCGGCCCAACTCGGGGGTTCCGCGGCGCGGGGAGCAGCCGTGGATCTGGTCGCAGCGGCCCGGGAGCGGGCGGCCGAACTGCTCGAGGCTGACCCCGACGACGTGGTGCTGGACCGTGAGAGGGCCACCTTCCATGTCGTGGGTACCCCGGCCCGGTCCCTGGGATGGGCCGATCTCGGTGCCCTGGCCGTGGATCACCACTTCCAACCGGTGGGCAAGGCTGGTTCATTCGCCTTCGGGGCGTGTGTGGCTGCGGTGGAGGTCGACCCGGTCACCGGTGAGGTGGACATCAGGTCGATGGTCACCGTCGACGATGCCGGGGTGATCCTCCAGCCGACCCTGGCCCACGGGCAGGTCCACGGGGGGCTCGGTCTAGCCGTCGGTGCCGCCCTGTACGAGGAGATGGTCTACAGCGAGGACGGTGTGCCGCTCACCGTGGGCTTGGCCGACTACGCCCTTGCATCTGCGGCCGAGGTGCCGTCGTTCGACTGCCGTGAGACGGTGACCCCGTCACCGCTCAACCCGCTCGGTGTGAAGGGCATCGGAGAGTCGGGCACCGTGGTGGCCACCCCGGCCCTGCACAGCGCGGTGCTCGACGCCCTGGCCCCTGTAGAGGTCACCCACATCGACCTACCCCTCACTCCCGAGAAGATCTGGCGGGCCGCCCGATGATGTCGCCCGATGAGCCCCTGGCAGATCCGCACAGTGTCGGGGAGCACCTGGCCGAGGTGCTCTCCCGTTACGACGGTTCACCGGATCCGCGTCTCGCTGAGATCACGACCGCAGCTATCCGCCACCTCCATGCCTTCGTGACCGAGGTGGGCCTCACCCGTGACGAGTGGTGGGCGGGGATCGAGGCGCTGACCGCGATCGGTCAGCTCTGCGACCCGACCCGGCAGGAGTTCGTCCTGCTCAGCGACACCCTGGGTGTGTCCATGCTGGTGGAGATGATCAACCACCGGGCCGCTGTGGGGGCCACCGAGCCCACGGTATTGGGGCCCTTCCACGTGGCGGGCGCCCCCGAACGGGAACTCGGGGCATCCATCGTGGTCGACCCCACCCCCGACGACGAGCCGGTGGTGTTCAGCGGGACGGTGCGCGACACGAGCGGGCAACCGGTGGCCGGGGCGCGGCTCGATGTGTGGTCCACGGCGGCCAACGGAAGCTACGACGTGCAGGATCCCGGTCAGACTGCGATGAACATGCGGGGTGTGTTCACGGCCGACGACCAGGGTCGGTACGAATTCACCGGGGTACGACCTGTGGCGTACCCGATTCCCGGTGACGGACCGGCCGGGACGTTGCTGTTTGCGAACGGGCGGCACAACGTGCGGCCCGGGCACCTCCACATGGTGGTGTCCGCCCCCGGGCACCAGACCCTGGTGACCCACGTGTTCGACCGTGCCAGTGAGCATCTCGACGACGACCCGGTGTTCGGGGTGAGGTCGTCGCTGGTGCGCGACATGTCCGATGGCCGATGCCGCTTCGACGTGGTGATCCAGCCCATCGACTGAGCGAAACGCCCGAACGGGCTGGTCAGCCGACCATGGCCAGTCCGCTGGCCATGCCCGCCAGGGTCCGCTCACCTCGTTGATTGGTGACCTCGACCTCGACCACCACCCTGACCCGACCGGGGTCCCCCTCGAGGCCGGCGAAGCCCTGGATCACCCCGGTGGTGGTGAGCCTGTCGCCCTGGTGCACGGGCCGGAGGAAGCGGACATCCATTGATCCCCCAGCCACGAACCCCTCCCCCAACTCGCCGGTGAGGAGGGCCGACACATAGGCGGTGGACATCATCCCCTGGGCGATGGTGGTGGGGAAGCCCTTGGCGGTGGCCCACCCCTCGTCGGTGTGGATCGAACCTGGCCGCACCCCCGAATAGGCGTCGATCTGGCGCTGCCCGACCGTTCTGGTCGGCCCGATCAGGTGCTGGTCCGCAGCGAGGGTGCCCCGACGGCCCTGGGCAGTGGTGATCGAGGAATCCAACGTCGGAGGCTCGGGTTCGGGGGGTTGCCCGCTGCCCGGTGGGGGAGCGGTGGCATCCCGGAACAGCATCTGGACGAAGCGGCCGGTGGTGAGCACGGTCCCGGCGTCGTCGGCGGTGACGAACTCGGTCACCATGTACGGCTTGTCGCGGCGCAGGTAGCGGTCGACCACCCGGCCCGTGGTGCGGGCCCGGGTACCCATTCGGGCGGGCTGGTGGAACTCGAAGGTCATCCGGGCGTGGAGTCCGGCGGGGACGAAGAACCGGGTGTGGCGGAGGAACAGGGCCTGGTTGGCCAGGAGGGTCGGGTGGGCCACGGGTGGGCCGAACGGGCCTGGTTCGAAGAACAGATCGTCGTCGTCCTCGATCATGAAGGCATAGGCCTCGATGTCCTGCGGTCTGATGAGACGGTCATCGGACCGGAACTCGGTGCCCACTTCGAGGTCATCGAAGGAGATGGTTGGAAAGCCCGCCGCGGCCATCACCTCGGGTCGAAAGCTGCGTGTTCCGCCATCGTCCATGACCGCAGTCTGACAGGACCGGAGGCTGCGATCTCGGTGATGGTGTCCAGCCGGATCCACGGCTTCGCTCGCTAGCCTGGCGGCGTTCAGGAGGTGCGATGTCCGAGCCCATGTTGGGTCGCGATGTGCCGGTGTCGGAATACGGCACACTCGACTCGTTCCCCGTCGACCGCCCGGTGGATGTCCAGTTCGAGACCCGCGAGCTGCAGGCCCTCTGTCCTGCGGTGTCGGGCATCCAGCCCGACATCTACCGGTGCACCATCGCCTACCGGGCGGTCTCGGCTTCGATCGAATCGAAGTCGCTCAAGCTGTTCCTCGTCACCTTCCGGGATCGGCGCATCTTCGCCGAACATCTCGCAGCCGACATCGGGGCCGCAATCGACGCGGTGGACGGCGTCGCCCTCGACCGGGTGACCCTGGAGCAGAACGTCCGCGGCGGGCTCACCGAGACGGTCACCTACCGGGGGCCGGCCGCCACTGCGTGAATCGCCGTGAGGTGGCCACCGCACGCCTGAGGTTGGACAATGGGTGCACCACGCACCGAGATCTTCGAGTGAGGTAGAGCATGTCAGCACGGACCGGTGAAGCCTTCCTGAAGGGGTTGGCGTCGCGCCCCCGCAACGTCTGGATCGATGGAGAACGGATCGGGGACGTCACCGAACACCCCCTCACCAAGGGCGCGGCAAGGTCCCTGGCCCGGGTGTTCGACCGTCAGCACGAGTTCCCCGACGATTGCCTGGCCCCCCACCCCGACTCCGGGGAGCCGATGAACATCAGTCACCTGATCCCCCAGTCCCATGACGACGTGCGCCGCCGCCAGCGCGGCCTGACCCGCTTGTCCGAGGTGTCGGTGGGCATCATGGGGCGCACGCCCGACTACATGAACATGAAGTTCAGCGGGTTCGCCTCCGCCCCGTGGGTGTGGGCCGGCAAGGACGGCCGCCATCGGCACTACGCCGACAATCTCGTCGCCTACCAGCGTTATCTGGCCGCCCAGGACGTCTCGCTGACCCACACCATCATCCAGCCCACCAACGACAAGCGCACCGACGGGCAGATCGTGGGGAACGAGGTCACCATCCGCAAGGTGGCCGAGACCGAGGAGGGGATGGTGGTCCGGGGCGCCCGCGTGTTGGCCACCCTTGCCCCGTTCGCCGACGAGACCGCCGTGTACCCGGCTCTGCCCCTGCCCGCCGGGGCCGAGGACTACGCCGTGTCGTTCGCCATCCCCCTCGACACCCCCGGGCTGACCTTCATGTGCCGAGATTCAATGTCGTCACAGGTGGATCCAGCCGACCGACCCCTGTCGGCCCGCTTCGACGAGCAGGATGCCTTCTGCATCTTCGACGACGTCCTCGTCCCCTGGGACCGGGTGTTCATCAACGGCGACGTGGACGTCTACAACTCGATGCAGCAGACGGGTTACTTCGTCAACATGACGACCCAGTCCACCACCCGGGCCCTGACCAAGCTCGAGTTTGCCTACGGCCTGGCCACCCGCATGGCCGAGATGATCGGCGATCACAGCCCGGCCACCCTGGACATGCTGGGTGAGCTGGCCTGCTACGTGCAGGTCACCCGCAGTGCGCTGGAGTTGTCGGTCGAACACGCTGCTCCCCGAGAGATCGACGGGGCCTGGTTCCCCGACCCCCTGCCCCTCGACCCGATGCGAGCCCTGCTTGCCACCTGGATGCCCCGAGTGGCTGAGATCATCACCATGATCGGTAGTCATCACCTGCTGACCACCCCGACGGCGGTCCAGTTCGACGACCCCGAGCTGGCCCCCCTCATCGACGAGACCCTGTACGGGGCCGACGGCACCACGGCCCGTGACCGATCTGATGTCTTCCGTCTGGCCTGGGACTTCGTCGGATCGGCCCTCGCTGGTCGGGGGTTCCTCTACGAGCGCTTCTATCTGACATCGGCGACCCGCAACCGTCAGATGCTCCACATGCGCCTCGCTGACCGGTCGCGACCCAACGCCCTGGTCGACGACATGCTGGCCCTCGGACGCCAGCCGCTCTGACCCGACTCGTTCGGCGAGCGCCCACTACCGTGGAGGAGCGTGTCCGGGGGTCCCGGCGAGGAGGATGAGCAATGGTTGCCACGACGACCGATTCGACCGGCAGCGGAGCGGGCGCTCCCGACGTCGACCACGAGGTGGTGGTGATCGGCGCTGGGGTGGCCGGCCTCTACCAGATCAAGTTGCTGGCCGACATGGGCGTCGACGCCATCGTGCTCGAGGGCGACGAGGACCTCGGCGGCACCTGGTACCGCAATCGCTACCCGGGGGCCCGCTTCGACTCGGAGAGCTACACCTATGGCTATTCCTGGAGTGAGGAGCTGCTGGCCGAGTGGCACTGGACGGAGCGGTTCTCCCCTCAGCCCGAGACCCTCAAGTACCTGAACTACGTGGCGGACAAGTTCGACCTGCGGCCCCACATCCGGTTCGACAGCAAGGTCGAGTCGATGACCTACCACGAGGAGGGTCCGCACTGGGTGGTCCGCCTCACCGACGGCACCGAGATCAGCGCCCGCTTCGTGCTGACCGCCATCGGCGTGCTGTCCATCCCCACCTACCCGTCGATCGAGGGGCGGGACAGCTTCGAGGGCATGTCCTTCCACACCTTCGACTGGCCCAAGGAACCCCTCGACCTTGCCGGCAAGCGGGTCGCCGTGATCGGCACCGGAGCGACCGCCATCCAGTTGATCCCCGAGGTGGCCAAGGAAGCGGCCCACCTCACCGTGTTCCAGCGCCGGGCCAACTGGGCGGCTCCGTTGAACAACGGCCCGATCTCCGAGGAGGAGATGGCCGATATCCGCAGCCGCTACGACGAGATCTTCGCCCAGTGCGCACGCACCGCCTCGGGGTTCGAGCATGACGCCGACCGGCGTGGGTTCTTCAACGTGTCCCGGGAGGAGCGTCTCGAGCTGTGGGACCGCCTCTACGAGGGGTCGGGGTTCGGCATCTGGTTGCAGAACTTCGTGGAGATCTTCCTCGACGAGGCAGCCAACGCCGAGTTCTCCGACTACATCGCAGATCGCATCAGGGCCCGGGTCGACGATCCCGAGATCGCCGAGAAGTTGATCCCCAAGGACCACGGCTTCGGTATCCAGCGGGTCCCCATGGAGACCAACTACTTCGAGACCTACAACCGGGACAACGTGACGCTGGTGGACGCCACGGCGACCCCCATCGTCCGGATCACCCCAGCGGGAATCGAGACCACCGAGACGGAGCGCGAGTTCGACATCATCGTCTACGCGACCGGCTTCGATGCCTTCACCGGCGCCTTCGATCGGATCGACATCGCCGGGGTGGGTGGCCAGCGCCTGGCCGACAAGTGGGCGGAGGGCCCGCAGACCTACCTGGGGCTGCTGATCAACGGGTTCCCCAACCTGATCATGCTGGCTGGACCACAGATCGCAGCGACCAACTTCCCCCGGGCCATCGAACCCGCCGTGGAATGGGCCACCGAACTCCTGCAGTTCGTGTGGGAGCAGGGTCACCAACGCCTGGAAGCCACCCGGGAGGCCGAGTTGGCCTGGATCGGGGAGGTGGCCAAGTTCTACGACGTGCTCCTCGCCGGCAAGGCCCAGAGCTGGATCACCGGCTACAACTCCAACCTCGACGGCCACGAGTACGGCAAGACCCGGTACAACATCTACCAGGGCGGGGCTCCTCGCTATAACACCAAGATCCGCGAGGTGGCCGACGCCGACTACGAGGGTGTCGACTTCGCCTGACGTCGCCCCCGGCGGCTCGTACCATTGCGGCTTCGCCGAGTTGACGGGGGTTTGTTACCCATGGCCCTGACCGATGAACAACGACGGGCCGCCGCGGCTGCCTTGGTCCACGCCGAGGCGACCAGGGAGTGGTGCGAGCCCCTGACCCTGGCCTATCCGGGGGCCGACATCGACGACGCCTATGCGGTCGGTCAGTACGTCACCGATGCCAAGGTGGCGGCCGGCCGGGTGATCAAGGGACACAAGGTCGGCCTGACGTCGAAGGCCATGCGGTCCACTACCGGGGCCACCGAGCCCGACTACGGGACCATCTTCGACAACTGGTTCCTCGACGAGGGCAGCCGGGTGTCGATGAGCACCATGAACCGCCCCATGGTCGAGGTGGAGATGGTGTTCGTGCTGAAGGAAGACCTCGGCGGCCCCTCCGTCAACGCGGTCGACGTCATCCGGGCCACCGACTTCGTGCTCCCGGCCATCGAGGTGGTGGATAGCCGGTACAGCCGCCGTGGTGAGGCCGGGGTCGTCGACTCGATCTCGGATGCCGCGTCGTGCGGGTTCATCATGGTGGGGGGCAACCCGACCCTGCTGACCGACATCGACATCCGGGCCGTTGGGGGAGCCCTCTACCTCAACGGTGAACTGGAGGAGTCGGGCACGGCGGCCGCCGTGATGGGTAATCCCGTCAACTCGGTCGCCTGGCTGGCCCGCAAGCTCGACGAGTTCGGTGTGACCATGCAGGCCGGACACACCGTGCTCTCCGGTTCGTTCATTCGGGCCCGCTCGATCGGGGTGGGGGACTCCGTGCTCGCCGATTTCGGACCCCTCGGCCAGATCAGTTTCGGAGTGGTCGACTGAGCCAGAGGGGTCTGGCCGGTCACGTCGTCTCGAACAGCGGGTGCGGGCTGGTGGTCGGATAGCCCCCACGGAGGCCCCCGGCTGACGTGTCAGCGAAGAACGAGGCGAAGCTGTCGGGCAGATGCCGGCTGTTGGGTGGACACACCCAGACCCGGAGCAGGTGCCGCTTGCGCTCCGGTTCGTCCCAATCCACGAACCCGCTCCGGAGGTGCAGGGTGGTGTGGTTGTGAACCCACAGCATGGTCCCCGGCTCGAAGTGCCGCTCGACCCACATGTGCGGTTCTCCGGCCACCTCCACCACCTTGTGAACGGCCTCGATCTGGCGCTCGGTCAGCGCAGGCGCACCGGTGTTCTGGTGGGCCAACAGGATGTTGGTCCGGACGATGTTGCAGGACACCCCGGCGTCGCTGCGCCCGTAGACGGGGATGTCGTACCACCCCGGCTGCCCGGCGGGTTGGTTGGATTGCCAACTGCACGGCATGGGCCGGTAGAGCTCGGCCAGCAGGTCGGGAAACCTGGCCGCCATCTCGTCGTGCACGGTGACCGAACTGGCCAGCCGGGTGGTGCCGCCTTCCCGTGCAGCGCGGAGGAAGAACAAGCCGCTCAGATCAGCCACGTCTGCGTGGAAGTTCAGCTCGGCGTTGGAGGTGTAACCCCGACCAGCCTTGCCCGTGATCCCGGTGCCGATGTCCCGCACGTCGCCGATCACGTCGCCCCGATGACTCTGTGAGAGCGGCGTGCCGATGAGCACGGCCAGGCCCCACCACAGGGCCCGCAACTCGTCGGTCGAGTAGTCGGCGACGGGGAACCCTTCGTGGGCTACCACGCCCTGCCCCTCGACCAAGCGGGTTCGCAGATCCTCGACCAGGGGCTCCAGGTCGCCGACGGCGAGGGTGTCTGCGGTCACCTTGGCCAGGTCGAGATCGCGGGTCAGGGACCGGATGCGGCCCAGCATGGCGTCCAGCGCGTCGATCTCGCCGGGGGTGAACGGGCGGCACCAGGTCCGCTCGAGGGTGTCGGCTGTCCATGCTGCGGGGCCACCAGCCGGTGCGATGGGAGAAGCGGTCACGGGATGCCCTTCAGTGCTCGTGGTGGTGCTCGTGGTGGTGCTCGTGCTCGTGCCGGTGTCGGTGATCGCCATGGGTGTGGTCGTAGCGGTCGTGGTGGCGAGCCAACAGATCGGCCCCGTAATCCCCCCCGTTCGGGGTTCGCACCAGGGTGTGGACATGGTGGTGCGACGGGATGAGGTTGTCGAAGACCACCCCGGGGTGGTGGTCGAACTCGACCAGGATGACCGGGCTGTGGACCCGGTAATAGAACGGGCCGCGATCCGCGGTCGACCCCATCCAGGAGAACCAGGTGTCGTCGAGGTGCCGTGCGACCTCGTCCATGCGGACCTCGCTGTGTCCGTCCCGTCCCCACCCGACATAGGTCGAGACCAGGTGCAGCAGGAGGCGACGCTGGTCGTCGTCGAGATCGGTGGCGGCCAGCCCCTCGTAGGGCAGGGTGGCGTTGTCGTTGAACGCCCCTCCTTGCATCCGGCCGTCGAATGGGTGCCGGAGCTCTGCCGGCAGGTCGTCGGGGTGGAGGGAGGGCCGCAGAACGGCCTGTGCCTGCTGGGCCGAGGTGAGGGATCGCATCAGGTCCACGCCGGCTCGTTCCTCGGCCGCGAAGACCGTCGTGCCCGCAAAGGGGCCCGTGGGGATGTGGCAGGGCTCGGCCCCCATGAACGACGGGGTGAGGACCACCTGGTCACCGACGACCACACAGTTGACGACCAGGTGGTGTCCGTCGAGTTGCCAACCCCATGGCTCTCCGGATCCCGGCGTCCCGAAGACGGTGACGAAGTAGGGCCATTCGCCGTACTCGTCGGGGCTGGAGGTGAGCTGGGCCAGGAAGTCGTTGATCCGCATCACGTCCCGGGCCTGGGCATAGCCCCTGGCCGACAAGGTCTCGGCCAGCAATGCCAGGCCGAGCCGGCGGCCCGCCGGATCGAGCTCCTCCAGCATCACCCCGTGGCGGAAGAAGTTCATGTGGACGTTGATCCACCGGCGCCAGTCGTCGCTGTCGAGGGGTTGCAGGGCTCTGGATCGTTGCTCGGTGCTGAGGTGGGCCACGAAGGCCTGGGCGGCTGCTTCGAGGGGGGCGACGGACACCCCGGTGGCTCTCAGGTCGAACAGATCGGTGCGCAGTGTCCCATCGGTGGTCAGCCCGACGAGGGGCCGGTCCCCCAGGGCTGCCCGGGCGTCGACGAAGGGTCGCAAGCGGTCGGGAATGTCGACGACGCGGGAGCGGGCGCTCATGGGCTGCCCGTGCCGCAGTCCGAAGTGCTCCCAGCCCGTGGTCATCGGGGTGGCGGCTTCGTCGTCGCCAGCTCGGCTGCGTTCAGGACCACAGCTGGCGGGTGGCCAGTTCGGCTCCCTCGGCCAGGGCCCGAAGCTTCTCCCAGGCCACGGTGGGGTGCACCTCGGGCTGGTAGGAGGCTCGGGAGGAGAACCCGCAGTCGGCGCTGGCGATCACCCGCTCCCGTCCGACGAGGTTGGCGTACCGAACGATGTACTCGGCGATCAGTTCGGGATGCTCGACATAGTTGTTGGCGTGCCCCAGCAACCCGGGCATCAGGATGCGATCCTCGGGCAGCTCGATGTCCTCCCAGATCCGCCATTCGTGCATGTGGCGGGGGTTGGCCACCTCGAATGAGTGGGCTCCTGCCTTGATACGCAGCATGAATGGCGCCACATACTCGAGGTCCACGTCGGTGAGCCGAGGGCCGTGGTTCAGCCCGTAGCACGTGTGGTGGCGAATCCGGTCTTGGGGGATGTCCCGCAGGGCGTGGTTCAGGGTGTCGATGGCCTGGTTGGCTTCTCGTTCACGTTCCTCGATCGACTTGGCCGGGTTCCCGAGGGTGTCGATCAGTCCCGGGTCGTCGATCTGGAGCACGAAACCGGCCGCGATGATGCCCAGGTACTCCTCGCGCATGGCGTCGGCCACCGCTTCGAGGAACTCGTCCTCGTCGCCGTAGAACTCGTTCTTGCCGTACGCGCTCGGGGTGCTGGACGGCATGAAGATCTCGGTGACGTCGCGTCCGGCAACTGCGGCTTGCAGATTGGCGATGTCGGTGGCCAGGGCATCGTGTCCGACATAGCTGATGGGCGCCGTGCACTTGATGCGCTTGAGGGGGGCGACCGTATGGGAGTACTTCTTGAGGTACCCGTCGTAGTAGTCGGGGAACATGTCGTACTCGGCCTGCCAGGTGGGGGCCATCCGCCGGTTGGGGTCGTCGTCGATGTCGAACCCACCGAGCCGGTCCTTCACGTAGTCGATAAAGCTGGTCTTGGACATCTCGCCATCAGTCACGATGTCGATGCCTGCGTCGGCCTGGATTCGTACCCGATCGGCCACGGCCGCCGTGATGGCCGCGTCGAGGGCGGCGGGGTCGTAGGGCCGATCGTTTTCTCGTTCGCGCAGCATGTCGAGCAGTTCGACGGGACGGGCGAGACTTCCCACATGGGTGGTGAGGATGCGATCGGTGCTGGTCTTCACGACGACTCCAGGTGTTGCCCTGCGGCGGTACCCGACAGGGTGTTGCCGAACGGTAGCAGCCTGTTCCCAGCCGGTTCGGGGGACCCGGCAGGTGTGATCTTCTAGGCTCTGCCCCTACGGGTCGCTGGGCGGCCCCGGGGAAGGAGGCCGGAGCATGTCAGGTGCCGCAACGCCGGAATTGTCGTTCCCGGCTCCCGACGAGGTCGACGGGCTCTTCAACTGGGACAGGATGCACGCACCGCGGCCGCTGTCGCCCCTGGCCCAAGACCTGGTTGCTCGCACCCTGTGTATGGGATTCACCGATGCCTATGGCGAGCTGGGGTCCCCCCTGCAGATGTCGCCCATGTTCGTGCACGGGTACTACTTCAGCAGGACCAGAGCCATCGAGGATCCCGACGAACGGGCTCGCCGGGTGGAGGGGTACCTGGCCGGTGTGGATGGGCATCTGGAACGCCTGGGAGCCCAGTGGAACGAGGAATGGAAGCCATGGCTCGCCACCAACGTGGAAGCCGAGCGTGCCCTCGATCTGACTGCCCTGGCCGATGACGACCTCCTGCCAGGGCTCGACCGTCGGGCTGCGGAGCTGCGGGACAAGTGGCGGATTCACGGCAGGATCAACATGTCCCTGGTCTCAGCGGCCCGGTTCGTCGACCACTACGTGGCCGAGCTGTCACCACAGGACCCGGGCGAGGCGCTGGAGGCCCTGCAGGGCTTCCACACCCGTTCTGTCGACGCCAGCATCGCGTTGTGGGATCTCGGTCGGGTGTTGGTCGCCCACCCCGAGCTGCGGGCATTGTTCGACGAGGGAAGGGTCCCCGATCGGTCCGAGATGGAGGCTGTACCCGGGGGAATCGAGTTCGTTGCGAAACTGGACGAGGCCCTCGAGGAGTTCGGGTGGCGTAGCGACGCGGTCTACGACATCGCCGACCCGACCTGGATCGAAAACCCCACGGTGGCCTTGCGCACGGCGGCCGCCTACGCCGGTCAGGACGAAGCCTCGGACCCTCGCCGTCGTTCGGCCGCCGCCGCCCAGCGTCGCGAGTCGCTGCTGGCCGCGGCCCGGGAGCGGTTGGAGGGAGAGGCCCTGGATCGCTTCGAGTACCTCTACGACAACGCCCGGCACAACAACCCGATCACCGAGGACCATGCGTTCTGGATCGACCAGCGCAGCGTGGCCCTGCTCCGCCGGTACGCGCAGGAGATCGGCCGGCGGCTGGTCGAGCGGGGGGTGATCGACGAGATCGACGACGTGTTCATGCTCCATCGCCCCGAACTCGACGGGCTCCTCGAGGAGGCTCCCGACCGGCGTGCCCTGGTCGAGGAGCGGCGCGTCGCCCTGGCCAGGGCCAACGAGGTCGCCCCACCCCTGCGGCTGGGCACACCACCCCCACCCCCCGATTACTTCGATCCGCTGATCGATGCCCTCCGGGTGCGGTTCCAGGGTGTGAAGGAGATACCCCATGTGAGCGATCCCTCGATGGTCCCCGGGTTGGCGGGGGCGCCAGGGGTTGCCGAGGGAACGGCTCGGGTCGTTCGGTCCCTCGACGAAGCCAGTCGGCTCGCTCCTGGTGATGTCATGGTGTGCGAGATGACCCTGCCCCCGTGGGTGCCGCTGTTCGCCCTGGCTGCTGCGGTGGTGGCCGACACAGGGGGTGAGTTGAGCCACTGCGCGATCGTGGCCCGAGAGTTCGCCATTCCCGCCGTGGTCGGCACCCTGACCGGCACAAGGACCATCCCCGACGGTGCTCGGGTTCGGGTCGACGGCACCAACGGACTGGTCGAGATTCTCGACTAGTCGGGGGCGCTGACCGCTGGGTGGTCGGCGGTGGCTCGACGGGGCAGCCCAGGGTGGTCGGGTGGATAGGGCAGCAGTTCCGCGTTCATCGCGTCGAGGACGGGGAGCATCTCCTCGACGAGGTCGGTCCGCGCCAGACGAAGGTCGGCGGCTTCTCGACCGTCGACGGTGACGTCGTAGAGGTGGGTCCAGTCGCCCTCGATGAGGGGCCAGTTGCCCAGACGGGCCCGGGGTCGTCCGCTGCGGACGAGCTTGTGGGGTCCTCGCCGCATGGCTGACTGGCTGGAGATGCGCCAGAACAGGTCGTGGTCGGGGTACTCGTTGCCGTCCGCCAGCCAGCCGAGCAGGCTGACGCCGTCCAGCGGATAGTCCGGGTGGGGTTCGGCCCCCGCAGCATCGATCAGGGTGGCGGTCCAGTCCATGGTGATGTTGGGGTGCTCGCTCACCTGGTGGGGGTCGACCACTGCGGGCCAGCGAAGGATGAAGGGCACCCGGATACCCCCCTCGGTGATGTCCCCCTTCTCACCGACGAAGGGCCAGTTCTTCGACCAGCGTTCGCCGCCGTTGTCAGAGCAGAACAGGACGATGGTGTTGTCGGCTTGCCCGGCAGCGGCCAGGGACGACAGGACCAGGCCGATTCCCTCGTCCATGGTCTCGATCATCTCCCGGTACTTGGCCAGGGATCCGGCGTCCTTGTGCAGCAGGGGTGAGGGCACCTCCCCGGTCTCGAACTGGGTCCGGATGCGGGCTCCCTCTGCGGCATCGCCCCGTCCCTCCCACGGCCAGTGGGGGGCCGTGTAGTTCAGCTGCAGGTAGAAGGGGGTGTCCCGCTCGGCGGCCACGAACTCGGCCCCCCGTTCGGAGATCATGTCGGTGTAGTACCCGGTCATCTCGACGGGGGTTTCCCCCTCCCACAGGTCGGGTTGGCCGAGGGTTCCAAGGTGCTCGAAGTAGTCCATCGCCCCGTCGAGATTGCCGAAGAAGGTTCCGAAGCCGATGCGGAGGGGGCTGAACCAGGGCAGCCACCCGCAGTGCCACTTCCCGAACATGGCGGTGTCGTACCCGACCCCGGCAACGAGCGACGGCAGGGTCGGGTGGTCGGGGGGAATGCCGTTGCGTTCGTTGTGGGTGCGCAGGGGCTCCTCCAGGCCAGCTTCGAGGCGTCCTGGGTTCCGGCCCGTGTACAGGCCGAACCGCATGGGGGAGCACCAGGGCGAGGCGGAGTAGGCGTGGGTGAAGCGGATGCCGTCGCGGGCCAGGCCGTCGAGAGTGGGGGTGTCGATCTCGGTGTTGCCGTAGCAGCCGAGATCAGCCCATCCCATGTCGTCGGCCACGATGAACAGGATGTTCGGGGCCGATGGCCGACCCTGGGCCCGACTGCGGAACGGCCGTGGACCGTCGATGGTCACTGGTGGCGCCGGGTCAGAGCCCGAGCTGGGACCGCAGCCGAGCCATCTCGGAGTGGTAGTGCTCGACGTTGGCCAGCTTGATGTCCTCGTAGCCCCGCACTGCGTCGGGGAGGCAGGCCAGCTCGGTGGCCAGAGCTGCGTTGTCGTCGTCGACCACGCCGACGATGCCAGCGACCAGCTCCTCGTATTCGGTGATGAGGGCTCGCTCCACCTTGCGGACCTTGGCCCGGCCGAAGGGATCGAGCGCGGTGCCCCGCAGTCGCTTGCCCGCCCTGAGGCCGACCAACACCGGGGTGAACCAGCCACCCAGTTGGAGCTTCTTCTTCATCCCCATGGATCGCAGCACGGGTGGGTGCAGGTTGTAGGTGATCTTGACGTTGTCACCCACCGCGTTGGACACGGTCAGCTTGGCCGCGGACTCGAGATGGAGGCGAGCCACCTCGTACTCGTCCTTGTAGGCCATCAACTTGTAGGCGTACCGGGCCACCGCCTCGGCCAGCTCGGTGCGTCCGGTCGCTGCGACCGGGGCCAGGGTCTCGAGGTAGCGCATGGCATATGCCTGGTTCTGGTACGCAGCCAGGTCAGCGGCCCGCAGACGAACCAGTCGCCCGAGCTCGCCGTCACCGAGGCCCCGTTCCACGATGGCCGCCTCGAGGGTCGTGGAGAGGGTGGGCAGGTGGTCCTCGGGAAGGACCGACACCTCGCGGACCCGATCCGGATCGATGACCCACATCCGACCCCACCGGAAGGCGGCTTTGTTGGCCTCGACGGCGGCCCCGTTCAGCTCGATGGCCTGCTCGATGGCGTCGGCTGAGATGGGGAGGGCCCCCAGCTGGTAGGCCACCCCGAGTTGCAGGGTGTTGGCGGTCGTTGACTCGCCGAACAGTCCTTCGGCCACCGCCATGGCATCGAGGTAGCGGTTGTGCTCGGCCCGGGTCACCGTGTCCAGTTCCTCCCGCAGGGGCTGCAGGTCGGGGAAGGGAGCGTGGACGTTGCGGACCATCTCCCCAGTCGGGGTCTTGGACATCGACACCACGGCGACGGTGCGCTCGGGGGAGACGCTCTCGAGGTTCTGGGGGGCCAGGCCTACCAGGAGATCGAAGACCAGGTACAGGTCAGCCGATCCGGCGGTCAGCTTGTTGGTGCTCTCCACCGGCTCGACGGTGATCCGCAGGTCCGACACCACGGGGCCCGCCTTCTGGGACAGGCCCGTCTGGTCGAGACCGCCCACGTGCTTGCCGTCGAGGGTGGCTGCGGTGCCCAGGATCTGGCTCACCGTGACCACCCCGGTGCCGCCGACCCCGGGCATGCGGATGGTCGCGTCGTCGGTGGGGACGAGCATCACCGGTTCGGGCAGCTGGGCCGGGTCGATGGTGGGCACCCGGCGGGCGCCACCCTTGTCCCGGCTCACCTTGCCGGCCTTGCCCTTGGGGGTGACGGTCAGGAACGAGGGGCAGTCACCGGCCAGGCAGGAGTAGTCCTTGTTGCACGACGACTGGTGGATCTGGGTCTTGCGCCCGAACTCGGTCTCGATGGGCTGCACCGACAGGCAGTTGGACTGGACGCCGCAATCGCCGCACCCTTCGCAGACCCGCTCGTTGATGACGATGCGCTGGGGCGGGTCGGCGACCAGGCCGCGCTTGCGGTCCCGACGCTTCTCAGCCGCGCACTGCTGGTCGTGGATCAGCACGGTGACCCCGGCCTCGGCGGCCAGGACCTCTTGGGCCTCCACGATCCGTTCCCGGTCCCACACGTCCACCCCGACGGGCATGGTCACGCCCCGATACTTGTCGGTGTCGTCGGTGGTCACGATGATCCGGGTGACGCCCTCGGCCAACAGGGCGGTCGCCATGTTGGGCACGGTCATGGCCCCGGCCGCGTCCTGGCCACCGGTCATGGCCACTGCGCCGTTGTAGAGGACCTTGTAGGTCATGTGGGCACCTGCGGCGACGGTGGCCCGGATGGCCAAGGATCCGCTGTGGGCGAAGGTGCCGTCCCCCAGGTTCTGGATGAAGTGGTCGGCCTCGACGAAGTGCTCGATGCCGATCCAGTGGACGCCTTCACCACCCATCTGGGTGTTGCCCATGACCCGTCCGACCCGCTCGGGGGCCATCAGGCCGACCAGACCGTGGCAGCCGATGCCGCCGCCGACCAGGGCACCGTCGGGAGCCTTGGTTCCCGTGGAGTGGGGGCAGCCCGAGCAGTAGTAGGGGGTGCGGGACGGCAGCAGGTCGATCCGGGTCCTGGTCCGAGTCGGTGCGGGTTCGTCGACGACGGGCCGGGGGCGGAGTCGGGCCGGGTCCAGCTTGGTGAGCAGGCGACGGCGGAGCGGCTCCACGAGGGCGTCGGCGTCGAGTGAGCCGTGGCTCCGAACGAGGATCTGCCCCTCGGGGTCCTTCTTTCCGACGATGCGGGGCGGGTTGGCCACCCCGTAGAGGGCCTCGCGGACCTGTCCCTCCATGAACGGCCGCTTCTCCTCGATGACCAACACCTCCTCGAGGCCTTGGGCGAAGCGGCGCACCAGATCGTTGTCGAAGGGGAAGGGCATCGACATCTGCAGGACCCGCACCCCGGCCTGGGCCAGACCGGCTTCGTCGAGCCCCAGGACATGGGCCGCTTCGAGGATCTCGTGGTACACCCGGCCGCTGGCCACGATGCCCAGCCAGGCCGAGTTGGGGTTGACGGTGACCCGGTTCAGGTAGTTGTCGATGCCGTACTGCAGGGCCAGGGGCAGGCGGGCGTCGTGGATCTCTTCCTCGATGGCGTTGGCCACCGCACCGCCGAGGCGCCCGTTGGCCCGCGGGCGGTACCTCTTGCCCTTCCACTCGAACTCGGGGACCAGGGGCTTGACCCGGTCGGGTCCGACCTCGGCCGTGCCCGAACCGTCGGCCACCGAGGTGACGATCTTCACCGACACCCACAGGCCGCAGGTTCGGGAGAGGTGTACGGCGTGGCGACCGAGGTCGAGGACCTCCTGCACGTTGCCCGGGTGGATGATCGGCATGTGCAGGTCGGCGATGGTGAACTCCGACGCCGAGGGCAGGGTGGACGACTTGTTGGCCGGGTCGTCGCCGGTCAGGGCCAACACGCCGCCGTGCTCGCTGGTCCCTGCGTACTGGGCATGGCGGATGGCGTCGCCGGCCCGGTCGAGGCCGGGGGCCTTGCCGTACCACATGCCCAACACCCCGTCGTACTTCTGGCCAGGGAAGGTGGCCGCGATCTGGCTCCCCATCACCGCGGTGGCCCCGAGCTCCTCGTTGAGGCCCGACTTGTGGATCACGTTGAGGGAGTCGAAGAGGCTCCGGTGGGCGATGATCTCCCGATCGAAGCCTCCGAGGGGTGACCCCTGGTAGCCCGAGATGAACGCTGCGGTGTTCAGACCCGAACGCCGGTCGTAGATCATCTGGTCGATAGGCAAGCGCACCAATGCGTGGATGCCGGTGAAGAAGAAGTTGCCCTCTTCCTCGTTGTACTTGGCGTCCAAGTCGAACGCGCGAGGCATCAGGTCGGTCATGTCGCTCCCCTCGGGACGTGAACCGGAAGCCCGGGGGTCATGGGCCCCCGGTTGCCGAGCCGATGTTACTCCTCGCTCGGCGGCGAGATCAGTCCTCGATGTAGGCGATGAAGTCGCAGCTGATCTTCACCGGGCCGGCGCCGTCGACCTTGAGGAGGTGGCGGGCCGGACGGGACGCCGGGTCGGGGCACCGCGCGAGCCAGGGCCCGTGGCGGGCCTGGCGCGACTCGTTGGGGTCGGTCACGTAGAAGGTCATCTTGGCGACGTCGTCCCAGGTGGCCCCGGCCCCGTCGAGCATCTGGCCCACATGGGTGAACAGGTTCTGGATCTGGTCGTCGAGCGACTCGGGGCAGTCACGGGTACCTGGGTTGAACGGCGGGGTGATGCTGCACACCACCAGGGGTCCGATCCGGCTGGCCGCCGGGATCGGGTTGCCGTGCTGAAAGCTCTCGATGTCGATGGATCGGCGGGGCATGGTGTCTCCTCGGGGCCGGGGGTCAGCTGTTGCGTCGGGCCAACCAGGCCTCGAACTCGGATCGGTTCTTGTCGGACAATGGGAAGTAGCCCACCGTCGAGGCGCCCTCGGCCACCCGTTCGATGGCGAACTCCTCCTCGATCTCCATGGTCAGCGAGGCATCGGCGATCTCCTCGACCAGTGCCGCGGGGATCACCACAGCGCCTTCCTGGTCGCCGACCACGATGTCGCCGGGCAGCACCGTGGCCCCAGCGCACGAGATCGGGACCTGATGGGCCAGGGGGGTGTGGAGCCGACCGAGGGTGGCTGCGTTCGAGGACTGGTGGTACACGGCCATCCCGATGGCCTTGATGGCCGGGGTGTCGCGCAGTGCGCCGTCGGTGATCACCCCCACCCCGCCCCGTTTGAAGGCTCGCATGGCGAAGATGTCGCCGATGGTCCCCGCGTGGGCTTCGTTGCGGCACTCGATGACCAGCACCTCATCGGGCTCGATGCTCTCGGCTGCGTCCCGCTGTGCGTTGGTCCCCAACAGCTTCGGCAGGTCGGGGCGGGCCGGTACATAGCGCAGGGTGTGGGCGTAGCCGACCATGGACTGCCCCTCGTTGAGGGGCTTGAGGCCGTTGAGGAAGCAGTTCTGGTAACCCCGACGCTGGAGTTGGCTGGTGATGGTGGCCGTCGATACCGAGGTCAGCTTCTGCTTCAACTCGTCGGTGAGTTCGACCGTCCGTGTCGGGGTCTCCATGGGGTGTGCTCCTGCGCTGTGCTGGGTCCGAGCGGTGCTCAGAGGGGTTCGGTGAGCTGCTCGACCAAGCGGTCGAGCAGGTTGTCGTCGACATCGTTGGCCAGGGCGAATGCCCTCGCTCCGCCCCACTGGCTGTGGAGCCTGTCCAGCATCGCACGGATGCCCGTGTCGCTGGGTCGGTGCCGGGCGAATGGTGGGGCGGTGTCGGGTACCCGGCGGCCGGCTGCGGCGAGGTTGGCCAGCATCTGGTCGTAGTTGGCCGAGGTCTCGAGGTAGTCGGTGACGATGTCGTCGTCCCCGACGCCGAGCACGCCGAGCAGGAGGGCGATCACGAACCCGGTGCGGTCCTTGCCCGTGTGACAGTGCACCCAGGTGGGACCGGGGGCGGTGGCCACCAGGCCGAAGAACTGCCGGACCGCTTCGCCCCCCACGTCCAGCTGACCGGCCAGGAAGCCATCGGGTTCGAGATCAACCGTGCTGTAGCGGTCGCCTTGGAGGCCGAAGAAGTCGAGACGAACGCCGCGCCCGTCGTGGCCGAGGGGTCCCGAGTCGCCGGTCCGCTCGTTGCGCAGATCGATGACCCGGACCACGCCCAGTTCGCCGAGGGCTCGGGCTATGTCCCCTTCGCTCATCAGCTGGGGGGTCTCGGACCTGAACACCCGACCTCGCCGTACCACCCGTCCGGGGCCAGCGCCGATGCCGCCGAGGTCGCGGGCATTGACCAGCCCGTCGAATTCCAGTCGCAGCACCCGATCCCTCCAGCGGGCCGCAAACTGGGACGCGGCCCGCCGGCGATCCTATCCACGACGTCCCGATCCGATCCGGCCCGAGGGGTGGCGCGTCGCTACAGTCACCGTGCGGGGAACGTCGAGGGGGCGACCGTGGGGTTACGAACCGGGGAGCAGTACCTGGCCTCGCTGGCCGACGGTCGACGGATCTATCACGACGGGCAACTCGTCGAGGACGTACGGAGTGAGCCGGGGCTGCGTTCCACGGCGTTGACCGTCGCCCAGTACTACGACATGCAGCACATCCCCGAGTTGGTGGACGACCTCACCTACGAAACCGACGAGGGTGACCGGGCCCATCTCTCGTTCATCGAGCCCCGCTCCGTCGACGACCTCCGTCGGCGAGCCGGCGCGTTCGGCCTGTGGGCCGAGGTGAATGGTGGGTTGATGGGACGGGCACCCGACTACATGAACGCCTGCATGATGGCGGTAGGCAACGCCGGCCATGTGTGGGGGATGCACGACGAGCGGTTCGCCCGCAACGCCTACGAGATCTACCGCCACTGTCGGCGGGACGACGTCTGCATGACCCACACGTTCGTCAACCCCATGGTCGACCGGTTCACCCCCATCCAGGACCAGGAACGTTTCGTGAACGCAGGGGTGGTCGACACGACATCCGAAGGGGTGGTGGTCACCGGGGCCCGGATGGTGGGCACCCTGGCTCCGTTCAGCAACGAGAACATCAGCTTCGGGGCCCCCGGCGGGATCGAGGACCCGCGGGCCGACATCTACGCCCTGGGCTTCCAGTGCCGAGTCGATCACCCCGGCCTGACCTGGATCTGTCGGGACAAGCTCGACCCGGAGGCCTCCCACTACGACCGGCCCCTCACCGGCCGCTTCGAGGAGATGGACGCCATCGCGGTGTGGGAAGAGGCCCTCATCCCGTGGGAGGACGTGTTCGTCTGCCGGGACCTCGAGGTTCACAACCGGGCCCTGCCCGGCATGCTGTTCTTCCAGTCCCTGGGCCATCACGTCGTGGTGAAGAACGTGGCCAAAACCCGGTTCCTGCTGGGGCTGGCCCACCTGGTGGCCGAATCGTCCCAGATCTCGAACTACGTCAATGTCCAGGAGCGTCTCGGGGACATCCTGATGTGGCTCAACACCATGGAGTCGCTGGCCGTCGCCGCCGTGGAGGGGGGAGAGCAGAACCCGGCCAACGGCCTCTTCTACGCCAACAACAAGGCCATCATGGCCGCCCTGCGCCTGTATCCCGAGGTCTACCCCCGGATCGTGGACCACATCATCCAGCTCGGTGGCGGGGGCTACGTGTCGCTACCACAGGAGGCCACGCTCGAGATGGCGGCCGGGGCCATCGACCGGTACTACCAAGGGGCCGACCAGCCGGCCCGGGACAAGGTGGCCCTGTTCCGTTTGGCCTGGGACGTGGTGGGCACCGGTTGGGGTGGCCGGCAGGAGCTCTACGAACGGTTCTTCTTCGGCGACACCACCAAGATGAAGGCCCTCAGCTACCAGGGATACGACCTCGACGAGGCGACTGCCATGGTGGCCCGCATCCTGCAACCACCCGAGGGTCCCGAGCGGGTCCGCTGGCCGGAATGGGCACAGGGATGAAGCTTGGCGCCTCCTTGGGCAATCTGACCATCGGCACCGACTGGGCGGAGATTCGGCCCTTGGTCGAGGAGCTCGACGAGGCCGGGTTCGACAGCCTCTCCACCAACGACCACGTGGTGGGCGGCCACCCCGACCGGGCCGAGGGTGAGTCGGTGCACACCTCGGCCACAGGCGTCCACGAGCCGTTGGTGTTCCTGAGCTTCGTGGCCGCCGTCACCCGACGGATCGAGCTGGTCACCGGGGTGCTCCTCCTTCCCCAGCGTCAGACCACGCTCGTGGCCAAGCAGTGCGCAGAACTCGACCTGCTGTCGGGCGGGCGGCTGCGGCTCGGTGTCGGTATCGGACGGAACTGGATGGAGTACGAGGCGCTCAACGAGGACTTCACCACCCGGGGTCGCCGCATCGAGGAGCAGGTGGAGGTCCTCCGGGCGTACTGGACCCAGGAACACGTCACGTACTGCGGCAGGTGGCACGACCTGGACCGGGTGGGGCTGAACCCCATGCCCGTTCAGCGGCCCATCCCGATCTGGATGGGGTCGTTCGTAGGGTTCGTGGACGAGCGGGTGGTGGAGCGCATCGGCCGGATGGCCGACGGCTGGCTGCCCCAGTTTCCCCCCGAACAGCTGGCCCCCGTGCTCGACCGGGTGTGGGACTCCGCCCGGGCGGCCGGTCGCAATCCCGATGACCTGGGCATCGAGTGTGTGATCCGGGCCCGGGCCGACCACGACCCGGCCCGGTGGGTCGACCTGGCCCAGGCCTACCGGGAGGTGGGGGCGACCCATCTGAAGGTGGCGGCCACCGCCGACAGTCCGGCCGGCGTGGTGCACGTCATGCGGCGCTGGCTGGACGCAGTCGGTCCGGCGACCGGGCGCTAGCTTCGCCCCACCAACGAAGGAAGGACCAGGTCATGGACGTGGGCATCATCATCGGGGAAGCCACCCCACTGACCTGGGAACGGTGGCGCCACATCGTGGGTCTGGTGGAGGACCTCGGCTTCGCCTCACTGTTCCGGTCCGACCACTTCTACAACGGCACCCAGAAGGACGCGATCGACGTCTACCTGTCGTTCGTGATGGCGGCCGAACTCACGTCCCGTGTCCGCTTCGGCCCCCTGGTCAGCCCCGTCACCTTCCGTGAGCCCGTGAACGTCGGGCGGATGGCCCAGCAGCTGGACGCTCTGAGCGACGGACGCTTCGTGATGGGCCTGGGCGCGGGCTGGTTCCCCGACGAGCACGAGGTGTACGGGCTCGACTTCCCACCGCCCCGGGAACGTTACGACCGCCTCGAGGAGGCCATCGCACTGATGAAGGAGCTCTGGTACTCGACCTCGGGGACCTTCGAGGGCCAGTACTACCGGCTGGCGGGAACCGACTCGCAGCCCCACCCGCCCCCCGGTCGGCCACCGCTGTTGATCGGCGGATCGGGACCGAAGCGCACCCTACGGATCGCTGCCGAGCACGCGCAGGAATGGAACGCGACCCGCCTGGGTCCCGACGACTACCGGACGGCCAACGAGGCGTTGGCTCGCCACTGCGAGGCCATCGACCGCGACCCAGCCACCATCCGGCGGTCCCTGCTGCTGTTCGCAGCGATCGGGCCCGATGACCACCACCGTCGACAGGCCCTGGACCGGTTCCTGCACATGATGGTGCCGGAAGGCTCGGGGATGACCCACGACGAGGTGCTGGCCGCAGGCCGCGGCCCGTGGATGGGTTCGGTCGAGGAGTTGGTCGACCATGTCGGTCGACTGCGCGAGCTGGGCCTCGACGAGATCGTCTTCGAACACTTCTGTCACGAGGACGACACCATCCCCGAATGGATCGCAGCCGAGGTGAAACCGGCCCTCGAGGCGCTGTAAGCCACTGCGATGCACGGTCGGCCGTCCGACGCCTGGTGCTTCGAGTGGGTACGATCTGGACCATCGTCCTGCGCCCGTCGGGCGTCGAGGAGGGGAGATACCGATGGCTGGACCGGTGATACCGCGGGGGGTCAACCATCTCGTGCTCAACGTGCGCGACATGGAGGAGTCCCATCACTTCTGGAGCGACCTACTCGGCTTTCGCCAGGTCGGCGCATTGCGCCCACGGGGCGATCGTCCGGCGCCGATGAACATGCGGTTCTACAGCGGGGTGGTGGACGACGTGAACCACCACGACATCGCCCTTGTCGAGCGTCCCGATCTGCCACCACCACCCGAGGAATGGTCGATGTACGCCGGGGTCTGCGCGGTCAACCACATCGCCATCACCTATCCAGACCGCGAGTCGTGGAAGGAGCAGGTGGAGTTCCTGCGCGACGCAGGGGTCAAGATCAACCTGCGTATCGATCATGGAATGACCCACAGCATCTACATCAACGACCCGAACGGGTACGGGGTCGAGGTGCTGTACGAACTGCCCGAGGACGTGTGGCAGCACGACATCGACGGGGCTCTCAACTACGCCAAGGTGCTCCCCACCGAGGGTGATGCGCTGACCGAGGAGACGGAGTACGTCACCGAGTTCTCGTGAGCCGACCGGTGCCGACCGTTCGGCCCCGTCGCGCTCCCTGAAGCGAAGCTGATCGAGGAGCCGCGTTCGATGTTTGCTGTCCGGGTACACGAGGTCGGGGGGCCCGACGCGCTCAGGTGGGAAGAGATGGACGACCCGTCCCCGGGTCCCGACGACGTGGTGGTGCGAGTCGCCGCAGCCGGACTGAACTACATCGACACCTACCATCGCAGTGGGCTCTACCCGGTGCCGTTGCCCTTCGTGCCGGGGAATGAGGGTGCCGGGGTGGTCGTCGAGGTGGGGAGCGACGTCGAGGCGGTTGCCCCCGGTGACCGGGTTGCGTGGACGGGAGTGATGGGCTCCTACGCAGAGCTGATCGCCGTCCCGGCCCAGCGCACCGTTCCCGTCCCCGACGGCGTCGATCTGGAGTTGGCAGCCGCCCTGATGCTGCAAGGAATGACGGCCCACTTCCTGGTGACCTCGACCTTTCCCTTGGGGCCAGGACATCGCTGCCTGGTCCATGCCGCAGCTGGTGGGGTCGGCCTGCTCCTCACCCAGATGGCTCGTCGGGCCGGGGCCGAAGTGTTCGCCACCGTCGGCGATCGGGCCAAAGTCGACCTGGTGACTGCGGCCGGCGCCCATCACGTGATCCTGTACCGCGAGGAGGACTTCGGGGCCAGGGTGGAGGCCATTGCCGGTTCCCGGCCTCTCGACGTGATCTACGACGGGGTCGGCGCGGACACCTTCGAGCGGGGCCTCGAGGTGCTCCGGCCGCGGGGGATGATGATCACCTTCGGCAACGCCTCGGGGCCGGTGCCCCCGGTTGCCCCCCTGCGGCTCAGCCAGGGCGGATCGCTCTTCCTCACCCGCCCCACGCTCGGTGACCACATCGCAACCCGTGACGAACTGCTGGATCGAGCCCGTGACCTCTTCGCCGCGGTCAGCGACGGGACCCTCGACGTCCGGATCGGCGCCCGGTTCCCCCTCGAGGCGGCCAAGGACGCCCACATGGCTCTCGAAGGTCGCGGCACCACGGGCAAGGTGCTCCTCGTGCCCCCCAGCGCCCCGTGAGGGCCCTACCCCGATCGGTCGGAGGTCGTCATGAGCATTCTCGGTAACCGGGTCGTCCGCCGGGAGGACCCCGCCCTGTTGACCGGGGCAGCGACCTTCGTCGGTGACCTGCGCATCGACGGCTGTGTGGAGTTGGTCTACGTGCGATCGACCGAGGCCAATGCAGCCATCGTCGGGGTGGACGTCAGCGATGCCGTCGGGGCTCCCGGGGTCGTCGGGGTGTTCACCGGAGCCCAGGTGGCCGAGCACCTGGGCCTGGCCCCCAACGTCCTGCCTGTCTTTCCCGAAGAACTGCGCCGACCCTACGTGGCCATCGACGCAGTGACCTACGTCGGACAACCCGTGGTGGCCGTGCTGGCCGAAACCCGGGGACAGGCCCTCGATGCCGCCGAGCTGGTGGTCATCGAGTACGAGTCCCGCCCCGCCGTGGTCGACCTCGAGGCGGCGGCCCGGGACGAAGTGGTCCTCCACCCCCACTTCGGCACCAACGTGCTGAGCACCATGGCCTCTCCGGCGGCGGCCGACTTCTCGGCCTGTGAGGTGGTGGTCGAGGCCCGCATCGACAACCAACGCCTGACCGGCGCACCGATCGAGACCCGGGGCGGGGTCGCCTACTGGACTCCCGAGGGTCGGCTGGTCCACTACTCGGCCTGCCAAGGGGCCCACCCCACCAAGGGCCTGTTGGCCCAGATCTTCGAGCTCGAGCCAGACCAGGTCAGGGTGGTCGTCCCCGACGTGGGGGGCGGGTTCGGGGCCAAGTCGCGGACCTACCCCGAGGAGCTGGTTCTCGGTTTCTACGCCCGCCAGATCCGACGGCCGGTCCGATGGACCGAGACCAGGACGGAGAACGTGCAGGCCATGCCCCAGGGCCGTGGTCAGTTGCAGTTCGCCCGCATGGGTGGCACCCGGGACGGTCGGATCACCGCGTACCAGCTCGACGTGATCCAGGATGCCGGGTCACACCCCATCATCGGAGCCGTTTTGGCCGGAATGACCCAGCGCATGCTGGCCGGTACCTACGACATCACCAACATCGGCTTCGGAGCCACCACGGTGCTGACCTCCAAGGTATGCACCACCGCCTATCGGGGCGCCGGTCGGCCCGAGGCCTGTCTGGCCGTGGAGCGGATGATCGACATCTTCGCCGACGAGATCGGCATGGATCCCGCCGAGGTGCGTCGTCGAAACCTGATTCCTCGCTTCACCGAGCCCTACACCACGGGTATCGGGACCCAGTACGACGTCGGGGACTACCCGGCCGCCCTCGAGCTGGCCCTGAAGGCGGTGGGCTACGACGAGCTGCTGGTCGAGCAAGCCACCCGACGGCAGCGGGGTGATCGCCGGGCCCTCGGGGTGGGAATCGGGATGTACGTCGAGATCACGGCGGGTGGACCGGGGAGCGAGTTCGGCTCGGTTGCTCTGGGGCCCGACGGGCGCGTCACGGTGGTGAGCGGGGCAACCCCCTTCGGGCAGGGCCACGACACGACCTGGGCCATGGTGGTCGCCGACCGCCTCGGGGTGGACATGGCGATGATCGATGTGGTTCGTGGCGACACCGACGAGGTGGCCCGGGGCGGCCTGACCGTCGGCTCCCGCTCGGTGCAGCTGGCCGGCTCAGCGCTGGCCGAGGCCGCGGGTGGCCTGGTGGATCTGGCCCGTGAACGAGCGGCCGATCTGCTGGAGGCCGCAGTGGAGGACGTGGTCCTCGATACCGATAGTGGACGGTTCCACGTGTCGGGCACGCCCAGCGTCGCGGTCGGTTGGGCCGAGGTGGCAGCCGGCCTCGACGAGGCGCTGGCCGCCGAGGCCGACTTCGCGGCGCCCATGCCGACCTTTCCCAGCGGTTGCCATATCGCCGTGGTCGAGGTCGATCTCGACACCGGCCACGTCGACCTCGACCGGGTGGTCGCCGTGGACGACGCAGGTCGCATCCTGAACCCCCTGCTGGCTGAAGGGCAGATCCACGGTGGTCTGGCCCAGGGCATCGCCCAGGTGCTGTTCGAGGAGATTCGCTACGACGAGCACGGTGCCCTCCTCACCGCAAACCTGATGGACTACCTCGTGCCATCCGCAGCCGAACTGCCGTCGTTCGATCTGGTCCATCTGGAGACGCCGACCTGGGTCAACGAACTGGGGGCCAAGGGGGTCGGGGAGTCCGGGACGGTGGGGGCTATTCCCGCCGTCTACAACGCAGTCATCGACGCGCTCTCCCACCTGGGCATTCACCATCTGGAGACGCCGCTCGGTCCCGAAAAGATCTGGCGGGCCGTCGCAGGCGCCCAGAGGTAGACATGGGAGCGCTCCTGCGGTGGGGCTGGGCCCTGTGTCTTGCGGCCGCAGTTGCCGGCTGCGGTGGTACGGCGCGCCAAGGGGATGGCTCGGTCGCGCAACGGGAGACCGTGCTGGTCCTGGCTGCGTCGTCGCTGACCGAGGCTTTCGCGGAGATCGAGGAGGCCTTCGAGGCCGCCGATCCCCGCTTCGATGTGCAGCTCAGCCTGGCCGGTAGCCCGTCGCTGGTGGTCCAGGTCGAGGAGGGGATTCCCGCAGACGTGGTGGCCACCGCCAACACTGCCACCATGGCCCGGGCGGCTACGGCCGGTGCCCTGGCCGACGAACCAGTGCCCTTCGCAACCAACCGGCTGGTCATCGCTGTGCCGGTGGGTAATCCCGAGGGTGTCTCCGGCCCCGGCGACTTGGCCAGGCCGGACCTGCTGGTCGGGGTCTGCGCCGCAGGGGTGCCCTGCGGGGATGCGGCAAGCGACGTGCTCGACCGAGCAGGGGTGGAGGCCGACATCGACACCTACGAACCCAATGTCCGGGCCCTCCTCACCAAGTTGGTGGACGGCGAACTGGACGTGGTGCTGGTCTACGCAACCGACGTACTCGCCGGCCTGGGCTCGGTTGAAGCGGTGGAGTTGAGCGAGGATGTGGCGGTGACGGTGACCGCAACCATCGCTCCTTTGGTCGATGCCCCCCACCCCGATGGGGCGCAGGCCTTCGTAGCGTTCGTGATCTCCCCGCAGGGTCGCCGCATCCTGACCGACAACGGGTTCGCGCTGCCGTGACCGACAGGGCGACCCCCCGGGCACCCTGGCCCCTGGTGGTCCTGGGCGCACTCGGCCTGCTCGTCGTGGTCGTGCCCTTGGCCGGCCTGGCGTGGCGGGCCCCCTGGGCCGACCTACCCTCCCTCGTCAGCTCGCCGGTGGTGCGTGACGCCCTGATGCTGTCCCTGGTGACCTCGGTGCTGGCCACCCTGTGCTCGGTGGTCGTCGGGGTTCCCCTGGCCTGGCTCCTGGCCCGGGTGCCATTTCCGGGTCGACGCGTCGTGCGGGGGCTCATCACCCTGCCCATGGTCCTTCCGCCGGTGGTGGGGGGTGCCGCCCTGCTGTTCGCCCTGGGG
>JAYPWI010000028.1:34316-46315 GCA_038135065.1 Acidimicrobiales bacterium
GCCGAGGGTTGATCGGCGAGCCGTTGGCCGAGCTCACCGGCTTCGTGATGCCGTTTTCGATCTGGGCTGTCGTGTTGGCCAACACCTTCGTCGCGCTGCCCTTCCTGGTGATCACCGTGGAAGGGGCACTGCTGGGGCTCGACCAGCGGTTCGAGCAGGCGGCCGCCTCTCTCGGTGCCTCCCGGCTCCATGTGCTGCGCCGGGTCACCCTCCCGGCCATCGCCCCCTCGCTGTGGGCGGGAGCCGTGTTGGCATGGGCCCGGGCCCTCGGCGAGTTCGGGGCGACCATCACCTTCGCCGGGAACCTGCCAGGGCGTACCCAGACCCTTCCCCTCGCGGTGTTCGTGTCCCTCGAGAGCGACCGCGACACCGCAGTGGCCATCAGCTTGGTGCTGGTCGCGGTCTCCCTGGCGGTGCTGATCGGCCTCAGGCGGCGCTGGTGGTCGCCGTCATGAGCGGGGGCCAGGGTCTCGAGGCCCACATCGTGCGGCGACGAGGGGAATTCGAGCTCGACATGACGCTCGACCTGGAGCCCGGCACGACGACGGCCGTGGTCGGACCGAACGGGTCGGGCAAGACGACGGCAGTCGAGGTGTTGGCCGGTCTCCAGGCCCTCGACGCAGGAGTGGTCCGTCTGGGCGGGCGGGTACTCGACGACCCGGCCCAGGGGCGCTTCGTCCCTCCGGAGCAGCGCAACATCGGCGTGGTGTTCCAGGACCACTTGCTCTTCGATCACTTCGACGCCCAGGCCAACGTCGCCTTCGGTCTGGTGGCCCGGGGTGTCCCGAAGCGGACCGCTGTGGCCCGAGCCCGGCACCTGCTCGAGGTCGTCGGCTTGGCGGACGTGGCTGATCTGGCGCCGCAGGACCTCTCAGGCGGGCAGGCCCAGCGGGTGGCCCTGGCCAGGGCGCTGGCCATCGAACCCGACCTCCTGCTGCTCGACGAGCCGTTGGCTGCGGTGGACGTGGCCACCCGGGCCCAGCTGCGCCGGGTCATCGGCGAACACCTGCACCGCTTCGCGGGCCCACGGCTGATGATCACCCACGACCCCACGGATGCCCTGGTGCTGGCCGAACGCATCGTGGTGCTCGAGCACGGGCGGATCACCCAGGACGGGAGTCCGGAGGACATCCGCCAGCACCCGGCCACCCCCTACGTGGCCGCCCTCGCTGGAGTGAACCTGCTCGTCGGGGACAACCGGGACGGCGAGATCAACCTGGTCGATCACGGCCATGTGCTGCAGACCTCGGACACCCACACCGTTGGGCCGGTGCTCGTCACCATCCACCCCACCGCGGTGGCCTTGCACTCGACCCAGCCGCACGGCAGCCCTCGCAACGTGTGGGAGACCGTGGTGGGAGTCGTCGAACCCCTCGGTGAGACGGTGCGAGTCACCCTCGGCGACCCGCTGGGGATCAGCGTCGACGTCACCCCGGCTGCTGCGGCAGGCATGGCCCTACGCCCCGGCTCGGCCGTCTGGGCATCGGTGAAGGCCACCGAGGTGGTCGTGCGCCCCCGCTGACCCGGCCGCCCTGCAAGGGCGGTTCCTGCGAGAGCCTGCGATCAACTGGTCGTGATCTCGGCCCCCGCACCCCGCACCACCACCTGGTCGCCAACCCGCACCTCGAGGTCGACGTGCAGGGTGCCGTCCTCGCTCTCTCGCACCGGGCCGGTGGCCGCGCACAGAACGGTTGCCCCGGCCAACACGGGTGCCGTGTTGCGGTAGTGAAGGCGGCTGAGGCGCTGACCCGCAGCGAGAGACCGGCAGACCAGTTCGGCCAGGAGGCCGCCCAGCATCTGCCCGTCGACCACGGGCCGATCGAGCCCGGCTCGGGCTGCAACGGCAGGGTCGTAGTGGAGGCGATGGAAGTCCCAGGTGGCAGCCCCGTAGGCGATCATGTGGGTCTGGGTGATGGTCCGCTCGAGCGGGTGGATGTGATCGCCGGGTCTCATGAGGTGGGCCGATACAGCAGGGTTTCGGTATTGGTGCCCAACAGGTCGCCGTCCGTGGTGCTCAGGGTCCCAACTGCGGTGACGATGAGCATCGGCATCCCGTTCCGGTCGTGGACCTCGGACGCCTCGGTCAACTCCCAGGTGGTGACGATCACGTCGTCAGCCCGGGCGGGCCGGGCGATGCGGTAGTCGTTGCCACCCCGGATCATGGTGCACGGAACGGGGAGGGGAAGGGTCCAGCCGTGGCCCAGGTACCCGAGGTGGTCGGGCTGGGTGTTTCCCGTCAGCTGGCAGGTGTCGAAGATGAGGGTGGGCGGTGCTTCGTCGGGGGACCGGTCAGCGGGTGCCCCGATGGTCATGGCGTAGGCCCGGATGGAGGCTCGTCCCAGCTCCTCGGGGGCGGTGTAGGAGACGGTGGTGCCGACACAGGCCCGCACCTCGTCGGTGAGCAGGCTCACTGTGCCCTGGAGTGACGAATCGGCCTCGTTCATGACAGTACGGCGACCGCTTCGACCTCGATCATCCACGACCGGCTGAGCAGGGCGTCGACCACCACCCCGGTCGAAGCTGGGAAGGGGCGTCCCAGCACCTCCCGACGCACCCGGTCGACGTCCCGGTAGCCGGCCAGGGCCGGAGGGGTGATGTATTCGATGGTCTTCACCAGGTCGTTCAGGTCACCCCCGGCTGCCCGTAGCACCTGGCCGATTTGGTCGTAGACGAAGGCGGCCTGGGCCCCGACGTCGCCGGCTCCCACCGTGGAGCCCGTCGCCGGATCCCACGCAGTGGTTCCCGACACATAGACCACGTCACCGGCCACCGTCGCCGGACTGAAGGTGAGGGCGGCATAGGCCTCGGGGGCATGGACGACCATGTGCTTGGGCCTGTCACTGGCCCATACGTCGAGGGCGACCAGCACGTCGGGGTGGGGGAGGGCAGAGGTCAGGATGCCTGTCGAGGCGGGGAAGACGGGCCCCAGGAGGTCGCGACGGGCTGCCGCAGTTGCCGAGTACTGGCTGCGGGTGGCGGCCGTGGTCTGCTGCACGGTGCGCACGACGTTGTCGAGCCCGAGGCCCACGGTTGCGAGTTGGCGACCCGCTTCGCGCAGCACCCACTCGCACTGAGCTACGAAATCGCCCGGAGCCACCACCTCGCCCTGGTCGTCGAGGGGAAGGATCTGGGGAAGCCTGACCGTCCCCGGTGCTGCGCCGGCCACCACCTCCACCTCCAGCACCGCGTCGGGGCGGACCAGGGCCTCTACGACCACGGTGGAAGCGCTGCGGGTGGTGGGTCGAACTGCGCTGATCTCGTCCCTGGCGGCCAGACCTGTTGGGGTGAGGTACTCGACGACCTCGGAGCAGTCATCGAGGGATCGTCCGGCAGCCTGTAACACCGATCCGACCTTGTCCCAGCACACGGTGGCCTGTTCGGCCGGGGTGCCCCCGCTGGTCACCGACCCGGTCGCCGGATCGTGTCGGGAGGCCGTCTGTCCGGCCCCCCACACCGCTCCGGCAGCCTCGATGCCCAGGGCGAAGGAATACCGAGATGGATCCAACCACGGGAATTCGACCCCGCTGACCTCTTGACCTGCCATGCCGTGACCTCCAAGCCCCTGGCCACAGTGTTGCACCCTGCGGCCCGGTTCGACGGCGAGATGATCGGTACAGTGACGGGACGAGTTCGGGGTGAACGAGGGGAACAACATGACCGATGTCCGGGAGATGCACGAGGTCCACGCTTCGCAGTTCAGCGGTGGGATCGACGCCGACGGCCACATCCTCGAGCCCAAGGATCTGTGGCTGGACTACATCGAGCCCCAGTACCGGGACCGGGCCCTCCACTTCGAGATCGACGACAGCGGACTCGAGCAACTGGTGATCGACGGCAAGGCCCCCTACCTGTCGAGCAAGGGAGCGGTGTCGACCCTCGGTGCCATGGGTGCCCCCGACCTGCGGGCCATCCAGTTCGATCCGGAGCGGGACTACGACACCATGGCCCCGTTCGGCAGCCAAGACGTCGGTGAACGTCTGGCCGTGCTCGACGCTGAGAACATCGATGCCGCCGTGATCTACACGACCGTCGGGTTGCTGTGGGAGATGGAGGTTCCCGACGAGGACCTGACCATGGCCCACATGCGGGCCTACAACCGGTGGGTGACCGAATGGTGCAGCGACAGCGGTGGACGGCTGATCGCGTCTGCCCATGTGTCGATGAGCTTTCCCGAGGCGTCGGCCGCCGAGATCGAGCGGGCGGTCGCGGCGGGGGCCCGGGGGTGCTTCGTGGCCCCCTTTACCCACGACCGCAAGCCGTTCGGCCACCCCGACCACGACCCCATCTTCGCCACCTGCCAAGAACTGGGCATCCCCTTCGCCATCCACCCGACCTTCGAACCCTTCTCGGTCAAGGGGGACCGGATGGGCAAGTGGGAATCAGTGCGGCAGCTGCGCTTGTTGCCGATGGTCACGGCCAGCGACGGGGTGCGGCACCAGTTCACGGCCCTGTACGACTTCACCGTCTTCGACCGGTTCCCCGACCTCAAGGTGCTGGTGCTCGAGTCCGGGGGATCGTGGCTGCCCTACTTCATGGACCGGATGGACGCGGTCTACGAGCACACGGGCATCGGGGCCACGGTGAAGCTGCAGAACAAGCCGAGCGACTACCTGCGGGAGCGGGTGTGGATCTCCTGCGATCCCGACGAGCGATCCATCCCTCACCTGGTGGAGCGGTTCGGGGACCGGTTCCTGTGGGCATCGGACTTCCCTCACCCCGACCACACCTCGGGCTACATCCTCGACCTCGACCAGAACGCAGGCGGGATCGGCGACGACGCGTCGCGGGCTCGTTTCTTGGGGGGCAACGCCCGCGACCTGTTCGATATCGCAGTCTGAGGCCCCCGGTTGGGCTGGTCTCCGACCTGCCGAAGACTTCGTCAGCAGCATCGTGTACCCCGGCAGTTGACCCGAGACGGTCAAGGACGACTGGAGGGGAGGAAGATCCCCGTTCTGGGAGGAACAGCTGTGTCCGGAACCGCTGCGGTCCTCGACCGCCACGACACCCACCCCACTCCTCACGACAACCCCGTCGACCCCCACAAGGCCGCCGTGGTGGAGTGGGCGTTTGTCAACTGCGGTGTCCGCTCCTTCGTGGATCTGGGCGCCTGCTGGGGGGTCAACGGCGGCTATGCGTTTCATGGTCTGTCGGTGGCCGACATCGAGCGGGCTGTGATCGTCGATGGGCGAGTCTCCGACATCACCTACGAACGGGCCGCAGCCCATCCGCAGCTCGAGCTGATCCAGGGACCCCTGGGGACGCAGGAGACCGCCGACCTGGTGGGAACGGTCGATGCTGCGATCATGTTCGACATCCTCTTACATCAGGTCGGCCCGAACTGGGACGAGTTCCTCGCCCGATACGCAGCAAACGTGGACACCTTCATCATCCACAATCAGTGCTGGCGCGGACCCGAGACGATTCGCTTTCCCGATTTCTCAGCCGAGGAATACATCCGGCGGGTCTACGCCCACGACCCCGCGGCCATCGCGGCCTGGTACGAGCGACACGACGAGATCGACGAGACCCAAAACAAGCCCCTGCGTGACGTCCACAATTTCTGGCAGTGGGGTATCACGGCCAAGGACTTGGTCGGCACCCTGTGGGATCTCGGCTTCGCCATCGAGGCGTTCGAGAACATGGGCGCCTTCGACCCCCGCCATGACGAGATCGAAGTGCTCAGCATCGTGGCCCGCAAGCGCCACCTCGGGATGCTCTGATCTAGGGGATGTGCCGGCCGGCCACGCGCCGATCAACGTCGAGCCCGATGATGTCGGCTTGCGGGTGCAGCAGCTACGACGGTCGATGGGGCGAGAACACCAGGGTGGCGCAGGCCGACCAGAAGCCGCCCCAGCCGTGGCATACGGCGATATCGATGTCGTCGACCTGGGCGGCCGCCTCGCCCCGTACCTGACGTACCGACTCGAGCATGCACAACATGCCGTAGGCCCCGGTGTGGGCGTAGCTCATGCCCCCACCGCTGGTGTTCATGGGGAGTGAACCGCCGGGTCGGGTGTGCCCCTCGGCCACAAAGGCCCCCGCTTGGCCTGTCTCCACGAACCCGAGCCCTTCGAGGCCGAACAGGGGGGTGTGGGCGAAGGCGTCGTAGATCATGAGGTGATCCACGTCGGCGTGGGTGATCCCGGCGCTGTCGAAGGCGGCCTGCCCCGAGGTGCGGATGAACTCGGGCTGGAGGGGGTCGCGCACCAGGGCCGGGCTCATGATCCCCGCTTCGAGGGCGGCCCCGGTGCCCAGTACGTACACCGGTGGCTTGGGGAAGTCGGTGGCCCGGTCGGCCGAGGTGACGATCATGGCTCCGCCCGCATCGGACACAAGACAGCACATGGCCCGGGTGAGGGGCCAGGCGATCATGGGCGCATCGAGCACCTCGTCCACCGTGGTGGGTTCGCGCAGGGTGGCCCGGGGGTTCAAGGTCGCCCATTCACGTTGGGCAACCGGGCCGGCCGCCAACTGCTCCTCGGTGAGGCCGTAGACGGACATGTAGCGGGCCAGGGGCAGGCCGAACAGGGCGGGGGGTGCTGCCCCGGCGTACAGCATGTCGAATTGCTGCCCGATGGATCCGGCACCACCGCCGCCCGTCTGCCCGAGGCGTCGGGTGGACTTGCCGGACTCGCCGTAGGTGATGAGCACGGTCGTGCAGTAGCCCGCGTTGATGGCTGCGATGGCGCTGCGGAGTTGGAACATCCACGAGCAACCGCCGACGGTGGTGTTGTCGGCCCAGGAGGGGAAGATGCCCAGTTGGCGGCTCACGTCGGACACCTCGAAGTAGCCGGTGGTGATGCCGTCGATGTCCTTGGCCGTCAGGCCGGCATCGGCCATGGCGTTCGCGGCTGCGTTGAGGAGCAGCCCCATGGAGGTGGCGTCGGGCACCACCCCGATCTCGTCGGATTCCGATGCTCCGACGATGGCGAAATCTCCGGGCCTCATGCGGCAGCTCCAGCTGGTTCGAAGCACAGCACTGTGGTGCCGTCGAAGGGGACGAAGGTGGCGGTGAGGGCCATGTCGATGACCAGGTCCTCGGGGGTCTGGGGGCAGCCGACGACCGAGGACAGCAGCCGTGGCCCTTCCTCGAGCTCCACGATGGCCACCGAACGCGGCCCCTCGGTGTCCCACCACTTCAGGGGGCGATGGTGGATGACGTAGCTGTAGAGGGTGGCTCGGCCCGACGCGTCGAACCATTCGATGTGCTGGCCCGAGCAGTTGGGACACACGGGGCCTGGCGGGAAGAACGGGGTGGCGCAGTCGGTGCAGCGGGTCAGGCGCACCCGACCCTCGGCGATGCCGTCCCAGTAGGGCTGGGTCTCCGGCGTGGGGACGGGGACGAAGGGGTTCGCCATCTCAGCTCCCCGCCACCGGGGGAATACCGACTGCGTTGCCCGCGTGCTGTTCGTTGGAGGCGTGGGTGTCGAGCAGTTCGACCACCTCGTGGATGAGGCCGTCGGTGGTCTTGGCGAACAGGACGTACTCGACGTCGTAGCTGTGCCCGCGGCGGCTGGTGGCGTGGAAGTCGAAGCGGACCACGCTGGAATCAGTGTCACCGATCTCGTCGTGGATGTCCACGGTGACCGATCCTTGCTCGTAGAACTTGGTGAACACGGCCTGGTTGAAGCCGCACACCGCCTCGGCACCCACGTGGGGTCCGGCGATGTTGGCGGCCAGGGAGTGGTTCAGGCGCCATGTCACGTCTGGGGTGTACATGGCCGCCATCGCCTCGCAGTCGCCGAACGCCTCCACGAGGCGGCGGGCCGGGGTTGGGCTGGCGGAGGTGGGAGCGTTGGGTACCGTCATCGGGGCGATGCTAGGTGGCCGGACCCCGCAGCGCCGGGTTCAGCCGATGACGCCCCGTTCGTGCAGGTCAGCCAGGGTGGAGGCGCTGAGCCCCAGCTCGGCGTCGAGCACCTCGTCGGTGTGCTGCCCCAGTCCCGGGGCGGCCTGGAGGGCGACGTCCGATGCGGACAAGCGGGGTGCCCACCCCAGCATTGGTACCTGGCCGTGGGCCGGGTGTTCGATCTGGTGGACGAAGCCTCGCTCGTTGAGATGGGGGTCGTGGATGAGGTCCTTGGTGTCGAGTACCGGCCCCCCGGGAACGCCCACCTCGGCCAGGGCGATAGCCACCTCGTGCTTGGTCATGGTCGAGGTCCAGGCGGCGATCTCGTCGTAGAGCTCGGCCGAGTTGGCCACCCGGCTGCTGTTGCGGGCGAACCGTTCGTCCTCGGCCAGTTCGGGGCGGCCCATTGCTCGGCACAGGTCGACGAACATCTTGGGGGTCACGGCCATGATCATCACGTGGTCGTTGGGGCCTCCCCCCTTGGTCGGGTACAGGTTGTTCACCGCATACATCCCGCTGCCGATACGGGGCGCCGGGTTCTCTCCCCAGCCCGGGGCCATGGCCACCCGGGTGCGCATGTAGTACGTCATGGCTTCCTGCATGGAGACCTCGATCCGCTGACCGTCCCCGGTCCGCAGCCGTTGCACGTAGGCGGCCAGGATGGCCAGGGCCAGCTGCACCCCGGTCCCCGAGTCGCCGGTGGTCGGCCCGGGCAGCAGGGGAGGCCCGTCCGGGTATCCGGTGGTGGAGAGGGCGCCAGCCATGGCCTGGGCCACCCCGTCGAAGCACTTGCGGTCGGCGTAGGGCCCGCTCAGGCCGAAGCCTTTGACCGAGGCGTAGATGATGGACGGGTGCACGGCCCGAATAGCGTCGTAGCCCACGTCGAGCTTCTCGACGACGCCGGGGCCGTAGTTCTCCACGAACACGTCGAAGTTGGGGGCCAACTCCAGCAGCAGGTCGCGCCCCTCGGTCGTGGTGAGGTCGATCACGATGCTGCGCTTGTTGCAGTTCCAGTACATGAAGTAGTCGCGGGGCACGTTGTCGATGCCCCGACCGGGGTCGCCGTGGCCGGGCGGTTCCACCTTCACCACGTCGGCCCCGAACCAGGCCAGGGCCTGGGTGGCGCTGGGACCCGCTTCGTACTGGGTCATGTCGAGGATGCGAAGACCGTCGAGCGCTGGCATGTGAACCCCCTGGGCGGCCCGAGCGACGGGCCGTTGGGCCCTCACGGTAGGTCCTCGGCGCGCACCGTGCGAGGAAGCCTAGGGTGCGGGCATGGGACGACTTGACGGCAAGATTGCGATCATCACCGGTGCGGCCAGAGGCCAGGGCGAGGCTGAGGCTCGGCTCTTCGCGGCGGAAGGGGCCACCGTGGTCCTCACCGATGTCCTGAGCAACGAGGGACAGGCGGTGGCTGCCGACATCGGGGGCACCTTCCATCACCACGACGTGTCGACCGAGGAGGGCTGGGAGCGGGTGGTGGCCGCCACCGTCGAACAGCATGGTCGGGTGGACGTGTTGATCAACAACGCCGGGATCTTCCACCGAGCCAAGATGATCGACCACACCCTGGACGACCTGCGGCGCATCCTCGACATCAACCTGATCGGGGTGTTCTTGGGGATGCGCACGGTGGCGCCGGTGATGATCGGCCAGCAGTCGGGGTCGATCGTGAACATCAGCTCCATCGCCGGTCTGGTGGGTGCTCCGGGCTCGATTGGGTACGGGGCGTCGAAGTTCGCGGTGACCGGGATGACCAAGACGGCGGCCATGGAGCTGGCCCGTCACAACATCAGGGTGAACTCCATCCATCCGGGGATGATCGACACCGACATGATCGACGAGGTGGTGAGCCACGACGATGGTCGCAAGGAACGGATGGCCGGATCGACCCCCTTCCGCCGGGCCGCCGAGCCAGGCGAGATCGCCAACCTTGCGCTGTACCTGGCCTCGGACGAATCGAGCTTCAGTACCGGCTCGGAGTTCGTGGCCGACGGTGGGGTGACCGCCGTCTAGGAGCCGGCCACCAACCGGGCAGCGACCAGGTCCTCGAGGGCCGTCCCGACCGACACGAAGACGGTGACGTCGCTGTCGGATCTGCGGGCCGACGTGGCGCGAGCCAGGTCGGCCAGGTCGCCCTGGATGTGGTCACGGGCGATCTTCCCTGAGGCCAGGGGTGCGGCCAGGTCCCCCGACAGCACGGCATCCTCGAGGGTGTCGACCCAGACGTGGGATCGGCTGATGAGATCGTCGTCGCTTTCCCGCATGGTGGGGGAGAAGGCCCCCACCAGATCGACGTGGGTTCCTGGCCTGACGGCTGACCCGAGGACAAGGGGGGTGGTGGACCCTGTGGCACAGGTGACCGTGTCGGCCTCATGTGCTGGGGGAAGCTCGCCCTGGGCCACCGTGACGTCGCTGTCGAGTACGGCCGCTAGTTCCTGGGCGGTAGCTGCTGCGGCCTCGGGTCGGCGGCCCCAGACGGCGACGTGGCGGTACGGGCGAACGTGACAGTGGGCCTCGGCCAGGCGGGGAGCCAGGGCCCCGGTTCCCACCACCAGGAGACGCTCGGTGTCGGGCCGGGCCAGCCGGTCGGCGGCCAGGGCGGACGCTGCCGCGGTGCGGCGGGTCGTGAGCTCGTTGCCGTCGCAGGCCGCTCGCAGCACGCCGGTCGATGCGTCGAACAGCAACACCCCAGCGTTGACCATGGGCAGGCCGGCTGCGCCGTTGTCGGGGTGGACGTTCACCACCTTGACGACCAGCACGTCACCAACCCGCCAGGCCGGTTTCATCAGCATGGTGGCGTCGGACCCGCCGGGCACCGGAATCTGGTGGGCGGTGCGTTGGGGAGCGACCACGTCGTCGTCGACGAGGGCGTCCTCGAGACCGGTCAGCAGAGCCGCCCACGGTAGGGCTGCTGCCACCTCGGTATCACCGAACCACTGCACGGGATGTCCTTACTCGACGCCCTCGACCACCCGTAGGTCGCGGGTGACCCCATCCCCCAAGGCGGCCAGCGCCGCCTGGTAACCGGCCCCGTCATGGCAGGCCACTGCCGCATCGAGCGACTCGAACTCGACGATCACGGTCCGCTGGGCGATGCCGGCCTCGTAGGCCTTGGCGGCGGTGCCCCGGGCCAGGAATCGGCCCCCCGCCTCGGCGATGGCCGGCCCGGCCAGGGCCGCGTAGGCGGCCAGCTTCTCGGGGTCGTGTACCTCGTGGTAAGCGCTCACCCAGTAGGCCTTGGCCATGACAACTCCTCGGGTCGATGTCGACCCCAAGAATGTCAGAGCAGGGCGGTCAGTGTGGCCTCGAGCGCATCGCTACGGCCCGCCGAGCAGTGGGGCGCAGTGGTCGGTGAGTGCAGGCGGGTCGTGTGGCAGCTATCGCTCACCTCGACGTCTCGGTCGGTTCGTTACTGCTGGGAAGCACTCATGAAAAGAGGTTCACGCGAGTCGACGGCGAAGTCTCTCTGTTGCGCAGCGGTGAGCGGCAGCATTGCGGAAAGAAAACCCTTCCTGCGTCCGCATTGCTGCGCCGGCAGTGGTGGAGAAGGGATGTCGCTTAGGGCTGGGTGGCGGTCGGCGACATGGGGGGCGACCAGGTGGTGGGTAGACGGTAGTAGTACACGGGCGCGCTGACCGGCTCGGATGCAATGTTTTCCAGATAATCGCCACCTTGGTGACCGTAGGCGCAATGAACGCCGAACTCTTGTGGTCCGCAGGAGGCGTAGCTGCCGCCGGCAGCAAGAGGGTGGCTAATCGTTCTCCCGGTTACTTCCACGTAATAGGTGTATTCGGCTGACAGCGAGTCACGGTCGACGTAGACATCCGCCGAGTAGTTGGCGCCCTCCGCCTCCTGAAAATCGAACATGCAGTGGGAGGCTCCCCAGCCCAGATCGGCACCCCAGGTTTCGTGGGCCACCCACCTGTAGGCGCCCGGTACACAACCGTCGTTTGTCAATCGGAATGTTGCAGCGCTGTAGAACTCTCCTGGTGGCGCTCCTTGCGGGCCTTGGGGGCCGGACGTACTCCAATTGACGACTTCTGCAGACCGTGGGCATCGCGGGGCCTCGTCAGCAGTGATTCTGCTGATGCGGCCGTTGCGGGTGTTCTTGCACGCGTAATAGACGGGGTCATCACCGCCGTCGTTG
>JAYPWI010000029.1:0-40442 GCA_038135065.1 Acidimicrobiales bacterium
AGATGCGGGTGCTGGTCCTGACCGGGGCCGGTCGAGCCTTCTGCGCCGGGGGCGATTTCGGGCCGGGTGACCCGATCGGATCAAACCCCGCCGGTCCGACCATGCTCGTCGAGGCCCGCCAGATCGTGGATCACATTCTCGAATGCGAGAAGCCATTGATCGCGGCGGTCAACGGCTATGCGATGGGGCTGGGGGCCAACGTGGCCCTGCTGTGTGACGTGGTGGTCGCAGGTGAGTCGGCTGTTTTTGCCGATACTCACGTCAACATGGGCATCGGGGCCGGCGACGGGGGGCAGCTGATCTGGCCCCATCTGGTCGGGGTAAACCGGGCCAAGTACTTCCTGATGACCGGTGACCGGGTCACCGGAGCCGAAGCCCTGGAGATGGGCCTGGCCAACTTCCTCGTGCCCGACAACGAACTCGTGGACAAAGCCCTCGCAATAGCCGACCGCCTCGCCGCAGGCCCGCCCCAGGCCATCGCGGCATCCAAGATGGCCGTCAACGCCTACCTGCGATCGGTGTCGAGCTACGTGATGCCCATCTCGTTGCAATACGAGGCGGCAACCATGAGGTCAGAGGACCATCGCGAAGCGGTTCGGGCCTTCCAAGAGAAGCGAGCCCCGAACTTCACGGGCCGCTGAGGCAGGGTCCGACTGCTGAGGCAGGGTCCGACCGCTGAGCCGTCAGTCGCGGGCAGTGCCCGTGGTGCGCACCTCACGGAAGGGGACACCCTTGTCGACCTCGGGTTCCTTGGGGAGGCCGAGAATGCGTTCACCGATGATGTTCCGCTGGATCTGGTCGGTGCCGCCTCCGATCGAGGTGAAGAAGGCGTTCAGCATCGAATAGGTGGCATCTGCCGCATCGGGATACCCGTCGCCGCCGAGCATTCCCTCTGCCCCCAGGATGCGAGCCTGCAAGCTGCCACCGAAGTGAAGCATGCGTGACATGGCGAGCTTGCCTAGCGACACAACCGGGCTGGAGGTGCCCTGCTCCAACGCGGCCTTGGCCCGTCGGTTGTTCCACTCGTTCAGGGTGCGCCACGCGTGGAGCCGCATCAGGTCCTGGCGGATCCCGGGATCAGCCGCCACCCCGCGTGCTCGGGCCAACTCCACCAAGGTCAGATCAGGTACAGGGGCGGACGCCTCGCTGTCGGAGGTGCGAACTGCATCGGTCGACTGCTGGGTCCGGCGCTGCGAGCCCCCCATGGCCGCCCGCTCGTACGCCAGGGCCGAGGTCAGCACCCACCACCCGCCGTTGTACTCACCCAGCATGTTGTCGTCGTGGACTCGGGCATCGGTGAGGAACACCTCGTTGAACCGTGCGTCTCCGGTGGCCTGGCGCAGGGGTCGGACCTCGACCCCGTCCTGCTTCATGGGCAAGAAGAAGAACGTCATACCCCGGTGTTTGGGCTGGTCGAGGTCGGTGCGGGTGATGAGCAGGGCGTAATCGGCTTGGCGGCCCGCCGAGGTCCACACCTTCTGACCGTTGATCACCCACTCGTCGCCATCACGCACCGCTCTGGTCTGCACCGAGGCCAGGTCGCTTCCGGCCCCCGGCTCGCTGTACAGGAGGCACATGTTGATGTCGCCCAGCAACAGGTCCCGCAGCACACGCTGGCGCAGGGCGGGACGGGCCCACGAGATGATGGTGGCCGCCCACAGGTTGGTGACATCCTGTCCCCAACCGGTGACCCCGGCCCGTCGGAACACCTCGTCGGTCGCTCGGGCCACCGCTGGGCTGAGCCCTCGACCGAAGCTGTCGGCCGGCCAACTGGGGGCAGCCCAGCCCGCATCGACCAACTGCTCCAGAAAAACCCGACGATCGGCCAGCGCATCACGGTGCTCGTCGAGCCACTCCTGCGCTTCGGCGACCGCCCGTGCGGTGCCGTCTACATCGACCGCCACGTCGCTGACCTGGGCCATTGGTCCTCCCCCTTGCCGTCGGGCCGTCCCCCGACCCTCACGATCGTGGCAGGCATTGCCTCGCCCTGCCACACCCTTGGCGCCGTCTGCCGTGGTGGGTTCTGCCTAGGGGCCGCCGGTCCACTCGAAGTGCATGCCGTCGGGGCGGGCCCATGTGCCACCCCACGCGAAGCCGTGACGGCGAAAAACGTCGACGACCTCGGGTGCCATCGTCGGCTCCGCCCCCCAGGGGTTGGTCGACGGGTTCAGATCGATCGCTACCCCCCAGGCATGGCGAGACAGAGCGCCGCCCGAGGATCCCCTGATACGCCGCGCCACCCAACAGCCTCCGTAGCGGCTGTCAGCGGGGTCGATGTGGTGCTCGAGGCCGCTGGCGATGAGTTCCTCGAGCACCGCAACAAGGTCGGGCACCACGACCCGATGGCAGCGCCAACGACCGAGGATGGGCAGATCGACGGTCACGATGTTGGCAGCCACCCAGGCTGGGTCGATGTCGACGGAAACCCCGTCCCCCAGCCGGTACTGGAACTCGCCCAGCCGTTGCTTGAGGTTGACCGTTGACAGGACCCCGTCCAGACCGGGCGGATCCCAGCTGCGGGCCCAGGCGAGCCAGGGATCGGCGAGCGACAGCTGTACGAGATCGGTCTGGATGGCACGGAGGGCGACAGGGTCGGCTCGGCCGCTGATCCACACCGAGCCAGGGCGGTCGAAACCAAAACGGGCAGCATCGGCGGCATCGAAAACGATCTCGGACCAGCCGATCAGTTGATCGGGCACGACGGCACCGATCGTCCGACGCTGGATGGTGCCGTCCCAGCCCACGATGACGATCCGGTCGCCTACCCGAGCCTCGCGTAGATCGGCGCTGGCTCGACTCATCACGACCTCGCCCTTTCGGAGGGCTTCGGCAACATCAGGTCCAGCGAAGTCCTCGAAGGAACCAGCATCGACGGCGCGGGCACTGAGACCGACCTGGAAACCAGGTGTGGTGCCCTGCACGAGGGTGCGATCGCGCCACACCTGCAGCAGTCCGATGGTACCCACGTGGGTCGTCACGGCCGGGGCGCCGTGGTGGTCGGCGATGGCCAAGATCTCGGTCGCCGCGCTCGCGTCCAGACCTCCCGACCGCCACACCACCAGCCGCGGTGTTGTCGGGTGCACGGTCAACCACAGGCCATCGCGGTGGGCGGAAGCCCCCACGACCAGCCCATGGATACCCGAGGGGACCGACCCCAGATCGGGTGCAGATCCGAAGGCGACTGACTCCCCGTCCTCGGTGACCAGCCAATACCCGGAGTCACCCGGCTGGGGCACCAGGTCCACGACCGACGCTGATGGAGGTCGGTGACCGGTCGAGCCGAGGAAGGGCGCGTCGCCGAATGCAAAGACCCCGCCATCTCGGGCCACCAGGTGATAGCCCGCGCCCGTCGGGGTGACACCCATGCCGACGATGGGTTGGTTCAGGGTCACCGCCCCCATCGAGCCCAGGAAGCGGGCATCGCCGAACGCGAACACCCCACCGTCGTCGGCCACGAGGTAATAGCCCTTCCCGCTCGGCAGGGCCGCAAGGTCGACGATGGGCCGGTTGAGGACCAGGTGCCCCGTGGATCCCCAGAAGGCGGCGTCGCCGAACGCGAAGATCCCCCCGTCGGCGGCGACCAGCCAGTAGCCGCCTCCACCGGGCGCGGCCTCCATGGCCACGATGGGCTCGTTGAGGGCGACTTCGGCCGTGTCGCCGTGATGGGCCGCTGCGCCATACGCCTCGACTCGACCCCGGTCGGTGACGTACCAGCCCCCTTCGTCAGGGTGGGGCGACCCACCGACGACCTGGTCATCGGACGGCCCGGGCACAGCGGGGGGCGTATCGGTACCCAAGCCCACCAACACCGGCTGGTCGGGAGCAGCCGAGGGCACGGTGTGCGCCCCTTCGACGGCGCCCCCTGGGGCCTCCGATGCACCGGCTGGCAGGCCCCCGGCCGCCAAGGTCGACACTGCGACTGCCGCCCATAGGGACGCACACCGCAGGGTTCGTCGGTCTCGATCTGCCCGTCGCCACCGCATACAAGATCATCGACCGCCGGCCCGGCGACCTGAGCAGAGGTTCCGGCGACAGCGACCGCCGGGTCTGGAACAATGGGAGCCAGCGGGAGGGGGTTCCGATGACCGTTCAAGGACTGCACCACGTGGCGTACCGCTGCCGTGACGCCAAACAGACCACCGACTTCTACACCAAGTACCTCGATCTCGATTTCACGGTGGCCATCGCCGAGAACGAGGTGCCCTCGACGGGAGCGTGGTTCCCCCACATCCATATCTTTTTCGAGATGGGCGACGGCAGCTGCGTAGCGTTCTTCGAGCTGCCCGAGTCACCCGACATGGAACTCGACCCCAACACCCCCGACTGGGTGCAACACCTCGCCCTGCGGGTCGACGACATGGAAACCCAGGCCCTGTACAAGGAACGTCTCGAAGCCGACGGTCACCAAGTGATCGGCCCCATCGACCACACGTTCTGCCAGTCGATCTACTTCTTCGACCCCAACGGGCACCGTTTGGAGCTGACGGTCGACACCATGACGCCCGAGCTCGCTGCCTCCCTGGCCGCCAGCGCCGAACCGGTCCTCGCATCGTGGGATGTGCACCGGACCGCACCCGATGTCGATCCTCTTCATGCCGGAGCCCGCCAGTGAACGGCTCGACGGATCGACGACCGGTGCAGGGCCCCAGCGTCTGGTCGGGCGCCGACCTCGAGGCTGACCGCACCTGGGAGTTCGAGCTCACCTCGGCCCAGGCCAGAGACCTGACCGGCTGGGCCGAACGTGCCCTCGAGGAGGGTCGTGACCTGGTGGACATCGGCCGCGGCTCGGTGGCCGTCGACGGACTCGAGCCGCTCCTGGCGGCGCTGTCGGCCCAGATCCGCACGGGCCGAGGGATGGCCGTGTTGCACGGGTTGCCGGTGGAGGAGGTCGGGGGCGTCGACGCACTTCCTCTCATCGAGCGGATGTACTGGGGCCTGCTGGTGCAGTTGGGCACCGGGATCACCCAGAACAGCGACGCAACCCTGATCCATTACGTGACCGACGGGGTGCTCCGCCCCAACCAAGGCACCCGAGGGGTCGGCTTCCCCCAGAAGTCGTCGCTCCACGTCGATCTGACCGACTGTGTGTCCCTGCTGTGCATCCATCAGGCCGAGAACGATCCTCCCAGCTGGTTGGCCAGCTCGATGGCAGTGCACAACACGATCCTCGAGCGCGACCCTGACGCTCTCGAGATCCTGTACCGGGGATTCGCCTGGGACCGTCTGGAGGAACACGGCACCGGTGAGGAGCCCTCGACGCCCTACCTGGTTCCCGTCTTCTCGGACTTCGACGGCACGGTGTCGTGTCGCTACAACCGCTATTGGATGGCCATGGCGGCCAAGCGGGCGGGGACACCCCTGAGCGGCGCCGATCGGGCGGCCATGGACCTGTTCGACGAGGTCGCCCACGAGCATCGGCTCGACCTGCCCTTCGGCCCGGGCGACATCCAGTTCGTCAACAACTACACGGTCCTGCACGGGCGCGACGAGCACTCGGTTGACCCCGATGCTGCGTTCAACCGGCTGCTGATGCGCATCTGGATCGACTTCGACGACGCCCGGCCCATGGTCGATCCCGCAGTGATCCGCTACGGCATCGTCCGCCACGGCAACCTCGGTTGGACTGCTGACGAGCTGAAGCGGGGCGTCCCCGCGGGCGGCCACCGGCGCCAGGGTGATGGCCGTCCTCTGGTAGGGGTGGGCAGCCAGGCTCAGTAGCGGGTGCCGTCGAGTCGGTACCCCTCGGTGGCGTCGCCAGCGAGTAAGCCGCGGGCCATGTACTTGGGCTGGTCGATGGCCACCTGGTTCACGACGGCTTCGCGTAGGTACTCGTCCAGACCAGGGTGGTCGAGCGACATCGAGCCGTCTCGCAGGCGATGCACGAGCTGCCATCTCAGCTCGCCCAGGTCGCTGACGGTCGAGTCGAGCATGGCTTGCAGTCGAGCGGTCTGACGGCGGTGGAGTTCTGGGCCGATAGCCATCTCCCGCATGATGATGTCCAGCGAGTTCCCCGCAACCCGGGCCAGGAAGTTGGTGCGACCCTCGGTGGCGGCCATGACATCGGCGTGGAGGAAATCGCGCACCGAGATGAGGAGCTCCTCGGCCCGGGGCATGTCGTGCCCGTTGCCGATCGGCCCGGGCTCGATCAACTCCACCGGTCCGGGTGAGGTCACGTTGATGCAGTCGAGTTGGCACTCCGATGACCGGCGGCCGATGGCGGGCCGTTCGACGGTCTTGTCCGGGCCCTCCCGGTAGTGCTCGGCCATTCCCAGGCAACCGACGGCCCACCAGAACGAGCCGAAGACTTCCCAGTAGGTGACCCGGTCCGGGTCGACGGGGGTGCCCGACACCGACTCGTAGCCAGCGAAGAGGTCCTCGTAGTGACCGAAGCCACCGACGGGCAGGTCGCGGCGCCCGAAGCGCCAGGAGTTGGTGCAGATCCACCCCAGGTCGCGCATGGGGTCGCCGATGTGGGCGGTCTCCCAGTCGAGAACGGCGTTCAGGCCGGTGACGGGGTCGACCATGATGTTGCCGTTGCGGAAGTCGTTGTGGACCAGGGTGTGTTCGACCCCGACGGGAAGACGCTCGGCCAGCCACCGGGCCGTGAAGTCGATGGCCGGTTGCGGGGTTGGGTACTCCCGGTAGCGGGCCCAGGTCTGTTCGAGGTACTGGGCCGGATCCAGTTCGGGGAGATGGTCGCGCAGCCCGGTGCTGTCGAGATCGATGGCGTGGATGCGGGCCAACTCGGCCCCGCACTGGAACGCGAGTCGGTCCCGGACGTCGTCGAGCTCGGGGGAGCGGACGATGCGGGCTCCGAGGGTGACCCCGTCCAGCCATTCCATGAGGAAGCCGACCCCCACCCCGTCGTCGTCGGCCAACACGTAGTGGACTTGGGGCTCGGGGACACCGGCCGCTCCCGCGGTGCGCATGAGGAGGGCCTCGGCGGGAAGCCCGATGGCTGTTTCCGCTTCACGTTCCACCCCGCCCGTACCCCGCCGGAGGCAGATGGGGGTGGGTCCGTCATCGGTGGTGATGGTGACCCTGTAGGTCTCCATGCTCGCCCCGCCCGACAGTCGCTCGACGTCGAGCAGCCCGGTAGCCCCGGGAACTTCACGGACGACGACCTCGGCGAGGGCGTCGAAGAACTCGGGCTGGCCGTTGTCGAGGTCAGCCATCTGCCTGCTGGGATCCGAAGATGGTGGGGGCTCCCGAGCGGGACCAGTCAGGGGCGCACGGCACCCGCCGACCGTCGACTTCGACCGTGTTGGAGGAGCTTCCACCCACGATGGTGCCGCTGACCTTGCCGACAGCCCCGTTGGCCCCCATCCCCAGGATCGGATACGAATCGGCGGCCGAGTAGGTCTGCAGGAGGAGGGGCCGGGGCCGGGTCGAGTTGTTGGGCTGGGATCCGTGCACCATGCAGCAGTTGTGCACGGTCACAGAACCGGCGGGACCGTCGAGCCAGACCACTTCGTCGAGGGGCAGGGTGGCCACCACGGAGTCGGCGATGGCACCGGCCCACGCTCCTGTGGCGTCGTACTGGTCGTACAGGGCACCGAGATGACTGCCGGGCAGAACGCCCATTGGCCCCATCTCGTCGTCGACGTCCTCCAGGTAGACACCGATGGTGAGGGGGGTGAAGTCGGTGTGGGGCCAGAACTGGATGTCCTGATGCCACTTCACCTCTTCGCCACCATCAGACCACTTGAAGTTCAGTTTCGAGTGGTGGTAGCGGACGGGCCCGCCGAGGACGGCTTGGGCCAGCGCGGCGGCTGGCCCGGACAGGGTGAACTCGGCGAACACCTCGCTGTTCTCGACCGGCCCGATCAGGCGGCGCAGGCGAGGCCCGTCTGCCGTGTGTCCTGGTTCGAGGTCGAAGACCTTGCCCGAGCAGCTCTCACTCCGGCTCAGCTCGATGAATCGGTCGGCCTCGGCAACCAGTCGCTGCATCCAGTCGGCGGACACGAACGATGGGAGGTGCAGGTACCCATCGCGTCGATAGCCCTCCACCTGCTCCTCATCGAGCAAAGGAAGATCCTCGGGCGCTGCTGTATCTGTAGGCGCTGCCATGTGCTGGATCGTACCCGCCCGCCGACGGCCCTTCAGGGGCCACCGAGGCCGGGGCAACGTCACCTAGGGTGCGGGAATGGTCAGAGTGCTGTTGAGCGGGGGCACCGTCGTAGAGCCCCAGAGAAGCCGCGACCTCGACGTGGCCATCGAAGATGGGCTCATCACCGAGGTGGGTCCGAGGGGCGAGGTCAGGGGTGATCGGCGGCTCGACGCGACCGGCGCCCTCGTGATGCCGGGGTTGGTGGACATCCAGGTCCACTTCCGCACCCCGGGTGGTACCGAAAGCGAGGACATCGCATCAGGCTCGGCGGCCGCCGCCCTGGGTGGCATCACGGCGTGCGTGATGATGCCCAACACGGTGCCCACCATCGACAGCGTGGAGATGGTCAACGAGGTCCTCGCTCTGGCCCGCCACGCTCCCTGTGACGTCCGGACCTCGGCGGCCATCACCGTGGACCGGGCGGGCCAGCGCCTGGTCGACTTCGCCGCTCTTCACCGGGCCGGGGTCAGGGTGTTCACCGACGACGGGTGGGCGGTGGCCGACAGTGCGGTGATGCGCGCTGCGTTCGAGGCAACCCGTTCGCTACAGGGAGCCGTTCTCAGCCAGCACGCAGAAGATCCGGTGCTCACCGAGCACGGGGTGATCAACGAGGGGGCAGTCTCCCGGCGGCTCGGCCTGCCGGGCCGTCCGCGCGAGGCCGAGGAGATCATCGTGGCTCGCGATATCGCCCTGGCTCGGGCAACCGGGGGCCGCTACCACGTTCTGCACATGTCCACCTCGCTGGCCCTGGCCCATGTGAGGGCCGCCCGGGCCGAAGGCCTGCGGGTGACCGCCGAGGTGACCCCACAGCACCTGGTCTTGACGGAAGAGGATGTCGAGCGGCTCGGCACCTCGGGAAAGATGAACCCCCCGCTGCGCCTCGATGAGGATGTCGCAGCGCTGCGGGCCGGCATCGTCGACGGAAGCATCGACGCGGTCGCCACCGACCACGCACCGCACCATCCCGACTACAAGGCCCTGCCCCTCGCCGAGGCCCCACCGGGCATGCTCGGTGTGGAAACCATGGCATCGGTGGTGTGGGACGAACTCGTGGCCAGCGGCTCGATGACCCCGGAGCGGTTCGTTGCCGCCCTGTCCGTGAACCCGGCCCGGATCGCCGGGATCGAAGAGCACGGGCGGTCGATCGCCGTCGGGCAACCGGCCAATCTGACCGTGTTCGACCCGGGGGCGTCGTGGACGGTCACCGGGGGAGGGCTGCACTCGAAGTCGACCAACACCCCCTGGGAGGGCCGGACGCTGCGGGGCAGGGTTCGCCACACGGTGGTCGGGGGACGGGTGACGGTGGAAGGCGGCGAGCTCACCGGGGAGTGACACCTCGCTGCGTCGCGATCAGGGGCTGCCCGGGCCCGGCAGTAGCTGCTCGCAGAGGGCCTCGTAGGCCTCGTCACCGACCAGGGCCCGTAGTTCTGCCTCGAGGGTCGTGATCACCGGCGTATCGCTGGTGAAGGCCTCAGGGGCTTCGACCGGATCCGAGCAACACCACGCCATGGTGTCCCCGCCCTCCCCCCAATCGCTTCGTCGCCACGGTCGCAGGTGGGGTTCCTCACCGGTGCGGTCCACCCGCAGCGGCAGTTGCCAGCACACGGATGGCTTCCAATCGATCGGGTCGTCACCCTCAGCGACAGCACTGAGGTGAAGGGCACACCCGGCGCCGCCAGCGAACCCGGGACTGTTGAGGAAGATGCAGCGCCCAGCGACGACCCGGGTGTGCAGTCCGGATTCGTCGACTGGCCCGATCTCGGTAGCAAGGAACTGCTGCTCGAAGAGGGCTGGGTCGAGCGAGGCTCCCAGGGCGGCGATGTCACGGGCCTCTTGCTCGTCCACCAGGCGGGCCCCGACGGAGCAGCAGCCCAGCATCGCATCGGGGTCCGGTTGGTCCTCGATGCCCTGACAGCCACGTCCCCACAGACACGACCAGCCCGACTGCAGGAACCCGACATCGAAGGTCCAGGAACGTCCGTCGACCTGCACCCCGACCACGGCTCGAGCCCGGTCTCCGTCCAGTGAGTGGTCAGGGGTTACCCTGTCAGCCGTGCGGCTGGGCGGGTGCTCGTCGCCAGCGGGGGGCATGTGAGCGACCATACATCCGACCAGCAGACGGCGACGGCCCGGGTACCGAGTGTCGCCCTGATCCTGGTTGCAGGCAGCTTCATCACCGCAGTGTCCCTCGGGGCCCGCTCGACCATGGGCATTTTCAACGGTCCCATCACCGAAGATCTGGGCATCACGACGGCGACCTTCGGGTTGACGGTGGCCATTCAGAACATCGTGTGGGGCGTGAGCCAACCGATTGCCGGGGCCATTGCCGACCGTTTCGGATCAGCACGGGTGCTCATCGTTGGGGCCGTGATCTATGGCATGGGCTTGGCGTTGATGGCCCAGTCGTCCACCGGGTTCCAACTCCATCTGACGGGCGGGCTTGTGCTCGGCATCGGTTTGGGGGCGGCCTCGTTCTCGGTTGTCCTCAGCTCCATCGGCCGGTTGGTGCCTCCGGAGCGGCGGTCGACCAGCCTGGGCATCGCCACTGCGTTCGGTTCGGGCGGTCAATTCGTCCTGGTTCCGCTGGTCGGCTATCTCATCCGGAATTGGACCTGGTCCCAGGCCATGACCCTGCTCGCCGTGGTGGCGGCGTCCATCGTCCTGGCCACCCGGCCGATTCGTAGTCGTCCAACGGCGAGTGGACAGGCCGCGAGCCCTGAGGACGACGAGACCCTGGGGGAGGTCCTGGGCAGGGCGTTCCGGCACCGGAGTTATCTCCTTCTCAACCTCGGGTTCTTCGTCTGCGGCTTCCATGTCACCTTCATCGGTGTACATCTGCCGAAGTACGTCTCCGATCTCGGGCAATCGGGAGGGGTCGGGGACTGGGCCCTCTCCCTGATCGGGCTGTTCAACATCGCAGGAGCGGCTGCGGCAGGGGTGATGGGCCAACGCTTTCGCAAGACCCATCTTCTGTCTGCCATCTATTTCGGGCGGGGTCTCGCCATCACTGCGTTGCTGGTGCTGCCTGCCTCACCGGCCACGTCGTTGGTCTTCGCGTCCCTGATGGGGTTGTTCTGGCTCTCCACCGTGCCATTGACGTCCGGCATAGTGATGGGCCAGTTCGGTCTGAAGCATGCAGGCTCGTTGTTCGGCCTGGTGTTCCTCTCCCATCAGGTCGGCGCCTTCATCGGCGTGTACGGGGGTGGCTATGCCCGGGACGCCAGCGGGTCCTATGAGCAGTGGTGGTGGCTGTCGGTGGTTCTGGCCCTTGGGGCAACGGCCGTGCACTTCTTCATCGACGAGGGTCCGGCATCGAGCGGCCCATCGGCCACCGCGCCCAGTGGAGGTACCCCCGGCCTACGCCGTCCACGGCTTCGGCCGGCCCTCGGAACCGTGGTCCTGTTCGGTGGGCTCGCCGGCTTTGCCGTCCTGACCCACGACGGCTCGGTCGAGGGGGTCGAGGCACGCTCCCATTCGGTGGTCTGCTTCCTGTGGGACCCCGGGGACGAACCGGAGTCGCTCACCGGAGCGATGGCGGAGTTACCAGGCGCCCCGTTCCCGTAGACCTTCCAGTTCGTCCCAGTCGAAACCTGCCTCGACCAGGATCATCTCGGTGTCCTGGCCCAGTTCGGGTACCTCGATTCCTGTCCTGGTCGGGGTGTCGCTCATCTGGATGGGACACCCCACCACACTGATCTCACCCCAGTCCGGGTGGTCGACCTTGACCATGTAGCCGTTGGCGTAGGTCTGAGGGTCGGCGGCCACCTCATCGTGCGACCGCACTCGCCCGAACCGCTGGCCCGTGGCGCTCAGCCGCTCCTCCCACTCTGCCGTGGTGCGCTGGGCGAACACCTCGAGGAAGAAGACCCGCATCTCGGCAGCTACCTCCGGGGGCACGAAGTAGGCGTTGAAGGTGGGGTGGTCGACCATGTCGGGCCGCTCGATGGCTTCACACATTCCCGGCCACAGGTGTTCGGGGCAGCCGGCGATGGCGATGTAGCCGTCAGCGGTCGGGAAGATGCCGTACAGGGCATGGACCAGCGGATGGCCACCGTTCGTGCGGCCTGCCAACTCGCCGGTCATGAGGTAGTGGGTGTACTCGGTGGACTGCAGCCATACCTGACCGCCCAAGAGGCTGACCTCGACCTTCTGCCCCCGCCCGGTGCGCTCGCGGGCGAACAGGGCAGCCAGAATGCCGGTCTGGAGGTTCTGGGACCCGCAGTGGTCCGCCATCAGGCTGCCGACAGGGGCCAGCGGTCCTCCGTCGTAGCCCGAGGACGAGATGATGCCCCCGTAGGCCTGTCCCACCATGTCGGCGCCCTCACGCTGGGCATCGTCGCCGAGGGGGCCCAGGAAGCTCCCGGCGGCCCAGATGATGCGGGGATTCACCGCGGCGAGGTCGTCGTAGCCCAGGCCCCACTCGTCGAGGGTGCCCGGCTTGAAGTTGGAGAGCACCACGTCGGCGGTGGTGACCAACCGTAGGAAGGCCTCCTTGCCCCCCTCGGTCCGAAGATCGAGGGCGACCGACTTCTTTCCCCTGTTGTTGGCGATGAACACCGAGGTGTGCCCGTACGCCTCGAGGTGGTCGACGTGGCGTCCCACGTCACCGATGCCGGGCAGCTCGATCTTGATCACGTCTGCGCCGAGGTCGTGCAGCATGGCTGCGGCCTGGGGACCCTGTACGAGGGTCGAAAGATCGAGGACGGTCACGCCCTCCAGTGCTCCACTCACGGTAGGACCTCCGGGTACGTGGTGTGGTGTGACAACGTATCCAACCGAGGAGGTGGCCAGTGACCGATTCGACGCTGGACCTGGTCGTGAACCCTGCCAGCGGCTGGTCGCGCGGATCCCGCCTGACCGACCTGCAGCGGCGGTTGACTGCGTCCGGCACGGACGTCGAGATACACGAGCCCGCGTCGCGCGGACATGCTGCCGAATTGCTGCAGCATCTTGCGGCGGCGTCCCGTCCGACTGCGGTGGTGGGGGGCGACGGCACCGTGCACCTCGCAGTGGACGCCTTCACCGGTTGCTCGACGCCGCTGGGGATCATCGCCGGCGGGACGGGCAATGACTTCGCTCGCGAACTCGGCCTCGACCGTTCGTCGGATACCGAGGTGCACCTTGCGCGGCTCGCCGGGCCGACGCTCGACGTGGATGTGCTGGAAATCCGCTCGCCGGCGATGTCGGGAGGACCTCGACGCGTTGCGACCGTTGCGACGGTCGGCTTCTCGGTCGACGTGAACGAGCGGGCCGAGCGGATGCGTTTCGTTCGTGGGTCCAGCCGGTACACCCTGGCCACCGTGCTGGAGGCTCCTCGACTGCAGGCCCGAGAGATCGAGGTGACCATCGACGGACACGGGTCGGCGCACCAGGCTGTGCTCGTTGCCATCGCAAACACCGGTGCGTTCGGTGGCGGCATGCGCATCGCGCCCGACGCCGATCCCACCGACGGCAGGGCCGATGTGGTGGTGATCGGAGAGGTCGGTCGGCTCGAACTCTTGCGGCTGCTCCCACGGGCGTTTTCCGGCAAGCATGTCGAGCACCCCGCAGTGTCGGTGCATCGGGGCGCTCACATCGAGCTCCGGAGTGACAGCCCGCTACGGCTCAGAGGCGACGGCGAGTTCGTGGCCGAGCTGCCCGTCGAGATCGGCGTTCTGCCCGGGGCTCTTCGATTGCTCGGCGCCAGCAGGCCGCAACGCTGAAGCACCAGCTACAACTGGACGCACCAGAGATGCGACAATGGGCGTTCTGATGGCTGACACATCGACAGGACCAACTCCCGAAGCGCCGTCGGTCAAAGCTCCGGCCGACCGCGATGCACGCGTGTTCAGCATGTCCCTGCTGATCTCGGGGGTGCGATGTGTCCTGAGCTACCTGGTCTTCCCCTTTCTGCTACCGCTCGTCGGCCTCAGCGGTGCGGTCGGACCTGGTCTCGGGCTCGCCGTCTCACTTGTCGCCATCGTCGCCAACGGCTGGAGCGTGGCTCGCTTCTGGCGTGCCGATCACCGCTTGAAGTGGCTGGTCACCGTCGTGTCCGCCGGGGTGATCGGCATGATGCTGTTCCTGATGATCGGTGACATCCGAGCATTGCTCGGCTGACCCTCGCATCGCCACGACTGTCCGGTCACTCCTCCCGGAATGGGTCGTCCGGGCGGTCGAGGATGTAGCCCACGCCGGGCTCCCAACGGCCTCCCTCGGGGGGCCGGGCGTCATCAGGGTGCTGAACCCAACCAATACCGGGAATCCACTTCGGCGGAGGTCCGTCGCCGTGTTGGGGAACCGTTTGCCCTGCAGGGCCGATCCCGTGCGCCCCAGCATCGGTGGCCGGTGGTGCCTCTGGGGGGTCGGCCAGGGGGATCGTCTGAGGGGGTCGGGCCGGAACCGCACCGCGGGGCGACGTGAGAGGGGAGGGCATGCTGGCCGGAAGTACACCCGTGTCGACGGAGGTATCGGTGTTGGTCGGCGCAACCGGGGGCGGGGCGGAGGGCTGGACGGCGACCGGCCCGGCCGCGTGGGGCACGTGGGTCGGGGCCTGTGCGGGGATGGCGGGGACCAAGGCAGGATCTGGCCCTGCTGTGGTGGCGGCTGGGGGCTCACCGGCAGCCAGGTCGCCCTGGGTACCGTCGTGTGCAGTCCGCGCGACGCGACCGGGTGACCAGGCGAACGACAGCAAGAACGCTCCCAGTCCAACCGAACCGAGCACCAGGGCTGGCAACCGGGTTGCCCCCAACAGCGCCCTGATGAGGGTCGCCAGCACTTCGGCCTGGCTGGGTGCCAACTGTGAGATGAGCCACGGCACGCCGTAGCTGATGACGAGCACCAGGGCGGAGGAGGAGAGGGCCCATGTGCCGGCGCGGCGCACCACGCCGGCACGGTCGCTGGTGGTGAGGAGGGCAACAACGAACCCCACTGCTGCGATGACGGCGAGGGCGGGGACCAGGGTCCGCAGCGCGGTACGGAGCGGGCTGACGTCGGGAATTCGGTCCGTTGGCAACTCGATGATGACGTCGGGAGCAGCGGGTAGGACCAGGTCGAGACGGGGTTCCTGTTGGACGAGGGCTTGGCGGGCCAGCTGGCTGACCTCCCCTACATCGATGGCCCGTGGTAGGGGGGCTTCGCCGAGGAAGGCAGCGTGGGTCTGCATCAACGCCACCGCCACCACCTGACGGGTGGCTGGCGCGTTCAGCACCATCTGAGCGGCCGTCTCGAGGACCGCAGGGTCCACGTCGACACCTGGTGGGACGATGAGTTCCATGGCATCGGCGATGTTGGACGCAAGCTGAGAGCGCACCGCCGGGTCCTCGAAGATGTCCTCAGCAACCTGTCGAGATCGGGCCGGATCGAACACGGTCCGCAAGGCGACGAAACCTGACCACGCCAAACTGGCTGCGAACAGGGAAAGACCCAGGACCACGCCAGCGGCCGTGCGACGCAACATCCTCACCAGGATGGCCTGATCGAGGGACCGAGTGTTGGCACGTCACGTAATCGGAACACGGAACCGATACAGGGGCTTGGCGCCTACGCTTGTCGCAACGAGCGTCTCGTCCGCCTCCGGCCGACCAGCCCCTTGGAGTCACCATGGCACTTCGTATCCTCTTCGCCGACCAGTTCGACCCCGAACGTTTGGCCCTCTTGCGGTCGTTCGGGTACGACTGCCGCTTCGAGCCTCAGCTCGACAGCGAGTCCCTCGCAGAGCAGATCGGCGACGCCGAAGTGCTCGTGGTTCGGAGCACCCGAGTGGGCCAGCGAGTGTTCGCCCAGGCGGCCGCCCTCGAACTCGTCGTGCGGGCGGGGGCCGGCACAGACACCATCGATGTCGACTCCGCCAGCCAACGTGGTGTGTACGTGTGCAATGTGCCTGGGCGGAACGCATTCGCTGTCGCCGAGTTGACCATGGGACTGCTCTTGGCAGTCGATCGCCGCATCGCCGATGGCACGGCTGTCCTTCGTGACGGTGGTTGGGACAAGACCGAGTTCTCAGCGGCCGGCGGCCTCTACGGGCGTCGCATGGCCATACTGGGTCTCGGAGCCATCGGGTGCGCAGTGGCAGAACGGGCTCGCTCGTTCGGGCTGGACGTCGTCGGGCTGCGGCGCAGCGGGCGCAGCCACACTGCAGTGGCTGCGATCCGGGGGGCCGGTATCCGACTGGTCGACACCATGGAGGAGTTGCTCGGCGGCACCGACATCGTCAGCCTGCACGTTCCCGGCGGGCCCGGTACCGAGGGGTTGGTCGACAAGGACTTCCTGGACACCCTGCCCGATGGCGCCATCGTCCTCAACACCTCGCGGGGCAACGTCCTCGACGAGTCGGCACTGATCGACGCCATGAACGAGCGGGGTTTCAGGGCCGGACTCGACGTGTACCTCGACGAGCCGAACCAGGGCCGAGCCTCGTGGTCCTCAGAGCTCGCGATGCACCCATCGGTCACCGGTACCCATCACATCGGCGCGGCGACCCGCCAAGCGCAGGAAGCTGTTGCAGACGGCGTTACCGAGGTGATCGCGTCCTACGTACGCGGCGAGATCGTCGGATGCGTGAACCTGGCCGACCACCCCCTTGGAGCATGCAGTATCGCGATCCGCCACGAGGACCGAGTGGGAGTCTTGGCCGCCATCCTCAATCTCCTGCGCGAGGGCGGCCTGAACGTCCAACAGATGCAGAACCAGATCTTTGCGGGGGCAACAGGTGCGGCCGCCATCGCGACCATTCGCCTTTCCAAGACCCCTGCACCGGAGTTGTTGACCGCGTTGCGGGCACTGGAGGAAGTGCTGAGCGTGCGCCTGCAAGACGAATCATCTGGCTGAGACCTCGTCGTGTCGTCCCATCGGTCACCAGGTGACCGGGCCCTGTCAGGTCGATTCTGCGTGATCCACCCGATGGTCAGGTGATGTCTCGGTTGCGGGCCGCCTCGAGCCACTCGACCGTCGGGCCAACCTGGTTGAAGGTGAAAAGGTGGACCGCTTCGATACCCAGATCGACGGCTCGGTGGTCCAGGGAATCGAGCAGTTCGAGCGGGTCGTATCCCTGGGGTCGCACCAGTCGCCCGATGGCAGCACGATGCTTGCGCAGGTAGCGGATGGAGGGACCCACGCCGAGCCGTGCCCCCATGGAGAGCAAGCGGTGTCGTTCCACCGCGCCAGGCACGCCCAGCACCACGGGTATGTCTAAACCGTGAGCCCGCTCGTCGCTCAGCCAGGCAAGGATCTTTGCGTCGTCGAAACACATCTGGGTGGTGGCGTACGGCGCCCAACCAGCGCTCGCGAGGACGTCGCACTTGGCGTGCAGTGCTTCTCGCAGGGCGGCCGCCCCATTCAACGGATGTCCGTCGGGGTACGAAGCCACGCCTACGGACCGCAGGTCGATGTCGATGGTCACCAAGTCGGCAAGCAGGTCGAGGGCTGCATCGTAGGGGCCTGCGACGTCGGGGAAATCCCCGGCGATCACGAAGAGGTCATCGACGCCGGATCGGACTGCCCGTTCGACCAGCTCGGCCAGGTGGTGCTTGGACCGCACCATGCGGGCTGCGATGTGGGGGGTGGGCCGATGGCCTCTGCTGGCGACGACTTCGACCAGCTCGAGGGTCGCATCGAGACCACGCCGGGGAGAGGCCGTCACCGAGACGCGCGACCGAGGGGGCAGTGCGTCGATCGCCGACTGGACCCCCGCCATCGGAATGAGTTCGAAGCGCGGCTCGGCGAGCATGGCGGCAAGGGGGTCAGGTGTAGACGGCGGTCGGGAGGTCACCATGCGAGCTCAGCTGAGCCCGACGATGTTGCCGTCGGGGTCGATGTCGATCCGGCTTGCTGCAGGGTCTCGCCCGAGTCCGGGCATCGTGCGCATGTCACCGCAGATGGGATAAACGAAGCCGGCTCCGACGCTGGCCCGAACCTCGCGGACGGGTAGGCGCCACCCAGTGGGCGCACCGGGAAGTCGAGGGTCGGCGGACAGGGAGAGGTGGGTCTTGGCGATGCAGACCGGAAGATGCCCCCAGCCTGAACGCTCGAACAGGTCCAGGTCGCGGCGGGCCCGAGGGGAGTAGTCCACCCCGTCGGCGCCGTAGATCTCGGTGGCCACCGTCTCGATCTTCGTGGTGAGTGAGGCCTCGTCCGGATACAGGAGCCGGAACGACCCCGGTTCCTCGATCGCCTCTATGACCGCTTCGGCGAGTTCGACCGCCCCCTGCCCACCCTCGCTGAAGTGGCGGCATACGGCGATCCGCACCCCGATATCGGTGGCGAGCTGTTCGACGGCGGCGATGTCCGAGGGGTGATCGTCGGGAAAAACGTTCAGTGCCACTACCGGCGTGACGCCGAAGCGGCGCACGTTGTCCACCTGTTTGCGCAGGTTGTCGCCGCCGCGCTCGACGTCGTCGGGGTTGGCTCGCTGCAAGTCCTCGGGAAGCGGCCGGCCGGCAACGATCCGGTACCGCCCGCTGTGGGCCTTGAGGCCCCGAATGGTGGCCACGACGACGGCAGCGTCGGGGACCAGTCCTGAGGTTCGGCACTTGATGTCGAAGAAGCGTTCGGCGCCCATGTCCGCACCGAAGCCAGCCTCGGTGATCAGCACATCGCCAGCACGGCTTCCGATCAGGTCAGCCACGATCGAAGAGTTCCCCGTTGCGATATTGCCGAACGGCCCCGTATGGACCAAGGCCGGCGTGCCTTCGAGTGTCTGCATGAGGTTGGGCTTGAGGGCCTCACGCAGGATGACGGTCATAGCTCCGGCGGCATCGAGATCCTCTGCCGTGACGGGCTCGCCAGCCCGTGTGAACCCCACGACGATGCGGCCGATCCGCCGGCGTAGATCGCCGAGGTCGGTAGCCAGGGCAAGGGTGGCCATCACCTCCGAGGCTGCCGTGATGTCGAAGCCGCTTTGACGGGGCACCCCATCAGTGCGCTCGCCGAGCCCCACGACGATGTTGCGGAGGGCCCGATCGTTCACATCCACCACCCTCGGCCAACTGATGCCCTGCAGGTCGAGATCCAGATGGTTCCCGTGGTGCAGGTGCGCGTCGAGCATGGCGGCGCAGAGATTGTGGGCTGCGGTGACGGCATGGGTGTCGCCCGTGAGGTGGAGGTTCAGCAACTCCATCGGAACAACCTGGCTGTACCCACCGCCCGCGGCGCCTCCTTTGATTCCGAACGTAGGGCCCATGGATGGCTGGCGGAGGGAAATGGTGGCCGAACGACCGAGGTGGCCGAACGCTTGGCCCAACCCGACAGTGGTGGTGGTCTTTCCCTCTCCCAGCGGGGTCGGCGTCATTGCCGTGACGACGACGTACCCGGCACGAATGCGGGGGCTCATTGCTTCAATGGCCGAGAGGTCGATCTTGGCCGCGCCCGAGCCGTAGGGCTCGAGGAGGTCGCTCGGGATTCCCATGTCGGTAGCAACGTCGGTCAGTGGGCGAAGTCGGGCGGACCGTGCAATCTCGAGGTCTGACAGCATGCGGCCCTGATCCTAGGGGCTGGCGGTGGTGCGTCCGGCCCGGGCGCTCAGGGCCGGTAGCTCGGTCCAGGGGTCGGGCCCACTTGGGTGGCCAGCACCGGTTGGGCTGCCCGAACGAACTCGGCCAGGAGGGGACGGGTGTCCCTCGGGTCGATGAGGTTCTCGATGTCCATGGCGTGAGCGTTGCGGAAGGGGCTGGCGATCGCCTCCAGCCGCCCTTCGATCGCCGCCCGGTGGGCGACGGGGTCATCGGCCGCCTCGATCTCTCGTCGGTAGGCCACCATCGTGCCTCCCTCGATGTGCATCGACCCGGTGTGGGCCGAGGGCCATGCATAACGCTGGTACATCCCGGAATGCCGAACGTGCAGGCCTCCGGCCACCCCGTAGCACTGGCGCATGATGAAGCTGATGTAGGGCATGCGGCTCGTGGCGAACACGCTCACCGCGCGGGCACCTCCCCGCAAGATGCCCATGGCCTCCATCTCCGGACCCACGTGAAATCCCGGCTCGTCGCACAGCCACACGAGTGGTAGGTGAAACGTGTCGCACAGCTGCACCAGGCGCATCGCCTTTTCTGCCTCGATGGGTCCCATCGCGCCGCCGTAGAAGGTCGGGTTGTTGATCATCAACCCGATCGCGTAGCCATCGATCCGGGCCAGGCCGGTGATGTGGGCCCGTCCCGACATCGGTGCGATCTCGAAGAAACTTTCTCGATCGACCACCGCGTCGATGATCCGTCGCGGGTTGTAGACCCGGCGTTTGGTTCGCGGTATGACGGACAGCAACGATTCGTCCCTCCGGTCGGCGGGGTCGTCGACCGTGACACGTGGAGGAAGCTCCCACACACTGTTGGGAAGGTAGGAGAGGAACCTTCGCGCCATCTCGAAGGCGTGGTCCTCGCTGTCGGCCAGGTTGTCCACCACACCGTTGGGGATCTGGACCCGCTCGTCGCCGAGTTCTTCCTTCGTGATGTCGACCCCGATGCCCTCTTTCACCACTGCGGGGCCGGCAACGAAGACCTGACTGGTGTCACGGACCATCGCATTGAAGTGACACAGGCTGCCCTGGATGGCCGGTAGACCAGCAACCGACCCGAGTATGAGCGAGACGACGGGTACTTGGCTCAGCAACTCCGTGGAGAGGTCAGGCGATTCGTTGTCGGGTAGGTAAGTGTGACCGAGTTTCTCGAAGGTCTTGACGCTGCCGCCGGTGGCGTCGAGCAGGCGAATGAGTGGCATCCGGTAGTCCCGGGCCATCTTCTCCGCGATGATGTACTTGGCGCCGATGTTCCCATCCGCAGCGCCGCCTCGAATCGTGAAGTCGCCCCCGCACACGACGGCCCGGCGGCCGCCCAACTCGGCCGTGCCAATGACGTAGTTGGCCGGGGTGAGGGACGTGAGGCTCCCGTCGTCGCTCCACGTCGGGGTGCCGGCCAAGGCCCCGATCTCCCGGAAGGTTCCAGGATCCTGCAGGCGGTCGATTCGCTCCCGCACGGTCAGCTTTCCCCGTCCGTGATGGAAGGCGACGCTGTCTGGCCCACCCATTTCGTGGATCATCGCTGTCCGCCGCTCGAGCTCTGCGACCTCTTCTTCCCAGCTCATCCCGACCTCCTCGATCAGGCGAGATGCTACGAGTCGCTGCTTCCCGGAGCGAGTGGGTGGTCGAGCCGTCGGGTGACGGCAGCTCGGATCTGCGCGTCGAAGGACTGGATGTGGGTGGCCATGAGATCGCCGGCCCGGCTCGCGTCCCCCTGCCGCAGCGCATCGAGGATCTGCATGTGATCGCTGACCGCCTCAGCCATTGCCTCGACATCGGACAGGTAGAGATGCCACAGACGATCCGACTGGGCGTAGAGGGTGTCGAGGGTGTTGACCAAGAAACGGTTACCCGCAGCGCTCCACATCACCTCGTGACAGCGCCGATCGGTGGCCAACTGGTCGTGGGGATCCGACGACTCCGAGCCCAGGGCAGCCTCCATGGCGGCCCAATGGGTGTGGTTTCCTCTGACTGCGGCGAGACGAGCCGCATAGGGTTCGAGCACCGTACGGGTCTCGAGCAACATCGACAGTTCCGACACCTCGACCCCCGAGACGATCACGCCTCGGCGGGGAATGATGGACACGAATTGCTCGGCTTCGAGCCGTTGGAGGGCCTCGCGCACCGGTGTGCGACCGATCCCGAGGCGGCGCTGTAGGTCGTCCTCTCTGAGGATCTCTCCTGGCTGCAGTTGCACGGTGACGATCAGGTCACGGAGCTGGCGGTAGGCCATGTCGCGCAGCGAGGGACGGGTTGCTGGAGCCGTTGTCTGCACTGCAACATCCCTCGTCGTCGTGGGCAGCGTCGACGGTCGACGACCGTCGACAACTGATGATACATCAGTGATATATCATGAGGCGTTGGAGTGGAGGGCAAGCATGAACGAAGTACCCAGCAGAGCGCGCTGCGTCGTGATCGGCGCCGGCATCGTCGGGAGCAGCCTGGTTGGTCACCTCTCCGATCGAGGTTGGACGGACATCGTGCTCCTCGACAAAGGACCGCTACCCAATCCCGGCGGATCGACGGGACATGCCTCCAACTTCATCTTCCCGGTGGTTCACTCGAAGGAAATCGTCGACCTGACGATGGACAGCCAGCGCCAGTACGAAGAACTCGGCCTACAACACACCTGTGGCGGTATCGAAGTTGCTCGCACCGAGGAGCGGATGGAGGAGTTCCGGCGGCGCATGACGTCGGCGACCTGCTGGGGCGTCGATGCCCGACTGCTCACCCCGACAGAGGTGGCCGACCTCGTTCCCTACCTCGACCCAGATGTCATCCTGGGCGGGTTCTACACGCCTTCTGCCAGCGTGGTCGACAGCCTCGAGACATCGACCCGCATGCGACAAAGGGCACTGGACGCCGGCAATCTGGCAGTGTTCGCCTCCACCGAGGTGCTCGACATCGAGACACGCCCGGGGCCGACCAAGCCCGTGGTCACAGCGGTAGTCACCGATCGGGGGCGCATCGAGTGCGACACAGTTGCCATCGCCTGTGGGGTGTGGAGCCTGAAGTTGGCGGCCATGGCCGGGGCCACCATCCCCCTGACCCCAGCCGTACACCAGATGGCGGACATCGGCCCCTTCGATCTGCTGGTCGAGACCAACCAGGAGATCGCCTATCCCATCGTCCGTGACATGGACACCTTCTGCTATGAGCGGCAAAGCGCTGGGTCCATGGAGGTCGGGTCCTATGGGCACCGTCCCATCCTCCACCGGGTCGAGGAGATCCCCTCCAACGACGAGGCGGCGCTGAGCCCCACCGAAATGCCCTTCACTCCAGACGACTTCGACGAGCAGATGGAACAGGCCATCGAACTCATGGACTTCTTGGGGGACGGCGAGATCAAGTACGCAATCAACGGGTTGCTGAGCCTGACACCCGATGCCAACCCGGTGCTCGGCCCGACACCCGAGGTAGACAACCTGTGGTCGGCGGCTGCGGTGTGGGTGAAGGAAGGCCCCGGGGTCGGGCGCCTCATGGCCGAGTGGATGACCGACGGGTACCCCCATCTGACAGATCCCCACGGGGCCGACGTCACGCGGTTCTATCCCCAGCACCGCAACGTGCATCACATCGAGGCCAGGGCCATCGAGCACTTCAACAAGACCTACGGCATCGTTCACCCCCGCGAGCAGTGGGCGAGTCGGCGCAATCTGACGGTGGGTCCTGCCAAAGCCCGAACCGATGCCCTAGGCGCCATGTACTTCGAGGCGGGCGGCTGGGAACGGCCCCATTGGTACGACAGCAATCTCGATCTCGTCGAACGCTACGGGGTAACCCCGACCCGCCACCATGAATGGGACGCCCGTTGGTGGAGCCCCATCACCGATGCCGAGCATCTCCATCTGCGCAATGCGGCCGGACTGATCGACCTCTCACCCTTCCAGGTATTCGAGGTCGCCGGACCGGGAGCCCTCGACTACATCGAGTCGATGGTGGTCAATCGGTGTGATGTGGCTGTTGGCCGCTCCGTCTACACCCCGGTGCTGACCGCTGACGGCGGCTTCAGGTCCGACCTGACCGTCATGCGCCTGGCCGACGACCGCTTCCGCATCGTCACCGGTGCTTTCGACGGGGGGCGGGACGAGTACTGGTTCCGACACAACCTGCCTACCGAGCAGGGACGGGTCACCTTCGAGAACCGCACCGACGGGACCTGCACCTTCGGGGTCTGGGGCCCACGGGCCGTGGAGTTGTTGGCCGGGCTGACCGAAGCAGACCTGAGCCTGGAAGCCTTTCCCTACGGCACGCTGCAGGAGGTGCTGCTCGACGGGATTCCTACCCAGTTGCTCCGGATCAGCTATGTAGGCGACGCGGGCTTCGAGATCTATACCGCCGTAGGACATGGACTGCGCCTGTGGGACGTGCTGAGCGAGGCGGGGAGTGCGGTCGACCTCAGGCCCGTCGGTGCCGGGGTCTACGGAACCACCGGTCGACTCGAAAAGGGGTACCGCCTCATGGGGTCCGAGCTCGAGTCTCACTACTCGCCGGTCGAGGCCGGCCTCGCAAGACCCTCGGTCAAGCGTGCCGATTTCATCGGCAAGGACCCCTACCTCAGGGCCCGCGAATCAGCCCCGGTCGCCGCCCTGTGCACCCTCACCTTCGATTCTCTGCGCTGCGCTGACGGCTACGACCGTTACCCGATGGGCGCGGGCAACGAGCCGGTCCTGGATCTGGACGGTCAGCGTCTGGTCGACGCCAAGGGCAGGGTGAGCAGGGTGACCTCGGCGGGCAACGGACCGTCCGTTGGCTCCTACCTGGCCATGGCATACCTCCCCGTAGAGCTGGCCGTGGTCGGCACCCCGCTCCAAGTCATGTACCAGCATGAGCTATACCCCGTCACGGTGGCCGCAACAGGCTCCAACCTCGCCCTGTTCGATCCCGGCGATGACCGGATGACAACGTGAGGATCCTGGTCTGCGTGAAGCGGGTACCGGCCCCCGGAGCCCGGATAGGAATTTCCGACGACGAACTCGACGTCGACAGCACCCATCTCGGCTTCACGACCAGCCCACACGAGGAGTGCGCGGTCGAGGCTGCGGTCTGCCTTGTCGAGGGCGCGGAGGAGGGCGGCGATGTCGTGGTGCTCACCGCTGGCCCACCAGCAGCCGAGGAACAACTTCGCTACGCAGCTTCGGTAGGGGCGACCGAGCTCGTCCTCGTGCCGATCCACGGTGGTGGTAGTTGGGACCCGCAGGCCACCGCCCGCGCCCTGACGGACTGTGTGACGGCGCTCGAGGCGCAGGATGGCCCTTTCGACCTGATCCTGTTCGGCAACGAATCTGCTGACGCAGGCGGTTACCAGGTGGGTGTTCGGGTGGCCCACGCCCTCGACCGCCCGATGGTCAACGGAGCAAAGAGCATCGAGTACTCCGACTCTGTCGTCGTAGTTCGAAGGGCCACCGACCGCGGGGTCGAGATCTACGAGATCCCCACACCGGCCGTGGTGGGTGTCCGCGAGGGGATCAACCTGCCGCGCTACCCGACCATGCGAGGCCGCTTGGCGTCAAAGAAGATCACCATCACGACGTTCGACACGTTCCCTGAGGCCGGCGGTTTGCAGCGCCGTCGCCTTCACCGCCCCGCGGAGACTGCGAGCGAGCCGATCATGCTCGGTGGCGGCCCAGACGCGGCGTCCGCCGTCGTGGACGTGCTCGAAGAACTGGGTTTGACATGAGCGGCCCTGTCCTCATCCTCTGCGAGCATGACGGTGGTGTGATCTCACCTGAGCTCGAGCAGATCCTGACCGCCGGAGGGCGCCTGGCACAGCGCCTGGACGCACCCCTCGAGGCGGTTCTCGTTGGCGCTGAGGAGGCCGTCGTAGGGGCCCTCGCAGGGCGGGGAGTGCAGGTGGTGCATCACGTTGCCCATCCCGAACTGCTCGATTACGGACCTGCGGCGTGGGGTGCTGGACTCGCAGCAGTGATCGAGGGCTGCGGGCCGAGCGCAGTCCTCGCCCTGGGCACCGATCGGGGCAATGAGGTCATGGCTCACACCGCGTCCCGGATGGACCTCCCGTTGGCGACCAACTGTGTCGAGGTCACGCCCGCTATTCCGTGGACCCTCACCCGAGTGCAATGGGGCGGCTCGCTCCTGGAGGACTGCACGCTCGACACCGATCTCCCACTGCTCACGATGGCTCGTCACGTCACCGAACCCGACCCGCCGAACAGTGGACCAGCGCCCCTCCTGCGGACATGGAGCGTCGAGTTGTCCGCAGCAGAGTTGGCCGGTCAGGTGCAGGCGAGAGAAAGCGTCGAACAGGGCGTGACCCTCGCCACGGCCGCAGTCGTGGTCTCGGGCGGGCGGGGTGTCGGTTCAGCCGAGGGTTTCACCGTGCTGGAGGACCTCGCCGGGCTCCTCAGCGGTCGTGTCGGCTGCAGCCGAGCGGTCACCAACAACGGTTGGCGCAGCCACACCGACCAGGTCGGACAGACCGGGACCCGGATCGCCCCGGAGCTGTATATCGCCTGCGGCATCTCGGGCGCCGTCCAGCATTGGGTGGGTGCGATGGCCAGCAAACGCATCCTGGCCGTCAACACGGATCCCGCTGCGAACATGGTGGTGAAGGCTGATTACGCCGTCATCGGCGATCTCCACGAGATCGTTCCGGCCATTGCCGCCGAGATTCGACGCCGACGCTCGGGATAGCGAAGGGGCGTCAGCTCGCGCATTCGGCCGCTAACGCGTGCGCTGCTTCAGCCACGGCGTGCCCGCCGCCTCGAGGGTTCCCAGCATGCGAGCGGTGGTGCTGTGTGCCAATCCGGTCCGGTGAGGGGGAGCACTGAGCCTGGCGGACTCTCTGGCCAGAGCTTGCAGGAGGGCGACTGCCCGCTCGACTGATTGCAGCCCGGCCCTACTGCGCTCCAGGACGTCGACGGCCGGGGCATCTGTACCTGCGACCCGTGAGAAGCTGCTGGGCGGGGTCCTACACTGGGGCTTCGATGTTGGAGGAGGGGCGATGGTGCCTGGCCGTAACGGATCGCACGATCGTGAACGTCTCACCACCCCCTTGGTGCGGATCGACGGCACCCTGACCGCCACGGACTGGCCGACGGCATTGGCCAGGGTGGCTGATGGCTTGCAGGCTGTCATGTCCGACCATGGTCCGCGGTCGATTGGCATGTTCAGCTGCTCGAAAGCCACCAACGAGATGAACTACGCAGCACAGAAGTTCATGCGTACCGCCATCGGCTCCAACAACATCGATTCGTGTAATCGAACGTGACACGCCCCCAGCGTCGTCGGTCTGGCGACGGTCTTCGGAGCGGGAGGTGGCACCTCCTCCTACCGTGAGGTGGAGGAGGCAGACGTGATCCTGTTGTGGGGATCCAATGCACGTGAAGCGCACCCGATCTACTTCCACCATGTGTTGCGGGGCCTGCGGTCCGGCGCACGCCTCTACACGGTCGACCCCCGCCGGACTTCCTCGGCCAAGTTCGCAGACCTGTGGTTGGGTATCGACGTCGGCACCGACATTGCCCTGGCCAACGCGGTGGGACGAGAGATCATTGCTCGCGGGCTCCACGACGAGGAGTTCATCGCCAGGGCTACCCAGGGTTTCGAGGCCTACAAGGCAGCGGTGGAGCCCTACACCCTCGACGAGGCCGCCCGCATCACCGGCGTAACGGCGTCAGCCATCGCAGAGATGGCTGAGGCCTACGCCACCGCCGAGCGGGCCCAGATCCTGTGGACCCTGGGGATCACCGAGCACCACAATGCGGTCGACAACGTCGTGGCCCTGTGCAACCTCGCCCTCCTGACCGGACACATCGGCCGATGGGGGAGTGGCCTCGTGCCGCTACGGGGTCAGAACAACGTGCAGGGCGGGGGCGACATGGGCGCCCTACCCAACAAGCTTCCGGGCTTTCAGGACATCGTCGATCCTGTTGCTCGGGCCAAGTTCGAGGCCTGCTACGGCACCTCCATAGATCCTGAACCAGGCCTGCACCTCACCCTGATGTTCGAGGCCATGGCTGCCGGCGACCTCCGGGCCCTCTACGTCATCGGAGAGAACCCGGCGGAATCCGAAGCCGACGTACGCCACGCCCGGGAGGTCCTGGCCGGCCTCGACCTGCTGGTGGTACAGGACATCTTCCTCACCCGCACCGCCGAACTGGCCGACGTGGTGCTTCCGGCCTCAGCAGCGTGGGCCGAGAGCAACGGCACCGTGACATCCAGCGAGCGCCGTGTGCAGCGAGTTCGGGCTGCCGTTGATCCGCCTGGTGAGGCCCGCAGTGACATCGACATCCTCGGAGATCTCGCTTCGCTGCTCGGCGCGCCATGGCCGGCCCGTGAACCCGAAGCCCTCTGGGACGAGGTCCGCAGCCTGTCGCCAATGCATGGGGGAATGTCCTACGAGCGGCTCGAGTCCCATGGTGGCCTGCAATGGCCATGCCCGGATCTCCAGCACCCGGGGAGTCCATTCCTCCACGAGTGGTTGTGGCAGAAGGATCTTGGAGGACGCGATCCAGCACCGTTCTCCATCGTGGCTCACCAGGGCCCCGCCGAGGCGCTGAGCACCGAGTTCCCTCTCAGGCTGACCACGGGGAGGGCATTGGACTCCTACAACACGGGGGTCCAGTCGGGCGGCTACCCCTCGCCCATTCGACATGGCTACGAACTCGACATCAACCCGGCCGACGCCGCCAATCTGGGGGTCGCGGACCGAGAGGTCGTCCGGGTGTCGTCGCCACGGGGCAGCGTCGAGATGGCGGTCCGGTACCAACCTGATATTCCAGAGGGACTCACCTTCACCACCTTCCACTTCCCGGAATTGATCGACGCAAACCTGTTGACGAACGACGCCTGGGATCCGCGCAGCGGGACGGCGGAATTCAAGGCGGCCGCGATTCGCATCGACCGGCTGGCGGCGCGATGAGCGACCTGTTCATCGGACCGGATCAGGCCGATCCGCTGGAGCGGGCTGCGGTGGACGCAGTCACGGGCGAGCACACTGTCGTACGGGAAACGGACCGAGTAGTTCGAGGTGGGATGGCTCGCCAGCGGGACCGCCGCGACCTCCTCCTCCCGGCCCTGCATGCCCTGCAGGCACTCCGGGGCTGGGTCAGCCCCGGTGGGATCAACTACGTGGCCGAGGTGTTGCAGGTTCCCCCAGCGGAGGCCTACGGGGTGGCGACGTTCTACGAACTGCTCCGCACCGATCCGCCCGATCGGCCTGGCGACCTTCACCACGTATGCGTCGACCCGGCCTGCCTACTCTCCGGGGCTGAGGGGCAGGTGGAGGAGCTTGCGTCACAGGGCCACCGGGTGCACCGAGCCCCCTGTCTCGGCCATTGCGAAGCCGCTCCCGCAGTGTTCGTCCAAGGGGTCGACGGACCAGACCGGATGCTCTTGGTCGACCGCGTCGAGGGCGATGCCCACGTGGTAGGTCAGCCGGCCCGTGTGGTCTCGCGTATCGGGCGCTACGACCCCACCTCGCTCGAGTCGTACCGGTCCGCCGGGGGTTTGAGGGCACTGGACACTGCTGTACGCGAGGGGCCCGGACATGTCCTCGAGCAGCTCGAGATCAGCGGTCTCAGCGGCCGCGGTGGGGCTGCGTTCCCTACGGCGACGAAGTGGAGGGCAGCCGCCGAGGCTGCGGGGCCGCGTCATGTGGTGATGAACGCAGACGAGTCCGAGCCAGGAACCTTCAAGGATCGTCACCTCCTCGAAGCAGACCCGTTCGCGGCAATCGAGGCGATGATCATCGCTGGGCTGACCGTGGGCGCCGACCGCGGGTGGATCTACCTACGGGGCGAGTACACCCTCGCTGCGGAGCGACTCGAGGGGGCGTTGACCCAATGCCGGTCTGCGGGCCTGATCGGTGACCCAGTGACCGGTCCCGGGCGCGGCTTCGACGTCGAGCTTCGGCGGGGAGCGGGTGCCTACATCTGTGGCGAGGAGACGGCCCTGTTCAACAGCATCGAGGGGTATCGGGGAGAACCCCGGAACAAGCCTCCCTTTCCGACCACCGTGGGGCTGTTCGGACGGCCGACGGTCATCAACAACCCCGAGACGCTGTTCAACGTGCTCGACATCGTTGCGGAGGGCGGCGAGGCGTTCAGATCGGTGGGAACCGCGCAATCCCCCGGCACCCGACTCTTCAGCGTGAGCGGACATGTCGCTCGGCCTGGTCTCTACGAGCTTCCCTACGGGGCCACCCTGCGAGAGGTGCTGGATGCCGCAGGAGGCCCATCGGGCACCATCCGTGCAGTACTCCTCGGTGGTGCCGCTGGTTCCTTCGTGGGCGCGCACGACCTCGATCTCCCTCTCAGCCTGGAGGGTGCTCGAGCCGCCGGTGTCAGCCTCGGCTCCGGCGTCGTGATGGTCTTTGACGACTCGGTCGACCTGGTGCCGATCGTGGTACGGCTGGCCGAATTCTTCCGCGACGAATCGTGCGGGCAGTGCGTTCCTTGTCGCGTCGGCACGATGCGCCAGCACGAGGTGATGAGCAGGGCCGCCGAGCGGGGCAGCTTCGCCGACGCTGAGGAACTGCTCGAGGACATCGCAGGGGTCATGGCTGACGCATCCATCTGCGGCCTGGGCCATACCGCTGCATCTGCCGTGCGTTCCGCCCTTCGCCTCCGCTTGATCGGTGGTGGTTCAACATGACCGACGACACTGGCCTGACACTCTCCGTGGACGGTGCCCAGGTGGAGGTGCCAACCGGTTCCACCGTGATGGAAGCGTGTACGGCGGCAGGGGCGGACACCCCCACCCTGTGCTTCGCCGAAAACCTGACGCCGGTCAACGTCTGCCGTCTCTGCGTTGTCGAGGTGGAGGGCTCCCGAGCTCTGGTCCCGGCCTGTTCGAGGCCGGCCGAAGAGGGGATGGAGATCCGAACTGATTCCGAACGAGTGCGCCGCAGCAGGCGGATGGTCCTCGAGTTCCTGGCGACCTCCACCGATCTCTCCCAGGCGGAGCAACTGCACCCCTACCTCGACGCCTATGGAACCGACCTCGATCGCTGGGAGGGATACGCCACGAGCTCCCACCAGGTGCGTCGGGAGGACGAACTGTTCGTCCGGGCCTACGACCGCTGCGTGCTGTGTTACAAGTGCGTCGAAGCCTGCGGTACCGACGCTCAGCACACCTTCGCTATATCGGTTGGTGGGCGTGGATTTTTTGCCTCCATCACCACCGAGTTCGACACACCACTGCCAGAGTCAGCCTGCGTGTATTGCGGGAACTGCGTGGGCGTCTGCCCGACCAACGCCCTTCAGTTCACCAAGGAATTCGATCTTCGAGCCGCAGGGGACTGGCGCCCCGATGACCAGGCGGTGACGACCACCATATGTTCGTACTGCGGCGTTGGATGCAACCTCGAACTCCACACCCAGGACGGAGACATCGTGAAAGTCACCTCGCCCGCCGACCACGAGGTGACCTCGGGACATCTGTGCATCAAAGGTCGCTTCGGATGGCAGTACGTACAGCCCCCCACCCGACGGGCGTCATCCGCGAACTGACGATCCGTTGACTCGATCGCAATGGCCTGGCCGTGGGCCCAGAACATCACGGATAGCGCCACCACCGCATCCAGGGGGACCCGGACTCGGGCGGACCTCCACTGCTGCAGCGACATGGGCCCTGTTCGCAGGGGTCGGTCTGGTCAGTCTGGGTAACGGTCTCACGGGCGCCGTCGTCGGTCTGCGGGCCCAAGCTGAGGGCTTCGGCCCGACTGTGTCTGGCCTCGTCATGGCCTGCTATTTCGCCGGGTTCCTGGTCGGCACGCGCTACGTCGAGTACGCCCTGGCCCAGGTGGGCCACATTCGGGTGTTCGCAGCCCTTGCCTCCACGGCCAGCAGCGTGGTCCTCGTCCAGGTGCTGTGGATCAGCCCGTGGAGTTGGGCCCTCCTCCGAATGCTGTTCGGGCTGTGCCTGGCCGGTTTGTACGTCAACGTCGAATCGTGGCTGAACGACCTGGCCACCAACCAGACCAGAGGCCGCATCCTGGCGTTGTACATGGTGGTCAGCATGGGCGCGATCGGGGCGGGGCAGGGGCTGGTCAACCTCGGAGAGGTCGGTGGCTTCGCACTGTTCGCTGGCGCGTCGGTGCTCGTGTCTATGGCACTGGTCCCCGTGACCCTGTCAGCTACCAGTTCGCCGCCGGCCGGGGTGCCGACCCCCCTCCGTTTCCGTGAACTGGCAGCAGTCGCCCCGACCGGCATGCTGACGTCGTTTCTGGTCGGGAATGCCATTGGCATCCTCATCGGGCTCGGGGCCGTCTATGGCGCAGCGAAAGGGATGACGGACGGAGAGGTCTCCCTCTTCATCTCAGCGCCGATGGCAGGGGCCGTCATCCTTCAGTTCCCGATCGGGCGAATATCGGACCGGGTCTCGCGACGGGGCGTGATGCTCGTGGTGGCCATGGTTGGCGGCATCACCGCAATGGTGATGGCCGTGGTCGACCTTCCTTCCGGGGTCAGCGTCGCCCTGATGGTCGTGCTGGGCGGCTCTATCTATCCCCTGTACTCCCTGGCCATCGCCTACACGAACGACTGGCTCGATCAGACCCAGATGCTGGGCGCAAGCGCCTTGCTGGTGCGCATCAACGGCACTGGGGCCGTGGTCGGGCCATTCGTCGTTGCCCCCCTGCTCACCCTGGGCCTCTCCCTTTTCTTCTGGAGCATGGCCTTCGCCCTGAGCATCATCGCCCTAGTCCTCGGACAGCGCATCGTGGCTCGGGATCCAGTCCCGGTGGAGGAGCAGAGCACGTTCGAGGTCTTCCCCGGTCGTGGCTCTCGGATGGCAGTCAGGTTGCTGGCCCGCAAGAGGTGACGGACAGCTCAGACGATGGCGTCCGGCTCCTCGGCCTTACGTCGGCCGATATAGGCCAGCATTTCCTCGTCGAGGGCATCATCGAGAGGTGGTGCCTCGTACTCAGCCAAGAGTTGTTTCCACATGGCGTTGGCCCTCTGGGCCGCGGTGAGCGAACCCTCGTCCCTCCATTGTTCGAAGCTGTTGTTGTCCGCGACCGAGGACCGGTAAAAGGCGGTCTCGAAGTTGGCCAGGGTGTGGCTATTACCGAGGAAGTGTTCTCCGTGAGGGTTGGTGGCGAACGCCTCCATCGCCTGACCGTTCGGTGACATGTCGACACCGTTGGCGTAGACGTCCATCATTCCCAGTTGGTCATGGTCGAGGATGAGCTTCTCGAAGCTGAGGGCAAGACCGCCTTCCAGCCAACCAGCGGCATGAAGGACGAAGTGCACGCCGGCCATCATGGTGGGGAGCAGGGTGGCCGCCGACTCATACGCCGCTTGCGCATCGGGGGTCTTCGATGCGGTGAGTTGCCCACCGGAACGGAAAGGCACCCCGACACGTCGGGCCAGGGCCGCCATGACGTAGGTCGCCAAGGCGCCCTCTGGGGTGCCGAAGGTGGGAGCACCGGTGGCCATGGACATCGACGAGGCGAAGGTCCCGAACACCACGGGTGCGCCGGGGCGGACCAGCTGGCAGAACGCCATTCCCGAGAGGGCCTCCGCCAGCGCCTGGGCCGCAAGACCGGCCACCGTCACGGGCGACATAGCTCCAGCGAGAATGAACGGCGAGATCACGCACGCTTGGTTGTGGGACGCGTACACCTCGGCCGAACCGAGCATGGTCGCATCCCACCGCAGCGGCGACGACGCGTTGATCAGGTTCACCAAGGCGGTGCGATCCTCGAGGGACCCGCCGAAGGCGATGCGAGCCAACTCGATCGAGTCCGCAGCCCGCTCGGGTGCGGTGACCGAGCCCATGAAGGGCTTGTCGCTGTAGCGCAGATGTGAATACACCATGTCGAGATGTCGCTTGTTGACCGCGATGTCGACCGGTTCACACACCGTTCCGCCACTGTGATGAAGGTGGGGGAGGCCGTAGGTCAACTTCACCGTGTTCTCGAAGTCCTCGAGCGTTGCATAGCGCCGTCCCTTGTCGAGATCGGTGACGAAGGGGGAGCCGTAGTTCGGGGCAAACACGGTGGCATCACCACCGATCAGAACCGAACGCTCGGTGTTGCGGGCGTGTTGGATGAAGGAACTGGGTGCGGTGGCGGTGACGAGACTCCGGCACAATCCGGGAGGGAAGCGGACGAGTTCGCCGTCGACCTCGGCTCCCGCTTCCTGCCACAGATCCAGGGCCCGGGGATACCCCTGAAAGGCGATCCCCACCTCGGACAAGATGGTCTCGGCGTTCTGCTCGATCTGCAGCAATCCTTCTTCGTCGAGGACCTCGACCGGGGGCAACCTCCGACGCAGGTAGGAGGCAACCTCGGTTCGGCCAGCTCTCCGAGCCGCCTGGCGGGCTGCGCGTCCCCCGCTCCTTCCCCGACGCTCGCTCATGACTGCTCCACTCCGCCGGTTGGAACCCGACGCCCTCGTCGGCGACGTTCGGGACCGGCATTGCGTGCAGCGGATCGATCGGGGAGCGCCACGGCAGCCTCCAGATACGGGGTAGGTGCGGAAGCGTGAGGGATGGCCATCGCATCGACGAACAGTTGTTGAAATCGCGGCTCGAGCGCCGTTTCGATCTTGGTGACCGTGTCAACGAGCCGCTCGATCTCGCACCGCTGCGCCCGGGACAGCAGGAGCTTCACCGCACCTGCGCCAGCTGCGTTTCCCACAGCGCGCACACTGTCACCGCCGGCGTCGGGGACGAGGCCGAGCACCCGGGTGTGGAAGGGGTCGAGGTGGGCCCCGAATGCACCGGCCAACCAGATTCCGTCAACCATGTCGATACCCGCACGCTCGAGAAGGAGATCGATACCGGCCCGCAGGGCCGCCTTGGCCAATTGCACGGCTCGAACATCGGCCTGCGTCACGATGATGGGGGAGCGGTCGGGCGCCTCGAAGCGGTGCAGAACGTAGCCGTACGTACGACCTTGACTGACGATCCGATCCGAGGGTCGTCCCGGAACGGGTCCGATGGTGCCGTCTGCGCTGAGGACGCCCGCCAAGTACATCTGCGCCATGACATCGACGATGCCCGAACCACAGATGCCAGTGACGTCGGCGTCGGCTACTTCTTGGCTGAACAGGGGGCTGTCAGACCACAGGTCCGACCCGATGACCTTGATGGTCGGCTCCAATGATGTCGGGTCGATCCGTACCCGCTCGATGGCCCCAGCGGTGGCCCGTTGCCCATGGGTGATCTGGGCGCCTTCGAAGGCGGGACCAGTGGGACTCGAGGCAGCGAACAGGCCGCTCGGGCCGCTGAGAACGATCTCTGCATTGGTACCGATGTCGACGAGTAGCTGCACTCCCTGGGCGGTGTGGGGAGAGGTGGCCAATATGGCCGCCGCCGTGTCGGCCCCCACGTGACCGGCGATACAGGGAGCGATGTAGACGCGAGCTGCCTGACACTGGAGTCCGAGGTCGCGCCCGTCGATTTCCATGGCCGAAGCAGTTGCCAACACGAACGGGGCCTGGCCGAGCGGGGTGGGATCCAGCCCGAGGACGAGGTGATGCATGATCGGATTACCGACCAGCACAACCTCGAGAATGTCGCATGCTTCGACGCCGGCCGCTTCGGCGACATCGTTGAACAACGAAACCAACGCCTGGCGGACGAGGGTTGTCAGCTCCTCGCAACCACCGTCGTTCATCATCACGTAGGAGACGCGGCTCATGAGGTCCTCACCGAGCCGAATCTGTGGATTCATTGCGCCATGGCTGCCCAACACCTCTCCGGTCGCCAGATCCAGGACGTGTACGGCGAGGGTTGTGGAACCGATGTCCACGGCGGCGCCGAGGGGTCGCGTCCGGATCCCAGGCCACGCACGCACTGCGACGGGTCGACCCGATCTGTCCTGGACAGCGACGGTGAGCACCCCCTCCTCGCCCCCGACAGCTCGATGTACCTCTCGCAACGCCGCAACGTCCCATGCCGCGATGTCGATGGCCCATTCAGCAGCAATGGCCTCGCTGAGTGCGCTCGCTGCGTCGGTACTCCCGTCCATGGCCGGCGTGTCGACCACTCGCAGCACGGTTGCCGGGTCGAGGGTCAGCCCGGCGACGTCGATGGACTTTCGTACGACGGGTCCGCGTAGCTGTGAGTCGGCGGGAACGTCGATCACAACGTCGCCGTGCACTACGGCCTGACAGCCGAGCCGGCCTCCGGGCTCGATGGCGCGGCGCCCGCGATAGTTCTGCTCGGTGGGCCCAGGGGTACTCAGTTCCGAGCCATCGGGGGCAAGGCCCCACTTAGCGAGGGCACCCAGCACCGGCACCACCTGACAGCGCCCGCAGCTACCGCGCCCACCGCACACCGAATCGAGGTCCACTCCAAGTGCTCGGGCCGCGTCCAGCACGGTCGACCCAGCGGGAACGGTTCCGTCGCGCCCCGATGGGGTGAAGACGACGCGCCGCTCGCTCATATCACCCCTCCGCGGGCGGCGACTCGTCGCCGACCCTCGCCCGACGCCCGCCTCGCCGCCTGCCGGGGCGTTCAGATCCCGCGCTGGGATCTCGATGGGCAGCGATCCACGCCTCGCAGTTCACATCCTGGCCTGCCAGCACGTTCGCAGCCATAACGGCGGTACGGGTCTCGGGGTGGAGAGGGTTCATGATGGCCGAGGTCATGCCGGCACCGATGGCCATGGACAGGAATGTGCCGGCGACCACGTGCTTGTTCGGCAACCCGAAGCTGATGTTGCTGGCTCCGCACGTCGTGTTGACGCCCAACTCGTCGCGAAGACGGCGGACAAGGTGGAAGACCTGCAGCCCGGCGGTCGCCATGGCACCGATCGGCATGACGAGTGGGTCGACCACCACGTCGGCCGTGGGAATGCCGTGGTCGTTGGCCGCCCGCACGATCTTGGCGGCGACCTCGAAGCGGACGTCGGGGTCCTCGCTGATACCGGTCTCGTCGTTGGAGATGGCCACGACGGCTGCCCCGGCTCTTGCCACCATCGGCAGCACCCGCTCCAGAACCTCGTCTTCGCCGGTGACCGAGTTGATGAGTGGTTTGCCCTGATACACGGCTATTCCTGCCTCCAGGGCTTCGATGATCGACGAGTCGATGGCCAGGGGAACATCGGTCACTGCCTGTACTCGCTCGATCGCCTTGGCCAGCAGCGCTGGTTCGTCGGCCAAAGGAATGCCCGCGTTGACGTCGAGCATGGTGGCTCCCGCCGCCACCTGGGCAAGGGCATCAGCCTCCACCCGGGAGAAGTCGCCACGGCGCATCTCCTCGGCCAGCAGCTTGCGACCCGTGGGATTGATCCGCTCGCCGATCATCACGAATGGCCGCCCGAAGCCGATCACGACCTCCCGGGTGGCAGAGGAAACAACGGTGTCGGTCATGGTGCAAGCCCCCCCTCGTCCTGGCCCCGTTCGGGGTGTTCGATACCACCGCCACGGGCCACCAGCGCCTCCAGCCTGACACGATCGAAGGATGTGTGAAGGTGCTCGACCATCCGGGCCACAGCGACGTCTGGCGGCTCATCCAGCGGGTGGGTGTCCCGCTTCCACTCGGCCACATATGACTGTGTGTCGGTCAGACCGGCAACGGCGGCGGCTCGATCGATGGCGTGCTGAAACCGGTCGTCCAGCACTCGGGTGTGCTTCACACCGCCTGCCGTCGCGCTCACCTGCGCCGGGATATCCCTCCATCGGATGACAACCATCGAGTCTCGGTCTCGAGTCCGGCGGCGGCTCATCGTGGCGCCCCGCTGCCTACGCGGATGCCCGACACCCTCACGTTTGTCCCCACACTGCGAACCAGCACACCTTCAAGATCGCCGTACCCGGTGATGTGTGTCTCCAGGGGAAGATCGAGCGCGGCGGCAGCCCGGCGGGCCAGCGCCTCCACTGCAGGGTCGCCTCGCTGGGAGAGCAGGACCACCCTGGTGTAGTTACCGAAGTAGGCGCTCCGGAGTTCCGGATGGGCTGTGATGCCGAGGCCATCGAGGACGAGACGGTCGAAATGTCGGGCCAGATAATCGGTGAGGTAGAACGCCGTCGGGTCCGGATCGTGAAGTTCGGCGAAGGTTGCTGCGCCAGCCAAGAACTCGTAACAGTGGGCCCCCGGCAGCCGCTCCGCCCCGTGACGCTGGCATACCTCGTCGATTGCACCACTCGAGCCGCAATCGCCGTAGCCGACGAGCACCCGGTCATATGCTTCGCGCCGCGCCGTCAACCGGTCGTCGAGGAGAGGGGCAATCCGTTCAGGTCGATTGTGGAGGTGGGCTGGCAGGCACTCGACATCGACAGACGCGAGCCCGTTCCGCTCGATGACTTCAGCGAACTCCCGGGCCAACGCTCCGCACGCGACGACCAATATCCGGGGTGCTCGTTCCACCTATCGCTCACCCCCCACGACGCTGGGCGACGAGGTGCGAAGCGGTTTCGGCCGCCACGGCGGCGTCACGGCAATATGCATCGGCCCCGATGGCGTCGGCGAACTCCTGGTTCAGGGGCGCCCCGCCGACCAGCACGATGAAGTCGTCACGCCGACCCTTCTCCACCAGGGTGTCGATCACCACCTTCATGTAGGGCATGGTGGTGGTGAGCAGGGCAGACATTCCGAGGATGTCGGGCTGATGCTCGTCGAGGGCTGCGAGGAACTCGTCGACATCGGTGTTGATGCCCAGGTCGTGCACCTCGAACCCGGCACCCTCGAGCATCATGCCCACGAGGTTCTTCCCGATGTCGTGGATGTCGCCTTTCACCGTGCCGATGACCACCGAGCCGATCGGTTCGGCTCCCGTCTCGGCCAGGAGGGGTCGGAGCAGCTCCATCCCGGCCTTCATCGCATTGGCGGCTAGGAGCACCTCAGGGACGAACAGGATGCCGTCCCGGAAATCGATGCCGACGATCCGCATTCCTTCGACGAGGGCCTCGTTGAGCACGCGCTCCGCAGCCCAGCCCCGCCCGAGTAGCAGTTCCGTACCCTCGGCGATCTCCTCTGCGAGGCCGTCGTACAGGTCGTCGTGCATTTGCGCAACGAGGTCCTCGTCACCCAGCGCGGACAAGTCGATGTCGTCGTCGCCGGGCTCATCGATATCGGACACTGCACACCTCTCAGGCGAACCCGACTGTTCAACCGAACCGTCGACCGGGTCGGGATCAGATCAATCCGAACTGATGACCACGATGTGGAAGATTACCGCATGGTGGTACCGGGCCCGCCTTCACAGCACCGCCCTGACTAGGGCGACGACATGATCCACGGCGCCCGACGCGGAAACCATCACGGTCTCCCCAGTCGAGCGCTCGGTCACTTCGACCTCGCCATTCGCCAGGCCTCGACTCCCGACGGTGATCCGGTACGGAATACCGATCAGCTCCGCATCAGCGAACTTCACCCCTGCGCGCGCATCACGGTCGTCGAGCAGTACATCGATGCCCCGTTGCCGGAGTTCGCTGTAGAGCCGCTCTCCCTCGGCGACCACCTCGTCATCCTTGGCGCTCATCACTGTGATGACCACTGAAAAGGGCGCTACCGCCATCGGCCAGATGATTCCCCGGTCGTCGTGATGGTTCTCCACGATCGCAGCGACAGCCCGACCGACACCAATGCCATAGGAACCCATGATGGGGGTGCGAGCGACACCGGCTTCATCGAGGACCGAGATGTTCATGGCCTCTGCGTATTTTCGGCCCAGTTTGAAGATGTGCCCCGCTTCGATGCAGCGGACGATCTTCAGGGCGACGCCACAGGTCGGACACGCCTCACCGGCGCGAACCTCCCGCAGGTCGGCCCACGACCCGACCGTGATGTCCCGCGCGATGTCGACACCCCGGACGTGTACGTCGTCCTCGTTGGCGCCTGTTGTCATCGCCGATCGGCCCTGGAGGGCGACATCTGCGATGATGGGAAGGTCGGTGACCCCGACAGCCCCGAGGCTGCCCGGGTGGGCACCGAGGTGCGCGAACGCCTCGTCGGCGTCTGCCGGACGCAACGCCAGGGCGCCAGTGTGATCTTGCAGCTTCTGCACGTTGAGCTGGTGGTCGCCGCGCAAGAGCACAAGGGTTACCTGGCCGTCGAGGACCATCACCAGCGTTTTGATCTGCGATGTGGCCGCTGCGCCGCCGGGGAAATCCTCGAGCGCTGCGATCGTGCGGACCCCCGGGGTAGGGAAGCGCTCGGGAGTACCAGGAAAGGCCGGGTCCTCGATGGCATCCAGGACTGATGTCCCCCGCTCGACGTTTGCCCGGTACTCGCATCCCGGGCAGACGACCACGTCGTCCTCACCCGCCGGGCTCGTGACCATGAATTCGATGCTGGCGGACCCTCCCATCGACCCCGAGGAGGCCTGGACGGGCATCGCATCGAGGCCGAGGCGAGCAAAAATGCGACCGTATGCCTCGTGGTGTGCATCGAAACTCACATCGAGGCCGGCTTCGTCCAGGTCGAAGCTGTACGAGTCCTTCATGGCGAATTCCCTGACCCGCAAGAGACCGCTCTTGGGCCGGGGCTCATCGCGGAATTTTGTCTGGATCTGGTACCAGATCTGGGGCAGCTCCTTGTAGGACTTGAGCTCCGTTGCCAGCACCGAGAAGATCTCCTCGTGGGTCATGCCGAGGGCCAGGTCGACCCCAGACCGATCCTGTAGGCGGAACATCTCGTCGCCCATGACCTCCCAACGGCCGCTTTGTTGCCAGATGGTGGCGGGGTGCATGGCAGGAAGAAGGAACTCCTGGGCGCCAATGGCGTCCATCTCGTCCCGAATCACCCGAGCCACCTTGTCGTGGACCCGCAGACCCAGAGGCAACAGGCTGTAGTGGCCCGCGTGGAGTTGTCGGATGTAGCCGGCTCGAACCAGCAGACGGTGCGAGGCCGCCTCAGCGTCTCCCGGCGCATCACGAAGAGTAGGGAAGAAAACAGTGGACCAACGCATGGGCCCACGGTATCCAGCCC
>JAYPWI010000029.1:40452-44446 GCA_038135065.1 Acidimicrobiales bacterium
GGATCGGGGCGACAGCTTTCGTCCGGCAATCCGGCGCCGACTGGTGTCATGGCGCAGGTGCCGCGATAGGGTGGCCATCAGGTTGCTGATGCTCCCAACGGGATGAGGGGAGCACTCCGGCGCCGTGGTTCTCGCCCCGGACCGCAGTTGGTTCGCTGGGCAGAACGATTACCCCCCTGCATGACGATGGGCACCCGAGATGGGTTGCCCCGACTGCGATCAGAACGCATGACACAGGTCGAAACCCATACCGATTCCGGGCAGGTCCATCCTCTCGACGGGCGCGCCGCTGACGAACCTTCAGCCCTGGCCGCTCTGAGTTGGTCCGACATCGCGACTCTGGCGCGGGCCGAGGCCGAGGGCATTGCCGACGAGGTACAGCTCGCTGCCCTGCGAAGCGACCCACTCCGTTGGCGCAACGTGCTGCTCGACCTTCTCGACGAGGCAGAAGGACACCTCGGACGGGTGGAGGCCCTCAGGGGACCGGAACGTCAGCAAGTAATTGCCGATTTCCGCAACGAGGTCCAGGCGTTGGGTGCAGCCCTGCAGCGGCTGACTGGATGGGACCCTGCGGTCGAAGCTCCTACCGAGGTCGAAGCTGCCCCCGTGCTGTTGCCAGCGGCACCAACTGCGCTCCAGCTGTCCTGGGCCTCCAATCGGATCGTGGCGTGGGCCTGTGGGGCCCGAGGCCAAGCCGACGACGGCGACGGAGTCCTGGCCCGCCTGGTGGCCTGCGGCGCTCCCGAAGCTGCTTGGAGCGAACATCGCCAGGTGAAGCTCCCACACGGGGAGTCGGCGGCGGCGCTGGTGGCCGACGTCGGAGATGTCCTCGGGTGGCTGGTCGCCTTGGGGTCCATGGTCCACTCATCTCCTGCGGAGCCAATGGTCGACGTCGAGCCAGGCCAGGGGGATGAGGGACTGCTGACCCTGGGAGCGAGCGCGCGGTGGCTGAGCCTCATTGCCGTTCACGCCGTCGAATTGGTCGGGCAGGGTCGCACCGTTCCCCGGCTCCAGCGAGCTCGCCGCCGGCGAAACAAGAAGGGGAGCGGGGACAAGGCCGAGTTCTCAGTTCAGTGGGTCCCCGGCATCATCAGCCAAGACCTCGTCAAGGCCCTGTCAGATTCGCTGCCCGGCAGCGTGACTGCAGTGGATCCTGGCCCCGATGCCCGTGCTGTCGTCCAGGCGACCCTGGCTGGGATGGTCCACGCGATGGTGGCCAACGCAGCCCAGCGACTCGATGTTCCTGCGCCGCCACCCGACCCGCGTAGCAAGGCCGATGTGGCCGAGGCATTCCTCGCCCATCTCGGAGGTGACCGATTCGCAAGCTCGGCGACCCATGGTGCCGAGTTGGCCCGCCGTCTGGAGCAATGGGCTCGTCCCGTCACCGCAGTGGCCAAGTACGCCCTCATCGCTCAGTTGGACGAGCCCGACGACGCCGGTGCATGGCACCTCAGGGTCCTGTCCCCAGGGCCGGAACATGTGCTCGAACCGGTCGAGGTTGCCCTGGTGAGCGGGTCCAACACTCGCCGGACCGAGGTCAAGGACCAGCTCGCTCGTATGGAACGACTCCTACCGGAGCTTCTCCGACCAGGTGGACGCCGTCGTGGAGAGGTCATCCTCAACCAGGACGAAGCCTGGCGTCTGATGTCGGTCACAGGACCAGCTCTGGAGGCGGCCGGCTTCGAGGTGCGGGTTCCTGAACTGTCGCGACGGAAGCCGCAGGCCTCGCTGTTACTGCGTGCGGAGGAGCAGGGGGACAGTCGGGTCGGAGCACAGCAACTCACCGCGGTCAGTTGGTCCGCCGTCTTCGGTGATGTCGAGCTCACTGCAGCCGAGGTCGCTCGACTTGCCCTAGAGGCGCGACCGTTGGTCCAGTCACGCGGGAAGTGGGTCGCCCTGGACCACGCTGACCTGCAGGAAGCGGCGCTGGCCCTGGCCGAGCGAAGTGCCACGACTGCTCTGACCGGCGCTGAAATGCTCCGCCACGCATTGGGACTCGAGGGAACTCCGGTCAGCGGTGGTGTTGCGGTAGCCGGGAGCGGTTGGGCAGCCGAGATCCTCGCCGCGGCGGGTCAGGCCGGCGGCGACCTCGAGACGACGCCCCATGGCTTCAGGGGCGAGCTTCGTTCCTACCAGGCCAACGCCTACGGCTGGCTCGGCTTCCTCGACAGTGCCGGCTTGGGCGGGTGTCTGGCCTTGGACATGGGACTCGGCAAAACGCCCACCGTCCTGGCACGCATAGGGGCGACGGCCGGTCAAGGCCCTGCCCTCGTGATCGCACCGCCAGCCGTGGTGGGCAACTGGCGGTCCGAAGCACGGTCGTTCACCCCTGAGCTTTCGGTACTCGTCCATCACGGGCCCAACCGGGCAAGCCCCGAGGAGCTGGCCGGTCGGGTCGCCGATGTCGATCTCGTCATCACCACCTACGGGACCGCTGTTCGTGACGTCGAGGCGATGTCAGCAATCCAATGGGACCGGGTTGTTCTCGACGAGGCGCAAGCCATCAAGAACCACACCAGCGAGACGGCGCGCCAACTCCGCAAGATTCCGGCCCGCACACGCGTGGCCCTTACCGGTACCCCGATCGAGAACGGACTTGGCGACCTCTGGTCGATCCTCGACTTCTGCAACCCCGGTCTGGTCGGTGAGCGGGCCTCGTTCATCGGCCAGCTGAGCTCGCCCGGAGATGCTCGCGGAGCCGCAGAGTCCGCACTCCGTGCCCTCAACGGCGTGCTCGTGTTCCGCCGGACGAAAGCTGAGCCGGCCATCGCAGCGGAACTCCCCGACCGCATTGACGAGCTCGCCCATTGCTCGATGACCCCCGAACAGATCGGCCTGTATCAGGCCGTGCTGGACAAGCTGGTGCGTGACACGGCGGACTCGGAGACCAACTTCAGTCGCCCCAAGGGTGCTGTGCTGGCTGCGATCACCGCTCTCAAGCAGATCTGTAACCATCCGCTCAACTACGAACCAGAGAACCCCGACCAGGGGCTGGACGGTCGGAGCGGCAAGCTCGCACGGCTCAACGAGATCATGGAGTCGGTGTTCGCGTCGGGCGAGCGGGTCCTGGTGTTCACCCACTTCGCGTCCTGGGGAGAGCGACTCGCCGAGTACCTCACTCAACGCTTCGACATGCCCATCGAGTGCTACCACGGTGGCTTGGGCCGCGCCGCCAGAGACCGCCTTGTCGAGTCATTCCAATCGGGCGATGGCCCCGGGGCCATGGTGCTCTCGCTCAAGGCGGGCGGTACGGGACTCAACCTCACGGCAGCCAGTCACGTGGTGCTCTACGACAGGTGGTGGAACCCCGCCGTCGAGGACCAGGCCCGGGATCGGGTGTGGCGAATCGGCCAGACCAAGACGGTGGTCTGCCATCGCCTGGTGTGTCCGGGAACGGTCGATGAGCGGGTCGAGGAGGTGGTCCGAGACAAGCGGGTCATCGCAGACATGGCACTGCCGAAGTCCAGCTCGGTGGACGACCTCGATGCCGAACAGCTTCGTCGGGCCCTTGGAATCGACGAGAGCCTGCTCCTCACCGACGATTCGGAGGACGAGGAGAACGAGGCGTCGGCCAGCCTTGTGGAGGTGGCGTGATGTTGTCGGATCGTCCATGGCTTGCCAGCGGGCGAGGTAACCGATGAGTCGCCGGCGCAGGGGGTCCAATACCCGTGTTCGGCGGGTCAGTGCCCCGGAGCAGCAGGTCGAAGAGCATCGTGAGTTCTGGGAAGGCGCAGAGCCGCTGCCCGACAGCCCATCCGCTATCGCACTGACCGAAGACCCGGCGGCGGTGGTGCGCTCCCTCGGTCCACCCCCGCTCAGTGGCCGCGAGCAGGTCGCCGAGCATTATTTCGAGGCCGTGTACCAACGGGCAGTTGCCATCGCCTCTGCGCTCGCTGCGGCAGGCCATCTCCTCGACGAGAGCGACGAGGACTGATCATTCAGCGGGGGAGTCGAAGCCGACGACCTTCCCCCGGTTGATGCTCACCCAGTCGCG
>JAYPWI010000030.1:0-22537 GCA_038135065.1 Acidimicrobiales bacterium
GCACCCCCTACACCATCACCGTCACCGCCTCCAACACCAAAGGCACCAGCACAACCTCAACCCCCACCGGACCGCTCACCCCCACCCCCATCAACACCGGCTACTGGATCCTCGACCGAGCCGGCAACGTCTACACCTTCGGCAACGCCCTCGCCTTCCCATCCATCATCGCTGCCGACCACCCCGACTACAACGCCATCGCCATCCAGCAAACAACCACCGGTAACGGCTACTGGATCCTCACCGACGACGGCACCATCCACGCCCGAGGCGATGCCACCCCCTTCGATCCTATCGACACCACCACCCTCACCCCCTCCTACCACTTCGCCAACACCACCCCCCAACCCGAGCACGTCATCTCCCTCACCCCCACCCCCACCGGCAACGGGATGTACGTCCACACCAACACTGGCCGCACCATCACCCGAGGCGACGCCACCCACCACGGCGACCTCATCCACCTCACCCTCAACTCCCCCATCATCGACGCTGCCACCACCCCCACCGGCGGCGGCTACTGGCTCCTCGCCAGCGACGGCGGCGTCTTCGCCTTCGGCGACGCCCACTACCACGGCGCCATCCCTGCCATCACCCCACCCAACACCATCCCCGAACACTGGCTCAACGCACCCACCACAGCCATCACCCCCACCCCCTCAGGCAACGGCTACTGGCTCACCGCCGGCGACGGCGCCATCTTCGCCTTCGGCGACGCCCACTACAAAGGCTCACTGTCCCACCTCACCCTCAACGCCGCGATCGCCGACATCACCACCACCGGCAACGGCTACCTCCTCCTCGGCAAAGACGGCGGCGTGTTCAATTACACCGACAACCCCTTCCACGGCTCCCTCGGCGCCAGCATCATCACCCACCCCGCCATCGCCATCACACCCACTAACTAGGGGAAGTCGATCGACACCTTGAGTGCTCCCACCTCATGGGGCTCGTGGGCGGTGTGCATCGCGGTGTTGATGTCCTCCACCGAGAACACATGACTCAACAGCGGCGCCACGTCGATCTCGCCGTTGGCGATGAGACGCAGGGCTTCCCTGAACGAGACCGCATCAGCTTCTTCCTGCGCTCCATACGTCGACGCGGCGGAGAGCCGCTTCCGGAAGAACTTGTCGAACCGGAACTGGATGTCATTGTCGGTGCTGGGCAACCCGAACCACATGATCTGGCCGTCCATCCGGACCAGATTCACCGAATCGAGGAACGTCTCCGATCGCCCGACGGCCTCCACCACGTAGTCGGCACCCTGACCCCGGGTCAGGTCCTGGACCACCTCGTACAGGGAATCCCGGCTCGCGTTCACGCACACGTCAGCCCCGTACCGTCGGGACACCTCGAGGCGAGCATCGGACAGGTCCGACACGATCACCCGCTCGGCACCCTCCCGCTTCAGTAGATACGTCCAGAACAACCCAGCCGAACCCTGCCCGACCACGACCACCGTCTCACCGTGCACGTCGCGGAAGTGCTGGCGACGGGCGTAGATCACGGTGCCGAGTTGTTGCCCCATCAGGAGATGCGAGTTGGGCAGGGCCGACGGCGGCAGCGGCGTCACGTAACTTCCCCCGACCCGTTGGTACTCGTTGAAGCATTCCCCGACCGGTGGATTGGGAAAGCTGAGCACGTGGGTACCCACCTCGAGGCCGGGAACTCGGCTCTCCACGATCTGGCCGATCCCTTCGTGGCTCGGGTAGCCGTGGGGGCACGGCGCAGGAAACAGCACCCCCGCCCCCATCATCACCACGTGGAGGTCACTCCCGCAGATGGAGGCCATCTCGCTCTTGAGCATCACCTGCCCGTCGGCGAGCGGAGGGATCTCGATCTCCTCGCACTCCATCCTCCCCACCTCGACCATCCGAGCCGCCCGCATCATCTCCATGGCGGCCAGGCTAGACCTCAGCGGGGAATGGCGTAGCCGGACATGAAGGCCCAGCCATCGGCGGTGGCATCGATGTCGGTCGTGGCGTAGCCCAGGGTGGGCGCCAACAGAGCGGCCAGCGGCGAACCCGGCCAGGTGTGGCCGCCGTCGCGCACCGTGTAGAAGCGCATCTCCACACCACCGTCGCAGTCGGTATATCGGCGGAGGGATGTGTCGGGTCCGACCGCCTCGTCGACGACCGAGGCACACCGCGCCCCGGTAGCGAACTCGGCGAGCTCGTCGGGCATCACCTGCTCGAAGAAGACACTGAACGCGGCCCGCACCGCAGGCCCCATGTCATCGGTGAGCAGGACCGATTCACCCGATCCATCGAAGGGCACGATGGCGTCGGCGGTGCCGTGGATGGCCATCACCGGCACCGGCCGGGACGGAGCGCAGCCATCAGGGTGGCTGATTGCTGCCACCGCCACCACGGCCGCCACCAGGTCAGCGGCTTCACAGGCCAGACGGGCACTGAAATAGCCGCCGTTGGACAGCCCGGTGGCATACACCCGGGACCGGTCGACGCACACGTCCTGAGCGACCTGGTCGACCAGGGTCCGCACCATGGCCACGTCGTCGCGGGCTGCGTCGTCGAACTGCACGAGCTCCCAGGAGTTGGCGGTGTCCCCGGCGGCAGGCGGGCCGGTCGGACTCACCACGACAAAACCCTCCCGCAAGGCGAGAGCCGCGTACCCACTCAGCCCGGCCTGACCGGGCCCATCGGAGCCGAGGCCGTGGAACTCGAGCACCACCGGCACGGGCTGGCCATCGAGGCCCGGCGGGACGAACACCGAGTACGGGTACTCGAGACCGCCCGAGACGACGACACCACCAGCGCCGCCCGCTGCACCACCGTCGACACACGGGTCCGATGGCGGGGTTGACGTCGACGTGGTTACCACCTCAGGAACCGTCGTGGGAGGCGTCGGAGCAGTCGTGCTCGCTACCACTGCGTCCGCCGGGTCGGGGTCGTCGGTCGATGCAGGTGCCGCCGAACCGGACCCCGAGCTCCCAGCACAGGCTCCGGCAAGCAAGGCCATCACCGTGACCAATATCACCGCTGGTTTTTTGAGCACTCTCCGACGGTAGCTGGCACTCTGTGACCGATGTCCGATCGTCAGCCGTCCTTCTTCTTTGGTTGGATCGTCCTGATCGGCCTCTTCGGCATCATGACCCTGGGCTCGGGCTTCGCCTTCTACAGCCAGGGTGTCTTCCTCGATGCCCTCGTGCGTGAGCAAGGCTTCAGCTCTGGCATGGCCGGAGCCGGGACCGGGGTCTACTTCGCTGCGTCGGGGTTGGGCGGGTACTACACCGGCGGGCTCATCAACCGCTTCGACGTGCGCTGGGTGATGACCGTTGGCGCGATCGCCGGCGGCGGAGGGCTGGCCCTACTGGGTCAGATCCGCGCGCCCTGGCAGATGTTCGCAGTGATGATCATCTTCGGAGCCGGGTACTCCCTGGTCGGACTCGTGCCGTGCACCACCATGATCGGCCGCTGGTTCAACCGACGCCGGGTGATCGCCATGTCGATCGCGTCGACCGGCCTGTCGCTCGGCGGCGCGACGGTGAGTCCCTATATCGGGCGCTTGATCGACCAGGTGTCCCTCGAGTTCTGGGCGCCCCAGATCGGTTTCTGGTTCGTGGCGGCCAACCTCCCCCTGATCTGGTTGGCACTGCGGCCGTGGCCCCACAGCATCGGCCAGCGACCCGATGGTGACCCGGCCGACCCCACGGTCACGACCGAGCCCGGCGGCGCCATGGCGACAGCCCCCGGCGTGCCGTTCGACGAGGCCCGCCGCAGCCGCTACTTCAAGGTGATGTCGATCGGGTTCATCCTCGTGATGGGGGCCCAGGTGGGGGCGATCCAGCATGCGTTCTCCCTGGTCCGGGTGCGCACCGACGTAGCAACGGCCGTGTTCATCCTCACCCTCCTCCCAGTGATCAGCGTGGTGTTCCGGATCGTCGGTGGCATCGTGGCCTCCAAAGTGGGGCTGTCCTCGCTCACCCGGGTGCTCATCGGCGTCCAGGTGTTCGGCATCGCCATCCTCGCCGTCGCCGAGACCCGCCTCCTCTTCGCCATCGGGGTGGTGATCCTCGGCTCTGCCATGGGCAACCTCCTGATGTTGCACCCTCTGCTGCTGACCGAGGCGTTCGGCATCCGCGACTACGGCCGCATCTACGGGCTGGGTTCCCTCCTGATGATCATCGGTGTGGCCGGTGGTCCGCTGCTGGTCGGCGTGGTGAAAGACCTCACCGACTACCGGGTGGCCTTCATCACCATCACCGTCGTTGCTGCGCTCGGCGGGCTGATCTTCATGGCCGCCGGATCACCCCCCGCACCAACACCGCCTCGCAGCGAGGGACCCGACGACCACTCCACTCGCAATGGGCAGGTGAACGGCCACTCCATCGACCTGCGCCCGGCCACCGCACCCCAGGTGTTCGACGTGGCACCAGCGCCTGTCTGAACGGGGACGGTTAGCGTGGCCCCATGGCCATCGACTTCACCCTGTCACCGGAACTCGAGGAGCTGCGCAGCCGTATCCGCGACTTCGTGGACACGGTGGTCAAGCCTGTCGAAGCCGAGATCGAGCGGGACAAGCTCGATCAGCACGACCGCAAGGCCTACCTTTCGGCCCTGATCGGCATGCGCAAGGCGGCTGCCGACGCGGGACTGTGGCTGCCCCACATGCCGCCCGAGTGGGGAGGCATGGGACTCGGCCATGTCGAGCTGGCCATGGTCCAGGCCGAAGCAGCCCGGAGCTACTACGGCCCGTGGGTGATGAACTGCCAGGCGCCCGACGAGGGCAACATGCACACCCTGCTGCACTGGGGCACCGACCATCAGAAAGAGACCTACCTCCGACCGCTGTGCGCCGGCACCGCCACCTCGTGTTTCGCGATGACCGAGCCGGAGGTGGCCGGCTCGGACCCCACCCTCATCCAGACCTCGGCGTACCCCGACGGCGACGAATGGGTGATCAACGGCCACAAGTGGTTCATCTCCAACGCCCATCGGGCCCGCTTCGCGATCCTCGTATGCCGAACCGAGGAGAACCCCGACATCCCACAGGCCGCCAACTCAGCCTTCATCATCGATCTCCCTCACGACGGGTGGAACGAGGTCCGTCAGATCGAGACCATGCACGGGGGCACCGGCCACTCGGAGATCCTCATCGAAGATCTCCGCGTCCACGACCGCCAGATGTTGGGGGGCCGCGGCCAGGGCCACCTCCTCGGCCAGTACCGGCTGGGGCCCGCCCGCCTAGCTCACTGCATGCGCTGGATCGCCCAAGCAGAAACAGCCCTGGACATGATGGTGGCCCGCTCCCTCGAGCGATACGCCCACGGTTCACTCCTGGCCGAGAAACAGGGCATCCAGTGGATGATCGCCGACTCCACGATGGAGCTGTACCAAGCCAAGCTGATGGTCCTCCACGCGGCCCACAAGATCGACCGCAAGGACGACTTCAAGGCCGAGGTATCGATGGCCAAACACTTCGTGGCCAACATGCTCAACCGGGTCATCGACCGCTCGATCCAGGTCCACGGAGCCCTTGGCTACTCCACGGACACCCCCCTCGCCCACATGTACCAGCACGCCCGGTGGGCCCGCTTCGCCGACGGGGCCGACGAGGTGCATCAGATGCGGATCGCCCAGCGGACCATTGCTGCGTTCACCGACTCAGGGTCGACGAGGGCGGCCACCGGCGACCTGCCCATCTGACTGCGGCCCTGACGGCTCAGACCTCCAGCACCCCGCCCAGGCTGCGGGCCGCACCGGCCACCCCCGAGCCGGTCATCGGCACCTTCATGGCGTGCAGGGCGGCCTCGATCGTGCCGAGGGTTCCGAGCAGCATGGGCGGATTCAGATGCCCCATGTGCCCGATCCGAAAGGCCCGTCCCTCGAACCCCTCGAGCCCGATGCCCAGGGTCAGACCCGCCTGCTGTTCGCAGACCCGGCGCAGCTCGTCGGCATCGACCTCGCCGGTGGACAGGGTGGTGACGGAGTTGGCACGGGCGTCGGGATCACGGGCCACGTACCCGAGCGCTCCCGGCACAGCCCACATCGACACGGCGGCCCGGACTGCCTCCCCCAGGGCCCGGTGACGGGCCCAGACCTGCTCGAGGCCCTCCTCGAACAGCATGTCGAGGGCCTCCCTCATCCCGTACAGGTGCTGCACCGGTGGGGTACCGCAGTAGATCTGGTAGTGGGCATCCGGGGTACGACGAGCCGTCCAGTCCCAGTGCCCGGACCGAAGATCCGCCCGCTCGTGGGCAGCCATGGCCTTGTCGGAGGCCCACACGAAGCCCAGCCCGGGCGGCACCATCAAGCCCTTCTGGGTGGCAGCAACGGTGACGTCGACGCCCCACTCGTCCATCTCGTAGGGCTCACAGCCCAACGAGGCAATGCAGTCGACCATGAACAGGGCCGGGTGCCCGGCGGCGTCGATGGCCCGCCGGATGGCTGCGATGTCGTTGCGAACCGACGTCGCAGTATCGACCTGCACCACGAGGATCGCCGCGATCTCGTGTCCCGTGTCGGCTTTCAGACGCTCCTCCACCGCGGCCGGATCGACCGGATACCCGGGAACCGCCGACAGCGTCTCGGTTCGGATCCCCGATACCGCGGCTTGGCTACCCCAACTCCCAGCAAAGCGCCCGGCCTCGAGGATCAAGACCAGATCGCCCCGCGACAGGGTGTTCGAGGTGGCCATGTCCCATGCCCCGTGGCCGTTGGACACCGACACGAACACGGGCTGGGAGGTTCGAGCCACCTTCGGCAGATCGTCGAGCACGCTGAACGACAGATCGATCAGGTCCCCCTCGTAGATGTTCGGCATCGGTCGGTGCATGGCATTGAGCACCCGATCGGGAATGACCGACGGACCGGGAATCGACACCATCGGCCTGCCGTGACGCAACGACACCTTGCCTCCCTGGGAAACGGATCGCCCTGCAACCGCGACGCAGGGACCGCCAGCAGCCTAGGCCGCACCGGGGGCAAGCCTCGTTCGCGGTGACGTTCGGCCCCGACCGGTTCGTTAGGCTTGCCCCCACTGGGCCGGTCCGAGGGGGTCACCATGCCAGACGCACTACTCCACGCCTACGCCGTGGCAGCCAAGCCCGAGACAGACTTCATCAACCTCGTGGGCGCGAACGGCTGCACGTTGATCGACGACCAGGGCCGGGAGTACATCGACGGCATTGCCAGCCTCTGGCTCTGTCAGATCGGCCATGGCAACCGGCGGGTGATCGATGCCATCTCCGCCCAACTGAACCAACTCGACACCTACAACATCTTCGATCCGTTCACCCACCCCGGAGCCACCGAAGTGGCCGAAGCCATTCGGCGGGTGTCACCCCACCCTGAGGGCCGGGTGTTCCTCGGCTGCTCGGGCTCCGAGGCCATCGACTCGATGTTCAAGCTGGTCCGCCGTGTCCACCAGCAGCGCGGTGACCACGACCGCCAGATCATGGTGCGCCGCACCAGCGGCTACCACGGGGTCAACATCGGGGGCACCAGCCTCCAGGGCATCGCAGCCAACCGTGAGGGATGGGGCGACCTGATGCCCCACGTGGTGGAGATCCCCAACGACGACATCGAACCGGCAGCGCAACTGTTCGCCGAGCACGGCGCGCGTATCGCCGCGGTGGTCACCGAGCCCGTCCAGGGAGCCGGTGGGGTCATCACTCCGCCCGACGGGTACCTCGAGGGCCTGCGCCGACTGTGTGACCAGCACGGGGCCCTGCTCGTGTTCGACGAGGTCATCACCGGATTCGGACGCACCGGCGAGTGGTTCGCCTCCCACACCTACGGCGTGACCCCCGACATGATCACCTTCGCCAAGGGCGTCACCTCGGGCTACCTGCCCCTGTCGGGGGTGATCATCTCGAACGAGATCGCCACCCTCTTCGAGTCAGACGCCGGCAAGTTGCTCCACGGCTACACGTACTCGGGTCACCCAGCATCGTGCGCCGCCGGTATCGCGAACCTGGCCGTCATCGAGGAGGACGGCCTCGTCGACCGAGCCCGCCACATCGGGCGTCAGTTCGAGGACGGCATGCAGGCCCTCCGGGGCGACGGGATGATCGAGAGCTACCGGGGCATCGGCGCCATCTGGGCCTGCGAGTTGGGTCGCGACGCAGCCCCGGTGCGCGACGCCATGCTGGACCGCGGGGTCGTCTGCCGCCCGATCGGGGAAGCCCTCGCCTTCTGTCCACCATTGATCATCAGCGACGCCGAGGTCGGGGCCATCTTCGACCGCCTGGCTGACGCCCTCAAGAACGCCTGAACCGGGCCCCGAGATCAGTCGCCGGACTCCTCGGCAATACGTTCGTGATGGCGAATCACCTCGTCGATCACGAAGCGGAGGAACTTCTCTGAGAACCCTGGGTCGAGTCCGGCTTCGGTGGCCAGGGCTCGCAGCCTGGCGATCTGCCGCTCCTCCCTGGCCGGATCGGCCGGGGGAAGGTCGTGTTCCGCTTTGTAACGACCGACGGCCTGGGTGATCCGGAATCGCTCGGCCAGGATGTGGATCAAGGCAGCATCGATGTTGTCGATGCTCTGGCGAAAGGTCTGCAACTGGTCACCGCTCATCGGACTCCTGTCTAGTGCTACCAAGGAGGGGTGTCAGACCCACGCATCCGCCGGGCCGGTCCCGACGACGCCGAGACCATCCACCGCTTCATCACCGAGCTCGCCATCTACGAGCGCGAACCCGACGCGGTGGAGGCAACACCTGCCTCGCTACGGGCCCAACTGACCGCCCCGCACCCCCCCTTCGAGTGCCTCCTGGCCGAGGTCGACGGCGAGCCCCGGGGCTTCGCCCTGTTCTTCGCCAACTACTCCACATGGCGGGGCAAGCCGGGCATCTACCTCGAGGACCTCTTCGTTCCCGAACGACACCGGGGTGCCGGCCTGGGGCGCCTCCTGCTGGCCACCCTGGCCCGACTGACCGTCGAACGGGGCGGAGCGCGGCTCGAGTGGCAGGTCCTCGATTGGAACACCCCGTCCATCGACTTCTACCGGGCCCTGGGAGCAACGGTGAAGGACGACTGGCTGCCCTGCCGACTCGACGGGACTGCTCTCGACACCCTGGCAGCCTCGGGGACTAGCGTCGTTGGGTGACCACCGTGGAGGTGATCGTGGAGGTGACAGTCATCGATGAGCGGTGAGCACGATTCGTACAACCTGAGGGGACGGGTGGCCGTCGCCGGGGTGGGTGAGACGACGTACTACAAGCGGGGCCAGTCACCCGACCCCGAGTTCAAGCTGGTGCTGCAGGCCATCCTCAACGCCTGCGACGATGCGGGCATCTCGCCCCGAGACATCGACGGCTTCTGCTCCTACAGCAACGACCGCAACACCCCGGCCCGTCTGGCCAACGCCCTGGGGCTCGACGAACTGCGCTATTCCAACATGCAGTGGGGCGGCGGCGGCGGCGGAGCGGCGGCGGCCGTGCAGAACGCTGCGGGCGCCATCTGCGCCGGTTCGGCATCGGTCGTGGTGGCCTACCGGGGCCTCGCCCAGGGCCAGTTCGGTCGTTTCGGTCAAGGTGGGCGACGCAAAGCCATCACCGGAGAATTCGCCTACACCCTGCCCTACGGGATGATGAGCCCGGCCCAGATGTACGCCATGCGGACCACCCGGGTGATGCACGAGCACGGCATCGACCGCAGCACCCTGCGAGCCATCGCCCTGGCCTGCTACCACCATGCCCAGAACAACCCCAGAGCGGTCATGCACGGGCGACCTCTCGACGAGGACACCTACGACGGTTCCCGCTGGATCACCGAACCCTTCCGCCTCTACGACTGCTGCCTGGAGAACGACGGGGCGGCAGCCATGATCATCACCTCCACCCCCAGGGCCAGCGAACTCAGTGACCGGCCCGTCCTGGTGCTCGGCGCCCAGCAATCGGGAGGCCACCGATCCGGTGCCTGGGTGCACAACCAGACCGATTACGCCACCTCGTCGTTCAAGCCGGCGGCCAAGCACATGTACGACCAAGCGGGAATCACCCCTGCCGATGTGGACGTGGTGCAGAGCTACGAGAACTTCACCGGCGGGGTGCTGATGAGCCTCATCGAGCACGGTCTGTGCACCTACGAGAACGCGAACGAGGTGCTCACCTTCGACAATCTGCGAGCGGACGGGGGCAGCCTTCCCCTCAACACCAGCGGTGGCAACCTCGCCGAGTGCTACATGCACGGGCTGGGACTGCAGATCGAAGCAGTGCGCCAGGTCCGGGGTGATTCGTCCAACCAGGTAGCCGACGTGCAGGTCAGCCTGGCCAACGCCGGACCGATGGTGGAGATCGCCTCCACCGCCATCTACGGATCCCAGGAGGCCCTCGGATGAGCGACACCTACCTGCCGGCCGGCCTGACCCAGCCCGCACCGATGCCCGACGGTCTCGACGCCCCCTACTGGGAGGGCACCCGCAACCACGAACTACGGGTCCAGCGCTGCGCCGACTGCGGGCACCATCAGTGGGGTCCCGAGTGGATGTGCCACAACTGCCAGGCGTTCGATCCCGAGTGGGTCACCGTGGAGCCCACCGGGCGCATCTACTCATGGCAACGCCCCCACCACCCGGTCCACCCGGCCCTGGCCGAGCACGGGCCGTACATCATCGTGCTGGTCGAGTTGCCCCACGCGGACGGTCTGCGCATGGTGGGGAACCTGCTGGGCGACCCCATGCAGGACATCGAGATCGGGGCCGAGGTGGAGGCGATCTTCGAGGACCACCCCGACGGTGATCCGCCCTACACCCTCGTGCAGTGGGCGGTCCGCTGACCGTTCACTCCGCCGGCGCAACCCCGTACTCGGGGGTAGCCGGGGTGTTGGGGTCCAGCGGGTAGATCGGACGACGTACCTGCTCGAAGGTGAACAGGCTGTTGTCGCTGCTCGTCACCCCGACCCCGTTGCACGGGATGTCCCGCACCGACAGATCGGCGAAGCCGGCCCGATAGTGGATGCGGGACTTCAGGATGAGGTACCGCATCTCGGTGGGCTCGATCCCGAAGCTGCGAAAGCACCCGGGGTCGAAGGGTTCGACGTGGCGGGAGCAGACCACCACGGCTACCTCGCCGATCTGCAGCACAGCGCTCGGCCCCATGTCCACCGTGGTTCCCCGGGCCATTGGCACGGTCACCTCGAACTTCCCGTCGGTGATGGCGCCGACGGTTCCGGTGACCGTCAAGGGCTCACCGCTTCGACCGATGGCGGGCATGTCGATCTTCCCGCCGAGGTCGACCGTCACCTCGGCCCCGGTCCCGGCAGCCATGAGCACCTGCACCGTCTCCGGATCACAGATACCGAACATGGCGACCCGCTCGAGACCCTGTTCCAGTACCTCGGCCAGCACCGCGGTGGTGTCCTGGGTACCCCCCGAGGCCGTGTTGTCGGCATGATCGAGCAGGATGATCGGACCCTCGGTCATCGCCTTGGCCTCGGCCACCGTCTCGGTGAGCGGCCGTGAGTCGAACACGAACTCGGCCCGTTCCGCCCAGGCCGCCTCGAGGATCCGATCCCGAACCTCCTCGGCCAGCCCTCGGTCACCATCAGCGATGGTCACCACCGACAGACCGGCATGCCAGATATCGGCGAGGGGGAAGCCGCCGAACACGGACGCGGCGAGCAGGCCGCGCGCCTCGGCTGCCCGGGCCATCTCGATGAGTGGCCCCATCGGCTCGTCGGCATGACCCATCCGCAGGGTCTGGGCCAGGATCGGGCGACTGTCCCACACCATCACCGGATCGATCTCTCCGGCCATGGTGCGTACGAGCAGTTCGCCGGCGTGACGCCCGGCGTCGTACATGTCGAGGTGCGGGTAGGTCTTGTACCCGACCATCACCGTGCAGTTGTCGATCATGGCCGGGGTCATGTTGGCGTGGAGATCCAGGCTGATCCCGATGGGAAGGTCGGGAGCGATCTGGCGGAGGCGAGCCAGCAGCGTGCCCTCGCCGTCGGTGGTGCTCTGGGCGACCATCGCACCGTGGAGGTCGAGCATGCATGCGTCGCAGCCGGCCGCCACCGCGTCGCAGATCGCGTCGGTCATGAACTGGTACGCCTCGGCCTCGACCGGCCCGCTGGGCGCTGCGTTGCCCGCCACGGGTGACACGATCTCCATACCGTGCTCGTCGGCCACGTCGAGGAAGGCCCCCAACCCGGTCCCCGTCCCCTTGAAGTGCCGGTACACATCGGGACCCACGGCCACCCCGAACCCGCCGCGGCCGAACCGGTCGAGGGGGGTGGGCACCGGCGAGAACGTGTTGGTCTCGTGCTCCATCATGGCGATCACCACGCGCTGTGTCATGCCCTGAGTCTGGCCGATCCCGACCCGGCCTGTGGCCGCTGTTGACCGTCAGCTACGTACGACAACCACCACGCAGCCTGGCCGGTGCACCAACGAGGTGGTGACCGATCCCAAAAGGGCGTGGCTCAACCCGGTCCTTCCCCGTGCCCCCACCACGGTCATCAGCGCCCGACTCCCGAACTCGGCAATCACCCGGCGGGCATCCCCCTGGCACACCTCGACGCAGTAGGGCCGCCCCGCAGAGGCCAACATCCCAGCCGCCCGATCCGCCGCAGCCTCTGCCCGCCGCTGATCCGATTCGAGAACTGTCACGACATCACTCGACAGACCATCGTGGCCGAACAGCATGGGAACCCCCCAGGTCGCCACGACGGTGACCGGCGTGTCCTTGCCCGTAGTGGCCACGGCCCAGGCCACTGCGGCGAGGGACTGGTCGGAGCCATCGACCCCGACGACCACGGGACCCGCCGTCCGCCTGGCCGGGCTGCCCGGTGGCACCACGACCACCGAGCAGGGAGCTGTAGCTACGACCCGTGAGCTGACCGAACCGATGAGCGTGTCGACCGCTGCGCCATGGCCCCGGGTCCCGACCACCACGAGGTCGTCGGGCTGCGCCTCCCCGACCAGCACGGCGGCTCCACCACCTTCACGGATCAGCGGCCGCCCGGCCAGTAGATGCTCGATCCCCCGCTCGGCCACCAGCGCTTCGATGCCGGCCGCCACCGAGCCCTCGACGTCGCCCGGATTGGGAACCGGGGTGAGGCTGATCGGTGCCGGAAGGAAGCTCCACCACGGATATTCCCATCCGGTCACGAGCTGCAGCGGTGCACCCGTGCGTTCCGCTACGCCGGTGGCCCAGTCCAGGGCGTCCAGCGATCCCTCAGAACAGTCGACGCCAACCACGATCCGCTTCATCATGTCCCCTCCCGGCTCGAAGCGAGCTGTGGAGTGAGTGTCGTCGGGCCAAGCGGCAGCTGTTAGGGCCGAATGTCACAGCATGGTCACCACACCGATGGCTGCCTGCAGCACCTCGACGACCACCTGTTCGATCATCAACGCCCGGTCGGTACCCGGCCCGATCACCCATCCCACCGTCGGTTCGTCGAGTCCAGGGGCAGCCACCGCATAGGCGGCTCGGGGGAAGGGAACAAGGTGGGAGGCATCGGCCTCGGCCCACCCGGTGACGGCTACACCGACGTCGGACCCGATCAGACGACGCACCCCCTCGGCCATCTGGCAGGCGACACGGTCTGATACTGCGTCGACGGGCTCAGCCTCGTCGAGATCGACACCCAGCACGGCAGCCTTGACCGCAGTGTCGTAGGTGACCACCCCTCCCAGGAAGAAACTCGACACCCCACGGTGACGCCCGATGGCCGCCTGTATCGCACCTGCCGTGAGGCTCTCTGCCACAGCCAGGGTCATGCGGCGCTCGCCACACACCTTCTGTAGGGCGGCAACGAGTGGCTCGACTCTGTCGTGCCTCCCATGGGTCACAGACTCGGTCACCTCGACCCCCGGCTGGCCGCCCATACCGGCTTCATCCCCGCTGTCTATCACCCGAGGTGGTGCGATCGATCTACAGTCGCTGGATGGAACCGGTGCGATATGTCGATCTGCTCAACCAGCGATACCGGCAGCAGGGTTTCCCGCCCTACGACTGGACGATCAACGACGAGACTCCGTTCTGCCCTCCGACCAGGCCGCTGGAGGACTGCCGGGTCTCGATGCTCACCTCCGGTGGTGTCGCCCACTGCTCGGTCACACCGTGGAACCCCACCGCCAAGAACGACTTCCGGCTGGACGAGATCGAACCAGCTACCCCCGGAACCGATTTCACGGTCAACGACAGCTACTACGACACGGCAGACGCCTCCGTCGACGTCAACTGCGTGTTTCCCGTGGACCGGCTGCGAGAAGTAGCAGCAGACGGGGTCATCGGTTCCATCGCCCCGCGCCTGTGGAGCGGCTTCATGGGTCGTATCTACAGCAGGTCCCGCGTGGTGAACGAGTCGGCACCCGCCCTTGTCGAGGAGTTGCGGAGCGACGAGGTCGACCTCTTCCTACTCGTGCCCGCCTGACCACTCGATCACCAGACCGTGGGTCTGGTCGCACGGGTTGTGGAGGCAGCGGGCATTCCCACAGCGCTCGTCTCCACGGGGCGAGACCTGACTGCTCAGGTGCTGCCTCCCCGATCCCTGTTCGTCAACGCTCCCATGGGCAACCATTTCGGAGAGCCCGGTGCCGCAGAACAGCAGCGCCGCATCTTGACGGCAGCCCTCGAACTCCCCTGGACGGTCGACCACCCCGGCGCCATCGTCGACTGGCCCGAACCGTGGCACGAGGACTTCACTGACAAGGTCCGCTCGACGCTCCTCGCCATGTAGTCGACCCCCCACCTGGCTCTGCAGTGCCGTGCCCGGTGTGACCAATGTCGCAACAGCCGGTCACGTTTCAGCTCCAGGGCCGATGGGTACGACACCTTCATGCGGATGCCCCATGATGTCGACACCGCCGCGATCGATGGCCCTGAGCCGATCGACGCCGAATGGATGGACACCGCCCCATGCCGGGGCGACTGGCATTTGTTCTTCGCCCCCTTCCGCGAATCCAACTCTGCCCGTATCAGGCGTGAGGCCGCGGCACTCGAACTCTGCGGTCACTGCAGCCTCCGTGAACCGTGCCGGGAGGCCGGGCGAGCCAACCTCGAGACGGGCATCTGGGGCGGCGAAACCGACGAAGATCGAGCTCGGGCCGGATATATCCCCCGGGCGGCGTCCCGGCGAGCGATCCTCCGCATCCGAGCCCAACGCTCGGACAGCGCCGCCTGAGCTGTCGCTGCACCTCATCCCACCGGCGCGCCGGTTGTGCCCTACCGCACGGGTACGGGTTGCCGAAACTTCCCGGCAGGAATGGGCGCCTTCGCGCGAACCAGCGCCAACTGCCAGGTGGGCGACGACCCTAATGCCCACCTCAACGCACCGACGGCGGCCTTCCCACCCTCGCGAGCGCCCGGCAAGGCTCGGATGCCCAACACCTCCCGTAAGCCGGGTGGTGTGATGGCCACCGCTGCGGCCAGGACCGCCCGATAGCCCAGGCGAACGCTGCGAGGGAGGGGTGGGTTGGTCAAGAAGCTCACTGCAGCGCGTGTTGCCTCAGTTGAACCGATCGCCGCAGATGTGTCGAGCGCTTCGCGGAGGTCGCCTGCGGTCTGCGGTAGGTCGCCGTCGACCAGGAGGTGGCCGATCCTCGCCTGCTCGGCTACGAAGCGATCCTGGTCAGCCGGGGCGAGGGGGGCAGTGCCGTAGGCCTGGTAGGCGGCAAGGAACGAGTCGGTCAAGGCGTTGTGGACCCAGCCGGCAAGATCGGGAGCGGTAGCCGCATACGGCTTTCCTCTCGAAGACGTGCCTGACACTCCCCGATGGGCTTGGCGGACCATGTCGACGGCCGCGTCGACCTCAGGCATCGCTCCATAGGTGGTCGTGCTGACGTAGTACGACGTACGGGACAGGCGGCCGAGCGGATCCTGGCGGTACTGCGAGTGATCGGCCACCCCGGCGGCCACCTCTGGATGTGCGGCCTGGATCAGCAAGGCCCGAACCCCGCCGACGAACGCAGCAACATCACCGATGACGGGCCACGAGACCGACTCCGGACCCAGCAGGCCCGGGTCGCCGACATGATCCAGGGTGTGCTCGAGGGCAACCGGACCGTGGGAGAACAATTCCGTCGTGGAGGAAACGATCTGCTCCCGCCAGCTCACGAGACGATTCATGTCAGGAGGCGTACCCACTGCAGCTCCGGACCAAACGGAACTCACTCCTCGGGCTCGACAGCCTCGGACGTCCGCATCGCCTCGAGCGCTCGGGCCAACAGCCGCGACACATGCATCTGGCTGACCCCGACCTGTTCGGCGATCTCGCGCTGGCTCAACTCCTCGAAGAACCGGAGCTCGACGATACGGCGCTCTCGCTCGGACAACCGGTCGAGCAGACGCCCGACCAGATCGGCATCCTCGAAGGACCCGTACCCACCCTCTGCCTCACCCAGACCATCAGCGGCCGATCCTCCCGAGTCCGGATCGGGGGCGTCGATCGAACCAACGCGGAATGCAGCACCAGCGTCCAACGCCTCGAGCACCTCATCGGGTTCGGCACCGACACGCTCAGCCAACTCGGCCGTGGTCGGCGATCGACCGAGCGCCTGGGTCAGTTCCTCGATGCTCCGCCGCACGGCAACGCCCAGGTCCTTCGCCCGGCGGGGAACCCTCAACGCCCAGGCCCGATCCCGGAAGTATCGCTTCAGCTCCCCATCGATGGTTCGCCCCGCGAAGGTCGAGAACTTCACCCCCACATCGGGGTCGTAGCGGTCGACTGCGAGCACCAAACCCACCCGGGCCACCTGCTCGAGGTCATCGAGGGCGACCCCCCGATTGTCGTAGCGGCGAGCGAAGGCACGCGCCAGCCGAAGATGATCCTCGACCAGCAGGTCCCTGAGGGCCGGCGAACCCGTCTGCCGCAATTCGACGAACCGAGGGTCGGCCTCGGTAGTGCGATCAACCACTCCGTCGGCGCTTTCGGAAACGGAGCGCCGGACGGTTCGAGTTCACGTCGATCTCGTGGTCGTCCACCATCGCCTCGAGGATGGACACCACGAGCTCATCAGGCACGACCGAAGGACCCTCCGGTCCAGAGATCTCCACCACCATCTCGTCGTCAAGGAGATGGAAAGCCAGAACGAGGTGGTCGTCGGGGGCACGCTCGCTACCGAGCAGGGCGCACCCTTCGTCGACGGCAGTCTTGATCTCGTCGATTTCCTCGAGGGTGAATCCGGGCACCGAGCCGACCCCGGAGGCAACTAGGCGGCTGACCACGAGAAACTCGAGACCCACCGGGACCTCCAGAATCACGTCGGGTGGTGACGGGGGTCGGGGAACTGCGCTCATGGGTCACTCGTTTCGAAGGGGCATCCGGTTTCGTCACCCGGTCCCCAGGGTAAGGAATGTTTGTCTATGTCGGCCGAACCCCGCTATCCGCCTGCCGCTCGTCGGCCGTTGCTGCCCGATGCGGCGCAGATCGGCCGCCTGCGTGTCTGGGTCGGGGCCGAACTGGCAGGGACTGCGCTCGACGCCGATCAGATCGCCGACGCCTCGTTGGTCGTTTCGGAGCTGATGGCCAACGCGATCGAGGCCGCACCCTCCGACCACGCCGATGTACTGGTGGAATTCCATGGCGAGGGAGTCGAGGTGCGAGTGGTGAACCGCCAGTGCGGTCCACCCCTGCCGGCCCCGGACCAGTGGTCCACCCCGCTGCCCGACCAAGAGTCTGGTCGCGGTCTCCAGATCGTTGCATCTCTTTCCGACCAGGTCACGGTGACCAACGACGGTCAGTGGACCGTTGTGAGCTGTTTGTTCCACTATCGGTCCTAGAGCAACTCAGCCCAGGCGCAGTTCTCCGGCCAAGCCCGTGATGTCGAGCAGCCGAGCGACCGCAGGACTGGGAGCGAGCAGGGTGAGACTGCCCCCTCCCTCCCCTTGGCGTCGATGTGCCCGGACGAGGACGCGGAGGCCCGACGAATCAATGAAGTTCACCCCTGAGAGATCGACCGCAACGGCGCCATCGGCCGGCATCGCATCGAGGGCCGTCCAGAGTTGAGGAGCCGTGTGGGCATCGATGTCACCTACAGCGAGCACCGTCAGTGCATCGATCTCGATGGTCAGCGTCTGGTGCGAATCCACAGAGACGACTGTAGAGGGCATCAGGGCATGCTCCTCACTCCAGGTCGGTCGGCCACCTGACAGCCAGGAGCGCCATGTCGTCCGAGCCAGCCCCGCTGACCGCCCCGAGCACCGTGTCGCAGATCTCCTCGGGATGCTGCCCGGCCCGGTCCACCTCTGAGATCAGCCAGTCGATGCCCGCGTCGATCGGCACACCTCGACGTTCGACAACCCCGTCCGTGTAGAGCAGCAGCGCGTCTCCTGCTTCGAGTTCGAACCTCATCACCCCCCGGTCCTTGGTCGAGCCAACGCCGAGAGGGGGGTCCGGTGGTACCGCCAACGCCCGCGTGGAGCCTGCTCTGCGCAACAGGGGAGGCGGGTGCCCGGCAGAACTCACCCATCCGCAACGACGTTGGTGGTCGATACGGATCACTACGACCGTTGCGAACAAGAACTCGGCAGCACAGATCCGGTCAGCCAGGGTGAGTGCCCGTTCGATGGGCTGACCCTCGAGCAAGAGCGCTCTGGTGAGGGTCCGTAAACGCCCCATGGTCACCGCAGCCTCGATGCCGGACCCGGCGACATCGCCCACCACGAGCACGGTGACACCGTCTTCGCTCACCGTGTCGAACCAGTCACCACCCACCACCGTGCGCACCGCCCCGGGGAGGTACCTGGCCGCCACCTCCAGGGGTGGGCACTGCACCTCGACCGGCAGCAGGTCGCGCTGGAGGGTCAAGGCGATACGCCGCTGGCGGCCGTATTCATCGAGCGCGCCGAGCGCCTCACCCACCCTGTGGGCGACCAGGTCCAAGCCTTCCTGATCTATGAAATCCAAGCGATGCTGGTCGGGGTCGATGACGGCCAGAAACCCCAACCGTTCATCTTCCCGATCGGCGATAGGCCGGGCCAGATAACCCGAGCCGTCGAGGGACAATGGTCCGGTCGGTGAGGGGCCGACCCGATCGAGTGTGAGGCGGGCGTTGTCCGTCCCACCCTCGATGTCGATGACGGCGCCATTGGGCCCCGCCATGCGAAGGGCCGCAGACGCCGTGCCGGCAAAGGCGGCAACTGCCTCGGCGATGGGCTGCCCGATCGCTCGGAGCAGTTGATCGTCGTCCCAATCAGAGGTCTCGGCAACGGCGCTGAGCACCTCGGTCACCGCTGCATCCACCGCGCCGAGCACCTCCAGTCGGCGTTCTGCCCGGCGGAGTTGGGTGACGTCCTCCTGGGTAGCAACGAAGTGGGTGACGACCCCGCGCTCATTGCGCACGGGGTCGATGGACCAGCTGATGACGAACGGCGTGCCGTCGCCCCGATAATTGATGGTCTCCCCTGCGAACGAGCGGCCCTGGGTGAGATCGCTCCGAAGCCGATCCAGGGTGGCCCGATCAGTCAGCGGTCCCTGCATCAGCCTGGGAGTGGAACCCACCACCTGATCACGGCTCCGGCCAGTCATCGTGCAATACGCCTGATTGACGTAGAGGATCCGCGGGCCGGGGGCGTCGAGCTCGGCGTCGGTGATGCAGGCCGACGACCGCGTCTGTTCGAGCGCCGCCACTACGACATCGATGGTCTCGCCGTCGAGAACCCAGGTCACCGATCAAGCATGGACAGCGAACGTCGACGCGGTCAACCGGGCGTTGCCAGGGTCAGGCGGCAGGCCGCTGATCTTCCGCATACTGAGGACGGGCCCATTCAAACGCCTTCGCAATGCGCTCGAGGTCAGAGATCCGCTGTCGCGCGAGCACGGCGAACGGGCCGTGACATGCATCGTCGAGCTGGGCTATCAGATCTTCGATCTCGCGAGCAGTCGACCGAACTCCATCGATTCGCGCATCGATGGCGGCCATCAGGTCGAGGGTGTGCGTCTTTTCTGAAGCCACGGCGATCTCCCACTACCGTTCAACTTCCTGGGACCTACCCGGTGTCGGGAGCGGTGAAACATGCTGGCCGGGTTTCATTGGAAGGGACTCGGGGAACACTTCGCAGCAGCCTGATCCTCGGGGGACCCATGCCGAACCACAATCAAGGCCCTCCGGAGCGGGCGGACGTCGTGGTAGTGGGAGCGGGTCTAGCTGGTCTCGCAGCAGCCGCTGATCTCGAGGCTGCCGGGCACGCGGTCGCCGTCGTGGAGGCCTCGGATGGGGTCGGTGGCCGAGTCCGCACCGACATCGTCGAGGGATACCGGCTCGATCGAGGATTCCAGGTGCTGTTGACCGACTACCCCGAGTTCTCGGCCAGGTTCGACCACGCGTCCCTCGATCTTCGGCGGTTCGAACCAGGTGCCGTGGTCTACACGAAGGGTCGCTTCCACACCGTCGGCGACCCGCTCCGGCGACCGGCAACCTTGCTATCGACCCTGCGGGCCCCCGTGGGTTCTATCGGTGACAAAGTCAGGCTGGTCGGGCTACGGACTCGCCTACGTCGAACCGACAGTCGGCGACTCCTCCGCCAAGCAGACGCGACTACCGAAGCCGCCCTCGCTGCGAGGGGCTTCTCGACAACCATGGTCGAGCGGTTCTTCCGTCCACTGGTGGGAGGAATCCAACTGGACCCAGGTCTGGGCACCTCCGTCCGGATGTTCGACGTGATACTCCGAGGTCTTCTACGTGGCGACGCCGCAGTCCCAGGCGCGGGAATGGGCGCCCTGTCGGACCAACTCGCAGCGCAGATCAGCCCGGCGAGCATCCACCTCTCGACCCCGGTGGCTGAGGTCGCGCCTCGCAGCGTTCGCCTCGCAGATGGCCGAGTCATCGACGCTGCACGGGTGATCGTGGCTACCGACGGTCCAAGTGCCAGCGCCCTGCTGGGCCTCGACCCCGTCGCTTCGAACCCTGCCACATGCGTGTGGTTTGCCGCTCCCCGATCTCCTCAGCCCGGTCGCTACATCGTGCTTGTCGGCGACGGTGAAGGTCCCGTGGCGAATGTGGCGGTGATGAGCGACGTCGCTCCGTCCTACAGCCCCGATGACACGGCCCTGATCGCCGCGGCGTGCCCCGGCCGGCTGGATCCCGCAGCCGAGCCTGCTGCGCGAGCACAACTCCGAGCGATGTGGGGCGAACAGGTGGATGCCTGGCGGCACCTGCGAACCGACGCAATCGCCCACGGTCAACCGCAGCAGCACCCACCGTTCGACCACAAGCGACCGGTAGCACTCGGCGAGGGCCTGTTCGTGTGCGGCGACCACCGGGACACATCCTCCATCCAAGGAGCTCTGTTCTCTGGGCGACGCACCGCTCGGGCAGTGGTGGATTCGCTCACGTGACCGGTTTCGGACTCCCCGCAGGGACGATGCTCGCCGTGCGGGAGCTTCGCAGAGCCCGCGTGCGCTTCGGGTTGCTCGTGGCCGCCCTCGGTCTGCTGGTGTTCCTGATCCTCTTCCAGGCCTCGTTGCAGAACGGCCTGCTGACCTCGTTCGTCGGGGCGATCAGAAATCAGAGCGCACCCGTCCTCGTGTACTCGGTCGATGGGCAACGAGTCATCCAAGCCAGTGTGATCACCCCCGAGCTCGACGCTGCAGCCAGGTCGGTCGAAGGAATCGGCGACACCGGCTGGATCGGTCAGGGAACCTTCACGGTGGCGGCGGGAGGCCAACGCCACGACGCAAGCATCGTCGGGGTCGACAACCCCGCCCTTGGTTACCCCCGGTCCCTCAGCGCGGGCCGGCTGCCCACCGGGCCGGGTGAAGCCGTGGCCAGCGATGCTGATGGCGACCTGGGGTTCGCCCTGGGCGACACGGTCATCGTCGAGCCCGGTGGCCTCGTCCTGTCCATCGTTGGAGTGGGCCGCGATATCCAACTCAATGCCGGACCGACTCTGTTCACCGACTTCTCCACCTACTCCGAGGCCGTGCTGTCCAACAACCCCGACGGCATGGCCCCCCTACCCAACCTGGTGGCCGTCGCTCCTGGTCCAGGGGTGGACGAAGCAGACCTCATTCGTCGGATCAACGAGGCCTCGCCCGATCTCGATGCCCTCGGCCGCTCACAGGCGGCCGACCTCACCCCCGGGGTCGCTCAGGTTCGGCAGTCCTTCCGGGTCATCTTCCTGCTGTACGGGCTGGTCATCCCCTGCGTGACCGGGCTGTTCTTTCTCATCATCACCTTCCAGAAAGCGGCAGCACTCACCCTGCTACGAGCGGTGGGCGCCCCCGCTGGGAGACTGGTCGGCGCCTTGGCAACCCAGACGATCACCATCCTGGGTGCCGCCTTCGTGGTCGGTCTGGCCCTGTACACACCCCTGTCCCAGCAACGACTGGGCAGCATCCCCCTTCGGTTCGAGACGGGGGCGGTCGTCGTCTGGCTGGTGCTGCTCTTCACCCTGGGGTTGCTCAGCTCACTGCTGGCGGCCCGTCGCGTGTTGGCCATCGACCCCATTGCCGCAACTACCGGACGGGGTGACCTGTGAGACTCGCCCTGAGAGAACTCCGCCGGCGGCCAGGCCGATTCGTCAGCGCTGCGGCCATTCTGAGCCTGATCGCCCTGCTGTTGATGTTCCTCGGCGGCCTACTCGATGGTCTGGTCCGGGGCGCAACGGGCGCAGTGCGGTCACAGGA
>JAYPWI010000030.1:22547-43943 GCA_038135065.1 Acidimicrobiales bacterium
GGACGCGGATGTGCTGGTCTTTTCCGACGGCTCACAGGCTTCGTTCCTCCGCAGCCGTATCGAGCCCACCACGGCCCAGGAACTGGCTTCGGTGGTGGACGGTGAGATCGGCGGCCTGGGCGTGGTCCTCCTCGGAGCCCGGGTACCGGGAAACGGACCACGAGACCTGGCCAGCGTTGCCGTGTGGGGTTACGAACTGCCTACGGACGATCTTCCTCCTCCCCCAACGGACGGTCAGGCCTATGCCGATCGGATCCTGGAGGCAGACGGGGTCGAGATCGGCCAGACCCTGGCCGTCGGCCCCGCTCGACAGCCCATCGAGATCATCGGCTGGGTGGAGGACACCGCCTACAACGGGCAGGGGGGTCTGTGGACCAACCTGGCGACATGGCGGGTCGTGCTGGGGGCCAGCCGGCCCGGGGCAACCCTGGGACCAGACGTGGTCCAGGCACTGGTCGTGCGCGACGCTCGACCCTCTGACCTTCCCGAACGACTGCGGAACTCGACGACCGAGCCCGTCCTCGTCCTCGACGAATCGGCGGCCATCGCAGCAATTCCCGGTGTCACCGAACAGCGCAGCACGTTCAACCAGATCCTCGGGGTCACCGTCACGGTGGCCCTGGTGGTGATTGCCCTGTTCTTCGCTCTCCTCACGGTGGAACGAACAGCCCTGTACGGGGTCCTGAAGGCGATCGGAGCTCGCTCGGGCACCATTTTCGGCGGCCTCGTGGTGCAGGCGGTCGCGGTCACCGCTGTGGCCGCCGTCATCGGTGCGGCTGCGGTAACCCTCGTGTCGGCTGCCATCCCTCCGGGTTCGATTCCCCTGTACGTGTCCACCGGCCGGATCGTGACGAGCGTGGTCCTGCTGCTCGTTGCCGCCGTCGCCGGTTCGACCCTGTCCCTCCGTCGTGTCCTGCGCATCGACCCCGCCTCCGCTCTGGGAACCTCCTCATGACTGAACACCCCAACCTTCCGGCCCTGCACATGGTCGATGTTCGCAAGACCTACCAGGTTGCAGACGAGGAGGTCGTTGCCCTCGACCGCGCCGATCTCACGGTCGGCGGGGAGGAGATGGTCGCCCTGGTCGGCCCGTCGGGCTCTGGCAAGACGACCCTCTGCTCGATCGCTGGAGGCATCCTTTCTGCGTCGTCGGGGTCGGTGTCGGTGGGGGGTGAGGACATCACCCACTACTCGGATCGTCAGCTCACGTCCTTTCGCCAGCAGCACGTCGGCTTCGTCTTCCAGAGCGTGAACCTCGTGCCTTTCCTGACCGCCAGGGAGAACCTGTTGGTGGTCGACGAGTTGGGTCGCCGAGAAGGGAAAGCGGCGCGTCAGCGAGCGGACCGGCTCCTCGAGGAGCTCGGACTCGAAGATCGAGCTCGCAACCTCCCGAGTCAACTCTCGGGTGGCCAGAAGCAGCGGGTGGCCATCGGGCGAGCTCTCATGAACGAGCCGACGCTTGTGCTGTTCGACGAGCCGACATCGGCCCTCGATTCCGAGCTCGGCGCACAGGTCATGGAGCTGATCAGGCGGGAGATGGGCAACCGCGGCACAGCGGCCGTGGTGGTGACCCACGACGATCGGGTGGCCGCCTACTGCGACCGCACCGTCCGCATCATGGACGGCCGGCTCGATGCGGGGACCCGCTGACGGGCTGACGTTTGCCCGGCGCCGGGTTCGGGTACGACCGTGACGTCAAGGAGAGTCCCATGGCTGACGTCCGATTCGAAGTCCGCTCCACCTTCACCCACCCACCGGCCGATGTCTGGCGGGAGTTGGTCGACTGGGCTGGTCACGCGGAGTGGATCCCTGCGACCAGGGTCGAGGTCCCCGACGAGGATCCCACTGCGGTGGGCGCCAGGTTCACTGCGTGGTCGGGTTACGGTCCGCTCACCCTCGAAGACCGGATGGAAGTCGTTCGGTGCGACTGGGACGAAGCGACTGCGTCCGGGTCATGCGAAGTTCGCAAGCTGGGTCCCGTGCTGACAGGAACGGCGTCGTTCACCGTCGAACCGCACCCCAAGGGTGCCGAGGTGGTGTGGGTGGAGGACGTCGTCGTTCCCAAGGTGCCCGGGTTCATGGCCCCGGTGGTGGGAAGGGCTGGTGCTGTGGGGTTCCGTGTCGCCATGGGCCGTTTGGGCAAGTACATGACCCGCGCTGCAAAGGCTGTTGCCTGACGAGTCAGGACGTCACCACCACATCGAGCCAGGGACGCCCTTGAACGGGCCCCGGACATCGTCGGTGATCCAGCCGCCATAGAACTCTCCCGGCTGTGGCCGAACCCGTTCACCGTCGACGAAACAATCGAAGTGGGCCGGATAGAACGAGAGATGGTCGGCCAGTGGAGCGAACGAAGTGCTCGGCCGTCGGTAGCTCCAGGCCTGCCCGACCACCGACGCGCCACCAGCGGTCACTGTCCAATAGGTGGCCGAACCCTTCCACTCACAGAAACTGGAACCTGCGGCGGGCACCAGCAGATCGCCGTCGACATCGTCCGGCGGCAGGTAGTAGGTCGGTGGATGCGACGTCTCGAGTACCCGGAGGGCTCGGGAGGTCCGGCCCACGACAACCCCGTGCAGCATGACGGTGATCTCTCTCGACGAGGCGTCCAACGCAGGAGGCCGGGGGTAGTCCCAGACCGATTCCTGGCCGTCGACCACAGGGTCTGGTTGTGGGAGGGGCAGGCGCGCCATAGGTCGAACGTATCGGCTGGTTCTTCGAAGTGACCATCCCACACGCCGAAGCGATGCTCGATGGACCTACTTGCTAGTCGGGTACCTCTCCGAGCAACAGGACCGAGACCGTGGCCCAGCACGTCGCAGCCAAGGTGGCGCTCACCGTTCTGACTCCCCGCCCAATTGCTGCCGTCATGTCCCCTCCTGTGGCTATCACTTCGACCATACGGTCGGGGTGTCCCACCCAACAGGGCCGAAGGTCATCTCGACGACGCGCCCACCGGTCACCCAGCCACCTGAGGGTCACCGAAGTAGGAGCAGATCAGCCCCCGGTACCGGTCGGCAACCGACACCAATTGGCCTAGAGCGGCACCCAGGTGTTCGCCGTCGAGAACCCCACAGGGAAGTTCGATCTGGGCCCATACGCAGTCGTCGGAAGCGAGGAACGACACCAGCGGTTCGGCGACCGAGATGGCGATCAGTTCCCGGTACATGTCGACATCGGGATCCACCCCGGACGCAACCGACGTGCACAACTCGAGCACACAAGCCGGACCCCCCGTCAGCCGCAGCACCACGGCAGGCATACCCTCCACCTCGACCACGAAGTCACCATCAGCATCGGGGCCGGGACACTCACCGGCGCTCAGGTCACCCAACAGCTGACCGAGAAACTCCCGTACCGGAGCCAACTCGTCGTAGGGGGTCAGGGCTGCCTCATAGGTCCCGCAACGCACGCCGACCAGATCATTCGGTTCGACCGGTAGCACCAACTCCATCGTTGGCAGATCGGCCAACCGCACCAGATGACCCAAGGACAGCAGGTCGAGGGCCACCGGGTCGGTGTCAGGGCCGTCATCCACTCCCAACTCGATCGACAGCACAGGACCGGTGTGCCATGGCACGGTCACACACAGTTGCCCGCCTTGGATCCACAACTCGCCGATGATCTCGTCGGGCACGTCGCATTCCCGAGGTGGTAGGACGGCGGCGACCAGAGCCTGTTGGAGCAGGTCGGTCTCGACCGACGCCGTGCGTCCCTTGACAGCACCGGCAAGCGCTCGCCAATCAGGCCGAACACCGGGGTGCTCGGGCAGCGCCGACACCATGCCGGCAGCCTCGAGGCTCACCTGTCGCTGGGTGGGTGGTCCGCTGACCCGCAGCACCCCGTCGCTCGGTTGCCGTCCGAGGCGATCCACGCACGCTCCTCGCCCCAACATTCCAGCAGGACATGACCGAGGGGCTGCCCCTCCTCGGGAGTCAGGCCGCGCCACAGGCTGGTTGCCAGCATCTGCCACTCCTCGGCCGAGATGGTGATAGCCACCTCGCAGGACTGCGCAGTCTCGTCGGACACAGAGGGCTCGACGCTGTCGGGGTCGGGAGCGGAGGATTCGTCGTTCACGTGGCGCTTTCGGTCGTCGGCCGGGGACAGGGTGCTGTACCGGCCTCCTGTGACACGGCGCTGGGGGGACACGCGGGTGCTCGCCGAAGCCTGTCACGGGGCCGCCCTATCGACTCGTGTGAACCTGCCGATGGTGCATCGGCGCCTACCAACAGATTGGAACCCGCAGCCGTGACCGTCACCAGCCAAGTAGATCCCAACGCATGGTGGCGCCGAATCGGATTCGTCGGTGACCGCCTCGCTCTCTGTGGTGACCTGCCAAGCCGTCCGCTGTCGGCCGCGCTCGAGCAACTGGCCGAGTGGCAGGCCGCTGGCATCACCGACATCCTCGACGTGCGAGAAGAGTGGAGCGATGCCGACCTGGTCGCCGACCATGCGCCCGAGGTGACCTATCACTGGCTGGGCACCAACGACAACGGCCGAGGTCAGGCAGCGGAGTGGTTCGCCCAGGGAGTGGCCACCGCTCGACGAGTTCTCGCCCACCCGGACCGACGACTCCTCGTCCACTGTCACATGGGAGTCAACCGCGGCCCGTCCATGGCCTACGCCATCCTGCTGGGGCTCGGGGAAGATCACATTTCCGCCATGGAGCAGATCAGAGCGGCACGACCCATCGCCGCAACCATCTACGCCCCCGACGCACTGCAGTGGTGGCACGACGAGATCGACGCCTCGCCCGCCGCTCGAGCGGCCGACCACGACCAGTTGACCCGGTGGATGAGAGACCACCCCGTCGAGACGTGGTGGATCATCAGCCGCATCCGGCAGGCGGAAGGCTGATGTCCGCCACCATGCCCGTCTTCTTCGACCCCGCCTACACGGCAACGACGGTCGCATTCGACACCACCCGTAAGGCGTCCCATCTTGCCACTCGCCTCGTGGCGCAGCCCCTCCCAGGGGTCGAGATGGTCCAACCCCGTCCCGCGACCATCGAAGAGCTCGCAACCGTCCATACGCGTGACTACCTCGACGCCCTCGTGACCGGCCGCCCTCCAGGGTTGGCTGCAAGCAACGGGATCGGGTGGGACGAGGGCCTCCTGGGGGCAGTCGCCGCCTCCACGGGCGGAGTTCGGGATGCTGCCCTGACCGCCCTTGCGACCGGTCGGCACGCCGGATCACTGTCCAGCGGGCTCCACCACGCCCGGGCCGACGGTGGACGCGGGTTCTGCACGATCAACGGTCTGGCAGTGGCGGCCCGAGCAGCTGTCGACGCGGGGGCCCGACGAGTCCTGGTGCTCGACCTCGATGCCCACGCTGGCGGAGGTACGGCAACGATCATCAGCAGTTGGACATCGGTCGAACAGGTCGACGTCACGGTCTGCCCCTTCGACTCCTACGAGAGCCGCCCCTCCTGCCGCCTGGTCATCTCCAACGCCGACACCTACCTGCTCGATGTCCACGCAGCGTTGGATGGGGTCACCGATCCTGCGAACATCGACCTGACCATCTACAACGCCGGAATGGACCCGCACCATCGGGCAGGTGGACTACCGGGCATCGACACCGGACAGCTCGCCGAACGGGAGGCAGTGGTACGTAGCTGGGCCGACCATCACGGCATCCCAGTCGCCTGGGTGCTGGCCGGGGGGTACTCGGGCTCAGGAGGGATGGGGCAGGTGACGCCCGACGAACTGGTAGATCTCCACCTGCTGACCGTCGCCGCCTTCTCACCGGCCGCGACGGCGTGCCCCCGCCGAGCGGAGGCCAGATGAGGGTCGCAACCTGGAACATCAAGCAAGCGGTCGCACCGCGCAAGCCGCTCGGCGACTTGTGGAACTGGGCGGCCGAGCGCCTGACCCCCGACATCGTGGTGTTCACCGAGGGAAAGGTGCCAAAGGGCGGACCCCCGCCTGGATGGACGGCCCAATGGCTCGAGGGAGGCATCGGACCCCGACGCCGCTGGGGGACCGTCATCGCAGGGCGCGGCGTCGAACTGCGCCCGATCTCTGCGGTTCGCGCCCGATTTCGAACACGGCACCTGACCCATCGCTGGCCAGCGGCCGTCCAGGTGTGCGAGGTGGTGCGGGACGGAACGACGTGGGGGGCCGTCGTGGGGGTCTACGGGCTGACGGTCGACCTCGACGGGGCGTCGGTAGGTCATGGTCGCTACGCAGTTCCTGCCATGTTGGAGGAGATCGAACCCGTCGTGCGGGCCTACGACAATGTCGTCGTCGCGGGCGACCTGAACCTGTGGCCCAAGGATCTGCCCCGCCAGGTCACCGACCTCGGCCTGATCGATCTGGTCGAATCCACGGCCTCCACCCGTCCAGCTCTCGAGGGTTGCTGCGGATGTTCGCTGGGAGCCAGATGTGGCCACATGTGGACCCATCGCAACGGCAACAGTCCCGGTGCCGCGGTGCAACAGATCGACTACATCTTCGCCTCCCCGGACCTAGCGGCCACGTGCAGCCTCGTGCGAGGGGGCATCGCTGACTTTCCCGACGCCTGGGACGTCAGCGATCACGCCCCGATCGTCGCCGAGTTCGATATGGGGTCCTAGCCGGGCCACCGAACGCCGCTGGGCCACCGAACGCCGGCGGCCCGATGACACTCACAGCGGCCCTGCGGCGAGTACCTGATCGGTAGTCGGAACAACCCCGTGCGCACCTCGATCGGTGCGCTCCGCCGGATTCCCGCTCCGGACTTCGGGGTCGGCAGGTGTGCGAAGCTGAAGGCCTCGACCGGGGGGAATGCGATGAGCGTGCGACGACTGGACCATGTGGCCCTGCCCGTGTCCGACATGGAACCGATGGTGGCCTTCTACGTTGCCCTGGGATTCAGCGTCGACGACTCGATGGCCCCCCTCCTGATCAGCGTGTGCTCGGGGGACATGAAGCTCAACCTTCATCAACCCCGCCTCTGGCAATCGGACAAGTTCGATCTGCGCGGGCCCACCGCCGTGCCCGGATGCGGTGACATCTGCCTCGTATGGGACGACACCGAGGAGAGCCTGGTGTCGGTACTCGACGCTGCGGGAGCCCCAGTGATCGAAGGCCCGGTCCCTCGGGTAGGCGGCAAGGACACGGGCTCGACCACCGGGACCAGCCGCTACGTTCGCGATCCTGACGGCAACCTCGTCGAGTTCATCATCTACCGCTGACCGAGTCCCAGATCCGCCGCGACAGGCACTGCACCTTCCACGAAGGCACAGAGCGTGGCGATGTCGACCATGTCAGCGATGGTCCGGGCCCGCGTGTCGAGCAACTCCGCCGTGCACACGACGACGGCCAGACAGCGCGCTCGACTGACCGCCACGTTGAGCCGCTGTCGGGAGAACAAGAAATCAACGCCTCGGGGCATCACATCCGCAGCGGAGGTCGCCAACGTGAAGATGACGACTGCTGCCTCTCGGCCCTGGAACTTGTCCACGGTTCCGACCTCGACCGAGGACGCAGCAGGGCCGTCGAGCTCCTCCAGGTGTTCTCGGACCAGTCGACGCTGGTCGTTGTAGGGGGCAACGACCATGATGTCGGCTGGCGTGATGTCGCGAGGTATGCCATCGGGTCCCGTCCACCGGGCCCCCAGCAGGTGGTCGACCATCTCGGCCACCATCGCAGCCTCTTCGGCAGATGCGGTGCTGTTCCCCTGATGACGGGCCTCGACCCACCGAAGTCCCGTGCCCGCATCGGTGGCCTGGCCCACGCAGCTCGGGTGGCAGCTCAAGCGGCCTTCGTAGATGGTCTCGGAGATGAAATCACCAACATCGGGATGCATACGCCACGTCACGTCCAGGAGCACACCCTGGTCGGGTGTCAGAACCCGTCGTTCGGGTCCGAGCACATGGCCGAGCACGCTGACCCCGGATCGGTTGGGGTGCTGTGCCTGAGCTACCTGGGGCAACTGGAGGGGGTCACCCAGCAGGATCACCGACCGGGCCGAGGTGCTCGCGGCAACGGCATCCGCCAAGCTCAGCTGACCGGCCTCGTCGATGACCAGCACGTCGACGGGATTGGCTCGCATCTCGGGGCTGGCAAACAGCCAGGCAGTTCCGCCGATGACGTCGTTGCCGTCCTGAGCGCACGCCGCATTGCTCTCGCTGTACTGCACCCCGGGCACCGACCCCCGCGACCCTTTCTTGATGATTCGACCGGGAACGCCTCGCTCCTCGAAGCGCTCGGCGACGGCTGCGAGAAGGTTGTCGACGGCGTGGTGACTCATCGCCGTGACACCGATCCGACGACCCGCGGCGACCAGGTCTCGGATGAGGTGGGACCCCGTGTAGGTCTTGCCCGTGCCCGGCGGGCCCTGGACGGGCAGGACGCCACCATCGAGGTCCAGAGCCCAACGGCACACGTCGCCAACGTCACCGACGAACCCATCGGGACCGGGCCCGCCGTCGCTGGCGAACCTCGGCCCTGCCCGTTCGAGTAGGGACAGGGCAACCCCCGACCGATCACCGTCGAGCACACGGTCGGCCATGTCCGACAACGCAACCAGTTTGGGCTCGTCGGAGAAGCGCACCCAGTGGACGAGATGAGGCGGGTGCAGCCCCCGCTCCTGTTCCCTGCCCGTCCAGCTCAGACGGAGTTCGCCCTGGTCACGATCAATGGAACGAACCGAGAAGAACGACCACTCGTCGGGCTGATCGACGAGCACCATGTTCGACGACGGTCCGATGTCGGGATCGACGACCTGACCGGGTGAGAACGAGAAGATGGCATCAGGCCACTTGGTAGGTCGTCCGGTCGCCGTCACCCCGGGCTCGATGCCCACAAACTGAAGCCCGGCCACCACCGATGGGGAAGCCAGCTGCTCACCGAGATCGGCCGTGGAGAGCCGAACTACCTCCGCAGCCACCACGCGGGCCTCTCGGCGCCAATACCCCAGTAGGTCACCGAGGAGGTGCTCGACAGTTCCGGGGCCTGCTGCGTGGAGGGCCTCCACCCTGGCATCGAGATCGGGGTCAGCCGACGCGGGATCGAGTCTGCTGGCTCGCCACTCCACACCGGGCGGTCGAGTTTCGACAAGCCAGTCACGGACGGCCCTGGTGGCTCGCACGTCGTCGTCGTTGTACCGAGCGATGCGGCCGAGCCGCTGCTCATCGCCGTCGCCTCGCCAGTACTCGTACTCGATGACCGCGCCAGCCCCCCGATCGATCTCGTGGCCCCGTTCGAAGGCGGGCAGGCGTTCGATGTGCTTGAGCCCGTATGACTCGACGCCCGCCTGCAGCGCACCGGTGACCACGGGGTACAGGTCGACGAAAAACCCATCAGCAACCAGATTGGCGATGGCCTGCTCCACCACCCCGTGCTGACTGGCCAACGTCTGCAGCACCGTACGCTCGGTGTGGTTGTAGTGATAGACGTGCATCGACGGGTGCCGGTCGCGTCGCTGCCGGAGGTAGGCGACCAGGTCGCCCACAGCGCGGGCCTCGGCATCGTGGTCATGGGCCCACCAGCATCGGTATGTCCACTGGTCGTCGTCGTTGGCAAGGATGCCGAAGAGGAAGATCAGTCCCCGATCGGCCTCGAAGAACGGATGCCCCTCGATGTCGAAGAAGACATCTCCGGGGTCGGGGGCAGGCAGCGCTTCGAAACCAACGAGCTCGACCACAGCGGTCACGGGATCACCGGCATCAGGGACTTCTCCGCCCTCGCTCCCCGTTCGGTCGATGAGCCTCACCGGAGGAGCCGCGCCGGGTGACCCGTTGCGGGCCTGCACCTGCAGTGCTGCCTGGGCGGCCAGCACCCCCACACGACGAGAGTCCAGTTCCCCCACCCCCGACAGCTCGCCATCCAACCCGGCCAGCAGCTCGATCGTGTCGACACCTGCCTCCTCGAGGCCGTACCGCTCGGTGGTGCGAATCCCGGCGATGTGGACGAGGGAGTCCGCCGCCCGCCATTGCTCTTCGCACACCTCGTCGAACTCGCAGAACGCACAGTGGGAACAGGGCTCCGGCCGGGTGTCGTCCTCAACACCGGCCTCCATCACCCGGGCCAGATTGACCCTGAGCCGACGCCAATAGGGAGCCACCTCGTCGAACCGGACGCTTTCCCTGCGGCCCGAACCCAACTCGATGTGGAGCCACGCCGGCCAACGACCGGTGTAGGCCGTGATGGCGTCGGCATAAAAGCACAACTGCAACACGTGCCCGGGCTTCGCAGCGGCCCGGGCCAACTTTGCGTCGACGGGTTCGTAGGTGAACGAGCCGTCGGGCAATTCCACTCGCTCCAGGAAGTCGGCCACCCCTCGCACTCCGTCGTGCACGAAGGGCATCTGGAAGATGACGTCATGCCCCTCGTCGAGGTATCTACTGCTCCGGGCGGCCCAGGAGGCGAACGACTCATCGCCCTTGTCGGGTACCTCGAACACGGTGCGGCCGGCGGCCCGGTAGCGGCTGAGCACAGCCTGCTCGTGCTCGAGGCCCTTCGCCATGAGCAGCTGGGCCATCTCGCCCAATGGTCGGTCCCGACCCGGTCGGGTGCCCTCGTCGACGCCGTGGCGAAGGGTCAGGTAATGGGCGCAGTCCAGCCAGGCCGTGATCTTGGTCGGGGTCAGGAGACGGTCGGTCACCGCCAACCCCCGAAGTCGGAACCGGGATCGATCAGCTCGCCGTCCTGCCAGAGGATGGGGAACAACGGATGGTCGAGTGCCGCTCCGGCGGCTAACTCGTCCTCGAGCCCAGGGAAGGGGGGTGAGGTCCGCCAGGGGCGAGGGGCGAAGGTGACGTCGTCACCGACGAAGCGCACAGAGAGCACGCGACGGTCGCGGCCAGTGGGCGCAGGCCCCGCCCCATGGATGGCCAGCATGTGGAAGAACACGGCATCCCCCGGCTCGAGGTCCCACGACACGATGGGCCAGTTGTCGCGATCCGCGTCGATATCGGGTAACTCGGCGAGGGACCCCTGCGGGAACCAGGCTGCATGATGCTCCAGGAACGTGCGCGGCAGATACCACTGCCCGGTGTGCGAGCCGGCCACTACCTCGAGTGAGCTGGCCCGGTCGACGGGATCGAGGGGTAGCCACATGCTGACAGCCTGCCGACCGTCGACGTTGTAATACGGCTGGTCCTGGTGCCACGGGGTCCGCTGACGGGTGCCCGCATCCTTGACCAGCAGGTGGTCGTGGTAGAGCCGGACGGTTCGACCACCCATCAACTGGCCGGCCATGGCGGCAGCCGGGGACCGTCGGATGAACCGTTCGAGATCGGCGATGCGCTGCCAATTGCAAAAGTCTTCGACGAAGCGTCCGTCGTCGTCTGCGCTGGCCCTGATGGCCAGCGGGGACAGTTCGACGAGGTTGGCTTGCACCGCTGCCTCGGCCAAGGCCAGGTCCTGCGGCCCCACTGCCCGGCGCACACACACGACACCATCCCGTTCGAAGTCACCTTCGACGATCACCGGTCGACGACCCCGGTCGGCTCGAGACCCAGTCGATCGAGCACGGCCGTACCCCCGATCACGGTCAGACCGAGCACGGCACGCGAGATGCCCACGTACAGCAATTCGTCACTCACCTCGGTGCCGTCACACGGGCCATCGGCACCCACCGCAACCAGGATGACGTGGTCGAATTCGGTGCCCTTCGTGCGATGGACGTTTTCACACACCGCCGCTCCGGCACCCTGACCCCAGCCCGCCAGACCCAGTTGGCCTCGTAGTTCGTCACGAATCGCCGAGGACACCGTGGCCACCAGGACCGAACTGGCCGGCAGGCCACGCTCCCGAAGGCGTTGCAGTTCGACATCTACCGACCCGATCACCGCGTCATGGGCCGTCACCTCCACGGCCGTGATGGCCTCGGACGGAGGAGTTCGCTGCTCGCTGGCCGCTCCCTCGAGTCGACGTCGGAGCAATTGGGCGATGGCGTGGGTGTTGCGGGTGTTGTAGGAGAGGTCGCAGCGAACCCATCCCTGGTCGTTGGTCGGCATGGCGAACCCTCGTCCGTAGAGGTCCTGTCTCGGATCGGCCAGGAGGAACATGCGACTGTCGGGCCCGTCGAGCAGCCCCTCGAGGAGACTGATCCAGGCCGGGCTGAAGTCTTGGGCCTCGTCGACGACGATGGTGTCGAAACGAATCTGGAACCCGTCGAGGTGGGCGCCCACATGGGCGGGCAAGGCGTGGTTCCACCAGTGGTCGTCGGGCTCGTCGGGTGTCGGTGGGGGCACCAGGCCGGGCAGCTCGCGGGCCACTCTGAGGAAGGGTCCCACGGTCAGGTTCTCGTCGTCGCCCAGTTCTGCAGCCAGTTCGGCACCGAGCGGGTCGTTGTAGGACACGACCAGCACCCGCTGTTCGTCGCGCGCCGCCCGTCGGGCCCACCGCAGGGCCAATCTGGTCTTGCCCGTCCCAGCCCCACCCGTGACCATTACCCGGCGGTTCTGATCGAGGCTCACCAGAGCGGAGATGCGCTGATCACACAGCTCCTGCAACTCGGCCCTGGTTCGTCGAGCCCGAGCGAGCGGGTCGGCCACGAAATCGGCATCGGGGCACAACACGGACAGGCACGACGCGAACTGCTCCTCGCTCAACCCAACCTGCCAGCTTGCGCCAACGAAATCCTCCACCTTGCGGGCCAGGCCGTCAGCGTGAGAATCGAGATCATCGGCGAGCAGGATCTGGGAGTGGCTGAGGTTGGGGGGCAGGTCTCCTACGAGCGACGACTGGTTGGGAAAGGCGATCAGACCAGCAACCCGGGGAGCATGGGGCGTCCCGAGTGCCTCGCCGAGCAGAGCCTGCAGACCATGGGTGTTGCGTCGCAATTGCGTGCCCGGCTGCTTGTCGAGCACGCCGCGTCGTGAGAAGAACTCACCGCCCCGAATGACCAGATCAGAGTGACCTTTCGTCTCGATGATGGCGAACCCGACGCGCGGGTGGGCGACAACGATGTCCAGTTCGTACTCCCGGTTGGGGTCACGCCAGTTCGGTGTGAGATCGAACTCCACATTGGGGATCACCCGCCAACCGTCGGACAGCTGTTCCCGCACAGCTCGCAGGGTCGCCCGTTCGGCCTCGTTGCGAACCTTGCGGTGAGATGCGGCGGTGTCGAGTAGCTCGATCATCGGCGTGCGACTCCTCGGCAGGACATGGGACGAATGGCTTCTCCATCGGCCAGTACGCCACGACATGTGACCGTCCGGCCGACCCTCCGGACATCAGCGTCACTAGGGTAGGCCCGTGACAGTGGAGGCCGCCGACGACCAACCGAACGACGTGGCCGACCTCGCTCGCCGTCTCGAGAACGATGGAGTCGTCACCCTCCCGAACCGGTTGCACGCCGATCTCATCGAGCGCCTCCGCTCGGCCTTCATGCCGCTGTTGGAGAACTACGTGGCCAACCAGCCCCCCAACCGGGGCGCCGTCCGGCATCAGATGTACCTCCCGTTCCGGGCGCCCTTCGATGACCCGGGCCTGTGGGCTGACCCGACGGTGATAGCCGTGGTGGAGGCCCTGCTCGGACCCGATGCCGAGTGCACCTACTACGGCTCGGACACCCCGTACCCAGGGGCCGAACATCAGCCGACCCACCAGGACGGTGCGCCCCTGTTTCCCGACTGGGCGCCACGGCCGCCCCCGTACTGCATCGCCATGAACGTCCCTCTCGTCGACGTCGACGAGACCAACGGCCCGTTCGAGTGGTTCGATGGCACCGAGCGCCCTGAACCCGACGCCGTACCCCACCGGGTCACCGGACCGGCTGGCACCGTGTTGTTGCGCGACACCCGGGTGTGGCACCGGGGTTCACCCCACGACGGGACGGCACCCCGTCCCATGCTGGCCCTGCTCTACACCCGCAGCTGGTACCGGTTCCCCCTCGAACGGCCGATGATGGACCACGCCACCTACCTGGCCCTCGACGACCGAGGCCAGCGGCTGTTCCGCAACGCCGACATCGCCGACCGACCCCGGGCAGCAGGCGACCAACCCCGCCTCACCGTCCGCACCTGAGCGGGCGGCTCGTCACTGTCAGCCGGACGCCAGACACGCAGCCAAGGCGCCACCATCGAGATCGACGGCCAGCCAGAGGGGACCGTCACGATCGACCAGATCGGGCTGCGTGTGCGCGATCACCACGACCTGCTGTTCGACCATCTCGGCCAGCACCTCAGCATGACGGACCACGTCGATGGCGATCGCGAAGGCTGCGGCGACCGGAGAGGTGAGCTGGATCCCCAGCACCAGCACGTCCCCCGACCGGATCGCCTCCGTCCAGATGTCGCCCACACCCTCGGCAGCATGAACCCGAGCCAGGTCGGCCACGTCGGGACGGTCGGAGGCGTCGATCACCAGGGTCGGGAGCAGGCACCCCTCGGCATCGACGGTGCGGCCACTCTCGAGCGCAACGAAGACGGGCACATCCATGCCCCCGAGCGTCTCATCGACACCCCCGAGTAGCCCAACCCGCTGCTGACCTCAGGCGTCGACGCCGCCTCGGATCAAGCGTCCGGGCATGGCGCCCGTGTGCTCGCCGTGCTCGTAGGTCACCTCACCGGCGCAGATGGTGGCCGCGTAGCCCTCGGCCGTCTGGATCAGTCGCCGGCCTCCACCGGGGAGGTCGTGGACCATCCGGGGCTGGTGTAGGCGCAGCGCATCGAAGTCGATGACGTTGACGTCGGCCCGGTAGCCCGGAGCGAGCACCCCTCGATCCCCGAGGCCGTAGACGAGGGCAGTGTCCCGGGTGATCTTGCGGATGGTCGGCTCGAGGCCGAGGCGGGGACCCTTGGTCCGATCCCGCACCAGGTAGGCCAACAGGTATGTGGGCATCCCGGCGTCGCACAGCACGCCGCAATGGGCCCCAGCGTCTGACAGACCGAACACCGAGCGCTCGTCCTCGATCAGCTGCCGCTGTTCTTCGATGTCACCCCGGTACTTGCCGAACAAGAACAGGATCGGCCGGTCGCCGGCCATCACGTCCATGAGGACCTCCCGCACGTGCAGGCCGCGGGCCTCGGCGATCCCGGCGATGGAGTCCTCGTGACCGGGCTCGTAGCTGAGGTCCTCGGGCAGGACGTACATGCGGTGCCACGTCGAGATCATCTTGTTGGTGTCGGCGTGCCAGGACACCTTGGGCTCGTCGGCCACCACCCGGGCCCGGAACTCCGGGTCACGCAGACGGCGGCGCTGTTCGTCGATCGGCAGGTTCTTGATCTCGTCGTAGGAGGGGAACTGCCGCATCGGGTTGAGGGTGCCCTCGAGGGTCATCAGCACTGAGGCCAGACGGGCCCCCACCTGGGGCCGGATCTGCAACCCCTCGCTGCCCAGTCGGGACGACAGATCCCAGATGCCACCACCCGTGCCCGGGGTGACCAGGGTGGTGATGGGCCGCCCGGAGCGGCGGGCGATGTGCTCGATCCAGGCCAGCTCGACGGGGTTGTCGAGATGATCGGAGATGATCTCCATGGTTCCCCGACCGGCCTCTGCGAATGCGTCGCCGATGGCCATCATCTCGTCGGCGCTGGCCGAGGTGCCGGGCACTTCGTTGCCGGCCTTGTCGAGGTGGCCGTAGAAGCGGGACGTCGAGAAGCCCAGCGCGCCGGCGGTGAGCCCCTCGCGCACCACCCGGGCCATGGCCAGGATGTCCTCGGCGGTGGCGTCGTCGTAGCACCGCTCCCCCATCACGTAGTGGCGGACTGCGACGTGGGGCACCTGGGCGCCGACGTCGAGGCTGTAGGGGGTGTCGATGGCGTCGAGGTATTCGGCGAAGCTCTCCCAGCCCCAGGGGATGCCGTCGTGCAGGGCAGTACCGGGGATGTCCTCGACAGCCTCCATCAGCTCGATGAGCTCGGTTTCGGTGCCGGGTCGGACGGGAGCAAAGCCAACACCACAGTTGCCCATCACCACGGTGGTGACGCCGTGCCCGCTGCTGGGGGTCAGCTGCTTGTCCCAGCACACCTGGCCGTCGAAGTGGGTGTGGATGTCCACGAAGCCGGGGGTGACCAGCCGGCCCTCGGCGTCGATCTCCCGGCGAGCACGGCCATCGACCTCACCGACCGCGGCGATACGGCCGTCGGTGATGGCCACGTCACCGATGCGGGCCGCCGAGCCCGTGCCATCGACGATGGAACCGTTCCTGATGATGATGTCGTACATGACGCCCCCTCGAACCCCTGAGCTGCCTGCCAGGTTAGGACAGGGGGCACCTCCTCGGCCGAGCCGAAGGGCCGGGCCGCTCAGACCATGGGCAACGCCGGCTCACCACCCAGGGCGATCTGCCCGAAATTCTGGGAGCAGACGTCCCACACCATTGCTGCGTGTTGAGCCAGGGCGTGGGCGTCCCGGAAGTGGCGCTGCATCGGATTCGAGCTGTACAAGCCGGCTGCGCCGGTGATCTCCACCAGGAGGTCGACGGCACCAGTGAACAAGCGGCCACCGTAGGCCGAGTCCCGACGCAGCACGGCCCGCTCCTCGGCCGATGGCACCACGCCCAGCTCGGCCGCCGTCATCATCTGTTCGCAACGCCGCCGGTACAGCAACTCGGCCGTGTCGATGGCGGCCGCCGCCTCGCCGAACTTGATCTGGACGGGGCTGAGGCTGCCAAGGTTCTGACCGCTGTAGGTGCCGACCCGCTTCCCCAGCGATCGGCGAGCTGCGGCCAGGGCGCCCATCGCGCAGCCCAGCCCCGGGGCCCCCGCCACGTAGCCGAACGCGGCAAAGACCGGCAGCCGGTACAACGGCCCGGGGTTGATCTCCGAGCCAGGGGTCGGGCCGCCGTGGGTGTTGGTGATCAACATGCCCCGGTGCTCGGGGATCTCGACGTTGTCGACCACGATGTCCTTGCTGCCCGAGCCGACCAGCCCCGACGCGTACCAGGTGTCGAGCACCCGGTACTCGGACCGGTGGAGGAGCACTTGCATGAACTGGGGCGGATGCTCGTCGTGCTCGTCGTGGAGCATGCACGCCACCGTGTTCCACTCGGCGTGATCGACCCCGCTCGAGAAGGGCGTCGGAACGTTGCTGTCGAGCAGGAAGCCATCAGCAGTCCGCACAGCCCGTAGCGCGGGGAACACGTAGGCCGAACAGGCCAACACGTCGGGGGTGTGGTGGGGACCCGACCCCCAGACCTCGTCCTGGGCCTCCTTGGACCACATCCCGATGTTCCAGTTCCTGCTGGAGAAGTTCCCCAGGATCCAGGCCGTGGACGTGCAGGACGCACCGATGATGGGGAGGATGTCGACCAGGATGTCAAAGGGCATCTCGTAGCCACCGACCCGCCGGGGCTGCAGCATGCGGAACAAACCGGCATCGATCATCTCGGCCATCGACTCGTCGGGGACGTTGCGTTGTTCCTCAGCACGGGCAGCCCGTTCGGCGATGGCGGGAGCCAAGGCCCGGGCCCGCTCGATCAGCACCTCCCGGGTGACCGATGGCTCCGACGCCGGCGCCGACATCGTGGTGACCTGCTCGCTCATGGCATCGACCCCCGTATCCCCGACGCTGCACCAAGCCTCCCATCTGATCGGAGCGCCTGCCACCACAGGGGGCTGCACAGGGCGACGAGTTCGCCGTTTGAGAACAGTGCCGAGTGGGTACAGCGGTGCCATGTTCCGTGCATCCCCCTCCCGCTCATCCCTCTGGCGTCTTCTTGCCGCCCTGTTCAGCCTCAGCCTGGTCGCTGCCGCATGCGGCGCCGACGGCAACGACGCTGCCCCCGCCCCTGACGCCTCCGAGGAGGATCACGGCGGCGACGACGACCACGGCGACGATATGGAGGAGATGGAGGAGATGGCTGACATCGTCACCATCGCCGTCGAGTCCGGCTCCTTCCCGACCCTGGTCGCCGCCGTCCAGGCTGCCGGCCTCGTCGAGACCCTTCAGGGCGACGGGCCCTTCACCGTGTTCGCCCCCACCGAGGAAGCCTTCGCCGCCGCCCTCGACGCCCTGGGCATCACCGCCGAAGAACTCCTGGCTGACACCGACACCCTGACCGCCATCCTCACCTACCACGTGGTCCCCGGAAAGGTCATGGCCGCTGACGTCCTCGGACTCGACGGCGCATCGGTCGCCACCGTCAACGGCGCCGAGATCACCATCGGAGTCGACGGCGACACCGTCACCATCAACAACGCCACCGTCACCGCCGTGGACATCGAAGGCTCCAACGGCGTCATCCACGTCATCGACACCGTCCTGCTTCCCCCCGCTGCTGAGGACGCAGCCGAGGAAGCGGCAGAACCCGAGGAAGAAGAGATGGAGGAGATGGCTGACATCGTCACCATCGCCGTCGAGTCCGGCTCCTTCCCGACCCTGGTCGCCGCCGTCCAGGCTGCCGGCCTCGTCGAGACCCTTCAGGGCGACGGGCCCTTCACCGTGTTCGCCCCCACCGAGGAAGCCTTCGCCGCCGCCCTCGACGCCCTGGGCATCACCGCCGAAGAACTCCTGGCTGACACCGACACCCTGACCGCCATCCTCACCTACCACGTGGTCCCCGGAAAGGTCATGGCCGCTGACGTCCTCGGACTCGACGGCGCATCGGTCGCCACCGTCAACGGCGCCGAGATCACCATCGGAGTCGACGGCGACACCGTCACCATCAACAACGCCACCGTCACCGCCGTGGACATCGAAGGCTCCAACGGCGTCATCCACGTCATCGACACCGTCCTGCTTCCCCCCGCAAGCTGAGTCCCTCCAACGCAGCGGGCCCGCCGACCTCGGTCGGCGGGCCCGTGCGCGTCCGGGGGCGGTGATCAGTCCCAGGTGTGCAGGACGGGGAGCACTTCCGAGGCGAAGAGTTGCAGTGACGCACGAGCTTCGTCGTCGGGAATACCCCCGTACCGGAAGGCAGTGGTGTACTCGAAGGGGCCGATGAGGTCACGGCGCTGTTCGAGCTTGGCCAGGATCTGGTCGGGAGTGCCCCACGCGGTGGCCGACATGAACATGTCGAGGAAGCCGCTCTCGCCCACCCTTCGCAGCACCTCGGCCGCCTTGGCGTAGGAGTCGTATCCCTCGGTCACTGCGAAGTGATCCCCCATGACCTCGTAGTGCTCGAGCAGGCTGCCCAGATAGGTGCCCATATAGGTCCGCGCCTTCTCCTCGGCTTCGTCGGCATCGTCCATGCACAGACAGAAGTCGGCGGTCATCAGCGGCGGAGCGGGTTCCCCGTGCAGTTCGTGGTAGCGCTCCCGATAGGTCGTGATGCTGGGCATCCGGTGCTCCCAGGCCCGATCGGCGAACATGGTCATCCGGCCGGCGAAGCGAGCCGCTGACTCCACGGAGTCGTCGCTGGACGCCACCGCATAGAAACGGTCGTCGAACGAGCGCTCGGGCCGGGGACGGATCTCGATGCGGGGCTGTGGGAAGTGGGGCCCGTCACCCTCGATGAAGCCGGTCCGCAGCGCCTCGAGCACCATCGCGGTGCCCTCGTCGAATCTGGCCCGGGACTCGTCCATCTCCACCCCCCGGAACGGGGCGTACTCCCGGCGAGACAACCCGCGCCCGACCCCGAAGCGGAGCCGACCCTTGGACACGTTGTCCAGCAACGCGATCTGCTCGGCGACCCGCAGCGGGTCGTGCCAGGGCATGATCACGGCGGCCGTTCCGACGTCGATGTTGCTCGTCACCCCGACCAGGTAGGCCAGCAGTTGCGTGTTGTCCGGGCAGAACGAGTACCCGAAGAAATGGTGCTCGGCGGCCCAGGCCACATCGAAACCCAACTCGTCGGCCAGGCGAGCCAGCCCGAGCTCATGGTCGTACACCTCGCTGTCGGTGATGTCGTGCCAACCATCGCTGGCGAAGGGCATCAAGATGCCAACGTCCACGGGACGCCTCCCCTGTCGTGGCCCCACCCCCCGGTCGGGGCCGATCGGACATGGCTAGCACACCTCCACCCGACCGGCTCGGCCCAGATGTGGCACAGTCCGGCCATGACTGCGGCAACCCAACGTGATCTCATCACCGCCCTCGAGCTGCGGACCGCCGAGGTGGGGAACTCCGATCACCTGGTCGGGTCCGTCCCACCGGCCGAGCAGGACAGCCCTTGGAACCTCTACGGCGGCCATCTTCTCGGCCAGTCGCTGGCTGCCGTGTGCCGCACCGTGGCCCCCGACCGACTCCCCCATTCCCTGCACGGGTACTTCCTGGCCCCCGGTGACCCGTCGAGGGAGGTCGACTACGCGGTGACCCGGACCCGGGACGGTCGCTCGTTCAACCACCGCCACGTCCTGGCCACCCAGGGCGAGCGACCGATCTTCGAACTGATCGCCTCGTTCCACCTCCCCGAGGACGGGCGGGTGTACCAGGTCGCTCCCCCGGCCGATGTCCCGCCACCCGAGGAACTGCCCGGGCTCCCAGAGCTGGTCGCGTCGCTCGACGAGGAGCCCTTCGACTCGTTCTGGACGCATCGACCCCGCCCCGTGGATCTTCGCTACACCAACGCCCACTTCACCCCCACCGGGCCCACTGCGACCCAGGGCATCAGGGCTTGGATCCGCACCTTCGAGCCCTTGCCCGACGACCCTCACCTCCATGCCGCCGTGCTGGCCTACGTGGCCGACGAGTCGATCAGCGACAACGTGCTGATCCCCCACGACGTGCAGTGGGGCGACGAGGGGTTGGCGGTGGCCAGCCTCGACCACGCCATGTGGTTCCACCGTCCGTTCCGCATCGACGACTGGTTGCTCGTCGATCAGGAACCGATCGCCACCGCCGGGGCGCGCGGGCTGTCGATCGGCCGGGTCTGGGATCGGGACGGCAACCTGGTGGCAACCATGACCCAGGAAGCGGTCATGCGCCTGGGCTGAGTGCAGCACGGTGCACCATCGGACATCGACTTGACTAGGGTCCAGCGATGACCCAGGGGTCCCGTCCCTTTTTGACGTTCCAGGGTGGAGCGGCCGGTCCGGCCCTCGACTTCTACGAGAGCGTGTTCGACGATTTCGATCTGCTCGACATCGTCCGCTACGGCCCCGCCGGGCCCGGTCCAAACGGAACGGTCATGACGGCACGTTTCCGGATGGCCGGCAGCGACTTCAGCTGCGCCGACAGCCCGATCGACCATGCGTGGGGGTTCACCCCCGCTGTCTCGATGTGGGTCGACTGCTCCTCTGAGAACGAACTCGAGTACCTGTTCGGCCGACTGTCCGAGAACGGTGAGGTGTTCATGCCAGCGGGCGATTACGGGTTCAGTACTCGCTTCGCATGGGTCGGTGACCAGTTCGGCGTCACCTGGCAGTTGAACGTGGCGTAGCGGCTCGCCTCGAGCCCTCGCCGGTGTCCGGTACTGCCCGACGGTCGAGACCGATCCGACCGAGTTCATCAACGTGGTTGGCACAGCAGTTGCAGATCGTCCAGGCGGGCAACCGGTATTTGGTTGCGGGCCATACTGATGATCCACCCAATTCCCACCAGGAGGATCAGCGGATGCTGCTCGACCGACTCGACGCCG
>JAYPWI010000030.1:43953-44286 GCA_038135065.1 Acidimicrobiales bacterium
CTGGCAGCTGAACGCAGCCTGACGGGTCAGCGGACGACCACGGGCACCGACCGTGGTCCCCGAACCCCGATGGTCCACGACACGTCGTCGACCACCTCGAAGTCGGGGTAGCGCTCCAACCAGGCCCGAAGCGCGATGGCCAGCTCGGTGCGAGCCAGGTTGGAACCCAAGCAGCGGTGCACCCCCACCCCGAAGGCCAGGTGCCGATTGTGGGCGCGGTCCAACACCACCTCATCGGGACGATCGAAGTGGGCCGGGTCCCGATTGGCTGCCCCGTAGGTGATCAACAACCGTTCCCCAGCTCGCACGGGACAGCCCCCGATGTCACCGTCC
>JAYPWI010000031.1:0-13942 GCA_038135065.1 Acidimicrobiales bacterium
CGACGTGGACGACCGTGAAGCCCTGGTCCAGCAACAGGCCGTAACCGAGGGGTGGTACGTCGGGTACCGGGAAGGGTGGTGAGTCGTCGAGATGGAGGTAGCCGGGCACCGTGGGACGGCCCCGATTCACCACATCGATGACGGCCCATCCATTGACTCGGTCCGGGTCGGCGGGCTCGACCACGACGATGTCGTGATCGAAGCGGACCAGCCCATCGACATCTCGCCGAGCCTGATACAGGTCGGCGACGGAAGCGTTGGCGGGATCTGTCGGATCAACCGCGTGGGTGAGGACGAATCGACGGGCTACAACGCCGTCGCATTGGTCGTCCTCCCGAACCTCGGTCACCTGCTCGACGGTCATGGGCGAACCTTAGGTCGAAGGTTCGGGGCCCTTCAGACAGAGAACATCCGATCCTGCTCCGCCCTGAGTTGATCAGCGAGCCGGTCTGGTGGCGTCTCCACATCGTCATAGGTGATGGACTGCTCCTTGGCCACGTCGCGCACCAAACGGCAGCCCTCGGCCAGCCCATGCGGCAGCAGGCGCTGGGACTGCTGGACAGCATGATTCTCGGCCTCGCCGTAGGTGTGGTAGCCGCCCAAGCCATCCAGCACGGTTCCTGCCTTCAGGTCGGTCTTTGCCACGGTGACCACGTCGACCCGTGGGCCACCCTCGGGCTGCAGCACGGCATCACCGAAGAGCACTGCACGTGCTACCGAGAGAGGTACCTCGAAGTGGCACAGGTGATATGGCGTGTAGAAGCTGTAGAGCGGACCCTCGCCCAGTTTGTAGAGATTCAGGTAGTGGTGCTGTTTCGGATCGTCGTGGGTGGCGAACACGTACACGCCTGGGCCCGGCCTGGCACCCACCACGTAGTCGACGATCGGTCCACTCTCTCGCAGGGCATCGAGGTCGTACAGCGCGGTGGCATCGTCGATGTGACCATCGAAATCTGCCCCGAACATGCCGCGCCGTGGGACGGACATTCCGAACGCATTCGCCACGATCGCCTGCTCGAAACTGATCTTGGTGCCGTCCGCAAAACTGGTAACCATGCGAACGTTCTGCCCCCACTGCTTGGCGAAGCCTTCCTGAGTGGTGGGGTTCCTGAATCTATCCTGCAGGCCCTTGATGTTGCCTGCGACCATCGGCGTCAGACCGATCGAGCGGACGAACCTGATGAGATTGGCCTGGACGCCGGGCTGATCACCATCGGAACCAGTGAGAATTGCCCCCGTTGCATCCGCCCGAGCGCGAAGGATGGAGCCGATGGTTCCGTCGAGTTCGGCATTGAGAAGGACCACGTGCTGACCCGCATCGAGACACGCCGTGGTCACATGAGCCCCATACTCGACGGCTCCGGTGGCTTCGATGACTGCATCAATGACCCCGCTCTCGGCCACGACCCGATGGTCATCGGTGACCGCTGGAACACCTCGAGCTACGGCTGCCGCCAACCCGGACGACGACGACACAGCGACGACGTCGGTTTGGCCGGCATATGCGAACGCATCGATTGCCTGCTGGGGGCGGCGAGCCACTACGCACGCGACATCCATTCCCGGCACCGAATTGGCTATCTGATTGAGAATTCCCTGCGACATGAACCCCGCGCCGACCACGGCCACCTGGATCGGTCGCCCCTCGGTCTGGCGCTGCGCAAGCGCCGTATCGACGATCAACATGGTGTCAGCATCCCTTACAGCGCGGGTCGAGTGCGTTCCAGACACACCCTTGGGCGCCGGTCCATGGAACAGTCATGTGTGTGCCTTCTCGGTCGGCATACGTCTTCCCATCGGCAAACACCGAGCTCATTAGAGTTCACCAATCGGGAGGTCCTCGTCCAACCCATCAACGGCCGGTGAACCGAGGCGCCCGACGTTCTCGCATTGCAGCCATCGCCTCGCGATGATCCTCGGATCGCAGGGTCTCGCGCTGCGATGCCTCGATGGCCTCGATGTCGGGGGATGGACCCATCAGCTCATCGATTGCCCACTTGGTCCGTCGCACGGCCAGGGGAGCAAGCGCTGTGACGGCACCGACCAGCTTCTCGACCCGATCTGCCAGTTGGTTCGCCGGCACTGTCTCCGTGAGGTACCCGATCCGTAACAGCTCATCAGCGGAAATCCGCTCGGCGGTCAGGAACAGCCGTTTGGTCGCTGCAGGACCGATGGCCCGAACGAATCGCTGGAGGCCGCTCGCGTAGTACTGGATACCGATCCGTGCCGCAGGCATGACGAGGGCCGTCTCGTCGATGGCCACCCTCAGGTCGCACGACAGGGCCAGGTCGGTCCCACCTCCGTGCACGGTGCCGCTGAGCACGGCGACCGTCGGCACGGCGAGGCAGGCCAGGGCGTCGCAGGCGTCGCCGAAGCCGTGCTGCGGTCGCTCACCGTCGGCCAGTGCACCCAGGTGGTAACCCGCACACCACACCGGCCCCTCGGATTCGACGGTGAGGACACGAATCGAGGCGTCCTCGGTGACCCGTTGGCACAGGTCGATGATCTCGACGATGTCGGCCGGTTCGACCCGGTTGCGCTTCTCGGGCCGGTTGAGGCGCAGTCGGGCCCAGCCCTCGCTGATGCTCAGGGTGGGCACACCCCCGTCGGTGGTCACAGTGCTCGCTCCCGCCTGCTCAGAAGACCATGATGCTGCGGCCGGCCACCCGACCGTTCTCGAGGTCGTTTACCGCCTGACCGATCTCATCGATCGTGTACTGCTGGGTGACCAGGGCGTCGAGGTCCAGGTCGCCATCGGCGTGCCACTGCAGGAACCGGGGGAAATCAACCCCGGGCTCGCAGCTGCCCCCGAGACTCGAGATGAAAGCTCGTTCTCCGATGAACATATGACGGGTATCGAGTTCCACGTTCTCTTGGGGAACCCCCACCAGCACTGCGGTCCCACCCTTGGACTGGCCGAACTCGCCGGCGTGGGTGGCCTGCTGGATCTGCTCCATGGTGATGCGGTGCCCGATGCAGTCGAACGCGAAGTCCACGCCCCGCAGCGGCTGGCGGAGAATGTCGAAGCGGTCCTCGTCGGTGGTCAGTTCGCGGATGGCCTCGACCGGGTCGCCGGCCGATGCATTCACCCCGTGGGTGGCCCCGAAGCGCTTTGCGAAGTCCAACTTCTCCTCGACGAGGTCTACAGCGATGATCGGGTCGGCCCCGACAAACTTCGCTGCCGCTACTGCGGACAGTCCGACACCGCCCACCCCGAAGATGGCCACGCTGTTCCCGGGGCCCACCCCAGCGGTATGCAGCACGGCACCAGCACCGGTGATCACTGCGCAGCCGATGATGGCCGTCGCTTCCATGTCGATGCCATCGGGCACCTTCACCACGAACATCTCGTCGGCGATGGTGTGCGTGGCCCAGGTGAACACGTTGAGGGTGGCGGCAACGCGACCATCGGGCAGTTCGAGACGCATCGGCCCGCCACGACGACGGGCATTCTCGAGGTCCTTGGGAACCCACGTGACCATCACGGTGTCCCCCACCGCCACCGTGGTGACCTGGTCGCCCACGGCCAGCACCGTCCCCGTCGACTCGTGGCCCAGGATGGCCGGCGCCGTGCGGGGGTTGTGGATGGTGTGCAACTGGCTGTGGCAGACCCCCGAGGCATGCTGCGCCACCACCACCTCGTGGCCAGTCGGGTCGGGCAGCGCGACATCGACGACCTCGGGCCCAGCCCCGGCTTCCTGTGGAATGACGACGACCCTGGCATCGGTGGGCATGAGCTCTTCTCCCCTATTCCCCGTCCCCGGTCGGGGGACGCCCCGGAGGCTACTGGAGGTGGTCGAGCCGGGGAGGCCGACCGTCGATGTCGGGGCGGCTGTCGGTACTGAGCCACACGGAACCGGGAGCGTCGTGGCCGGGCAGGATGACCATCCCCATGGGCCGCGCATCGATCATCCCACCCGTGGCCTGATCGACGGCGTTCGACATCAGGATCTGGTTGCCGTTGGCTGCCCGGAGCAGGGCCAAGGCCCCCGGCTCGCTGCTGTCGATGCCGATCCTCACCTTCACACCCAGGGGAGGGTCGGCTCGTTGGGCCGTCCACTGGCCGACCACAGCGGCCTCGACAGCGGCTGCAGCATCGACGAAGCGGACCACCGACCCCGGCGCATCACACACCTGCCCACCGCGCTCCACGAGGATGCCCCCGACGAACTCGGTGGCCATCGCGGTGGCCGTCTCGGTCCCCGCGATCTCTTCGACACCGACCGCTACGAACCACGAAGAGTCACTCATCGCTTCACTGTGCCATTGTTCGACCATGGAGCTCTACGACGCAATGCGCACCACACCCTCGTGCCGGTACTTCACCGAAGACCCGGTACCCGACGAGGTCATCCACCGGGTGCTGGACCATGCCCGTTTCGCATCGTCGGGGGGCAACCGGCAAGGGTGGCGGATCGTGGTGGTGACCGACCCCGAGCAGCGGCGGCGGGTGGCCGACCTCCACCGTCGGCAGTGGGACCCCTACTACCTCCATGCCCTCGAGGGAACGGTCGGGTACCAGGGGGACGGATCCGGCTCGAAGATGGAACACGGCACCGACTATGCGGTCAACCGGCTCCAACGCACCGACGACTTCTCGAAGATCCTCCACGAGATCCCGGTGCTGATGTGCTGCTACGTCGACCTCTCCACCCTGGCTGTGACCGACAAGGACCTCGACCGCCAGAGCATCGTCGGGGGCGGCTCGTTGTACACCTTCGTGCACAACGTCCTGTTGGCCTGCACCAACGAGGGATTGGGGTCCTCGCTGACCACCCTGTTGGCTGCCGAACAACCCGACGTCGATCGGGTTCTGGGCACCCCCGAGGGTTTCGCTCTGGGCGCCCTCGTGGCAGTGGGTTGGCCGGTGCCGGGCAAGCAGTACACCAAGCTCACCCGAAAGCCGGTCGAGGAGATCGCGTTCCGGGACAGCTGGGGTCAGGCGTTTACCGTCTGATGGGCAGCCCGAGGTCGGCTCAGGGTTGAGGCGACCACTGGGTGGGCTCGAGGATCCGGTTCTCGATGCGGTCCACGATGGGACCGTCGGCCTCGGTGTCACGTCGGACCTGCTGCCACTCCGGATCGTTGCGGAACGAGTTCCACGCCTCGTCCCGTTGGGCCATGCTGTCGAACCCCACCACGTACCACAGCTCGTCGCTGCGACCACCGATCGAGTTGGTCCAATACACGATGTTGCGGATCCCGTGACGCTCGAAGATCGCCATGGTGTGGTCCCGGAACCGGGCGAGGAGGTCCCCCATCCGGCCAGGAGATGCTGTGTAGATGCGCAGTTCGTGGATCATTGCTCGGCCCTCCGGCTTCTCACCTCGTCCTGGTGCCGTCGACGCTCGGCACCCGCAGCGGCCAGTTCCTGGCGGTTGTCATCTCCCACGTGCATGAAACGATCCCGCCAGCCGTCGTCATCGGCCCACACCTCGGGGGCCTGGACCGTGGTCCGGGGAGCGATCGCCCCCTCGAGCACGTCGAGGGCAAGGGTGGCAATGCGGTTCTGCATGGCCAGATCACCGGGCTTGCCGCAGGGGTTCCCGAGCGGGAAGTCGACGAACACGAAGCGGGCAACCCCACACTCCTCGACGATGTCGCGAGCCGAACCGATCACCACAGTGGGGATGCCGTTGGCTTCCAGATGGCGTGCGCCCAGTCCCACGGACTGGTGGCAGACCGGTCAGAGGGGCACCATCACGGCCACGTCCACCTCGTCCTCGACCATCCACTGGAAGATCTGTGGAGCGTCGCGGCGCTCGGTCAGGCGATGGCTGTACTGGGTGGGCAGGCAGTAGTAGCGGGGCGAGAGGGAGCCGATTCGGCCTTGGTCGGCCATGGCCTGCATCTGGGTGATGGGCAGGAAGGACCCGAGATCGTCGGTGTGGGTCTCGTCCTTGGCCCAGAACAGGTACTGATTGTCGAGACCCTCGACTTCGTCCACCGGGCGGGCGTCGGGTACCCGAGGAAGGTCGGAGGGAACCTCGTAGACGAAGTCCGAAGGCAGGAAGTACGACGTCGTGACCAAGCCGACCCGGCACTCCGACAGGGGTTTTGCAAGGGCCGCGAAGGGGGCATCGTCGTGGGTGGCCCACCCATAGGGCTGCTCGTACCCCGAGGCCGAGTAGTACTCCCTCGACTTGTCGATATAGCTGAGGTGGGACCGGTGGGTCCGCCGTCGTTCTGTCACAGGATGACCTCCCCGAGGCGATGGTAGGGCACGGCGCGTCGGTCGATCATGCCGTGGCGAGGCCAGCCAGACGGTCTGCCAATGCGGGGTGGGGCCAGGTCCAGCCGGTCGCCGTCTCCACCGCCGCCATGGCGGCCAGCACGGTCGCCTCCTCCCAGTGGTCGCCGACGAGCTGCAGTCCGATCGGCAGGCCGGTCGAGTGGACCCCGACGGGCATCGAACCCGCCGGCTGGCCGGTCAGGTTGAACGGCACGGTGAAGGGGACGGCGTGGTCCCAACGATCGAAGCCCGGGGAGTGGTACACGGTGTCCACGGCAGGTGCCACGGTGGGCATGGTCGGGGTGACGAGCAGGTCGTAGCCGCCGAACCAGTACTTGAACTCGCGGACGAGTTCGGCTCGGGCGCCATGGCTCGCGTAGTAGTTGGCAATTCCCACGTCGAGGCCCTGTTCGGCCAGGTCTCGGAACCCCGGGTCGAGCTCGTCGCGCCGCTCCTCGGGGATCGTCCGCAACCGTGCTGCGAAGCCGGCCTTCCAGTAGGCCTCGAAGCGAGGTCGGAGGGGCTCGACCACCGCGCCTGCATCCTCGACGTGGGCGCCCATCCCTTCGAGCGCATCGACGGCAGCCCGGCAGGCGTCGCGGACCTCGGGGTCCACCTCGGCCCCACCAAGGGTGGTGGTGAACCCGATGCGCATACCCCGCACTCCTGCGGCGAGGCCGATGCGCCAGTCCCGACCGTCGTAGGGGGCGGCGTGCCAGTCGGGGTGGTCGGGTTTGGTGATCTCGTTGAGGAACTTGGCCGCGTCGGTAACCGTCCGAGCCTGGGGACCGTTGGACACCTGGGTGATGTACGGCGTGTCCACGGGGTGCTGGGGCACCCGGCCGAAGGTGGGCTTGAGGCCGACCAGCCCGCAGTAGCTGGCCGGGATCCGGATGGAACCACCGCCGTCGTTGCCGTGGGCGATCACCCCGATCCCGGCAGCCAGTGACGCACCCGCTCCGCCCGATGACCCTCCGGGACTGTGATCGAGATGCCAGGGATTGCGGGTGATTCCGTGGGCAGGGGTGTCGGTGATCCCCTTCCAACCGAACTCCGAGGTGGTCGTCTTGCCGAGGATGACCATCCCTGCTTCCTTCACCCGGGCCACCACGGGGTGGTCGTGGTCGCACGGCTCGGGGCTGGTGACCGACGAACCCTCCCTCATGGGGAACCCGGCCATGGCGATGATGTCCTTGATGGTGGTCGGCACCCCGTCGAGATCCGACCGGGGAGTACCCGACGCCCACCGTTCGGCACTGGCCCGGGCCGCGGCACGTGCGCCGGCGTGGTCGACCAACACGAACGCATTGAGCTGTGGATCCACCTGCTCGATCCGGCTCAGATGCTCCTCGGTCACCTCCACGGGCGACAGGTCGCCCCGGCGAAAGGCCCGGGTCATGGCAACGGCGTCGGCTGGCATGGTCATGGGGTCCGTCCTGACGAAGTGGTGATCACAAGCGGGCGATGGATGGCACCCGGTACCCGCCGAGGAGGGACTCGAGATACCGGGCGAAAGCCAGGGTGGTCCGGTCCCCGAGGTAGGGCCCGACCACCTGGACACCGACAGGCAGGCCCTCGGGGGTGTAGCCCACGGGAACCACGGTGGAAGGAAGGTGGACGTACCCGATCTGCGAGGTCCAGGCGATGACGTGGGCATACGGTCGGTCCACCCCGTCCACCATCATGCGGCGGGTGTAGAGGTTGCCCTCCTGGTCGTGCTCGAAGGCCGGCACGAACGAGACAGGAGCCAGCAGGACGTCGTGATCGACGAAGAATCGGGCCCAAGCCGCCCGATTGGCCTCCCGGCGCTCGGTCAGCAGGATCCAGTCCCGATGGGTCATGGTGGCCCCCCGCAACCGGATGGTGGTCAGCGGGTCCGAACCGTCGTCAGCGGCGGCCAAAGCCGTCGCCGCAGCGACCTCCTCGTCGGTGCGGGCCGGTGACGTGGCCGCCGAGATGAGAGGCATGCCGACCTCGAACACGTCCTCGAACCGCACATCGGGTCGGGCCCGGTGATCGACAGCCACCCCGTCGGCCTCGGCGGCCGCCACCGCCGCCTCGAGCACGGTCAGTACCGCGGAGCTGACCGGACAGGCCGGGTCGTCGAGCCAGGTGGCCACCCGTAACGACGTCGGGTCGGCGGCCCGAGGCTTGGGCAGCTCCAGGGACCAGGCGATCTCCTGATCGGCCCGCGGGCCGGTGATGAGATCGAAGAGCAATTCGACGTCGTCGACGGTCCGGGCGAGGGGGCCGAGCACGTTCACATCGGCTTCCCCGACCCCGTAGCTCACATGGTCCACGTACCCCAACTGGGGCACCACCCCGAAGGTGGGCTTGTGCCCGCACACACCGGCGAAGTGGGCGGGCATGCGAACCGATCCCCCGATGTCCGTGCCGATCTCGAGAGGGGTCAGCCCGGCGGCCACCGCAGCAGACGCCCCACCCGAGGAGCCTCCGGGTCCCCGACTGAGGTCGTGGGGGTTGTTGGTGGTCCCGAAGATCTCGTTGAAGGCCTGGGCGTCTCCCGACCAACGGGGCACGTTGGTCTTGCCGAACACCACGGCCCCGGCCGCTTTGACCTTGGCCACTGCTTCAGCGTCTCGATCGGGGACGTTGTCGGCCAACTCCACCGCCCCACCCGTGGTCCGGATCCCCTCAGTGGCCAGGGCGTCCTTGATGGTCATGGGGAGCCCGTCGAGCACCCCCAGGGGGTTACCCGCCGCTCGGGCTGCGTCGGCCGCTCGGGCTGCCCCCATGGCCCGATCCACGTCGAGAGTGACGATGGCGTTGATCTGGTCGGTCAGCAGCTCGTTACGGCGGAGGTGGAGCTCGAGCAACTCCACGCTGGACACCTCACCGGCGCCCAGCATCCGCAGCTGCTCGGTGGCCGATCGGAGTCCGATGTCGAGATCCATCGTTCAGACCCCCGTCGAAGGACGTTCGGGGAAGTCGGGTACCCCGTCGTCGAGTTCCATCCCCATGCTGTTGAGGAATCCCGACACCATGCGATAGAAGCCGGCGGTCACCACCAGCTCCATGATCTCGGGTTCGCTCCACCGCTGCTGCAGTCGAGCGAAGGTGTCGTCGCTCACACAGTCGTCGGCGCACAGATCATCGGTCAGGGCGATGAGGGCAGCATCGTCCTCCGACCATGGATGGGCGTCAGCCGGTCGGAGAAGGGCCGTGATTTCCTCATCGGTGAGGCCGCAGCGTCGGCCGATCACCGTGTGTTGACCGAACTCGTAGCGAGAGACGCAGTTGGCCCCGGCCCGCAGGATGACGATTTCCCGCTCCCGAGCGGGCAGCAGGCCGTGGTTGAGGATGAACCCACCCAGCACGTTGAAGCGCTTGAGCATCCGCGGATGCTTGGCCATCACCCCGAAGATGTTGGCTGGCCGGCCGTCGATGAGCAGGGTCTTGGCCAGGATGTCGCCCAGCTCCTCGTCGATGTCGTCGGCCTCGATGGGGCTGATGCGGAACGCATCGGGTCGTGTGATCATCACCGAAGTATCGCGGACCCCGGACCTCGCTGCGGCCGAGCCACACCGCGCACGGTCCTGCGGACTCCATAAGGTGTCCGCCATGGGAAACCGAGCCGGACGCTCCATCAACATCGACGACCTCGCGGCGTTCGTCCCCGATGGGTCCCGCGTCTACCTGAGCCAAGCCACGGGAACCCCCTACGGCCTCCTCGACCACCTCGACGAGGCCCGCGCCACCTGGACCGAGCTTGAGTTCGTCAGCGCCTTCCTGCTGCGCACACCGGCTCCGCTGGCCCACCTGGGCGAACCCTTCCGCTGGCGATCCATGCAGGCCACCGGGGCCATGCGCAGCGCCCTGGACCATCCCGCCTTCGGCATCATTCCCGCCCGGTACTCCGACTTCGAGACCATGCTGTCGCCCACCGGGGCGCTCCCGGCCGACGTGGTGATGTGCCAGGTCAGCCCCCCCGATGCCGATGGCAACCTGACCCTGGGTACCAGCGCCGGTGGCCACGCAGCGCTCCTGCACACCGCCCCTTTGGTGGTGGGTCAGGTGAACCCCCAGATGCCCCACGTGTATGGCGTGGGTGAGTGCCATGTCACGGACTTCGACCTCCTCGTCGAGGTCGACGAACCCCTGGCCGAGCTGCCCCCGGCCCCCATCGACGAAACCTCGGCCGCCATCGCCCGCCACATCGAGCCGTACATCACCGATCGGTCCACCCTGCAGTTCGGCATCGGGGCCGTTCCCGACGCCGTGCTGTCGACCCTCACCGACCGGCACGGCTTGGGCCTGCACGGCGGCATGGTCAACGACGCCTGCGTCGAGTTGGTCCGCAGTGGCGCCGTCGACAACCTCCACAAGGGACGCGACGAGGGCATCTCGGTGGCCGCCGAGGTCATCGGGACACGCACCGCCTTCGACTGGGTCGACCACAACCCGGCGGTTCGCCTCGTCCACGGGGTGCACAGCCACGGCATCGTGGGCATGGCCTCGGTGGCCAACTTCGTAGCCCTGCAGTCCACGGTGGAGATCGCTCTCGACGGATCAGCCAACTCCGAGTTCGCAGCCGGTCGCTACATCTCCGGCCCCGGCGGGGCCCCCGACTTCGCGTTCGGGGCGTCGATCGCCACCGGGGGTCGTTCGATCATGGCCCTGCCCTCCACGGCGGCCGGGGGCGCGATCTCCAAGATCGTTCGACAGGTTGCCACCGGGGCACCTACGACACTGCCGAACTACACGGCCGATGTGGTCGTCACCGAATACGGCGCCGTGGAGTTACGCGGCCGAACGCTCGCTGAACGAGCGGAGTTGCTGATCTCCATCGCCCACCCAGACCATCGCGACGGCTTGTCCGGCTGACCGCGACCCCCGGTCACAGCCTCCGGACCGACGGGGCTCGACCCGTGGTCCCGTGGGCGATGCCGGCAATACGGTGCAGATTCCGCGAGCTGTGCAGTCGGCCGTGGATCCTGGGACCAGCGGCCAGGAGCCCACCGTCAACGATGTGCTCCTGCCCCGTGATGAAGGCCGAGTCGTCGGAGGCCAGGAAGAGCGCCGTCCCCGCGATATCACTGCCCTCGCCCCGGTCGGGCCATGGCTGCAACTCGGCGATCACTTCCTCGGCCTGCTCCTCGTTCCCGCTGTGCATCAGCGGGGTGAAGATGATCCCCGGACAGATGGCGTTCACCCGAATTCGGTGTTCGGCCAGCTCCAAGGCCGTGGTGGCAGTCAAGTTGACCACGGCCGCCTTGGCTGCCGAATAGGCCTGGGGTCCCGCACCGCCGCCCATCCCGGCCACCGAGGCGGTGTTGATGATCGCTCCCCCGGTCCCCTGGGGGATCATGATGCGGGCAGCGTGCTTGGTACCCAGGAACACCGAGCGGACCAGCACCGCAAAGCTGGTGTCCCAGTCCTCGACCTCGATCTCGGTGATGGGACCGAACGCACCACCGATCCCGGCGTTGTTGAACACCACGTCGAGCCGCCCGAAGGCATCCACGGCGAGACCCATCAGTGCAGCCACATCATCTTCGACCGCCACATCGGTGACCGTGAAACGCACCCGGCCACCGGCACCATCGCCGCCGAGCCGTTCGACCACCGCCCGACCCGCATCGGCGTTGAGATCCCCGATGACGACCGACGCGCCCTCTTCCACGAAACGTTCGACCGTCGCCAGGCCCATCCCACTGGCCCCACCGGTGATGACCGCCACCCTTCCATCCAATCGACCTGTCATGAGCGCTCGCTTCCCGTCGTCGAACTCTCATTCTCGCCCAGCGACAGACCTCTTCGCAGCGCTGCGCCGCCCAGAGCGTGGGCACTACCGTCTCATCATGGATCTCGAACTCGCTGGCAAGACCGCCGTGGTGACCGGAGCATCGAAGGGCATCGGCCTCGGATGCGCGATGGCCCTCGCCCGAGAGGGTTGCTCTGTGCACCTGGCCGCCCGATCGGCCGACGTGCTGGAACGAGCTGCCGCCGACATCACCGCTGACGTGGCAGACGCCAAGGTCACCGTTCATGCCCTCGATCTGAGCCAGTCCGAGCAGCAGGACGCCCTCGTCGCAGCGACGGGTATTCCCGACATCTGGGTCAACAACGCAGGCGCCATCCCAGGCGGCGACATCACCACCATCGACGAAACGACCTGGAGAACTGCGTGGGACCTCAAGGTCTTCGGGTACATCAACCTGTGTCGCCACGTCTTTCCGGCCATGTGCGACCGGGGCAGTGGGGTGATCCTCAACGTCATCGGGGCGGCCGCCGACCGACCACAGCCCACCTATGTAGCGGGAGCCGTCGGGAACAGCGGTCTGGTCGGTCTGAGCAAGGCCCTGGGCAGCCGGAGCCTGACCAGCGGGGTGAGGGTGCTGGCCGTCAACCCTGGGCTGATCATCACCGATCGCATGTCGGACCTCCTTCGCCGGACCGCCCTCGACGAGGTGGGCGACGAGGAGCGCTGGGAGGAGTTCATCCCCGCTGATCCCGCACCGGGCACCATCGAGCAGGTGGCCGATGTGGTCACCTTCCTGGTCTCCCCACGGTCGAGTCACGTCAGCGGAGTGGTACTGACCATCGACGGTGGGGCCAGTGCCCGCTGAGAGTGCCCTGAGCCCTCGACCACCATCAGGCTCGTGACCACGTCGGAAGACGCTGATCTGCCCCAGCGGTGGCCCAACCGGGTCACCGCGCCCCGACGTTCGCCGGTATGGCGGCCACCGGAGGACATCGCAGACCTGTTCCCCGAGGTCTCGGGCAACACGATCAATGGTCTGGGCGAACGAACGCAGCGAAGCCCGTCGCTCATCATGTGGGCCAATCCCGCTTCGATCGCCCACGGCGCTGTCCAGACACACATGACCGAGGAGTTCCTCGCCCACCCGGAATTGTCCACCGTGCTCCGGATCGACGACCGACACAGCCCGGTGCCCGTTTCCGATCACATGGTCGAGCGAGCCCCCGAGGAATGGGCCGAGGCGGTCCGCACGTTCGCTCTGCGCGACGGACCGTTGACCGTCGAACTGTGCGGCATCGCTGCGGTCGACCGCTCGTGGTTCTTCGAAGATCGGGCCACCGACCACACGTACGTCATCGTTCTCGGCATCGCCATGGACCACCAGGCCCTCTCCACGGCTCCGGCCCCGACGTCGGCGATGGAGGTACACCGCCAGTACAACCGAGGCACCTCGGCAGCACGCCACCTCGCCGACTGGATCCGCGCCCAGGGACATCGGGCAGAGGGCCACGGCGGACCGGGAGCAGGACCACTCCTCATGGTGCCGGCCGCCATCGAGGCCGGCCTCGGTGAGCTCGGCAAGCATGGTTCCCTCATCAACCCAGAGCTGGGCAGTTCGTTTCGTCTGTCCATCGTCCTCACCGATCTCCCCCTGGTCGCCGATCGCCCCATCGACAACGGAGCAGACGAGTTCTGCCACGGTTGCCGGGTCTGCGCCGAGGCCTGCCCTCCGGCTGCGATCTCCCACACGGAACAACTGGTCCGGGGGCGCACCCGCTGGTACGTCGACGTGGATCGGTGTCTGCCCTACTTCGCAGCCAGCCACGGGTGCGGCATCTGTATCGCCGTCTGTCCGTGGTCCCCACCAGGCGAGGGGTGGCGGATCAGCACAGCCGTCCTCGACCGTCGGCGCCGGAGGAATTCCGTCGGCACATCCTCAGCAGGGGACCAGCAGCACCCCTGAGCGAGCCTTGGGCAGGAAACAG
>JAYPWI010000031.1:14042-43918 GCA_038135065.1 Acidimicrobiales bacterium
ACATCCTCAGCAGGGGACCAGCAGCACCCCTGAGCGAGCCTTGGGCAGGAAACAGGTCGACTTGGGAGGCATGACGCCGCCTGCATCTGCGACGTCCAACACCTGCTCCAGCCGAACCGGCGCCGTGCTGATCACCACGGGCTCTTTGGCCGGGCCCGCCTGGGACGGCCGATAGGACAGACGGGGATCACTGAACCCCTCGATCCCGAACGCCTCGGGCAGAACCACCTCGTGGACGAACACCGAGTCCAATGTCCCCGAAGACCGGCGGCGAACCGTGACCCCCTGATCGCCGAGTTTGAGCACGACCAGCCCCGGTTCCGGCTCGGGCAATCCTGCGGCATCGAACAAACGCGTCTCACCGAACGGGCTGAGCAGCTCGGCAATCCGTCGAGGCATCAGGGCAAGTTCGTCGATCACGCGATCAAAGCTGGCCACCTGCAGGTCCTCGGGAGCGACGTAGGCCACGAACAACTGGTCGAAGCGGGCCTGTTCGGCGGCAGCCACCCGATGATGTCCATCGACCACGTACAGCGGGCCGTCGAGATCCACCCAGGGCAGGTCGACGCCCCAGAGCGACACCTGGGTCCCATCGGAGGTCATCAGATCACGAAGAGGGGCCTGGAGCTTGACCCGGTCGATCAGCCCAGGGTCAGCGGTACCGGGGCGGGACGTGATCAGCACCGGACTCGACATGGCGCCCACCAATCTGAAGTGAGCGGCCAAGGCGCGTACCCGACCGGGGTGCACCTCCTCATGGGGTCGCAGGGTGACCTCACCGTTGCGCAGGCAACCCAGCACCGCCCACTGCACACCTTCGGGTGCCACGATCCGCTGGACGTAGAGCCGCGACTCCTCCCGGGGCGAGTAGGCGCCTGCCGACAAGAGGCGCTGCAAGGAGGCATCACCTTCCTCGGCCAACCGTTGGTGCTCGGTCGGATGCCCCTGACCGAGCCCCGCTGACCGGGCCACGTGAAGAAACGAATCGGGATGACCGTCGAGGTGTTCGTCCCGCTGTTCGGGAGCCAAGGCGTCGTACGGCGGCGGCACCACCCGAGGACCCCAGTCGGGGTTCAGTAACGCAGCACGCATCGGGTGGAGCACCTGACCCCCTCCTTTCGATCGCATTGACGGTACTCCGTTCCGAGAGGACCGCAGACTGCTCCGTTTGTCACACTGGCGGAGTGACTGCTCGCGACGTCGCCGAACTTCTGTGGCAGGCCCTCGGACAGCCCGACGACGAGCCCTTGAACGCCGTCGAGATCACCGGACCCGCGGTGGTCCTTCCGTCGCTGTATCGAGTGACCGATGTCGCCGCCGCCTCGGTCATGGCTGCGACCGCAGCTGCCCTCCGACTCTCGGAGCGGCATTCCCTCCGCCCCTCGCTGACCACGACCGGCGCGGCCGCCGTGTTCCGCAGCGAGCGCCACATCATGGTCCAAGGGCGTCGACCAGCACTCTGGGAACCCATGTCCGGCTACTACCAGTGTGTGGACGGCAGGTGGATCCAGCTGCATTGCAACTTTCCCCATCATCGAGCCGGGGTGGTGGACGTCCTGGGTTGCCCGGACGATCCAGCAGCAGTCGCCGAAGTTCTCCGGGCCGAGGTGAGGGCGGGCGAACTCGAGGACCGTCTGGCCGCCGCCGGGCTCTGCGCAACGATGGCCCGTACCCCCGAGGAATGGGCTGCCCATGCCCAAGGGCAAGCGGTGGCAACACTTCCCGTCATCGAGATCGACAGGGCGGGCGCCGCACCTCCTCGCGGGCTCACATCGCCCCCCGACCTTCCCCTGGCGGGCATTCGAGTGCTCGACCTCACCCGAATCATCGCGGGTCCGACCTGTGGTCGCGTCCTCGGTCAGTACGGAGCCCAGGTGCTCCGTATCGGCGCCCCCCATCTGCCGACCGTCGAGGCCTGCGTCATCGACACCGGTTTCGGCAAGCGGTCCGCCCACCTCGATCTGCGATCGTCCCAGGATCGCGCCGTGATGGAAGAACTGCTCCGCGATGCCCACGTGGTAATCGACGGATTTCGTCCAGGTGGTCTCGACTCCCTCGGCTACGGCGGTGAGCGGCTCCTGACCGATCATCCGGGCCTGGTCCACGTGACCCTCTCGGCGTACGGTCACCTCGGACCATGGTCGACGCGGAGGGGATTCGACAGCCTCACCCAGACGGCGTCGGGAATCGGCCTAGCCGCCGCCCGAGCCGCCGGCGTCGAGGGAACCCTGCCCCTGCCCTGTCAAGCCCTCGATCACGGCACCGGCTGGCTTCTCGCCGCAGCGACGATGACTGCCCTGCACCGCCAGCGCAACGAAGGCGGCTCGTGGAGGATCCGTGGCTCGCTCGCCCAAACCGGGCACTTCCTGACATCGCTCGGGCAGGTCGATCACCTCGACCACCCCGAGCCCACAGACTCCGAGGTCGCCCCCTACCTCACCCGATCATCCTCGTCGTTCGGCGAACTCACCCATGTTGCCGCGCAGGGTCGCCTCGACGGCCGTGCGTCCTACGACCTCCCACCGGTCCCCGTGGGTACCCATCCGCCGGCATGGTGGCATCAGTAGGTCGGGGGCCGCGATCAGTCCCTCAGGTGCGCCGGCCGAGGGTCCGCCAGCCGACCCAATGGGGACTGGGCACGCAGGCCGCCGTCGACGACCAACGCCTCACCGGAGACGAACGACGACTCGTCGCTGGCCAGGAACAGGGCGGCGGCGGCGATCTCCTCAGGGCGGCCGAGGCGACGCAGGGCGTGGGCATCGACGTTGCGCTGATGCACGACCGGGTCGGCCATCATGCGCTGCACGGGTGGCGTCTCGATTGTTCCCGGGCAGATCGCATTCACCCGGATGCCCTGAGGCGCGTGATCGGTGCTGAGGGCGCGGGTCAGGTTGATGACCGCTGCCTTGCTGGCCGCGTACACCACCGCTCCCCCATCACCGTGCAGACCCGAGATAGACGCCGTGTTGATGATCGATCCCCCGCCGCGCTGCGCCATGACGGGCACCGCATACTTGGCGCCGAGGAACACGGACCGGACATTGACGGCCATCACGAGATCCCAGTCGTCCACCGCGAGCTCCACGGCGGTTCCCGGCCGGAGCGTTCCTGCGTTGTTGAACAGAATGTCGAGGCCTCCGTAGGCCGTGACACAGGCATCGACGAGCCGCTCGACCTCGTCGGCGTTGGCCACATCGACATGGCGGGCGATTGCGTGACCACCAGCGTCATTGATGTCAGCGGCGACTGCTTCCGCCTTGGCGGCCCGCACGTCAGCCACCACCACGGCCGCCCCCTCGGCAGCGAACCGACGGACGGTCGCCTCACCGATACCTGAGCCTGCACCGGTCACGATGGCGATTTTGTTGTCGAGTTGCATCCTGTTCCTCCTGGTCGTGCTGATCAGCCAGAGGTGGGGTTCACCGGTGCGGTTCCGGTCACCAGAGACCTCGCCAAGGCGTCGAGTCGGTCGGCGTCGAACCCCAGAGCGGCGCCGAGGATCTCGTCGTTGTGCTCACCGAACCATGGGGATCTGACCATGTGATGGGGTGGGCTGTCCACCAGACGCCAGGTCGGACCGGTCTGGCGGTACCGGTGCATCTTGGGGTTTTCCACCTCGACGTAGAACCCGCGATCTACCAACTGAGGGTCCTCCCTGATGGCAGCAGTGTCCAGCACGGCCCCCGCAGGCACACCACGACCCTGTAGGAGTTCGGCCGCTGTCTGCTGGTCGCGGGTCGATGTCCAACCCTGTATCGCCGCATCGAGTTCGTCGTGCCGCTCAGACCGTTCGGCCTCACCCAGACCGATCCAATCGGGTCGGTCGATCACCTCGGCAAGCCGGTTCCACTCCTCGTCGGACCGAACAGAGATCACCACCCACTGGTCTGTCCCCTGGGCCGGGTAGCACCCCTGGGGAACGAACCGGGGGTCACGGTTCCCGCTATGAGGCGGGTCCTCACCCCGGGCACTTTGCGCCACGAATGCAGGGCTGGCCAGCCATGCCGCACTCTCTCGCTGAGCGAGGTCGACATGGGTACCACCGCCGCCCCGATCCCGCTCGAGGAGGGCCAGACCGGTGGCCAGCACAGCAGCCAGACCTCCCACGGGATCTCCGTAGGAAATGCCGGTCTTCATCGGTTCACCATCGCCGTAGCCCGTCAAGGACATCAGGCCCGACATCATCTCGATGATCGGTCCGAAGCCGACATGGCGTGACAAGGGGCCCGTCTTACCGAACCCGGCCATGGTGACCAGCACGATGTCGTTCCTGGCCGATCGGAGCACGTCGTATCCGAGACCCAGACCGTCGAGCACATCGGCTCGGTAGTTCTCGATCACCACGTCACAGGTCGCAACGAGTTCGAGGAAGGCCTGGCGGCCGGCCTCCTGGGCCAGGTCGAGGGTGACCGACTTCTTCGAGTGGTTGTACTCGTTGAAGTAATAGGCGCTGTTCCACGGGTCGGTGATGGCCGGGTCCTGGGGGACCAGGGTCCGGATGTTGTCCCAGGCTGACGGCGACTCGATCTTGATGACCTCGGCTCCCAACTCGGCCATGAGCTTGGTCGCGTAGGGCCCAGCCCACATCATCGTCAGATCGGCGACCCTTATTCCTTCCAGCGGTCGGCGGCGTACCGCTTCCCCCGAACGGACACCTGCCCCTCCGCCAGAGAACACACACGGCCCCTCCGACGGCTCGACCTTGCTCAGCACCGCTCCGTCGACCCAGCCCAGACCGGGAAACGGCCGGCCCGGGACGTCGACCGCTTGGACCCCCGCCCCAATCGACTCGTCCTCCACGGCCACCTGGGTGAAGAACCCGCGCTCCCACAGCCCGCGATCTGCCAGCAGGTCGGCCGGGGTGAGCACCGCCCCGAACGGAACGCGGTGGACGGGGCTGAGATCCAGGAGTTGCTGTTGCGTGTGCTCGGCCATGAAGGCCATCACGTAGGCCAGCAGTTCATCGTCGTGCTCTGGCCGCTGGGTGGGATCGGTGAAGCGCTCGTCCCCGGAAACGTGATCCCCGATGAGCCGGAACAGAGCTGGGATCTGGCGTTCGAGACAACACACCCCAGCCCATCCGTCGGCCGCCCGATAGACCCCCCAGGCCGCCCGGACAGAATTGCCGGCGCGAGCTACGGGCTCACCACCGAGCTCGTATTCCGTCATCGCTCCGTAGAGCTCGGGCATCGAGGCGGCGCACTCCTGCAGGGACACATCGATGTGGTCACCACGACCGTGTCGGGCCGAGCCCAGCACCACCCCGGCGGTGGCCGCTGCGCCGTGGAGTCCCCCCAGACACATCGCCTGCTCGCCCCCTGTCACCAGCGGGCTCCTCGAGGGGTGACCGGTGAGCGACATGAGGCCTCCGACCGCGAACTGGACCGCGTTGGTTGTCGCCCAGTCCCGCCGGGGACCGGTCTGCCCGAACGGGGAGATCGAGGTCAGGACCAGGCTCGGACGAGCGGCTCTGAGGCGGTCGGGATCCAGGCCGTGGTCAGCCATCCACCCGGGAGGACGACCCTCGACCACCACGTCGGCCTCGGCCACCAGTCCCGAGAGCACCGAATACGGCCCGGTCACCCGGCGCTTACCGGCCACGAAGGCCACCATCTGGTCGTCGGTGAGCACCTCGGGTTCGTCAGGAGGCTCGAATCTGATCACCTCGGCACCGAAACCGGCCAGCAACCGGGTGCACAGGGCACTGGGCAGCCCGCTCGCCACCTCGACGACCCGGTAACCGGCCAAGGGCAAGCGTTCCCCCATACGGCGGGCAATCTAGCCAACTACCCTGCTCGGTGCCGCTGGTTCGAGGGACGTACCGGGGGTGTCACAAGGGGGACATCATGGCCAGTGAGAGGTTCGAGAAGCTGCGGGCGGCGATCGCCCGCAACATGGCTGGGGCACCGTCCGATCACGAGTCGATGCGCAAGGGCATGGCCATGACGGCCATGCCTCTCCCCGAGGGCGTCGCCGGTGAGGCGGTGGAGGCCAATGGGGTGCCGTGCGAATGGCAGACACCTACCGAGGCCGGGTCTGGTGTGATCCTGTACGTCCACGGCGGCGGTTATGTGGCGGGGTCCATCGCCAGCCACCGGAACCTCACCGGTCACCTCGCAGCAGCTAGTGGGTGCCGAGTCCTGTCCGTCGACTACCGCTTGGCACCCGAGCATCCCCATCCGGCTCAGGTCCAGGATGCGGTGTCGGCCTACCGCTGGCTACTCGACCAGGGCATCAGCCCCACCAGCATCGCGGTGAGCGGTGACAGCGCCGGTGGGGGTCTTGCCGTTGCCACCCAGCTGGCCATCAAGGCCGATGGTCTCCCCCTGCCTGCGGCATCGGTGCCCATCAGCCCCTGGGTCGACATGTCGGCCTCGGGCGAAAGCTTCACGACCAGGGCAGACGTGGATCCAATGGTCAGCGGCAACAACATCAGCCAGATCGCCGGCAACTTCTTGGGGCCCGATGGCGATCCCAATGATCCCTTGGCGTCTCCCGTGCTGGGCGACCTCAGCGGGCTGCCCCCGATGCTGATCCAGGTCGGCGACCACGAGGTCCTCCTCTCCGATTCCGAGGCCCTGGCCGCCGCCGCTGCAGCCGCCGGGGTGGCTGTCGAGTTGCGAGTGTGGCCGGAGATGATCCACGTCTGGCACTCCCTGGCCGGCATGTGCGAAGAAGCGGACGCTGCGATCGCGGAAGCCGCTGCCTTCATCAGGTCCCACCTGGCGGACTGACCTCCAGCCAGCCTTCTCAGGGAATGGTCCCGTCCTCCTTGAGTTGCTCGATCTGATCCCACTCCAGGCCGAGTTCCATGAGCAACAGCTCGGTGTGCTGACCTAGTTCAGGCACCGGATCTCGGACCTGCCACGGGGTGGCAGAGAAATCCACCGGTGTTGCCACCATCTCCACCGACCCCCCGTCGGGGGTCGGAACCGGCACCCAGCAGCCAGCGGCAGCAGCCTGAGGATCGGATCTCATGTCGAGCGACGACTGCACGGGAGCCCACCAGACGTTCTCCCGGTCGAAGATCTCACCCCACTCGGCCCGAGTTCGGATGGCCATCACTGCATCCATCTCAGCGACCAGGGCGGTCGAATTGGCCAGCCGTCGTTCGATGTCCGCGAACCTCTCGTCGTGGGCCCAGCCTGGCTGATCGAGTGCTCGAACCACATCGGGCCAATGGCGGTCTCCTTCGAGGCCGAGCATCCAGAGCCACTCACCGTCAGCGCAGCGATAGCAGTTGATCAACGGATTCGGCGGACCCGACCGACTCCACGGCACGGTGTCGGCTCCCGTCACCGCAGTGATGTTGTGGTCCCACCCCATGAGGTAGGTCCCGAGGCGAATCAGCGACGCCTCGACGAGCTGACCCTGCCCGGTCCGCTCCCGATGGAACAGCGCAGCAGCCACCCCACCAGCCGCCGATAAACCTGTCATATGGTCCCCCATCCCACCTCGCTGGTACGGCAGGTCGGTCCCTTCGGGGGTGAGGGCCCGGGCGATACCTGCCCGGGACCAGAACGCACCGACGTCGTAGGCCTGGCGGTCCCGTTCCGGACCCCGCAGGGAGAGACCCGTGACGCTGGCGTAGATCAGCGACGGGTAGCGCTCCGCCAAGCTCGGGTAGTCCAGACCGAGCCGCTCGAGACCCCCGGGCCGAAAGTTCGACACGAACACATCCGCTGTCTCGAGTAGTCGCCCCATGACCTCACGACCGCCCTGCGTCGCCAGGTCGAGCGCGATGGACCGCTTGCCCCGGTTGTCAAGGTCGAAGGGCGGGTTGCCGAGTCCCCCGTACAACCACTCGAGTGACCGGAAGGGGTCACCGGCGTGGGTTTCGATCTTGATGACATCGGCCCCCCAATCGGCGAGGATCCCCCCACAGGAAGGACCCGCCACCCACAGGCCCAATTCGATCACCCGCACACCGTCCATCGGTCCGGCCATCGTTTCCTCCCCGTGCCCCGGCTCGCCCGGTGGTCCCCAGGCCAGGATGGTAGCCATCGCTCGGATTGGTAGGTTCAGCACCATGGGTGATCGACCTCCGAGGCTCACGGTCGGCCTTCCCGTGTACAACGGCGAGCGGTACATCGACGAGACGCTGAGGGCGTTGCGCAGCCAGAGCTTCGACGATTTCGTGTTGTTCGTGGCCGACAACGCCAGCACGGATGGCACGAGAGACATCGTGGAGGCCCACATGGCCGAGGACGACCGGATCGTCCTCGACGTGGCCGAGCGCAATCAGGGTGCCGCATTCAACTGGAATCGCTGCTACCTCCAATCCACGACCGAGTACTTCACTTGGGCGTGTGCCGACGATGTCCCACTTGCCGACAAGTTCGCCCGCTGTATCGAACTACTCGACGCCGAAGGCCCCGACATGGTGCTCGCGTACCCGGCGACCGAACTCATCGACGACGACGGCGTGATCACAGGACCGTATGACGACATGGGCACGATCGGCGGTGTTCGACCGTCACACCGCTTCCTTCGGATCGTCCGCGACCTTCATCTCGTGCACCCCCTGTTCGGGGTCATGCGCACCGACACCCTGGCGAGCACCCGGGGATGCGGGGCGTACAGCCGGGCAGACACCGTGCTGCTGGGCGAATTGGCGATGCGAGGCCGCTTCGGTTTCGTCGACGAGGTGCTCTTCCAGCGTCGCATCCACGAGGCCAGCACCATGGCCGGATCCGACACATCGGTTGCCACCCACTACACGGGCACTGCGGGGCCAGGGCCCCGATATCCCTACAGCCGGTTGCTGCGGGGGCACCTCGGGGCTGTGGCCAACGCGCCAATTCCCGTCGTCGACCGCCTCCGATGCGCCTGGGCGCTCACCCACTGGAAATACAGGAGTCGGATTCCCCGGGAACTCAAGGGCGGGGCCAGACGAACAGTAGGCCGCCTCACGGCGCGCGGCCGTCGACGAGGGGCCTGAACCGGCGCCCGTCGCCAATCACCAGTTCGTCGCCACGACACCCGACATCGACCGGGCAGGCGGCGGCAAGGCTCTCAGCAGTGCCGGGATCCACTCGCTCGCCGGTGGCCAGATTCCTGTTGGAAGCAGCTGCGATCCACCGGGCCGGGTCGGATGACGTTACGGGACCGTCCGATCCGAGGGTCACGTTCACCGAGCGATCGAGTAGGGAACGCAACGGCCACAACCACCCCAACTCGGTAGCGCCGAATCGATGCCGGTACACGTGCTCGCGTTCGACGACGAAACCTGGCTGGGTGCACACCGCGATTTCGAGTTCTGCGAGCCGATCCAGCTGCTCGGGCAGGGCCATCGCGCAGTGTTCGATGCGATCGCCGGGCATGGACGAGGTGGCCATGGCCCGAAGGGTCACCTCCAGGGTGTCGATGTCCATCACATGTACGGCCACCGGAAACGAGTGGCGGCGGGCCTCGTCGATCTGAGGGACAAGGGACTCGTCGTCGACGACCAGGGGCATCACCTTGGCCGGGCCCACCTCGACGGACCCCACACGTTCCCCGTACCCGGGGAGATCGACCAGAGCCTTCGGGGCCACCATCGCAGTCAGCCGAGGTCGGCCCGAGCCGGTGAGGCCGTCGAGCAGGACCAGACGGTCGCAGTCGTTGGTGTGGGTGGCGTCGGTGCATGCGACGACCCCCTGCGAGCTCATCTCCTCCAGGACCTCACCGGCGGCGCGACGAAGTTCGGTCGGGTCCAGCGGAGGGGTTCGGGCCAACACGTCGTGTCGTTCCACCAACACACCGTCAGGAGCATCGGCCGGATCAGCTCCGAGTTCGGACAGGGCCGCCGTGTTGGCAACCACGACGTGGCCGGTGCGGTGGTGTACCAGCACCGGCCAGGAACCTGTGACGGCGTCGAGGTCGTCCTTCGTGGGATGGCGGTTCTCGGCCAGTAGGGCATCGTCGTAGCCCCACAACCTTCCCCACCCCCGGGCCGAGCTGGCGGCATCGGCCACCGTGTCGAGGAGGTCGGCGATGGTGGCAACCCCGGCGAGAGAGACAGACAGCCCAGCCGCGGCCGCCGCAAGAATGTGGACGTGGTCGTCGCGGTACCCGGCCTGCACCCACTCGTCGGCCCCCAGCTCGACCACCTGCCAGCTTCCGCTGCGCGGCGGTCCCTGTCCCGCCTGCAGGACGGCGACCACGAGGCCATTCTCGATGAGCAGTCCGGAACCGAGACGGTCGGGTCCTGCACCGACCCGGACAGGAGCCTTGACCTCGAACCGGCCCCAGGGGCCAACCGAGGCGGAGGTCAGATACCCAGCTCCTCGAGCAGCGGGATGAGGTCCCGACGCAGCAGTTTGCCGGTGGAGGTGCGGGGCAGCTCGTCCATGAGGTGCACCGCCTCGGGCCGCTTGAAGGGAGCCAGCTTGGCTCGGGCATGGGCCACCAGGTCCTCAGCCGTGGTGCCGCTGCCCTCGCGCACGACGGCGGCGGCCACCACCCGCTCACCCCACTCCTCACTGGGCAAGCCGACGACGGCCGCTTCGAGTACCGACCCGTGCTCGTACAGCACTGCCTCGACCTCGTCGGGCGAGACGTTCTCCCCACCCCGGATGATCATGTCGCCGGTGCGGCCACCGAGGAAGAGGTAGTCCTCCTCGTCGAGGTAGCCCAGGTCGCCCGTGTGCACCCATCCTTCGTCGTCAACGGTGACCCGGGTCTTTTCCTCGTTACCCCAGTAGCCGTCCATGGCCCGGAAGGTGCGGAGTTGGACCTCCCCCAGCACACCCGGCTCGCAGACGTTGCCGTCCTCGTCGATGACCCGAACCTCGACGTCGTCGAGGACCTTGCCCACCGACGACAGTCGCTTCAGCTTGACGGCCTGCTCCTCCTCGGACCCCTCGATCTTGTGATCGTCGGGATCGAGCACGGCCACCGTCGACGTGGTCTCGGTCTGGCCGTAGGCCCCTGCGAAGTTCACGTTCGCAGGGAACACCCCGATGGCTCGCCGGATCACCGACGGCGGCATGGGAGCCGCTCCGTAGGTGATGGCCTCCATGCCTGCGAACGCCTCCTCGCTGAAGTTCGGTGCCTCGAGGACCCGAGCCAGCATGGTGGGGACCAGGAACGCATGGGTCACCCCGTGGCGTTGCACGCAGTCGATCCACGCTGATGCCTCGAACTGGGGCAGCAGGACCACGACCCGCCCCGAGTACAGGGCATTCAGCATCGAGGTGAGGCCGGCGATGTGGTACAGCGGCGCAGCCAGGGCCATCCGCCCCATGTCCTCCCCGGTCGCTGCGTCGTTGGTACCCATCACGTAGCCGGTGATCGCACCGTTGGTGAGCTTCACCCCCTTGGGCAGCGACGTCGTGCCCGAGGTGTACAGCAGGGCGCAGAGACCATCGGGGTCGACGTCCTCGGGGACGGGCAGCTCGAACGCCTCGTCACGGGCGCTGTGGTACGAGTCAGCCTGGTCGAGCATGAAGACGTGCTCGACCGAGTCCGGTCGATTGTCGGCGACAAGCTGCTCGTAGCGAGATTCGGTGAACAGCACCTTCACCCCGCTGTCGCTCATCAGGTGGGCGGTTTCCTCGGCCCCTGCCCGGAAGTTCATGGGCACCACGGTCGCCCCGACGAAGGCCGCCCCGAAGATGGCCTCCACCGTCTCGACGCTGTTGGTGGCGAACACGCCGACCCGGTCCCCTACTTCGACCCCCAGGGTGGTCAGCAGCCCGGCTACCCGGGACACGTTGTCGAGCAGCTCCTGATACGTGACGGCCCGGGCCTCGCCACCCGAGGCCTCGGTCGACGTATCGATCAAGATGGTTTGCTCACCGGCGATCGATGCCGGCATGAACAGCAGCATTCCCAGGTTCACGGTTCCCCCTGTGGTCGACGTGCATGATCGCAGGCCAGACGGGCACCGCGCCACCCTAAGCATCGACGGCGAGCACTAGCGTCGGCCGGTGGGAGGGGGGGCCATGACACAACCACTCGAGGGTCTGCGCGTCCTCGAACTGGCGACCGGGGTCGCTGGACCCTACGCCGGCAAGTTGCTGGCCGATTTCGGTGCCGATGTGGTGAAGATCGAACCCCCCGAGGGAGATCCTGCGCGTCGCCACGGGCCGTTTCCGAGCGGGGTCGATGCCACTCAGGCACAGGAGACGGGCGCCCTCTTCCTGCACCTCAACACGAACAAGCGCAGCGTGGTGGCCGATGTCGAGACCGAGGGTGGGCGCGACCTGGTGCTGTCCCTCGTCGACGGGGTCGACCTGGTGATCGAATCCTTCGAGCCGACTCGGGCGCAGGCCTTCGGTCTCGACGGGGCTTCCCTGCTGGCCCGCCGACCCGACCTGGTCGTCGCCTCACTGACCCCCTTCGGGCAGGACGGCCCCTATGCCGCCTACCGAGGGGCCGACATCGTCACCTATGCCATGGGCGGACCCATGTGGGGTACCGGCATCGACGAGCGGGAACCGGTAAAGCTCGGTGGCGAGGTCATCAGCTATCAATGCGGGAACGTGGCCGCCCTGGCCGGCCTGGCGGCGTGGATGACGGCCCGAGGATCCGGCCACGGCATCCACATCGACCTCGCCCACTTCGAGGCCCAAGCCGGCACCATCGACCGCCGGGTGGCTTACTTGCTCTACCAGGCCTGGACCGGGGCCGATGTCGGACGAGAGGCCCGTCAACCCCAGCGAGCGACCCCCATCGGGTTCTTTCCGGTCCAGGACGGCCACGTGCTCACCTTCACCATCCCGAGCTGGGTCCCTCGGATGGTGGCCGTCCTCGGTGACCGGGAGTTGACCGAGCGCTTCTCGGACCCGGGCTGGATCCTCGATCCCGACCTGCCCGACCTCGTCGATGCCGCCCTGTATCCGTGGTTGCTCGAGCGCACGAGAGCCCAGGCCGCTGGCGATGCCCAAGCGCAGCGGTGGCCGATCACCCCGCTCAACGCCCCCGTGGACCTGCTCGAGGACCCCCACTTCGCCCATCGCGGGTTCTTCGTGGACGTCGAGCACCCCGTTGCCGGTCGTGTCCGTCAGGCCGGTGCCCCGTTCCGGATGACCGACGGCTGGCGGGTGCGGCGTCCGGCACCCACTCTCGGCCAGCATCAGGGGGAGGTGGAGGCCCTGGCCGCAACAACATCCCAGGGTCGGGCCCCGCGCCCGACGAGCCCAGCGCGCTTGCCCCTCGAAGGAATCCGGGTACTGGACCTGACCGTGGTGTGGGCAGGGCCGGCCTGCACCATGTACCTGGCCGATCTGGGCGCCGAGGTCATCCGGGTCGACAACCCCTACGTGTTCCCGACCGCCACCCGGGGCACCATGGCTCGGCCCCCTGCGGCCCTCGTTCCCGATCTCGGGCCCCTGTCTGGCTACCCGAACGGCGACCCGGGCGAGCGTCCGTGGAACCGGCACAACATGTTCTCCTCCCACGCCCGCAACAAGCTGAGCTGCACCCTGGACCTGCGGACCGACCTGGGTCGCGCCACCTTCGAGGCATTGGTGGCCCACAGCGACGTCGTCGTCGAGAACAACACGGTGGGTGTGCTGCCGAAGCTGGGCATCGGATGGGAGTCCCTCAGCCGGATCAATCCCCGCCTGGTTATGGTCCGAATGCCTCCCATGGGGCTCGACGGCCCCTACGCCGACTACCTCGGCTTCGGGGCCAACTTCGAGGCATTGTGTGGGCTGACCGCCATCAGGGGCTATGCCGACGACGATCCGACCAGCCTGACGTCGGTCTTCCACATGGATCCGGCCAGTGGGGCCACGGCCGCGTTCGCAACCCTGGCCGCCCTCCACCGCCGGGAGACCACGGGCCACGGTGAACTCGTCGAGTTCGCCCAGAGCGAGAACATGCTGCAACACATCGGCGAGTACCTGATCGACGCGGCCCGCACGGGAACCCGGCACACCCCGGGCGGCAATCGCTCGACCGCCGTCGCCCCCCAGGGCTGTTACCCCTGCACGGGAGTCGACGAATGGGTGGTGGTGTCGTGCATCGACGACGCCGCCTGGCTCGGGCTCACCGAGGTGATCGGTCGCGAGGACCTGGGACGCGATCCTCGGCTGACCAGTCCGCCAGGACGCCGCGCCCACCACGACGAGATCGATGCAGCCATCAGCGAATGGACCCGTACCCGCACCGCCGACGAGGCCTTCCACCTCCTCCAGGCGGCCGGGGTGCCCGCCGGCCCCGTGCTGCGGGAGTCGGCCCTACGGGCCGACCCCCACCTGGCAGCCCGAGGCTGGTTCCGCGAGCAGGGCTCGGTGGACCAGGGGTGGCACGACTACCCGGGACGGCAATGGTCGTGGACGGGACCCGACATGCCGTGGGGGCCCATCAACCGGTTGGGCGACGCCAACGACTACGTGTACCGGACCGTGCTCGGCCTCGACGACGACGAATGGCGGGCCCTCGTCGAGGGGGGCCACATCACCACCGACTATCTCGGCCCCGACGGACAACCCCTGTGACACGGCCCCGGGAGACGTAGCATCGCCAGCAGAGCCCACCCGAGGAGAGCACGAAGATGAGCGACGAGAACACCGAACCCGCAGTGCTGGTGGAGCGACGGGGCCGGGTGATGGTGATCACCCTCAATCGCCCCGACGCCATGAACGCCATCAACGGTGCCTTGTCCCACGGCGTGTGGAACGCCATCACCGAGCTCGACCAGGACCCCGATCTCACGGCCGGTGTCATCACGGGCAATGGCCGAGCCTTCTGCTCGGGCATGGATCTCAAGGCCTTCGCTCGAGGTGAGGACATCGGACCGCTCACCGAGTTCGTCCGCAAGGGCAGCACCAAGCCGCTCATCGCCGCCATCGAGGGCTACGCCCTGGCCGGCGGATGCGAGATCGCCTTGACCTGTGACCTCATGGTGGCCTCGAAGGGATCCAAGATCGGGATCCGGGAGGTGAAGGTGGGGCTGTTCGCGGCTGCCGGTGGTGTGTTCCGCCTTCCGGCCAGGGTGGGGTTCGCCACCGCCATGGAGATGGCCCTCACCGGGGAGCCCATCACCGCCGAACAGGCTCTCGAGGCTGGGATGCTGAGTGAGCTCACAGAATCAGGAGAGGCCCTCGACGCGGCCCTGGCCTGGGCCGAGCGAATCGCTGCCAACGCCCCCCTGGCCGTCGCCGCCTCCAAGAAGCTGGTGCGCGCCGCAGCCGAGGGGTTCGACGAGCCCGAACTGTGGGACATGCAGATCCCGCTGCAGAAGCAGGTCTTCACCTCCGACGATGCCAAGGAAGGGCCTCGGGCATTCGCCGAGAAGCGGGCCCCGAACTGGACGGGCAGCTGAATCGCATCTGCTGAAGGGCGCCCATGCGGGTAGCCTGCCGCCATGGCCAATGACATCGAATTCTGGGTCGACCCCATCTGACCGTGGTGCTGGGTGACGGCCCGTTGGGTCGTCGACGAAGTTGCCGCCGAGCGTGATCTGAACATCACGTGGCAGCCCATCTCGCTGTTGTTCAAGAACGAGCCGGCTGAGGACAGCCCCTACTACGGGCGTGTCGTCGGTTCGCACCGGATGCTCCGTGTGATGGAGGCGGTGCGGGCATCGGAGGGCGACGGCCCCACCTTCCCGCTCTATTGGGAGTTCGCCTCGCGCATCCACCACGACGGACAAGCCGACGTCGACGTGGCCGACACCCTGGCCGCGGTCGGCCTGGACACGTCCTACGCGGCTGCCGCCGATGACGAGGCGTGGGATGCCGAGATCCGCACCCGGATGGACGCTGGCCTGGAGTTGGTCGGTCAGGACGTGGGTACCCCGATCATCGCCTGGAATCGGCCCGACGGGCAGCGACTGGGCATCTTCGGACCGGTCATCACCCGTGCCCCCAAGGGCGAGGACGCCCTCAAGCTCTGGGACGGGATGATGATGATGTGCGAGGTCGACGGCTTCTGGGAGCTCAAGAAGACCCGCACCGAGCGTCCCGAGTTCGGCGACCGACCATCCATCCCCACCTGAGGAGGACCAGATGAGGTCGATGTTCGAGGGCATGACCGGCGTCGAGGACCTGAGGGTGATCGACACGGACAGCCATTGGTCCGAGCCCTACGACCTATGGACCAGCAGAGCCCCCGCCCAGTACCGCGATCGAGTTCCCCGCATGGAGGAACGCAGCGGCAGGCGCCGCTGGTGGTTCGACGACGACATCGCCATCGGGCTCCCCATCGCCTCGTCGGTAGTGGACCCCGACGGGACCAAGATCACGGGCACCGCGTTCTTCGACATGGACAACGACATGGTCCACCGGGCCAGCTTCGACGCAGAGGCGCGCCTGGCCATGCTCGACGAGCTGGGCGTGTACGCCCAGATCATGTACCCCAACGTCGCGGGCTTCGGAAACCAGAACTTCCTCAAGTCGCCCGACGACATGCTCCGCCTGATCAGCGTCGAGATCTACAACGACGCCCTGGCCGAGTTCCAGAACGACACCGACCAACGGGTGCTGGGCATGGCCCTGCTGCCGTGGTGGGACCTCGACGCGGCGGTGCGGGAAGTCGAACGCTGCCACGCCAACGGTCTGCGGGGCATCGTGACCTGCGCCAACCCCGAGGAAGCTGGGTTACCCGACATGGGCACCGCCCACTGGGACCCGGTCTGGCAGGTGTGTTCGGATCTGGCCATGCCGGTGAACTTCCACATCGGCTCGTCCAAGGGGAACATGGACTTCTTCGGCAAGGCGCCGTGGCCGTCCTTCGGTGAGGAGCGGAAGCTGGCCGTTGGGTCGGCCAACCTGTTCATGGGTAATGCCCGCCTCATCGGCAACCTCATCTACTCCGGGGTCCCCGAACGGTTCCCAAACCTGAAGTTCGTGTCGGTAGAAAGCGGGGTGGGCTGGATCCCCTTCTTCCTCGAGATCCTCGACCACCAGATGCACGAGACGGCCCCCAACGAGCTTGCCCACCTGTCGCTGCTCCCCTCGGAGTACTTCAAGCGCCAGTTCTACGGCTGCTTCTGGTTCGAGCGGTCCACCATCAAGCCGACGGTGGATTTCCTGGGCAACGGGTGCGTCATGTTCGAGACCGATTTCCCCCACCCGACCTGCTACTACCCCCGTGACGATGCCGGTCTCTTGGCCGCCCTCGAGGGCCTGTCGGTTCCCGACATCCGGGCCATCATGGGTGAGAACGCCGCTGCCCTGTACCGCATCGAGGCCTGATACCACCAGCAGTTCCGTGCGGGGTCGGAGTCTCTCGGCTAGACCACGGAGATGAAGTTCGGGATCTTCTTCGAGTTGTCGACCCCTCGGCCGTTCAGCCGGGCCAACGAGTGGGCCGTGTACCACAACGGCCTCGAGCAATGTCGTCTGGCCGACGAGCTCGGGTTCGATCACGTCTGGGCCGTCGAACACCATTTCCTCGAGGAATACAGCCACTGCTCGGCTCCCGAGGTGTTCCTCACCGCAGTGGCCGCCCAGACCAGCCGCATCCGGGTGGGACACGGCGCGGTGGTCTGCGTCCCGGAGATGAACCATCCCATCCGGGTCGCCGAACGAGCCGCCGCCCTCGACATCATCTCCAACGGGCGACTGGAGTTGGGCACGGCGAGGTCCAGCACATGGACCGAACTGGGCGGCTTCTCGGTCAATCCCGACGACACCAAGAAGACGTGGGACGAGTTCTGTCGGGTGCTTCCCAAGATGTGGATGCAAGACGAGTTCGAGTGGCAGGGCAAGGCGTTCTCCATGCCGGCCCGCAACGTCTTGCCCAAACCCTTGCAGGACCCGCACCCGCCGATGTGGGTGACGGTGACCACGCCGGGCACTGAGCTCGACGCCGCAGATCGGGGCCTGGGCTGCCTCGGGGTCAGCGCAGCGGGCTACGAGGAGCAGGAGCGGCGGACCGCCGAGTACTACCGACGCATCGCCGACTGCGACCCCGTCGGTGGGGTAGTGAACGAGCAGGTCCACACCATGAACTTCCTCTATTGCCACGAGGACTACCGGGTGGCTCGCGAGGTGGGCGTTCCCATGGTCAACAGCTTCAACATGGCCAACGCCCACCTGTACTGGACCCGCGAGGCGTACCCCACCCAGGCCTACCAGACCCTCGGCAACGCCGGGGCGGCCATGAAGGCGAAGAAGCCGCCGGCCGACGACCCGAGCGTCATCAAGGGCCTGCCCGAGGGTGTCGGGGTTGGGGATCCCGACCACCTCATCGCCACCATCGAGCGGTGGGAATCGATCGGCGTCACCGGGATCAACTTCCTGCTCAATGCCATGGAAATGGTCGACCAGGCTGCGGTGCTCGAGAGCATGCGGCTCTTCGCCACCGAGGTGATGCCCCGCTTCCAGTCGGCCGACGCCCGTCGCGAACCCGTCGCCGCCCCCACGACGGTCCCTGCCGGGGCCGGGGGCGACCAGCCATGATCTCGGGCACGGCCACCACCACCGAGCTGGCCGTCGGGGCCCGCACCATCGAGTCCTTCTCCGAGGAGTCGGTCACCCTGGGCGGGGTCGAGTGCTTCCAGTTGATCGCCGAGATGCGGAACACGGCACGCGAAGCCGTGCTCCCTCCGGGCCTGCACCCGACGGTGCCCCCTGCCCTGTCCCTGCAGGCATGGAACGTCGCCGAGAGCCCTTGGGGCGCTTTCTCGATGGCCATCGTCCGGGTCGGGTGCCGCAGCGGGGCCCGGGCCCGGGGCTTCGTGGTGGGGACCGTGGTGTCGACCGAGACCGCAGCCGACGGCCTGGCGGGCACGTATGGGTTCCCCTCACGGGTCGGCGCGGTCAACCTTCGCCACAGCTACGACGGTGTCGACGCAACGGTTGCCCTGGACGGCACGGTGATTGCCGCCGCAACCGGTCTCGATCCGACTCCCATGGCCGCCGACGACGTGCAGTACACGGGATCGCTGACCCTGGCCCACACCCCGCTCGGTCTCCGTCTGGTCCAGGTCGAGGCCACCCACCAGTCCACCAGCGTCGAGCGACTCACTGCCCGCCTCGGCACCTTCGACGGCACCGGCTGGGGCCAACGACTCCTCGACCCCTATTTCGTGGTGTCGGCGTCGGTCGCCCGATCCGAGGTGACCATGCCCGCGGTCCGCTTCGTGTGCGACCCCGACGCCTACGCCTGGGACGGCACGGAGTCGGTCAGCAACTGATCGACGTCAGCCGCCCGAAGTCGAGCGGGCGAGGCGGCGCTCCACTGCGAGACCCTCGCCGAGGGGAAGGTCGTACGCGCTGCGCAGCGCTCGCTTCAACGCCCTCATGACGGCCGGGTCGATGGTTGCGAGCCGAGCGGCCAGGGCGTCGACCGTGGGCTCCAACTCCGAGCGGGGCACCACCTGATGGACGACGCCCCGACGGAGCGCCTCGCGTGCATCGAGGTTGCGACCGGTCAACACCAGTGGCGAGGCCGCGTGCGGGCCGATGGCCCGGGTGAGGCTCTGGGTGCCACCGGCTGCGGGCAGCATGCCGAGCTTGGTCTCTGGAAGCCCGACCACGGCATCGTCGGACGCCACTCGTAGATCACAGAGCAACGACATCTCCAGACCCGAGCCGACCGTGTACCCGTGGAGCTCGGCAATGGTGGGGATCGAGAGTTCGGAGAGAGGTATCCATGGGTCGCGGTCCCAGCGGATCCTCCGACCCTCGTGGATCGACTCGGCACTGCCGAACTCCGACAAGTCTGCTCCTGCACTGAAATGCTGTCCCGCTGCCCGCAAGACCAGACATCGCAGATCGGGGATGTCGCGAACGGCGGTGACCGCCTCGATCAGGGCATCGCGCATCTCGAGGTCGTAGACGTTGAGCGGTGGATGGTCGAGGACAACCACTGCGATACCGCTGTCGCCGAGATCGAGATGGACGCGGTCACTCACGGCTGGCACCGGTAGAGCGGACGGATGGCCTCCTCCAGCGACACGCGAACCACCGGTGGTGCCGACCCTGCGAACTGAGCCAGGGCCACACGGCAGGCCAGCAAGCCGGCGAGGGGGTCGGGGTAGGAGAACGCCGGCGACCGCCAGCCGCCCTTCACCCTGCCCAAGCCCGACAGTGCGTGCACACCCGTGCCGTAGGCGATCCAGTCGGCTTCGGGAGTATTCGCAGCGAATGCCGTGATCGACAGGACGCACAGGTCGGGGAACTCGGCCCGGAGTTCATCTGGGTCGAGGCCGAGGTTGCCCTGGGCCCGAGGTGACAGGGAGGTGACCAACACATCGGCGTGGCGGAGTTCGCGGAGAAACGCCGCCCGGTCCGAGCAGTGTCGCAGATCTACGTCGAGGAATTCCTTGGTGCCGTTGAGTTGCTCGAACATCGGTGCTCGCCCGCTGCCGTCGTCGCCGTCACCGAAGCGGAGACCATCGGGTCGCGCTGCCGGTTCGATCTTGGTCACCGAGGCCCCGCAACGGCCGAGCAATTCGGTGCAGAGGGGCCCGGCCCACATCGTCGTCATGTCGACCACCCGCGCGCCGCGCAGATCGACGGGCTGGTGGGATTCGGTCCGAACTTCCGATCGCATCATCGGCACGGACCGATACGGGGTCACCGCCAAGCGCCATACCTGGGCGCGGCGGGCCACGGACTCCGGGTCGAGATCGTCGCTCGCGATGCCGCTGAACGTGGTCCACGTCTCGTGATCATCGGGCCCCAGGTCGACGCAGAGCGCCCCCTCCCCCCACACCACTGGGGGATCGGGACGGGTGGGTTCGGTCACCACCCGCTCGGGAAGGTCGATCCAGTAGTCGGCGTCCACCCTGTCGGCCCCGCAGCAGTGCCGATCGATATCACCGGCCAACGCGCGTCCGAGCTCGTATACCCCGGCTGGGAGCCAGCCCGTCATCGACCAGCGAAATCGGGGGGCCGCTTGGCGAAGAAGGCGGCGAGCCCCTCCGCCCGGTCGGCCGTCGCCGCCAGCTGGTGGTTGAGGTCACCCTCGAGTCGGAGCCCGTCGCGCAGCCCTACCTCGCTCCCCCGATGGACCGCCTCCTTGGCGAGCTCCAGCGCCAGAGGGCCGGCAGCCAGGAGCTGGTTCACCGTCGTTGCCACAGCGGCATCGAGATCGACGTTCACCTCGTGCACGATCCCCCACTCGGCAGCCGTCGCAGCGTCCAACGAACCACCGGTCATGAGCAACCACGTCGCGCGGGCGTGCCCAACTGCTCGTGGCAGCCGTTGGGTTCCTCCCCACATCGGGAGCCGCCCCTCGATGACATCGTTCGAGGAGAACTCGGCATCGACGGAGGCCAGCCGGATATCGGCAGCCAGGGCCAGCTCGAGACCGACCGATACGCAGCGGCCGGTGATGGCCACGACGACCGGCACCCGCAGCCGCGACAGGGCAGCCACCGGATCCACGGCACCACAATCGAGGTCGGGAGCCGCTCCGGGGCAGAAGTCCTCTCCCGAGGTGACGACGACCACCCGGATGTTCCGGTCCTCGATCAGCCCGTCAGCCGTCGTGGAGAGCTCTCGGGCAGTTGCAGCGTCGAGCAACCCGCCAGGGAGCCGTATGGAGGCGACATGCCCATCGATGCTCAGCACGTCGGTCATGGCCCGTGGCCCGCCATGGTGCAGAGCGTCAGTCGGCGGACTTGGTCTTCTTCGGCTCCTGCAGCGCCATGTCCTTGCCGTTGCACTGCAAGGTGACGGCCCCAGGCTTGGTGACGAGAACCTCGATCCCCGTGTCCTCGTCCTGGTAGCGCTTGCCGACCTTCAGACCCTCGCCGCCCGAAGAAGCGGTGACGTCACCCTCACCGCCCTTGGTCACGATGACCTGCACGCCGCCGTCGAAATCGAGCCGCTCGCCCGCCTTGGTCGCCACGTTTGCTACCCCCTGGTACTGCGTTGTGGATTCCATACGGTACCCGAGGACGCAGGTCAGAGCCATTGTGAGCCTGATCGACGCCCCTGCGTGCCACAGTGGCCCGATGAGCACGGCACTGGTCATCGGCGGAACCGGACCCACAGGTCCCCTCGTGGTGAACGGACTTCGAGACCGGGGGCACATCGTCACCATCCTGCACACCGGACGGCACGAGACCGATCTCATCGGACCCGAGGTCGAACACCTCCACACCGACCCCTTCGATGCCCGGGCCACGGAGATCGCCCTCGGTGACCGAACCTTCGACCTGGCGGTCGTCATGTACGGCCGCCTGCGCGACCTCGCCGCCCTGTTGGTCGGTCGGTGCGGGCGGTTCGTGTCGGTGGGCGGGGTGGGTGTGTATCTCGGATTCGCCAATCCCGACGAGCTCGTTCCGGCGGGCCTGATGGTGCCCCACCCCCACGGGGCCGCCCTGGTCGGAGACGGGGAGTCCTTCACCAAGCTCCGCCGCATCCGGGAAACGGAGGAGGCGGTCATGGACCATCATCCCGACGCCATCCATCTCCGATACCCGCAGCTGTACGGTCCGAGACAGATCCTGCCCCGTGAATGGCCCTATGTCCGCCGCGCCCTGGACCGCCGTCCCTTCATGGTGGTGCCTGACGGCGGGCTGACCATCAAGAGCCAGGCCTGGGTCGCCAACGCAGCCCATGCGACCCTCCTGGCCTGCGACGGCCCCGACCAGGCTCTCGGGGGCATCTACAACGTCGCCGACGAACAGGCACTGTCGATCGCCCAGATCGCCGAGATCGTCGCCGACGAGCTCGGCCACCGTTGGGACATCGTGGGCATCCCGGCCGATCTGGCCCCCTGCACCCGGCCCCTGTTGACCAGTTGGTCGTCGTCGCATCGGGTCCTCGACATCGAACCGACCCGGCGAGACCTGGGCTATCGGGACGTCATGGCCGCGCCCGACGCGTGGAGAGCGGCAACCCGATGGCTGGCCGAGCACCCGCTCGAAGCAGGCGGTCCGACGGAACGCCGCCTCCAGGACCCCTTCGACTACGAGGCGGAGGACCGGCTGGTCGAGGCCTGGGCGGGGGCCACCGCAGCGATCGAGGCCCTTCCCTGGCCCGTCCAGCCCGGCTACAGCGCGGCCTATGTGGGGAGCCGACCCAACCCCTGGAACGGCGCCCTCTAAGCACTCCCCTCAGCGTTCGGAGAGAGGACCTCGCAGCAGATGGCCGGGGGTCGCCCCCGTGGGGACACCGCCGGCCACCAACACCTGGCCGTTGACCACCGTTGCCGTGATCCCCCTGGCCGTCTGCCGAAGCCGGGATGCGCCGGCCGGCAGATCGTGCACCAGTTCGGGGAGCTCCGGACCAACGGTCATTGGGTCGAAGACGTTGAGGTCGGCGGCCATACCCTCAGCCACCACCCCACGGTCAGTGAAGCCCCACGCGTTTGCGGGCAGCGAAGAAATCCGCCGCACCGCGTCCTCGAGGGTGAAGGCCTCCCGATCCCGCACCCAGTGACCGAGCAGGTGGGTCTGCAACGAGCTGTCCATGATCTGGGTGACGTGGGCTCCACTGTCGCTGAAGGTCGGTATGGCGTACGGGTGCCGCATCAACTCGAGCACCAGGTCTTGGTCGTGATTGGCCGCAGCCTGGATGAAGAACAACCGAAGGTCGTTCTCCAGGGCCAGGTCGAGGAAGGTCTCGATCTCCGAGGTGCCACGCTCCCGGGCCCACTCCTCGATGGAACGGTGGGGTGGCAGCGCGTTGAACATGGGGAACACGTGACCCCACTCGGGCTTGCGAGCCTCGGCCCCGATGGCCCGCCCGTAGTCACCGTGCTCGGCGTGCTCGATCAGGAGGGCTCGCAGGGAGGGATCAGCGAGGGCGGCCGCCTGCTCGGCGAAGGGGAGCGAACGAACATCGGACCAGACAGGGAGGGCGTCGAAAGGCAACCGCGTCTCGAACGAGAGAAGGACACCGAACTGGCGGGTGTGGACCTGGGCCCACGACCGACCACCACCCTGGTTGACCCGGTCCAGCAATTCGATGACCGGTCGCCACTTGTGGTCCTCCGAGCCGAAGGCCAGCATCCCGTAGGTGAGGGGTACCCCGGTCCGCACGGCCAACTGCACCAAGCGCCCGATATAGGCCTCCCGCTTCTCGGGGTCTCGCGAACGGAGATCGCCATGGTGAGCCAGTTCGAAGATCCCACCGCCCAGGCGGCCCATCTCACCGACCAGAGCCTCGATCTCGGACCACCCTGCCATCCGACTGGCCACTGGCCGATCGTCGGACGTCTCGTGGTTGTACGAGATGGACGTGGTGAACCCCATGGCGCCTGCGTGTAGCGAATCCCGCAGCTGGCCCATCATGAGGCGCAGATCGTCCGGCCCCGCCTCCTCGGCGAACGCCCGCTCCCCCATCGCCCATGTCCGTAGGGCCGAATGCCCTACATACCCGGCGTAGTTGATGCCCTTGGGGGTTTGTTCGACGAAGTCCAGGTACTCGGGAAACGTCTGCCAGGACCAGTTGATGCCCGCAGCCATGGCATCCGCCGAGATGTCTTCGGCCCGCTCGAGGTTGCGGACGACGAGGTGACGCTCGTTGTCGTTCACGGGGGCCAGGGTGAACCCACAGTTCCCCATCACCGCGGTGGTGACCCCGTGATAGCAGGAGCTTTCGCCCAGGGGGTCCCATGCGATCTGTGCGTCCATGTGGGTGTGCACGTCGACGAACCCCGGGCTGACGACTTGGCCCTCTGCGTCGATGACCCGATCCGCTCGGCGACCGCCAAGGTCTCCGATCTCGGTGATGACCCCATTGTCGACCGCGACGTCGGCCCGGTACCGGGCGCGACCAGTACCGTCCACCACCTCGCCCCCGCGGATGATCATGTCCACCATCGACGTCCCCCTTGATCCCCTGATCTCTGCACCTGGTCGGCGACGGCCCCTACCACCGCCGCTGTCACTCTAGCGCCCGTCCGAGGTCCCGGCCCGGGCGACGAACCCGCTCACTGCAGCACGTTACGGGACCGCAGACCCGCGATCTGCTCTGCATCGAGGCCGAGCAGGCCCTCGAGCACGGCATCGGTGTCTGCGCCCAGCATCGGAGCTGGCGCCCTCACCCCATTGGGTCCATCGTGTGCCCGCCAGGGAACCCCGACATGGCTCTTTGCGCCGACAACGGGATGGTGAAGCCGCTCGATGACCCCCCGTTCCTCGAGGTGCGGATCCCCGTCGAGATCAGCAGCATCCAGAGAGGGGAAGGCGGGCACACCGGCCGCTTGCAGGATTTCTGTGACGTCCCAACGATCCCGCTGAAGGGTCCACGACTCGATCACCCGATCGATCTCGTCCTCATCCGCCTGCCGCGCGGTCAGGGTGGCCCACCGGCTCCCATCGATGCCGATTGCGGTCGCCAACCGAACCCAGTCGTCGTCGTCGGCACATGCGATGGCCACCCAGCGATCGTCCCCCGCGCAGCGGTAGACGTTGTGCGGGGCCATGTATCGATCCCGGTTGCCGTTGCGAGGCGGCTGTTCACCGGCAATCACCCACTCCATCCACCCCTCGCCCACACAGGCCGTCGTGGCCTCCCACAGCGACGTATCGATGTACTGACCCTCCCCCGTCCGACGTCGAGCCACCAGCGCAGCCACCAGAGCGAAGGCCGTGGCGATCCCGGCGCCCGGGTCGCCGAGGGCGACCCCGACCTCTTCGGGAGGCCCGTCCCGGTAGCCCGTCAGCGAGGACAGGCCGGACAAGGGGGCAGTGGTCGGTCCGTACCCGATGTACTCCCGGTAGGGCCCGACGTGCCCGTAGCCGGAGATCGTGGCGACGATGACGTCGGGCCGCTCGGCCCGCAACTGCTCGTACCCCAGCCCCCACCGATCCATCACGCCAGTGGCGTAGTTCGAGATCACCAGGTCACAGCTCAGGGCGAGCCGCCGGGCCAAGGTCCGGCCCTCGTTGGTGGTCAGGTCCAGGGTCACGCTTCGCTTGCCCTGATTCCATTGGTTGAAATAGGCGTTGGTGTCGGGAGTGGGCTCGTGGTCGATCGAGTGCAATGGCAACCGGCGCCCGAGGTCGAGCGCCGAAGATGACTCGATCTTGATGACGTCGGCCCCCAGATGGGCCAACTGCATTGCCCCGTATGGACCGGCCCACACCCACGAGAAGTCGGCGACGGTGACCCCGGCGAGCGGTCGGCTGGAGTCGGTGGTGGTCGCAGCCGTGGTCTCCCGCGCCTGAGCGAAGGTGGCGCCAGCATGCTCGTCGAGTTGCGGCGCCGGACGACGGATGTTCCACCACGGTGACGACCAGCGACTCGGGGGGCCTGGGACCTGCAGCTCGCCCAACCCTGGTTGGTGGTAACGACGAAGGAATCCCCGGGCCTCGAGGTGGGGGTCGACCGACATCTGCTCCATGGTGAATACGGGGGCGAAGGCCACCCGTTTGGCCTGGCCGGCGTGAAAGAGGTCGAGGACCCGCTGGGGTGCCGCCCACTCGCCCAACCACATGTGGAGGAGATCCTCGGCCTCGAAGCGACCCTCCACGGTGTCGAAGATCTCCATCTGGGCCCACTCGGGACTTCCCATGAGTTCCTTGAGACGAACCCACTGGTCCTGCTCGACACAGACTACGAACACGTCGCCATCGGCCACCGGGAGGATCCTCCACGGGTTGAGGACTCGGGCACCGAGCCGAGACGGAATCTCCCTCAGATAGCTCCAGGTGATGAACCCAGCCTCGAGCATGGCGGCCGTGTGCGCCATCACCGAGTAGTCGAGGTGTTCCCCCTGACCCGTTCGTTGGGCCCGATCAACCGCAGCCAGCGAAGCCATTGCGGCCCCGAATCCGGCTTGGAGGTCGGCCTGATGGCCGTACGGCTTGAGCGGCGGCAGATCCGCTCGATCGGAGCATCCAGGGGTGAGCCACCCCCACCCACCGCCGTGCACGGTCTGCAGTTCGAGGGCCCGGTAGTCGGCGTAGGGCCCGCTCTGGCCGAACGGTGTGATGGACGTTGCGACGAGCGACGGGTGGGAAGCCCGCAGCCCGCTTGCGTCGAGGCCGACAGCGCGGGCCGCCGAGGGCTCGAGATTGTGGATCAGCAGATCAGCGGTGGAAAGCAGGTCATCGAGCCGAGCCCGGTCGTCGGCGCGATGGAGGTCGGCAACCAGGCTCCGTTTGTTGGTGTTGAGATAGATGAACGTTGCACCAAGTCCGTTCACCACCGAACCCGATGGCACGCCCCGCCGTCTCGCCGCATCGCCGCCGGGAGGCTCGATCTTGATGACATCAGCGCCGAGGTCGGCCAGCAGCTTTGCCGCCCAGGGAGCCGAGACCATGTCGCCGATCTCGACGACGTTGATTCCTTCGAGACCGCGCACAGCCCTCGACCCGCTACCCCTCAGGGAGATTCGTGCTTGAAGGACAGCCTCACCTTGGTCCGAAACGCTGCGACCGCTCCATCCTCGATCAGCACGTCCTGTTCGATCACCTCGGCCACCCGGAGATCGCGCAGCGTCTTGGAAGCCTCGTTGATGGCGTTGGCCGTGGCCTGCTCCCAGGATTGGTCACTGGTGCCGATCAACTCGATCACGTTGTAGACGCTCATGGGCCCTCCCAATTGCTCCGCTGCGTGCCCTAGAGTCTGCCCCATCGCAGGCGCGTGAGGAGCATCGTCATGGCCACCGGCACGTCAGGCTCACATAACCGGGTCGAAAAGGTGATCACCCTCGTCGGCGCTAGCGACACAGGCTGGGAGGACGCAGCCCGTGTCGCGATCCGCGAGGCGACCAAGACCATCCGCGACCTACGGCTGGCCAAGGTGATCCAACGGGATGTTCTCCTGATCGACGACGACGTCGCCCAGTATCGGGTGAAGCTGCAACTCGCCTTCCAGGTCGATCGCTGGCGACCGGGCGCCACGAAAGACGAGCCCGACGTCGAGGTCACCCGCTGGCTGATCGTGGCCAACCAGACCCTGGGCACCGGTGAACTGGTGGCCGAGATCGACCGCCTGAACAAGATCGGGGCCTGCGAGTTCCACCTCCTCGTTCCGGCAAGTCATTCCAAGGCCTACGCCCGAGCCCGTCGTCTGTCGATGCTCGGGGCCGACCCCGTCACGGGGATTCCGTCCGAGCAACTCCCGGCGAGCGAAGAGTTCCTCGGACCCGATGTCGAGGGCATCGCGGCGGCCCAACGCCGACTCGACGCCCAACTGGCCAAGATCGACGCTGCCTCTTACGCAGCCACCGGAGAACTCGGTGACCCCGATCCAGTGCGAGCCATCCAGGCCGTCCTGGCCCGGTCGTCCTTCGACGGCATCATCCTCTCCACCCTGCCAGCGGGTCTGTCTCGCTGGCTCCGCGGCGACCTCGTCCGGCGAGTCGAGCGAGAAACCGGGTTGCCCGTCACCCACATCCCGGGCTCCGCCCCACCTGCGGAGTTCTAAGAGGAGCACCTCCATGAAGGATTTGTCGGGCCGTACAGCGGTGATCACTGGCGCAGCCAGTGGGATGGGGCTGGCCTTCGCCCATCGCTTCGCCCGCGAAGGGATGAACGTGGTCCTGAGCGACATCGAGGGGCCCAGACTCGACGAGGCGGCGAACGAGGTGTCGACCCACGGCACCGAGGTGGTGGCTGCGGTGACCGACGTTGCTGACCCAGCCGACGTCGATCGCCTGGCGGCCATGACCGTCGAACGATTCGGGACCGTTCACCTCGTGTGCAACAACGCCGGGGTCGCCGGGAGCGTCGTGGGCGAGGAGGGTGTCGACCTCGCCAACTGGAAATGGGTCATCGACGTGAACCTTTGGGGGGTGATCCACGGCCACCGGGCCTTCCTTCCCCACCTGATCGACCAGGGCGAGGGGCACATCGTCAACACGGCATCGATGGCCGGCCATTTTCCCGGCCACTCGGCCTACAGCGCCTCGAAATGGGCGGTGGTGGGGATCACCCACGGCCTGTACGTCCAGATGGCCCAGCAGGGCACCGGGGTCGGAGTGTCGTGCCTGTGTCCCGGTTGGGTCGACACGGCGATCGCCGACAGCGACCGCAATCGGCCCGAATGGGCGGCGCCTCCAGCCTTGACCGAGCCCAGTGCCGCACTCGAGGCGCGCTGGCAGTTCGTGCGGGACGCCCTGGCCAACGGCATGGCACCGTCTGCAGTGGCCGATCTCGTGCACGATGCCGTCGTGAACGAGCAGTTCTGGATCTTCACCGACCCGACCATGGTGGCCATGCTGGCCGACAAGCACGACTCCATCATGGGCAATCGCAACCCCGCCACCGGAGGCCTGCTCGGCTGAGGGCCCATGTGCTGTAGTGGTGGTCCGGCCTCGGCGCCGCACCAAGGGGGACCAGTGGAACCACGCACCTACGACGAACGACATGCAGCAGCGCTCGAGGTGCTCGATGCCTTCACGGGGAGTACGGGCGATCCCGAGCGCGGGGCCCGTGCCATGCGACGGCGGCAGGGGGCGCTGGGCAGCTTCGCCGTCGATGTCGTGATGGGTGACGTGTGGAGCCGGCCGCAGCTCAGCCGGCGGGATCGCAGCATGATCGTGATCAGCGTCCTGTCGACCATCGGCAGCACCGAGGAACTGTCACTCCACACCGGCATCGGTCTGACCAACGGACTCAGTCGAACCGAGATCGAGGAGATCCTGCTCCACGTAGCCGTGTACGCCGGCTTCCCCATGGCCATGCAAGCCTCACGGGTGGTCGACGAGCGCTTCCGAATCATCGACGGCGTCGACCGATTGCCCGAGCGTGAGCCCAGCGCCCATCTCGGTGACCTCGAGCGCCGCGCTGCGGCATGCGATGTCCGGCGGACGCTCACCGGCGGACGCTCCCTCGCCGATCCCGAGGCAGATTTCGAGGCCTTCGTGAACGCTCTGGGCGAGGTGGGCAAGGTCGCCTACGAGTGGGCGTTCGGCGACGTATGGGCACGGGACGAATTGAACCGCCGGGACCGCTCCCTCGTGGTGATCTCCATCCTGACCGCCCTGAAGTGCACCGACGAGCTGGCCTTCCACGTGCCCGCGGGGCTGAACCACGGGCTGAGTCGCACCGAGATCGAGGAGATCATGGTCCAGATGACCATCTA
>JAYPWI010000032.1:0-36891 GCA_038135065.1 Acidimicrobiales bacterium
CCCCTGCCCAGAGGGCACCTGGCCCTCGGGGGGTGGCTATTACTTCTGGGATGGGGCTGTTAACGGGAACAGCAGTGATGGCCTCGGCGAGATCATGGTGATTCACAACGGCCCGGCGATTACGGCCACCGAGCGGTACTGGAACGTAACGATCGTCTTCGAAGGCTTCCCCGAGCCTTTCGACTGGGGCGCTAAAGCCGTCTGTGTGCCCGCCAGCGGGGCTACCTGGTACGCGGTCCACCAGGCCAACTAGCCCGGACCGGACGAGCATGTGATCGCGCGCATCGATACCGTCGGAGCGTCCCCAGCCCACGCCCGCACGGACCGCAGGTCCGGGGACGGGTCGGCACGGAACTCGTTCAAAGCATCGGTGAACATCGTGACCTCCCCAAGGGAAACGGTCACAGCACCCCAACGGGCCTCCCCCGGGGCCCGCCCAGGTCACCCCGAACGGCCCGAAAAGCCCGAAACCTCCGCCTCAGCGGAGGTCCCGTGGTGGGCGATACAGGAGTCGAACCTGTGACCTCTTGCGTGTCATGCAAGCGCGCTAACCAACTGCGCCAATCGCCCTGGGATGTGGAACGGTAGCACCTGCGGGCAGGGCCAGACATTCCACGAGAACCGAGGCGGGGACCGGAATCGAACCGGCGTACACGGCTTTGCAGGCCGCTGCCTAACCACTCGGCCACCCCGCCGGAGCGAACGCAGATCCTATCGAACTCGGCCCCCGATCCGAAGTTGGCCACCCGGCACTCCCCCGTCGGGCGACCAGCCCGGCCCCGTGTGCAAGGCTGCACGGCGTGTCCGACGAACCGCCTCCGAGCCCGCTCCAGCAGTTGAACAGCCTCGCCGCCGTCGAGTCGATGCTCACCGACGACCTGCGGCACATCGAGGTGTACACGATGGAGGGCCTCCTCAGCCTGTTCTGGCACGGCCCCACCGACGCCACCGACGTCGTCATCGCCTGCGGGGGTGCCATGGGCGGGGTGCTGGGTCCCGCCGACGGCCTGTATCACGACCTGGCCACCGCCCTGGCCGACCAGGGCATCGGCACCCTGCGGGTCGGGTACCGCCGACCCAATGACACCGAGAAGTGCCTCCACGACCTCGCCGCGGCCGCCGACCTGGCGGCCCGCAGCGGAGCCCAGCGGTTCATCACCATGGGGCACAGCTTCGGTGGGGCACCCGCCATGCAAGCGGCCACCCTCTTCGGCGACCACGCCGCAGGCTGTGTGCTGCTGGCCACCCAGTCGGCGGGGTGCGAACCGGCCGAAGACCTGGCCACCCGACTGCCCGTCATCCTCTTCCACGGCGACCGGGACGAGATCCTCCCGCACATGGCCAGCGAGATGGTCCGCATGATCCTCGGGGGCGGCGAACTGGTGCTCCTCCCCGGGGTCGGCCACCTCCTCGCCGAAGCCGGTGACCTGTTGCGGGACCGCCTCGGCACCTGGATCCCCGAGCAATTCGCCGCCCACGCCCACCCGCCGGCCGGCGAGCCAACGGACAACCCGGCAGACCCCGACGAGCCCACCCCAGCACCACACGCCGACACGTCCGACGGGTCCGCGGAATGACCCTCGCCCTGCCCCCCACCCCATCAGGGCTCGACCCCGCCACCCTCACCGCCGCCCTCACCGACGGCGGCCTCGTTGCGGGCACCCCCTGCCAGGTGCTCGACGTACGCATCGACCCCCTGGCTGCGGGCACCGCCTTCCTGGGGCTGCTGGCCCGGCTCGAGATCACCTACGCCGACCCCGACACCCCCCTCCCCACCCGTCTCATCGCCAAGACCCCGACTACCGACCCCGGTGGCCGCTCCGTCGGGCAGATGCTCAACGTGTGGGCTCGGGAAGCCTGCTTCTACGAGCGCCTGGCCACCCGCATCGACACCCCCGTCCCCGCCTGTCGAGCCAACTTCCTCGACGGGGACGACGCCCTGCTGATCCTCGACGATCTCCACCCCGCCGCCCCCGGTGACCAGGTGGCGGGAGCCGATATCGACCAGGCCCGGGCCGCCGTCATCGCCCTGGCCGAACTCCACGCCCCGTTCTGGGGACGCCCCCGCACCGAGGACCTCCGCTGGGTGCCCGGCCTCGACCTACCCGGAACCTCCGACGCCCTGGGGGCCGCCATGACAGCCGCCCTCCCCCGCTTCGTGGAGCGGTTCGGCGAACGCCTCCCCGACGATGGCCTCGGCCTGCTCCACCGCTTCGTCCCCCGCCTCGGCGAGTGGCGAACCGACCTCACCACACGGCCCCTCACCATCGCCCACGCCGACTATCGGCTCGAGAACATGCTGTTCGACGGCGCAGCGGTCACCGTCATCGACTGGCAGACCGCCATGTACACGGGCGGGCCCACCGACCTGTCGTTCTTCCTGGCCACCAACCTCGACATCGACCTGCGACGGGCCCACGAAGCCGACCTGGTCGACCTGTACGTCACCACCCTGCACCGCTCAGGGGTCGACCAGTCGGCCACCGGCCACGTGGCCGACGACTACGCCACCGCCCACCTGTGGTGGATGGGCATGCTGGCCAACAACCTGTCGTCCATCGACACCCCCGACGAGCGCAGCGCAGCTCTCTTCGATGCCATGCTCACGCGGCTCTACGCAGCCGCCCTCGACGGCGACAGCGGCCGTTGGCTGGACCGCTGACCCACCCCGCACTGCTCACAGGGAAGGTCAGCGGTCACCGCCCACAGATCAATCGGTCGGCTGACGCTTCCCGAAGCCCTTGAAGGTGTCACCGATCGAGGTGGTCACCGAGGCCAGGCCGCTGCGGCCGTTCAACAACCGGGGGGCCTTCGCTTGCAGGTCGGCCACCGTCCACCGGCCATCGGTGGCCAGGATGTTCTCGTCCGACAGCGACCACCCGCCGTACAGGCCGACCTCGTTGCCACCAATGTGGAACACCCCGCCGGTGAACGGGTTGTCGGCGGTGGCCAGGTAGGCCACGAGGGGGCTCACGTTGGCCGGGTCGTACAGGTCGAACTTGGCCGGGTCATCCGGGGCCTTCACCACGTCCTCGAGACCGGGGGTGGCCAGGGTCATCCGGGTGCGGGCAATCGGGGCCAGGCAGTTCACCTTCACCCCGTAGCGGGCCAGCTCACCGGCAGCCACCAGGGTCATGGCCGCAATACCGGCCTTGGCCCCCGTGTAGTTGAACTGCCCCAGGTTGCCGAGCATGGCCCCCGAGGCAGTGTTGATGACCGATGCGTTGACCTCGTGTCCGGCCTTGGACTGCTCACGCCAGTAGGCGGACGCCCAGCGGGTCGGGCAGAAGTGGCCCTTCATGTGCACCTCGACCACGGCGTCCCACTCAGCCTCGGTCATGTTCACGATCACCCGGTCACGCAGGATGCCAGCGTTGTTGACCAAGACATGGAGGTCACCGAAGGTCTCCACCGCGAGGTTGACCATGCGCTGGGCGCCTTCCCAGTCGGTCACCGAATCGTTGTTGGCCACGGCCTCGCCGCCCATGGCCTTGATCTCCTCGACGACCTCGGCCGCCGGACCCGCATCGGCGCCGGTGCCGTCAGTGGTGCCACCGAGGTCGTTGACGACCACCTTGGCTCCCTCGGAAGCCATCAGCAGCGCATGCTCCCTGCCGATTCCACGACCGGCGCCGGTGATCAGCACCACCCGTCCGTCAAGTGCACCCATGTTGGTTACTCCCCGTTGTTCGGTGACCCGACAAGCCTGTCACAGGCCCTGCGTCGACTCAACGCCGGGGCCCCGGGTCACATCACCCAACGAGACCGACGGTTGCCCAACCACAGCCGGGCCGGAATCGGGCGGAGCTCCTGGGCGAGGCCGAGGCGGGCCATGGTGCGCAGCACCAGATGGGTGAAGTCGAACTGCCACCGAGTGAACCCGTGCCGGCTTGCGCCGGGGAAGCTGTGGTGGTTGTTGTGCCAGCCCTCACCCAGGGCCAGCAGCCCGATGAGCAGGTTGTTGCGACTGTCGTCGGTGGTCTTGTGTGGTCGGCGGCCCCACCGGTGGCACACCGAGTTGACCGCAAAGGTGACGTGCCAGAGAGCCACCGTGTTCACCACGAATGCCCACATCAGCAGCTGCGGGCCGTTGGTTCCCGTGGCGGGGAACAGTCGACCCACGGCGATGCCGACCGCCATCACCATCACACCGGTGGCCACGATCGGGACCCAGGGGCGCTTGTCCAACCAGCGAAGCTCAGGGAAGCGGGCCAGATCCTCCACCTCGGACAGGTGGGTGGCATCTGCGCTCTGACGTTCCAGCCACCCGTAGTGGGCCACACGCAGACCCTCGACCCTCGGGGAGTGCAGATCGCCTTCCTCGTCGCTGGTCCGGTGGTGGCGCCGGTGGTGAGCCACCCACCACAGGGGCCCGCCCTGCGCGGCCGAGGTGCCAAGCCAGGCCCCAGCGAACTGCACGACCCGCCCTGTCTTGAACGCATGGTGGGAGAACTTGCGGTGGAAGAAACCGGTGATGCCGAAGCCCCGGGCCATGTACATGGCGATCGAGAAGACCAGGGCGAACCAACTGAAGCCGACCAGGAACACGCCGAGGGCAGCCACGTGGAAGCCCCAGAAGGGGATCGTGAACTTGAGTGCCCGCTTTCTCGTTCGAGTGCGATCTACGGAGGCGGCGACAGCGGTCATGCAGCTCCTCGGGCAAAACCCAGGTCGAACGAGTGCGCATCTCGGCGAGATACCGGCAACCAAAGGGGTGCTCCGGGTGCTGTCGATGACCCTACAGGGTGGGGGCGAGCACCCCCGCGTCAGGCGGCGAAATTGCCGTCAGATACCACGTTCGGTGGCTGCAAAACCCCGCTGCGAACGCAACTGGAGCCCTCGGGCCCAACATGCCCCCGACGGTTTGGAGAAATGGAGCGGATGACCGGGTTCGAACCGGCGACCTCAACCTTGGCAAGGTTGCGCTCTAGCCAACTGAGCTACATCCGCAGGCGGAGCAGTACTGTACCAACTCCTCAGCAGGGCACAACAGCCCGCCACGGTCACCGGTCCACGATCACCCGCCCCGCAGGTCGATGGTGAGGGTGAGCACCCCGTCGACCAGCTCGGCCGTGGCGTCGCCGATGATGGCGAAATCCATGAAGTCGCGTTCGGCCTGTTCGATGAACAACCGCCGCTCCTCACCACCCACTGCAGGCAGGTTTCGCTTACGAACTGCCTCGGCTCGTTCGCGGTAACGGGCGATCAGGGCATCGGGGTCGAACGCATCGGCCATGCCCGAAACGCTAGTCCCCGCCGTCCCGCTGCGACACCCAGGGGTCGCCTGACACCCCGTTGCCGTGCGGGGATGGCTCCTCCCCCGCTGCATCATCGGCTGGATCACCATCGCGCTCGGCCCGGGACGGCAGATCAGGCGGCACATAGGGCTGTTTGGCAGGTGGCAGGGTCCTGCGGGTCACCACCAGCCATGACAGACCGCACAACACCGTCATGGCACCCAAGCCCGCAACCACCAGCCACCAGGTGCCCGCTCCGCTGCCAACCGACTCCTGGGCCTGGCCGAGGACGTCGGGCCCATCGATCACCAACAACGAGCCCTGCACCACGCCAGCGGACACTAGTGGGAGGCCGGTCAGCGTTGGTGAACCGGGCACCAGTACGTGGTGCGACCACCGACCGAGGCCCGCATCAGCGCTCCGCCGTCGAGCGGGCACACCCCGCCCCGGCGACGCTCCTCCTGGAGATCGCCGGTGTGGGCACCCCCACGGGCGTCGAGGTCGGCGAAGGTGTCCCGCACTACGGCCGCCAGGTCGATCACCTCATGCGGCTCGAGTTCACCGGCAGGTCGCACCGGCGAGACACCCGCCCGGAACAGCACCTCGTCGCAGATGAGATTCCCGATACCGGCAACCCGTGCTTGGTCGAGCAACCGGCTCTTCAGCGGCCCCGATCCGCGACCCAATGCTGCGGTCAGTTCCGGACCCGACAAGGAGTAAGCGTCGGGGCCGAGGGCTCCTTCGTCCGGCTCGAGTTCGACGGCGCCCAGCCGCCGTGGATCGAGCACCTCCATCGATCCGCCCTCCACGAACGACACCTCGACGCGGCGGTGGGCGGGTTGGTCGTTGGCCGCCGAGTACAGCAATCGATCGATCGGTGCCGATCCATCGACCACCAAGCGTCCCGTCATCCCGAACCGGAACCCCACGCTCACCGAACCGCGGTCCTGCCCAGGCCCTGAACACACGAGGTCGAGGACCAGGAGCTTGCCCCGCCGGCGTACCGCCGCAACCACCCCGCCCCGCACGATCTCGGCCAGCCCATGCGCTGTGCTGGCGCGCACATAGGCGTCGTCGACCACCCAGAAGTTCTCGATCACCCGACCGACCACCGCCTCGGCTGCCCGCCGGTAGTACTCCACCTCGATCCCTTCGGGCATCGAGGCAACCTAGCCCCGCTGTAGCGTTGCCCCGTGGAGCAGCGCAGCATCGGCCAGCTCGGGACATCGGTGATGGGCCTGGGCTGCAACAACTTCGGCAGCAGGATGGACCTCGAGGCGGTGGAAGGCGTCTTCCACGCCTGCCTCGACAGCGGGGTCACCTTCTTCGACACAGCCGACGTCTACGGCAACGGGGCCAGCGAGGAACTACTGGGCCAGGTCGTCAAGGGGCACCGCGACGAGGTCGTCATCGCCAGCAAGTTCGGCTACGCCGGTGTCGACCTTGGCCTCACGGGAGGTAGCGCCGAATGGGTACGCCGCGCCGTCGACCGCAGCCTGCGGCGCCTCGACACCGACTGGATCGACCTCTACCAGATCCACAAACCCGACAACGACGTCGCTCACAGCGAAACCCTCAGCGCGCTCCACGAGCTGGTGGTGGCGGGCAAGGTGCGGGAGATCGGTTGCTCCAACTACGACGCAGAACAACTCGACGGCGCAGCCGATGTGGCGAAACGGGACGGCCTGACCCCGTACCGCAGCATCCAGAACCGATACTCACTCCTTCACCGCGACCCCGAGCAGGAAGTGCTCGAAGTGTGCGCCAACCGCGATGTGGCCTTCCTCCCCTTCTTTCCTCTCGAGTCGGGGCTGCTGACCGGAAAGGTGCACCGTGGCGGCCCCCCACCGGGTACCCGGCTGGCCGACTGGTCCGAGGATCGAACCGCCACCTTCCTCTCCGACGTCAAGGTCCGCACGGCGGCCCGCTTGGAAGACTGGTGCCGCCACCGGGGCCGCACCCTGCTGGAGCTGGCCGTCAACTGGCTGCTGATGCGACCCGCCGTGTCGAGCGTCATCGCCGGGGCCACGTCGCCTCAGCAGGTACTGGCCAACGCAGACGCAGTGGGCTGGCGGCTCAACGACATCGAGATGGCCGAGGTGGCCGACATCGTGACCACCGACCCGGGGCCCGCAGACCCGGACTGAGCCGCCCTGTGGGGCCTGGTCAGTCCTTGGCCAGGCGATCGAGGAACTCGCCGGTGGGGAAGCCCGTCTGATCCGGTTCGGTCAGGAACCCGTCATGGCCATTGTCGCTGGTGATGTCGACGTGCTCGACGGCAACCCGACCCGTCAGGGCGTCGACGATCTCCATCTGTTGGTGACGGGGGTAGAGGAAGTCGGTGCTGACGCTCATGACCAGGCTGGGTACCCGTACCCGCTCGAGGGCCCGCTCCACACCCCCGCGACCCCGACCGACGTCGTGGAGATCCATCATTTTGTTGAGTAGCAGGTACGAGTTTGCGTCGAAGCGGCGCACCATCTTGTCGGCCTGGTAATCGAGATAACTCTCCACGTCGAATCGATGGTCGAGGCGGAACGGATCACCGCTCTCGTTGGAGGCCCGCCCGAACCGCCGCTGGAACTCCTCGTCACTGCGGTAATGGATCATTGCGATACGCCGGGCATTGGCCAAGCCCCGATGGGGGCCATGCCCTGGCTCACGGTCGTAGTAATCACCTCCGGCGAACCCGGGGTCGTCGATGATGGCTTGGCGCCCAGTGCGGCTCCATGCGATCTGTTGGGCTGACGCAGCGGCAGCCGACGCGATGACCACCAACCCGCCCAACCGGTCGGGATAGCTGACCGCCCACTCGAGGGCCTGCATCCCACCCATGCTGCCGCCCACCACGGCGAGCCACCGGTCGATACCCAGGTGGGCGGCCAGGGCTCGCTGGGAACGTACGACGTCACGAATGGTCACCACCGGAAAGTGCGAGCCATAGGAGCGGCCCGTGGAGGGGTCGATGGAGGCCGGGCCAGTCGTCCCCTGGCACCCCCCGAGCACGTTCGCACACACGACGAAGTAACGATCGGTGTCGATGGGCCGCCCCGGGCCGACGATGTCGTTCCACCAGCCCGGCGTGACCTGCCCGGCGAGCGCGTCACCGTAGGCGTGGGCATCGCCGGTCAGGGCGTGGCAGACCAATACGGCATTGGACGCCGCCCCATCGAGCGAACCCCAGGTCTCGTAACAAACTTCGGCCCCACTCAACATGCCGCCCCCTTCGAGGGCGAAGGGTCGATCGGGAGACAGGTCGAAGAACTGCCGCTCGGCTACGGGCATGGTCGGGAACCAGGCGCCCGATACCGGGGGCAGCACCGCACCAGCGGCGGCGTTCGAGGTTCCAGGTGGTGCCACAGCGGTCTCCGGGTCTGGGAGAAAAGGCTACAAGACAGGTCGGACGACATCCCAGGCAGATAACGACGTGCCCCACCTGTCAGCGACGCGGCAACCGCTCCAACCACCAACTGACCAGGGCTGGATCGTCGACCCCATAGGCCTGACAGGATGCGGCACCGAACTCCGCCCAACGATCCGCGGCGGGGCCCGGAGCATCGCCCCGGCGGTGCAGCATGCGGGCCAGGAGTGCAGCCCTGTCCCAGGCCTCGACGTCCTCGGGCAACCCAAGAGCGCCTACCTGCTGTGCTCGTAGCCGGAACGTGCCGGCCCCCAGCCCCGTCCCCGCGCCCTCCGCAGCAGCCACGGCGCTGATCACCGGGCTACTCAGTGCAGCAGCGAGGTGCCACAGTCGACTCGGATCAGTGGGCACGACCGAGATCAGTGGGGTGCAGGGCAGTACGTCGCCCTCGGCGTCCACCACACATTCGACCACCCTGGTCTGGGTGGCCACCACCACCTTGGGGCGAGCTCGGCGCTCCGCCCAGGCCACCACCACAGGATCATCATCGTCGGGCACCGCGACAACGGGTGCCTGCCACGAACGTCGGGCCAGCCTGCCAGCCAGCGCGCCGTGACGGTCCCACAGTGGGTCGATCAGGCCGACGGTGAGGACCCGATGGGGGCGGTGGACCCCTGCCTGCCTGCGGAGCTGGGCTTCGCCGCCACCCGGGGCTTCGCCCACTCGCTCGGCCAGCCAGTAGTAGGCGTCCCGGAAATCGGCACCCACCTCAGCCACATCTCCCACCACCGAGCGGACCCGCACCTCCACGACGGGAACCCCATCCGCAGCGGCCAAGGTCCGGGCCCACCCATCGCCGGGTGAGGGGAACCTGCCGAGCAACGCACCGGCCCGATCCACCACGGTCACCCCCCGAACGTCGGCCCCCACCTCGAACAGGGGGGCGAACACATCCACCGCAACATCGGGAAACACCTCCCGACCTCCCAGCCAGCAGGCCGTCATGGGGGCCTTCTGGGCCACCTCCGAACGAACACCCGACGCAGCTCGGGCACCGGCCACCGAGCGAGGAACGACGAGACACACACGGCCCCCCGGCCGCACCCATCGGGATCCGGCCAGCAGGAACAGCGCACTGTCGTCCACGTAGCCACGTGCGGCCGGGCCGAACCTCTCGACCAGGGCTGCCGCCCGCTCCGGGGACCGGGCCGTTCTCCCCCGCAGCTGACCCAGAAATGGCGGATTCCCCACCACCACATCTGGCCGATCCCACGCCGGGTCGATCAGTGCATCAGCCTGGACCACTCCCTCGGGAATAGCTACCCGACCGCAGCGCCACCACGACCACAGACCCACCACGGCCCGGCTCAGGGCGACGGCCACCGGGTCGATGTCGGCGCCCACCAGACTGGCCGCCACCACCGGCCCATCGACCCCCTGCGCCCAGAGGTGTTCGGCCACCGCCAGCAGGAACACCCCCGACCCAACTGCAGGGTCGCAGACGATCTCGCCCGGGCGAGGATCACACAAGCCCACGAGGCACCGGGCATCGGCCAGTGGGGTGTACACCGCGCCCTGCTCGACCGTGAGGTCGCGTTCGGAGAGCTGGAGGGGCCCGAGACGCTCCAGCGCACCGAGCACCTGATCCTCAGACAGGTTCGGCCAGGCGGGTTCACTGGCCGCGCCACCATCGATGGGTGCGCCCAGGCCGAGGGCCACCTCGCGCACGGCAGATGCCAGGGCGTCGGGGAGGCCCCCGCTGATCAGTCCTGCGACTTGGCCCACGCCACGAGATCGTCGAGTCGCTCGTCGTTCGAGAACACTTCGTGCAGGGGCAACTTGAGCCCAAGACGACGTTGCAGCTGCCGGACCTGGAGTTCCTCGTCCCACAGGAACATCGTCACCGCGGTGCCTGTCTGTCCGGCCCGAGCGGTCCGGCCCGACCGGTGCAGGTAGGTCTTGTGATCCTCGGGCGGGTTGAAGTGCACCACCACGTCGACATCGTCGACATGGATACCCCGGGCGGCGACATCGGTAGCCACCAGGGCCTGGATCTTGCCCTCGGTGAACTGGCTCAGCGCCTGCTCCCGGTGATTCTGGCGAAGGTCGCCGTGGATGGCCTTCACCTTCACCCCTTCCTCCTCGAGCATCCGCTGCACATTGTCCGCCCCACGCTTGGTCCGGGTGAACACCATGGTCTTCGTGGAGTTACGGATGATGCGGGCCACCACCTGGATCTGGTTCATCTTGTGAACGCTCATGAACAGGTGACCCATCTCGCTGACCGTCACCTCGCGTTCTTCGACCTCGTGGAACACGGGATCGTGGAGGTGGCGGCGGACGACGGTGTCCACGGCACCGTCGAGGGTGGCCGAGAACAGCATCGTCTGGTGCTGCACCTCGATGTGGCGAAGAATCCACTCGACCTGGGGAAGAAACCCCATGTCGGCCATGCGGTCGGCCTCGTCGACGACGACCTTGGAGATGCGAGCCACGTCGATGGCCCCCCGGTCGATCAGGTCGATCAAGCGGCCTGGGGTGGCAATGATGATGTCAATGCCCCGTTCGATGGTTGCGATCTGGGCATCGATGTTGGTCCCTCCATAGACGGCGATGGGCCGCAGACCAGCCGCCTCGGCCAACGGTTCCACCACCCCGGCGATCTGATTGGCCAACTCGCGGGTGGGGGTCAAGGCCAAGGCGGTGGGCTTGCCGTCATCGCTCCGAGTGGTGTGGGCGATGACGGGCAGGCTGAAGGCCAGCGTCTTGCCCGACCCGGTCTTGGCTTTGCCACACACGTCTCGGCCGGCCATCGCGTCGGCGATGGTCAATTCCTGGATGGCGAAGGGTGAGAGGATCCCCTGGCGCTGCAAGGCATCGCACAGGTAGTCGGGAACGCCGAGTTCGGCGAAGGTGATGGTCACGGGGGTCTGCTTCCGGCTGCGAGAGCCCGCTCCGTGCGGGCTGTGGGGGGCCACCTGGTCGGCAGCCTCGTCCGACGCGTGGGCGGGCGGATAGCGGGGGCCACACCGCACGGGTCGCCTCAATGGTAGCCGTCATCGCAGCACCACCCACCTGATAGGGGTTCCCGCAGCTGCGTGCGCAGCGGGGATTTCTGCTTCACCCACCCCACCCCCCCCCCCCCCCACCCCACCGGGGATCTCGGCGACCTCGGACACTCGGATCCGCACCAGCCGCCGCCGAGGCCCGGTCAGCCGCGGAGAGCGAGGCGCTCCTCCCCCCGGCTGCCGGTGCCGACACCGCCCCGACAGCCCACACGCCGGGGATCACTGCCGCTGGCGGCGGCATCACCGAGGACTGGGCAATCGAGTACAGCGGCTACAACCGCAGCTCCTCCCCGGCAGTCGGCGACCTCGACGGGGACGGCATCCCCGACATCGTCTGGGGTGACGAGAACGGCCTCCTCTACGCAGTCGACGTGGACGGCGACCCCCTCCCCGGGTTTCCCGTGCCGGCCGTGATCCCTCCGTCGACCACCCCCTCCTCCATCGGTTCGAGCCCCACCCTGGCCGATCTCGACGGCAACGGTGATCTCGAGATCATCGTCGGGGTGGGCAGCCTGTGGACCGATCGCCACCGTGGTGGCCTGATGGTCGTCGAGCACGACGGCACGATCCGCTGGGCCAAGGAAGGTTTCGACAAGTTCAACCTCTGGACCGGGCTCTTCCCGGCCGATGGTCTCGGCGAGCCCGTCCACGGCACCGCTGCGGTGGGCGACGTCGACGGCGACGGGCGCCCCGAGATCGTCTGGGGCGGCTGGGACCACCGGGTCTGGGCAGCCGACGCCGACGGCAACATCCTCCCTGGCTTCCCCTTCGACAACCTCGACACCATCTGGGGCAGCGTCGCCCTGTTCGACAGTGACGACGACGGGCGGGTAGAGATCTTCATCGGTGGTGATGCCACCGTTGGCGCCACTCCCTGCGGCGGCGGGCGGTACTGGGCGCTGGACTACAACGGTGGTGAGGTGACCCCGGTGTGGACCAAGTGCACGGGTGAAGCCTTCAAGTCATCGACGGCCATCGCCGACCTCGACGGGGACGGCCGCTACGAAATCGTCATCGGCGGAGGCGATTTCTACGGCCACCCCGACGGCAAGCGGGTGTTCGCCTGGCATGTCGACGACGGCTCGGATCTAGGGGGGTGGCCGGTGACCGTGGGCGGCTCGGTGTACTCCAGCCCGGCGATCGGCGACCTCGACGGCGACGGACGCCCCGAGGTGGTGGTCACTGCGTGGGACGAGCGTGTGTACGCCATCCACCCCGACGGGTCCCTCATGTGGTCCTCCCACCCGACCCTGGCCAGCGACACCGCCCACCGGGCGGGCAACTTCTTCGGCTCGGCGATCATCGCCGACCTCGACGGGGACGGCGCGCAGGACGTGGTGGCGACCAACCTGTACGCCACCTGGGCCCTGCGGGGGTCCGACGGTTCGCAGATGCGCGACGAACCGATGAACCTGCACTGGGCGATGATGGCGGCAGGCGCCCCCACGGTGGCCGACTTCGGTCCCCGCGGCTGGAAGGTGGTCGCCGCGGGCAACCGAGCCCTCGAGGAAACTCACAGTCGACTGGCCGTGTACTCGATCCCCACCCCGGGCACCGAGCCCTCCTGGCCGGTCTGGCGCGGCAACCAGGCCCACACCGCAGCGCCCGCCCCCACCCGCGCCCCCCGCGGCCCCGGCTTCTGCTCGGGGTCCCTCAACCCGACGGCCGAGCCGTCGGCCGGGGCCGCAGCGGGGTACTGGATCCTCAACGCCGACGGTGGGGTCGACACCTTCGGCGACGCCCCCCACCTCGGCGACGCCAGAACAGTGATGGCTCCGGGGCGCCGAGCGGTCGCCCTCACCGAGACCCATACAGGCGACGGCTACTGGGTCCTCGACGACGGGGGCGGTGTCCACGCCTTCGGCGACGCCCAGGACCACGGATCCATGGCAGGACACACCCTGAACGCCCCCATCATCTCCATGGCGGCCACCCCGTCGGGCAACGGCTACTGGCTGCTCGGCGAAGACGGCGGCGTCTTCAGCTTCGGAGCCGCGCGGTTCGCCGGGTCGACCGGCAACCTCGTCCTCAACTCCCCGGTCATCTCCATGGCGCCGACGACCACCGGTCAGGGCTACTGGCTCCTGGCCGCGGACGGCGGGGTCTTCGGCGACGCAGTGTTCCGGGGCTCCACGGGAGCCATGCACCTCGCTGCACCCATCATCTCGATGGCCGTCCACCCCGAGGGATCGGGCTACTGGCTCCTTGGGCGTGACGGCGGAGTCTTCAGCTTCGGCGTGCCATTCAGGGGCAGCGTGCCCGGTATCGGCCTGTGCACGCCGCCCGACGCCATCGAACTCAGATCAACCTCCACCGGCCGCGGGTACTACGCCCTGTCGGTCGACGGAGGCATCTTCAGCTTCGGCGACGCCCCGTATCACGGCGCCGATCCGTCGCTGACCGACCCAGTCGACCTCGCCGTGCGGTTCTGACCCCACACCAACGAGCTGCGACGCCTCACCGTCGGTAGTGGAGCACCCGTCCCGCTCGAGACCCCGTGTGCTGGCCGTCGCGGAACGCCAGCTCCCCGTTGACCCACACTGCGGCAACCCCCGCCGACTCCACCTTGGGGTCCTCGTAGGTGGCCAGGTCGGCGACCACGGCCGGGTCGAACAGCACCAGGTCGGCCCACCCGCCGGGCACGATGCGGCCCCGGTCGGCCAGGCCGTGCACGTCACAGGACAGCGAGGTCATCCGCCGCACCGCCTGCTCGAGGGACAGCACCCCCTGCTCGCGCACATAGCGGCCCAGCACCCGGGGGAAGGTGCCGAACAGCCGCGGGTGTGGCCGGCCGTCGAGATCGGGGAGCCCGTCCGACCCGACCATGACCAGGTCATGGCCCAGGTTGGTCACCACGTCGGCCTCGTCCATGACGTGCTGGATGCAGATCGTCCGATCACCCTCGGGGGCGGTCAACACATGGCGCACCGCTTCGGACGGGGTCATCCCCTGCTCTGCTGCGATATCGACCAGCATCCGCCCCTCGTAGTGCCGGAAGGCCGGGCACGATGCCAGTTGGATCGCCTCGGCCAGGACCGGATCGGGATTGGCCAGATCGAAGTACTGGATCATCGGCCCACTGCCTGCCGTGTAGGGATACACGTCGAGGGTCACCCGATCGCCTGCGGCAACGGCCTGCTCCACCCGGGCCAGGGAGGCGGCCACCTTGCCCCAGTTCGCCCGACCGGCCGCCTTGTGGTGACTGATCTGCACAGCCACCCCGGCATCCCGCCCGATCTGCAGGGCTTCCTCCACTGCTTCGAGCAGGTGGTCGTTCTCGTTGCGCATGTGGGTGGCGTAGATCCCTTCGTAGGGAGCGGCCATGGCCGCGAGCGCCGTCACCTCCTCGGTGTCCGCCCACTTGCCCGGACGGTAGATCAGCCCGCTCGAGAACCCACACGCCCCCTGTTCCAGGGCCAGCTCGACATGGGTGGCCATGGCATCGAGCTCGTCTGGCTTGGGCGGGCGCCGCTCCCCGGGCATGACCAGCTGACGGACCGTGTTGTGCCCGACCAGGGCCATCGCGTTGACAGCCACACCCTGGTCGTGAACGGCCGATCGGAACCCGTCGAGGTCCGACCAGGTAGCCGTGATGGACGACAGATCGAGGGACGGCTCGCCGACCACGGCGGGAATGGCGGAGAACCCGCAGTTGCCCACCACGACAGCGGTGCATCCCTGGGAGATCTTGAACTCCATGCCCGGATAGCGGAGCAGGGCCCCGTCGTCATGGGTGTGCACGTCCACGAAGCCCGGGGCCAGCACGAGACCACCCGCGTCGATCTCGGTCGCTGCACCAGCCGGCCCGACCTCGCCTACCTCGGTGAGGCGACCCCCTTCCACCCGGACGTCACCGGGGACCGCAGGGGCTCCCGTACCGTCGACGATGGTCGCATTGCGGATCACCACATCACCCATGCCCGCAGCGTAGGTGCCACCGAGGACCGAGTACCGTCGTCGCGGTGACCAACGGTGCCGACGGCGAGCTGTACGACCTGATCGTGGTCGGGGCCGGGGCCAGCGGCGCCCCCCTTGCCGCCCGGGCCAGCGAGGACCCGAACCGCCGGGTCCTCCTCCTCGACGCCGGACCCGACTATGCGGCGATCTCGGACACCCCCGACGATCTGCGCAACGGCCACTACAACAGCGACCACGACCACGACTGGGACCTCACCTATGCCCCGACCGAGCAGCGACCGGGCCAGCACCTCCCTCGTGGCCGGGTGACGGGAGGTTCCAGCGCGGTCAACACGGCCATCTTCCTGCGAGGGGTGCCCGAGGACTACGACGACTGGGCCGACCGGGGCAACCCGGCATGGGCGTGGGACCAGGTGCTGCCCACCTTCCGTCGGCTGGAGCGAGATCTCGACTACGGCCACCTGCCCCACCACGGCGATGCCGGGCCCATCACGGTTCGTCGCTACCCACCGGCCGAGCTGACCACCCTGCACCAGGCCTTCCTGGCCACGGCAGAGGAGTTGGGCTACCCCGACTGCCCAGACCACAACGACCCCGACGCCTGGGGCTCAGGGCCTCAACCGATGAACAAACTGGGCCAGCTGCGGGTGTCCACCGCCTCGGCCTACCTGGCCCCCGCCCGACTGCGCCCCAACCTGACCATCATCGGGGGGCGCCACACGTCCAGGGTCCTCGTCGAAGGGGGCCGGGCCGTCGGGGTGGAGACCATCGACAGCGAGGGCCGGGTCGATGGACCCCGCGCCGGGTCGACCCGCCGCTACCGGGGACGGACCGTCGCCCTGTGCGCAGGAGCCATCCACACCCCCGGCATCCTGCTGCGCAGCGGCATCGGTCCGGCCGCTGACCTCGACCGTCTCGGTGTAGAGGCCATCGCCGACGTGCCCGGCGTGGGAGCCAACCTCTCGGACCATCCGGCCCTGTTCGTGATGTGCCGCCCCACTGATCCGTCGCTGGTGGCCCGCGATCAACCCATCATCCAGACCATCCTCCGCTACACGTCGCCCGACGACGGACACCGGATGGATCTGCAGATCGAGCAGCTGACCTTCGTCGGGCGATCCCGCGACCCCTACTTCGGGGTGGCCGCCGTGCTCGAGCAGGTCGACGGGGTCGGCGAGCTCGTCTATCCCGACGCAGACCCCTTCGCGGTGCCGCACATCGCCCCCCATTTCTGCGAACACCCACGCGACGCCCGTCGCCTGGCTGGCTGTCTGTCCGATGCGCTGGCCTTCACCCGAACCGGACCGCTCGGCGAACTGTGCGACGAGATCGTGTTCCCCGACCCGGCGCGCGGCACCAGCACCGACGACCTGATCACCCTGCTGCGCCGCTTCGCGGCATCTGGCTACCACCCCTGCGGCACAGCATCGATGGGTCCGGCCGACGACCCGTGGGCCGTCGTTGATCAGTACGGGCGGTCACACCAGATCGAGGGTCTCGTGGTGGCCGACGCCTCGATCATGCCCACCGTGCCGCGGGCCAACACCAACCCGACATCGATCCTGATCGGTGAGACCATCGGCGAATGGATGCGTACCGAACCAGCCCGGTACGGGTGGTGACCCGTTGACGAACGACACGAACCGTCGACCCGGCCTGGATCAGCTGCGCCTGGTCGCCACCGACTACGACGGCACCCTGCTCGGGCCGGACCGGGTCATCACCCCCTACACCCGTGCCGTGCTGCGTGACCTGGCTGACAGCCATCTCGAACTGATGGTCACCACCGGGCGGCCGCCTCGCTTCTGCGAGGACATGCTCGACGAGCTGGGGATCCCCCTCACCCTCATCTGCGCCAACGGCGCAGTGGCCTACGACCCGGCGACCACCACGGTCACCCAGTTCGCCACCCTCGACCTCGACCACACCCACGAGCTCATCGAGATGATCCGGGCCGAGCATCCCGAAGCGGGCCTGTGCGCCGAGCTGGGGTACGACTTCGTGGCCGAGCAGCGCTGGTTCGAGGCGACGGGGAGGTCGCCGGTGACCCAGGTCGACGACCTGCGGGATCATCTCGATGACCGGGTGCACAAGCTGTTGGTCAGCCTGCCCGATCACGATGCCGAGCAGGCCTTCGACCGGATCGCACCGATGGTCGGTCACCGGGCCAATCCCACCCACGCGGGGTTGGCTTTCGTGGAGCTCATGCCTCCCGGGGTGGACAAGGCGTTCGGCCTCGAGCGGTTTTGCGCGACCCACGGGCTCGGGCCCGACCAGGTCGTCGCGTTCGGCGACATGCCGAACGACAACGCCATGCTGCAGTGGGCCGGATGGGGGGTGGCCATGGGGAACGCCCACCACAGCACCAAGGCAGCCGCGAACGAGGTCACCGCCTCCCACGCCGAGGACGGCGTCGCCCAGGTGGTAGCCGAGATCCTGGCTGGCCGGAGCTGAGCCGCAGCGAGGGCGCAGCGTCGCGCCGGTATCGGGGCTCAGGACGCGAGCGACCCGCCGCAGCCTCGGGCTGGGCGGGTCGATCGTCGGTCTGAATTGTGTTCAGGCGTCAGGCAACTGCGCAGGCCATGTCCACGCCGCAGCACAGCGGGGACTTGATCTTGCCGTGGTCGTTCGGGCACTGCGAGACCTGCACGGTCGAACCGTCGGGACGCTCGAGCACTGCGTTCTCGAGGGGTGCGTCGCAGGTACCGCAGGTCGCGTTGACCTTCATTCCGCAGGAGGAGCATTCGTAAGTGGACATCTCGGTCGCTTTCGCTCGGCCAACACGTTGGTGGACCCTGATGCTACACAGCGCCCTGCGGCGGCGGGCAACCCTTGCCCCGCTGCAAACAGCGACCGAGGGCTCACACCCCTCGCCGCACCAGGTCGACCATCGCTCCGTGGACCTGCTCGATCTCGTGCCGGTCGACGAACTCGTCACGGGTGTGGGCAATCGATGCATCACCCGCCCCGAAGTTGGCGGCCGGAATGCCGTATTCGGCGAAGCGGGCCACGTCGGTCCATCCCAACTTGGCTCGCACCTCCAGCCCATTGCGCTCCACCAGGGCGGCCAGGAGCGGGTGGGCCAGGTTGGGGGCGGCTGCGATGGAGTGGTCGGTGATCTCGAAGCCGTCGTTGGCACCCACCTGTTCGGCCAGATGGGCCTCGGCGTCGGCTGGGGAACGATCGGGGGCGTAACGGAGGTTCACGGTGAGGATGGCTTCGTCGGGCACCACGTTGCCTGCTACCCCTCCCTCGACGAACACGGTCTGGATGGCTTCCCGGTACTCGCACCCGTCGATCACGGGTCGTCGCCCCTCGTAGGCGGCCAGCCCGGTCAACACCGGTCCGAGTCGATGGATGGCGTTGCGCCCCTTCCACGGCCGCGCGGTGTGGGCCCGTTCGCCGCGGTAGGTGATCCGGGCCCGGAGCGTCCCCTGGCAGCCCGCCTCGATGCCAGCCGAGGTGGGTTCACCGAGCAGGGCCGCGTCGCCCGTGACCAGGTCGGGGTGATCCCTGAAGAGGTGGGTCAGCCCGTTGTAGCGGGCGGCCACCTCCTCGCCGGCGTAGAAGACGTAGGTGACGTCGATGGCGGGGTCGTCGACCTGCAGGGCGGTAGCCAACTGAGCGGCCAAACCGCCCTTCATGTCGCAGGCCCCGAGCCCGTAGAGCCGATCGCCCTCCACCCGGGCCCCCTGGTTGCCATTGGCGGGAACGGTGTCGAGATGACCGGCCACCACCAGACGCAGAGGCTGACCGAGGCGGGTGCGGGCCACCACGTTGTCCCCGATCCGGTGGACCTCGAGGTGGTTGGCTGTCCGCAGCCGCTGTTCGACATGATCTGCCAGAAGACCCTCGTGGTGGCTCTCGGAGGGGATGTCGACGAGTTCCGCAGCGAGGTCGAGGAGGTCCATCGGCATCAGGCTACGGGGCGCAGTGCAGACCAGTGCAGGGTGATCAGACGAGGCCCAGCCGCTGCTCGACGAGGGTCACGGCGTCATCGGGTTGCACGACGGCAACCCGCACCCACTCGGCCCCGGCCGGGCCGTAGAACTCGCCGGGCGACACCAGCGCGCCGGCTTCGGCCGCCATCCGGCGGGTGAAGGCCCACGCATCACCCCCTGGGGCTCGGGCCCAGAGATAGAAGCCACCCCGGGGCAGCTCCGTTTCCACCCCGAGGCTGGACAGCACAGCGGCCATCCGCTCCAGCCGACCCCGGTATCGCTCCCGCTGCTCGTCAACATGGGCTTGGTCGGCCAGGGCAGCCACCCCGGCCGCCTGGGCGGGACCGGGCACCATGAAGCCTGCGTGCTTGCGAACCTCGCGCAGGAAGTGCACCAGGTCGCGATCGCCGGCATAGAAGCCGACGCGCACCCCGGCCAGGTTCGAGCGCTTGGACAGCGAGTGGACGGCGACGACGCCGTCGGTGCCGTGCTCGAGGATGGTGCGGGGGGGACCGTCCCAGGTGAACTCCACGTAGCACTCGTCGCTGAACACCGGCACCCCGTGGGATCGGCCCCAGGCTGCCGCGGCACCGAGATCGTCGAGCCCTCCAGCCGGATTCCCCGGCGTGTTCACCCACAGCACCAGGGCCCGGGCTGCGTCGGCCTCGTCGATGGCGTCGATGCGCAGCGACCACTGGTCGTCGACGGGCACCGGAACGGCACGACAGCCCGCCAGGATGGCCCCCATCTCGTAGCTGGGGTAGCTGATCTCGGGGTACAGCACCGTGTCCCGGGACGGGTCACGCAGGCGCAACAGGTGGGGCAGGCCCGCTACGAACTCCTTCGTGCCGATCGACGCTGCGACCTCGGCAGCCGGGTCGACCGTCACCCCCAGGCGCCGATCCATCCATCCCACGATGGCTTCCCGCAGGTCGAGTTGCCCGATGGAGGGTGGATAGCCCCGTTCGAGCCCCGAGTGGCCCAGTGCAGCGACCACCGACGGGGCGGGGGGATCCATTGGGGTGCCGATCGAGAAATCGACCAGGCCGCCGTCGAATCGCTCGGCCAGGGGCTTGAGCTCGTCGAGACGGTCATAGGGATAGGGGGGTGGAACGTAGCCCCCAGTCGGCGCGTCGGTCATGGGTCGGCTCCCTCCACCACGAATGCTGCCATCAGCCGACGAGCGACCTCGTCCAGCCGGGCCCGAATCACCGTGCCCTCAGGGCCGTGTTCCTCGGACACCACCTCTCCCTCCCGATGCAGGGCAGCCACCACATCCCCCCGGTTGTAGGGAATCAGCAACTCGACCACCTCGGTGAGGGTACGAAGTCGGTCGCCCACGGTGGCCAGCAGCAGGTCGATGCCCTGCCCGCTATGGGCGCTGACCTCGATGGACCCCTCGTAACGGCGCACCAGGTGATCGATGCCGTCGGGTCCCACCTGGTCGGCCTTGTTGAACACGACGAGCTCGGGCACATCACCCGCCCCGATCTCGCGCAGCACCTCCCGTACCGCACCGATGTGCAGCTCGGGATCGGGCGCAGAACCATCGACGAGATGGAGCAACAGGTCGGCCTCGGCCACCTCCTCGAGGGTCGACTTGAACGCCTCCACCAGACTGGTCGGCAGCTTCTGGATGAAACCCACGGTGTCGGTCAGCAACACCCGTTCACCACCGGGGAGCTGGAGGCGGCGGGTGGTGGCATCGAGGGTGGCGAACAGTCGGTCCTCCACCAGCACCCCCGCCCCGGTCAGTCGATTCAGGAGGGTCGATTTGCCGGCATTGGTGTAGCCGACGATGGCCACCGTGTGGAAACGAGACCGCCGCCGCGACTTGCGTTGGTTCTTGCGGGTCCGCCGAAGCCCCGAGAGGTCTTTCTCGAGCTTGGCCAAGCGGCGCTGGATCCGGCGGCGGTCGACCTCGAGCTGGGTCTCGCCGGGGCCCCGGGTGCCGATCCCGCCGCCCTGCTGGCTGAGCTGATTACCCCTGCCCCGTAGCCGGGGCAGGCGATATTGGAGCTGAGCCAACTCGACCTGGGCCTTGCCCTCGAGGGTGGTGGCGTTCTGGGCGAAGATGTCGAGGATCACCGCAGTGCGGTCGAGGGCCGTCCGCTTCAGGATTTTCTCGAGGTTGAACTGCTGGGCCGGGGTCAGCTCGTCGTCGAACACCACCGTGTCCGCATCATGGTCGATGGACGAGTCGTAGATCTCACCGGCCTTGCCCTTGCCCACGAAGGTCGCGGGGTCGGGAGAGTCACGCTTCTGGACCACCCGGTCCACCGGATCGGCCCCTGCGGTGTCGACCAGTCGGGCCAGCTCGTCGAGGTTGGCGTCGACGTCCTCGGAGGTCAGCCCGGGGAACTGCACCCCGACGAGCACGATCTGCTCACGGAAGGCTCGATCGATGAGCCCCGACGACTCACCACCGAACTCGCCGAACGCCCCACGGTGGGTCTCCTCGTCGGCCACCGGTGTCGGTTCTTCCAGCTCGAATTCGTCATCGACCGACACGGGCACCCGTGGGTGATCGGTCATCGAGGGCCCGACCATTCGATGTCAGCGACGAAGACCGACGGGCCGACCAGCACTGCGGTGGCACCGACCTCGACCTGGACATCGCCGCCGGGCATCCGCACCCTGACGGGCGAGTCGACCATGCCCCACCCAACGGCCCTGGTGGCTCCGGCCACTGCCCCGGTGCCGCAGGCCTGGGTCACCCCGACCCCCCGCTCCCACACACGTAGGTCGAGGGTGCCGCCCTCGTCACCGGACGGCGCGATGAACTCGACGTTCATCCCCTCAGGGAAATAGCCCTCATAGCGGGAACCGACCTCGGCCACATCGACTGCGACCAGATCCTCCACACACACCACCAGGTGGGGGTTGCCCACGTCGGCCGTCGCGAAGCGGACACCGTCCAAGGAGCTCGCCAGGGCCTCGGGCACCACGGGCCCCTCCCCGACCTCGCCCATGTCGACCGATGCGGAGACCCGCTCACCGTCACCGTCGACGGTCACGATCCTTCGGCCGCCATCGGTGTCGATGACCAGGGTGACCGCTCCCCGTCCGGCCGCCCGGGCTGCGGCATGGGCCAGACAGCGGATGCCGTTGCCGCTCATCTCGGCCCGGGATCCATCCGCGTTGTGCAGGATCATCCGCAGATCGGCGCCCGAATCGGCGGCGGGTGGACACCCGACGATGAACCCGTCGGCCCCGATGCCGGTGCGGCGGTCACACCAGGTCCGGGCGAGGACGTCGAGATCAGCTGGTTCACCCTCGAGGAGGGCGACCAGGAAGTCGTTACCCAAGCCGTGGAGTTTGCTCAGCCGCATGCCCCACCATTCTCACAGAGCCCGAACCCGAGAGCGACGTGTTTGTCGCTCACGAGACCAGCCGATCGGCCATCGTGTCGATGGGACCGAACCGAAGCCACTCGATCCGGGGGTCGCGGCGGAACCAGCGCTGTTGCCGGCGGGCGAAGCGCCGTGTGCGGCTGCGGGCCAGCTCCAGGGCATCGTCGAGCGTCGTCTCCCCGCGCAGGTGGGCCAGCAGTTCCTTGTACCCCAGGGCCTGGGCCGCCGTATGGGACAGGGGTCGGTCTGCCAGAGCCCGCACCTCGTCGAGAAACCCGTCAGCCATCTGGCGGCGGTATCGCTCGTCGATCCGCTCGTCCATGTCGTGACGTTCGATCTCGATACCCACCATGCGATACGGCACCTCGGGGTAGACGTCCAGACCCGGCCCGTACTCGGAGAACGGCGTTCCGCCACCGATGGTCACCGACAGGGCGCGGAGCACCCGGCGCCGGTTCGTGGGCTCCATACGACCTGCGGCCACCGGATCGAGCTCGACCAGGCGGCGGTGGAGGGCCTCGGTGTCGGCCTCGGCGTCGAGGTCGGCCTCCACCTCGGGATACCGGGGCGGAGGGGTCAGCCGATCGACGGCCGCTCGCAGGTACAGCCCGGTCCCGCCGGCGATCACCGGCGTCACGCCGCGGCGACCGAGGTCAGCCATCGCGGCATCGAAGGCGGCCTGATAGTCGACCAGGGTGAAGGGGTCGCCGGGATCGACCAGGTCGATCAGGTGATGGGCAATTCCAGCGCGTTCGGATGCCGACGGTGTTGCCGTGCCGATGTCCATTCCCCGGTACACGGCCATGGAGTCGACGGCCAGGATCTCGCCCCCCGTGCGACGAGCGACCTCGACGGCCAGGGCTGACTTGCCCGATGCCGTGGGCCCCACCAGCACCAGGGGCCGGCTGCGTGGCACTCAGCCTCCGTTCCGGACCGTCGTTGCGGCGGCCTCCTCGACCGCTGCCCGGGACTCATCGTCGAGGGGTCGATCGAAGCGGGCAGTCACCGCAGTGACGGGCTGCCCACCCACCAAGGCGACCTCCACCGACTCCACCACCACCCCTGCGTGGCGATCCCCTGACACCTCGCGGACCGCTGCGCTGAGCACCCGGGCCAGACGGGGTTTGCTCCCCCGGCCGCCGGCCAGGTCACCGGGCAGCGACACCGTTGCCAGGTGGGGGCGCTGGGAAAGGTTGACCACCTCGACAAGGAGGCGGTTGGCAACATGGGCTACCCCGGCATCGGTGGCTACCCGGGTGGCAAAGCTCCCCATGGCCTCGACCCGGCCTTCGATGAGCACTCCGGCCGGGGTGACGGCCCGGATCTCGTCGCCCTCGCCGTATCGGTCCTCCAACAAGACGTGCAGGCCGGCCACATAGTCGTGGATCGAATGCTGGGCGCCCACCGTCAAAGCGGCGATCAGGAAGCCGAGACTGGACAGGGTCAGGACCGGGTCCGCATCGAAGCGGTGCATGACCACGACGAGTCCGGCCCCGATCAGCACCACCCGCACCCCGCGGGCCACCACCAGGGCCAGCGCGTTGATCCGCTGACGACGCCGCAGTTCGGCGACGGGCACCGTTTCAGCGAGCACCCGAGGAACCCGGGTGCGCCACTGCGAGTTGGCACCGGTCAGCGCCCGATTGGCCACCACGCTCAGGACGCCGCGTAGGCACATCCGAACGAGGCGGCTGGCTACCGGCACACCGACGATCACCATCGCGATCACCAGACCGTCCGTCGGGGTCACGCCGACACCAACTCAGCCTGCGATCACCGGGATGCGGGTCCGGTGGGTGGCCACCGCGGTCACCTCGACCAGGGTCCCCGTCATGCTGAATGGACCAGCGTCGGTCACCTCGACCATGGCGTAGCTCCCCGATCGGATGGGTTCGCCGATGGGGAAGTGGACGAGGCGGTTGTGGCGGGTTCGTCCGGTCAGCATCTCGGGATTGCGCTTGGATGGGCCTTCCACGACCACTTCCTCGATCCGGCCGATGCGGGCCTGATTACCGACCAGGCTCGACCGCTCGATCACCTGGCGGAGCCGGGCCATGCGCTCGGCGGCCACCGCCGGAGCGACGAACTGCTCGACCATCTCAGCCGCCTCGGTCCCCGACCGTGGCGAGTAGATGAAGGTGTAGGCGTTGTCGAAGCGGGCCTCGGCGGCCACCTCGAGGGTGGCAGCGAAATCGTCGTCGGTCTCGCCGGGAAAGCCGACGATGATGTCCGTGCTGAGGGCGAGATCGTCGATGGCCGCCCGGGCAGCCTTCACCTTGCCGAGGTAACGATCGGCCGTATATCCCCGGTGCATGGCGGCCAGCACCCGGTCGCTCCCCGACTGCAGCGGGAGGTGGAGGTGTTCGCACACCTCGGGGGTCTCGGCCATGGCGGCGATCGTGTCGTCCCGGAAGTCCTTGGGGTGGGGGCTGGTGTAGCGAACGCGGCGGATGCCGTCGACCTCGCTCACCGAGCGCAGCAGGTCGGCGAACAATGGGCGGATCCGGCGGCCTTCGGCAGCCCAGCGATGTCCAGCCGCCTGGGCGGCAGCGGCCGCGTCCACCTCGGTGCCTCGCAGGTCGAGGGTGAGGTCACGACCGTAACTGTTGACGTTCTGGCCCAAGAGGGTGATCTCGGTGACCCCTTCGGCAGCAAGGCGGGCCACCTCGCCGGTCAACTCACCGAAGGGCCGACTGATCTCCCGGCCCCGCACCGAGGGCACGATGCAGAAGGCACACGAGTTGTCGCAACCGATCTGGATGGTCACCCAGGCTGCGTGATGGGCATCTCTCTTGACGGGGAGGGCACTGGGAAAGGCCTCGGACTCTTCGATGATCTCGGTGACCGGACCGCTGATCCGGGCATCGTGCAACAGGTCGGCGGCTCGCCCGACGTTGTGGGTACCGAACACAACGTCCACATGGGGAGCCCGTTCGCGGATGAGATCGCGGTCCTTCTGGGCGAGGCATCCACCCACCGCGATCTGCAGGTCTGGTCGTTCGGCCTTGAGTCGCTTGAGGTGGCCGAGCTGCCCGTAGAGCTTGTTGTCGGCGTTCTCCCTGATACAGCAGGTGTTCAGCACGATGACATCGGCGTCGTCGAGCGAGTCGGTCTCGATCATGCCGTCGGTTTCGAGCAACCCGGCAATGCGTTCCGAGTCGTGCTCGTTCATCTGGCAGCCGTAGGTCGTGAGGAGATACCGCCGAGGCACGATGATCAGGCTAGGCCCACCGGCGGCCGGTTACCGAGTGGGCCCGCTCTCCCCGTTCACCCCGTCCCCCCAGAGCACGTACATGGCGACGAGGGGTGTGGCACCGGCCTCGATGGCGTGGCGGTCTCCGGGGTTGTTGTAGAGGGTGGTGGACGGCTCGACCTCCACGTAGTGGGGCGACCCCCCGAACCGCCATCGCGCAGTCCCCGCCACGGTCAGATACAGCTCCTGGGGTGGATGGTCGTGCTCGGGGTAGGTCCCTCCCCCGTCGAGGTAGACGAGGCCGGCCACAACGTCGCGCAGCTCGAACATGTCGCCCACCACACACAGGGCACGTTCTCGACCCCCATCGTCCCAGCGCGAGGACACCGACCAGGGAAGCGACGCAGCAAGCGACGCGAAGCGGATACCGAGCGGCGTGTCGGACACAGTGCCGGCACTGCCCAGCACCTCGAACGTCCGGGGCTCGAACGCCCGGGCCCCCGCAACTCGGATCTGCTCGGCGAACAGTGCTGCTCCTTCGCCAATCACCGGCGTAGCTGCCGCAGCGACGGCCAGATCAGCGGCATCGGCGAACCACCTGCGAATCTGGTCGGACACCCGCATGCGCTCCTCCAACTGGTCCCTGTTCCGCGCTGTTCGACCCGGTCCGGGATCGCATCAACTCGCAGTAACGAGGACGATCCTAAACACCGAGCGACGACGGCCCCTTGCTCACACAGGCTGCAAGCGTCGAACTGCCACAGCATCTCGAAGCCGGGAGGTGACCACCAGCGCCACGAAGGCCGCAACAGTCGAGGCTGCGAACAGCACGAAACAAACGGTGTAGTCACCCGGGGGCACCACCGCACTACGAACCTGATCGACGAACAGGCTGCCTTCCGACGGCGTCGAGCCCGTCGACCTGATACTCGAGCATGCCGCCATCCCCACGACGAGCAGCGCTGCTGCCATCCCCCACATTGTCCGAACCAGTGTTTTCCCCATAGGGGTGTTTCGGCATCTGAGAGGGGGCGCCATTAGGGCCTAAAGTCCCTTCCTGGCCAACCTGCGCTGGGGGTGCGAACCCTCCCCCGTCGACTCAGCAGGGCGTCAGCGTCGCGAAGGCCTGCGATAGTGCCTGATTGCCCGCACGGTCTACTGCGACCACGTCCGCACTGATCGCGGCTGAACCCCGTATCACAGTGCCCGCAGGGAACGGACCAACAGGCCCCTGCCACAGTCCCTGGTCGCTCGAGGTCATGGTGACTGACGTGCTGATGTTCCCGACCGTGATGGTGGCCCTCACCGACGCCACCCCCGAACTCGCATCGGTCACCACCGCCCAGACAATCCCCGTCGTTGGGGTACATCCTCGTCCGGCTGCCTCGACGAGCAACGACGGCGACATGCCCCTGCGAATGATGACCGGGGCTTCCCGGTCAGCCGGGATGGTGGTCGTCGTGGTCGTCGGTGGCGGAGGCAATGGCGGTGGGGCTGTCGTGGTGGTCGTGGTGGTCGGCGGGGTAGTGGTGGTGGTCGTGGTTGTCGTGGTGGTCGTGCTCCTCGGAGTACTGGTCGTGGTGGTGGTCGGCACGGTCGTGGTCGGCACAGTGCTGGCCGTCGTGGTCGTCGGTGTCTGTTCGCTGGGTGGCGGCGCCAGCGAGACGACCCCGCTCCCACCCAGCGGGCCCACCGTTCCGCTGGTTGTGACGGGAGGCATCGTCGTAACGGAGGGGTCGGGGAGCGCTGCAGCAGATGTCGCTGGCTCCTCGTCGGTCGGTATCGACGTCGTCACCACCGACGTGGTCGATTCCGGAGGTGAGGCAACCACCGGCCGTTCGGCCGCTCCACCACCGGCCGTCACGACGTCAGAACTCCCACCCGAGCCGAGAAGGACCACGACGATGCCGACGACGGCGGCGATCACTGCAGCCCCCACACTGCGCCGAATCCAACTCGGCATCGACCTCGCTGCATCTCCGGCGCGGGGAAAGCCGGATGGGAGGTGAACGAGCGCACGGGAGGCGGCTGCGGACGGAGCAAGGTCGCTTGCGTGGCTGGTGAGCCGAGCCCGCAGCTCGGGCGGCGCTGCCACGAAGGGCACGCTCGCCAGCAGGGCAAGGGGGCTGGCCACTGCCGCCTTGGTCCGCTCACAGACCGAGCAAGCGTCGATGTGACGGGACACTCGCTTGCGGAGCAGGGGGCTCAAGCTCCCGTCCCAGCGGCGGAGCAGACGGGCCAGATCGTCGCACTCCTTGCGCCCCCGGCGGGCAACGAGGAGCGCGACCAGACTGCGTTCGACCCGCTCGCGAACGCGACCTACGAGCACATAGACGTGCGACGTGGGCACCCCGAGCGCATCCGCAAGGTCGTCGCCCTCGAGCCCGTGACGCAACTGAAGATCGAGCACGGAGCGGTCGCGGGGTTCCAGCCCTTCAGCCGCCTCGGCAACCAACCGCTGCAATTCGGCTTGCCGAGCGCCCGCGGCGAGATCGTCGTCGACAGCGAGCTCGTCGAAGCTGTCCGTTGGCGTGGAGCGATCCCTCATGCGTCGAAGGCATTCGTTGCGGGCAATCGCGTACAGCCACGGTCGCAGTTTGTCGGGATTGCGAAGTTGCGAGATGCGCTCGGCAGCCAGGAGCAGGGTGTCCTGCACGGCGTCGGCCGCGTCATGCGGGGATCGCAGCACCGACCAGCAGTAGTCGTGGAGTCGATCTCCGTAGATGGCGACGACGTCACCGAGACCCGCCACACCCCGCTCGGAGAGTTCTGCAACGAGTTGTCGATCGCTCTGCATGGGTAGTCGCTACTCCAGCCCATCGGGCACTCCAGCCGCTGACAGCGTGGCTCCAGCGGCCTCGCCTACGACTGAGAGTCCTGTGGGGTCACTCCCCTAACAGTTTCTGCCCAACATTTTCGGGCGATCCCCGGTTACCCAGAACCCGTCCCTGTCCACCCTCCGTTCTAGTCGGCTCGCTCGAGGAGGACCACCGAGCAGGCAGCCTCTTCCAGACCGATGACCCCACCCCCGTTCTCCGCCAACGCAATCCGAGCCTCGGGCACCTGACGGGGCCCGGCTTCACCACGGAGTTGGGTGACCAGTTCATGAATCATCGACAGTCCCGTCGCCCCCACTGGATGACCCTTGCTCACCAGTCCGCCCGAGGTATTGACCGGGACCGGACCGTCGGGCCCGGTCGCTCCGCTCTCCACGAAGGGTCCCCCTTCCCCGTCGGGACAGAGGCCCAGCATCTCCACCTGGTAGATCTCGCAGAAGCTGGTTGCATCGTGGACCTCGGCGACGTCGACGTCGGAGGGCTGCAATCCCGAGCTGGCGTACGCCTTGGCGGCAGCCACTCTGGACAGTCCGGGCTCGTCTACGGAGCGGTACTTGCCACCGCTGAACGCAGTGGCAGCAATCCGCACGGCGCGGGCCCGAACGGCCTCGGGCAGACCGGCCAACACGTCGCCGGACACGACGAGGGCGGCCGCCGCTCCGTCACCGGTCGGCGCACACATCGATCGGGTGAGAGGAAACGACACCTCGCGGTCCTCCAGGACCTGGTCGATCGAGGTCTCGAAGCGGTACTGGGCCAGCGGATTCAGGGCGCCGTAGTTGTGATTCTTCGCAGAGCCGGCGGCGATCTGTCGCTGGGTCGTCCCATGTCGCTGCATGTGCAGCGCCGCTTGCATCGCATAGGTGTCCATGAACATGGTCCTGCCGGGGCCGGTCTCGAAGGGGACTCCCGACTGGACGCCGACATCCCGATAGTGCTGCTCGAGTCGGGGGAGGGTTTCCTGGTCGACCCCCTTGGCGAACAGGTCGAACATCCTGGCCTTGATCTCAGGGTCCGCGTCAGCACCCGGCAGATAGGTCTTCTCGACCCCGACGGCAAGGACGACGTCGGACTCTCCCGAGCGGACGTCCTTGTAGGCGCTGTGCAGGGCCATCGACGCCGTCGCACAGGCCCCCTCCACGTTGATGACGGGAACCCGCTCGGGAAACAACCCCTCATCGACCAGTTCGAGCATCCAGGACTGACCCCTGATGGAATCCATCCCGAAGCCGGCACCAGCCAGGCAGTTTCCGACGTAGGCGAACTCCACCTCGTGCAGGTCGATGCCTGCGTCGAGACCGACACCGAGAACGGTCTGGCGGGTCAGTTCCTTGAATCCCACCTCCGGCAACTTTCCGAACGCCGTGGAGTGGGTACCGATAATCCATACCTCGTCGCCCGGTCGACCCATGGTTGCCCCCTTTTCTCATCGGGACGTCGTCCCGTCCATCGAGATGGTAGGACTCCCAAGGTGAGCGAAGCGTCCTCCGTGTCCATCGGGCCCCTCTCAGCACGATTCGAGGGAATGCCCGGCACCATGCAGGGCGGCTATGTGGCCGCCCTTGCAGCCGGGAACCGTAACGGCCCCATCCGAGTGCGCATCCGGCGTCCCCTTCTGGCGGGCGATGAGCTGATGCGCACGACAACCGGTGACCGGTGGGAGATCCACCGTGGTGACGAATTGGTGATGGTCGGAGTACCCGACTCCATGCTGGTCAACGATCCTGGTCCACCCGATCACGCCCTGGCCGTCGTGGCCACCGAAGGCGAGCTCCCCTTCGCCCCACCCTTTCCCGACTGCGTGGGGTGCGGTGGCCGACCCGACGGACTGGGGGTGCGCCTACGCCCGCTCGGGGACGGACGCCACATGGTGAGCGTGTGGACTCCAGGTACCGAAACCGACGAGCGGGGCCTGGTACCCCGCAGCAATGTGTGGACCATGATCGATTGCCTGACCAGTTGGTCGGTGTTCGTCGACCCACCCACCAATGGCGAGGGTGGTGCGGTGACAGGCAACATCGCCATGCAGTTCATCGAGGACCTACAGCCCGGGGTGAGCTACCTCTGCCAGTCATGGCGAGAGCGGGACGATGAGCGATCCATCATCTGCGGTGGCACCATTCACCACGCCGACACGGGCCGCCTCGTTGCCCTGGCTGACCAGGAAATGATCCGAACTCCGGGCTGGGGCATGGAGGTTCCTGTCACGCCGCTGTGCTGACCGAGCGAGCGGGGGCTTCTGCAGGGCAAATCAGGACGGGCAGGACACCGTCACCAGCGCACCCGCCGAAGGCTGACCATCTGCCTCGAAGGTCTGGGACCCGAGACGGGCGGCCAGCTCGTCCGCCACGAAGACGACGACGGCGCCGACTCGCTGACCGTCGACGGTGTCCCCGATCCAACCCATAGCTGCTGGCGCTCCTTGGTGACAGTCCGACCAGGCCACCTCGTACCCGGCCTCCTCGCCGAACCTCACCGCCCGACTGACCTCCGGCGAGCTGACCGGACCGGCACCGAGCACGATCGCCCAGCCCGTGCCAGCGGCCTCGGGTGCTTGGATCTGGGCCGGGTACGGCAGGCCCGACTGCTCCAGATTCGATTTGGTCGGGGTGAAGATCCTCCCCGGGACGGATCCGGTCGGCGGCTCGGTCCCCCAGCTCGCCTCCTCCACCTCGACGGACCGGCCATCCGCGCCCATGACGTCCAACACGACCCAGCCGGATCGGCCCTGCCATTCGATGGTGCCGTCGGCCAGGGTGATGAGCAGCCACACCCCGCTCGGATCGTGTTCCAGTTCCATCACCGGCGAGGCAGAGGCACTGACCCTGAAGCGGGCGTCCACCTGGTCGCGTTCCGTGTCCACTGCCATGGCCCGGACGGCGAACGGCGCATCGCTGCAATCGGTGGTCTGGTGTATCGACTCGACGGCAATCACCCGCCCCGAGTCCTCGACGGTCGGGTGGGACACCGCGACATGCAGTCCTGAGCCGTCGTCTTCGCAGTTGAAGGGCACCACGGGTCGGACCCCGACAAGACTGCCCGGCTCGACCTCGCGGGGCTCAGGAGCGGACCCGGGGCCAACGTAGGCCCCTGTCTGCGCGTCGACCCAGAACCACGATGCGCTGCCCCGAGCCCGGACCAGCACACGCAGCGGACGCCCGGTGGGTCCGTCGAAGGCCCCTTCGGGCGACAGCACTTCGACGGCATCCCCGCCATCGGCTGGGGCCGCACTCCCCTCCGAAGCGGAGTCGACTGAGACTGGCGCGGTGGCCTCCACTCCGTCGGTGAGGGTCACCGTCGGCGGCGAACTACACGCGACCATCGACAGCAGGAGCCCGACGACGCCGGACAATCCCGCCGCACGGTGCCCGACAGCGATCACCGGGTGGTCAGCAGGAAGTTCTCGGTCATCGAGTCGCGCACCTCTGACATGAACCCCAGGTAATCACCCATCGATCCGTTGTAGTTGCCATCCTGCCGACGATTCTCGGCACCCTCGAAGTTGTAGTAGCCGGGCGTGCATTCCTTGTTGCGGTTGGTCTTGCCTCGGTTCTCGATCACCTTCTGGACCCACCACTCCTCGATCTCGGGGGTCGGATCCATCGAGTGGATGCCATTACGGCGCACGTAGTCGATGCATTCGGCGATGTGCTCTCCCTGGCTGTTCAACACGTCGGTCAGGTTGAACGCGAAGAAGGCCTGGTACCCGCCCATGACGAAGAAGTTGGGGAACCCATGGGTGTGGATCCCCAGCACGGTTCGGATTCCGTCCTCGTACTTGTCGTTGAGATCGACACCGCCCTCGCCGACGATCTTGTTGTAGATGCCCGTCTTCTGCACCTCGAATCCGGTGGCGTAGATGATGAGGTCGACCTCGAAGACCTCACCGTCGAACTCGGGTCCTGCGGCGGTGATGGTGCTCACCCCCTTGCCCTTGGTATCGACCAAACGCACGTTGGGACGGTTGAAGGTGGGGAGGTATTCGTTGTGGAAGCACGGCCGCTTGCACATGAGCATGTACCAGGGCTTGAGTGACTCGGCGGTCTCGGGATCCTCGACCGTCTCCTCGATCCGGCGGTGGATCCGCATCATGGCGTCGATGTTGGCGTTCTCCTGGCGACGGATCTTCTCCTCCCGCGACATCGACGCCCGGCGGGCCTGCTGGGCTTCGCTCAGCTGTGGCCCGGCGATGGCCCGCGCCCTGCGCTTGGCCTGCCAACCGGGCTCGAGGGTCGACGCCCATTCCGGATCGGTTTCCCAGTCGTCACGGATGTCGATGGAACTCGGTGTCCGCTGGAAGATGTAGAGCTGCTTCGCGTTCTTGCCCAACTCGGGGATGGCCTGCACCGCAGTGGCGCCGGTCCCGATGATGGCCACCCGCTTGTCAGCCAGACGCTCGAGGTTGGCCCCCGTGTACTCGTAGTCCCACCGCGAGGTGTGGAAGCTGTGACCTGTGAAGTCGGCGATGCCGTCGATCTTGGCGAGGCGAGGCTTGGCCAGGGTGCCGTTGGCGCAGATCACGAAGCGGGCCCGCATCGTGTCGCCTCGATCGGTGCCGATATGCCACATCTCGTCTTCTTCGTTCCAGATGGTCGAGGTGACCGTGGTCTGGAACACGGCAAGGCCGTACAGGTCGTAGCGCTCGGCGATCATCCGGCAATAGTTGAAGATCTCGGGGCCGCCGGCGTAGTGGCGAGTCGGCACGTAGCCCGTCTCGTCCAGCAGGGGCAGGTAGTCGTAGGACACCACGTCGCAGGCCACCCCTGGGTACCGATTCCAGTACCAGGTGCCACCCACGTCACCACCACGCTCGACGATGCGGATCGACTCGACCCCCTTCTCCCTCAGACGCGCCGAGGTGAGGAGGGCAGAGAAGCCGCCCCCGATGAACAGGACCTCGACCTCGTCGTCGATCGGGTCGCGTTCGATGACCTCTTCGACATGAGGATCCGTCTCATAACCAGCCAGATCCCCACTCATGTCCTGGTAGATCTCGGTCCCCGGTGGTCGGTACCCGAGCCGGACGTCCCGCTCGTGGGCGAAACGATCTTTGATGGCGTCGTAGTAGTCCTGGGATGGGCGGCCCGAGTCGTCCCGGGCGTAGTCGAAATTGAAGACGTTCTGAGGACGTTCCCGTTCCGATTCGGCCATGACCATGCTCCCTCGTCGAGATGACAGCGCCCTGGACACTACCCCCCGCGCCACCCCCACATCTCGACTACGGATGACCAAACGGAGCCAGGTACTGTCGTCGCGGACAGGGGGTGAGCGTGGCGGGAGCCGTCGTGGGCACGCATGGGGCCAGCGCAACGCGGATCCCAGTCCGAGCATGGCTGGGCTTGGCCGTGTCCTCGATGGTCTACGTGCTCGTCCTCGACAGCCTCGCGGTGGCGGTCGCCTTCAGCGAGATCGAGGCAGCCTGGCCGACCGTGGCCCGCACCACCCTCGCCTGGATCACCACCGGCTTCACCATCGCCATCGCATCGACCATGCTCGTGGTGGGCCAGATCGCCGACCGCATCGGGTGGCGCCGGGTATTTGTCGTCGGGATGGTGCTGTTCACCGTGGGCGGCCTTATCGCTGTCAGTACCTCGACGATCTGGGTGCTGATCGGGGCCCGGGTCTTCCAGGGGATGGCGGCCGCCATGTTCACGGTCACGGGCTTCCCCCTCGCCCTGCCGTCGTTCCCGGCATCCAAACGAGGGCAGGCGATGGGCTGGATCGGCGTGGGCGGGGCAGGGGCCGCCCTGTTGGGACCCGTCGTCGGAGGAGGCGTGATCAGCGTCTTCGGCTGGCGGGCCGGCCTACTCCTCCCCCTCCCTCTGTGCCTCATTGCTGCGATTGCCGCCCCCCGGGTGCTCGACGAGCGCCGGGGGGAACGTCGCCCCATCGACGTGATCGGTGTTGCCCTCGGCACCGTGGGGGTAGCCGCCCTCACCCTGGCCATCCTGCAACGGGAACTGCGGGTCGCTCCCATATCGGCCATCGTGCTCGCAGCCTTCCTGTGGCGGATCTTCCACCACCACACGCCGGTCATCCGGCCCGACCTGTTCAGCGATCGGCGGTACTTGTGGGCCACCGTCTCTCAGCTGGCCACCCAGATGGCCATCTTTGCGTGGTTCTTCTCGATGCCGCTGTTCCTGACCAACGTGTGGGGGTGGTCCACCCTGGCCACGGGGCTCGCCCTGGCCCTGCCCATGTTGATCAGCTTCAACGCCGTCTCGGCGGGCAACTATGCGGACCGCAGGGGTTACCGCCCGGTCCTGTTCTACGGAGGCCTCACCGCAGCAGCCGGTCTCACCTGGTGGGTCGTTGTCCTTGCCGACACCCCCTCGGTTCTCCTGCTCGGGGTGGGTCTGGTCGTGTTCGGCATGGGCAGCGGGATGGTCGGGGTCACCGGCATGGCTGCGGCCCTGAACTCGGTGAGCGATGACAATCTGGCTGAGGCCAACGCCGCCTTACAGACCACCCGGAGGCTGATCCAGGGGCTCGGCGCTGCCGTGGCCCTGGCCATCCTCGGCAACCGCGACACCACCTCACTTCAGCACTTCAAATGGGTCTGGATCGTCGCCGCGTCGGGTTACGCGCTCTCGTCGGTCGTGTTGTGGTTCTACCCCCGGGAGCGGCGCTTCGCGGCCCTGCGTGGTTGATCACCGGCACGATCCGCCCGCTGACCTGCCGCAACCCGGGCCCGGATCATCCACCACCGTGATGTCGCACGACCAGACGGTTCAACCGGTCTCCCAGCCGCCCGGTGCAGTGGGCCGTCGCCCCCGCCCGTCTGGTGGTGTGGCTGCGAAGGGCAGCACCGCAATCGCCAGCACCCCCGCTGCGCATACGAGGGCGACAGGAACACTGGTCGCCCGCGCCAGTGCCCCCAGGGTCAAACCTCCGATCACCTCGCCCATGGCTTCGGCCTGACCGCGGAACGAGATGACGGTGGCCCGAGACTCGGGCACCGCGTGGCGGTTCGCCAACGCCACGCCGACGGGATCGATCACCTCACGACCGACGTCTCGAACCGCCCATCCGGCGATGGCCACGGAGATGGCCGGCGACAATGCCAGGGCAGTGACACCGACAGCGGACGCAACGAGGAGAAGTTGTACGAGCCGGGCAGCCCTCCTATCGCCCGCGGAGGACCCTCGCTCGGCCAACCACACCATCACCGGGACGTTCACCAGGGTCATGACCCACCAGATCGCACCGAAGAACACCACACCCTGTTCGTCGGCGAACTGGGGCAGACCCAACTGCACCAACCGGAGAACATCGAGACGATCCACTGCTTCGTCAGCGATCCCTATCAGCACCATGGCTCCCACGACGATGCGCAGCATCGGGCTCTGCAGCACGATGTGCGCACCGGCCCGCCAGACCCGCACCGCATCTGACCATCGCCGGTCGCTGGAGCGCTCGGCCGGCGTGAACCCGCGCTCGGGCATCACCAGCGCCAAACCGAGGCCGACGACCACGGCGGCTGTTCCCATCACGACCATGGCCCCCTCGAGCGACCACCACCCCACCACGGCGGCGACCGGGAGCCCTGCGAGAAGACCCACCGAGCGCCAGACAGCATGACGAACGATCAACGGAGCAGGGTCATCCTCGATCTCATCGGTGACCCACGCAGTATCGGCGCCACTCTGCAACGTCCAGCCGATCGACCACACCACCTGCCAAATCAACAGCACACCAAAGATGGGGGTGATGGGAGCCAGGCTCATGGCGAGGCCCATGAGCAGGTAGGCGATGACCACCGACCATTTGCGACTGTGCAGGTCAGCGACCACACCGGTTGGCACCTCAGCGAGGAGCACCGTCACTTCGATCGCTGCCCCGAGCAGGACGAGCTGCAGTGGATCGAACTCGAGCTCCACGACCCACCAGACCACAGCGGCCAGACCCCACGACGATGTGAAACCCTGGGCTGCCCCGGTGAACAGGTACACACGATCAGGGCGCACCCGGGCAGGCTAGGAC
>JAYPWI010000033.1:0-36089 GCA_038135065.1 Acidimicrobiales bacterium
AATCGTCACCCTCGACCTCGCCAATGACGACGATGTTCGGGTCACCGCCGACATCGACCACAACAACGACCTCGTCGGGGTGGGGTAGGCGACCGACGGTACCGGCGACCTCGCCATCTTCCGGGTGACGTCGGGAGGCACTGTCGACGGGAGCTTCGGGACCGGCGGGATCTTCACGCACGACGCGGGCGGCTTCGACGTCGGCTACGACCTCGTGACCCAAGCGGACAGCAAGATCGTCGCAGTAGGCCTGACCTCCGCAGGTGCGGGTGGCGACATGCTCGTCGTTCGGGTCGACTACGAAGGAGCCCTCGACCCCACCTTCGGCTCGGGGGGAGCCACCATGATCGGCATCGGAGGCGGGGCCGACGGCGCGACGGGCATCGCCCAGCAAGCCGATGGGCGCTACGTCATTGCGGGCTTCGCCACCGACGGCGGCCACACCGACGTCGTCCTGATCAGACTCAACGCTGACGGAAGCCCTGATCCGACCTTCGGCACCACAGGGCAGGTCCGTATCGATCAGGGCGGGGCGGACGACATGTCCTTGAAGCTGTTCGGACGGGCCGATGACGGTGTCGTCCTCATCGCCGCCACGGACGACGGCACCGAACGCCTCATGCTCGTTCAGCTCGAAGCGGACGGCTCCCCGACGCCGGGATTCGGAACCGACGGGGTGCTGGTCACCGACACCGAACTCTCGGCCGATGCCACTCCGGGAGCTGCACTGCTCGATGATGGCTCCCTCCTCGTCGCAACCGGCGTGACCGGCGCTGGGAAGGACGTCATGGTGGCGAAGTTCTTGCCTGACGGCACACCGGACACCTCGTTCGGCACTGATGGGTCCGTCGTGGTGGACCGAGCCGGAGGCGATGACACTGCCCGGAGCCTCCAGCTGCAGCTCGACGGAAAGATCCTGATCGGCGGTACGACGGGGAGCGGAGCGGCAGCGGACATGGCAGTACTCCGACTCCACGCGAGTGGCACGGTCGACACCGGCTTCGGAACCGATGGCTGGCAGACCATCGACCCTGCTGGCGGTGCCGATGACGGCTTCGTAGTCCTCGCGGGAACAGCAGGCCAGGTGACGATTGCCGGAACGGCCGATATGGGGGGCCACCTCGACATCGCAATAGCCAGCCTCAGCATCGAACCGGATCCGGGCTACTGGCTCCTCGACAGCGGCGGCGCGGTCTACTCCTTCGGGGGAGCATCAGACATCGATGTTGACCCCCTCCCTGAGGGTCGCCACGCTCTTGCGATCGAGGCCACGAGCACGGGCTTCGGTTTCTGGGTCCTCGACTCGGAAGGCGAGTTCCATCACTACGGAGATGCGTTCAACCTCGTCGATATCGACATGAGCGTCCTTTCTCCGCTGGTCGACTACGCCATCGCCGACGATGCGCCCGAAGAGATCGTGGCCGTCGACATGATGGAATCTGGCGCAGGTGTGTACATCTTCACCTCCGCTGGTCGCGTCATCGTGCGCGGCTATGCACCTGACCACGGCGGACTCACCGGCACGCAGCTCAACTCTCCCATCATCCACGCCGGCTTGGACCCCGACGGCGACGGCTACTGGATGCTCGCCGCGGACGGTGGGGTGTTCGCCTTCGAGGCGGCGTACCACGGCTCCATCCCTGAATACGTCGCCAGCCTGGATCTGGGCATCACTGCGGAAGCCTGGCTGAACCAGCCAGTGGTCGGGATGACACCGGATCCACTCGGCATGGGCTATTGGATGATCGCAGCCGACGGTGGCGTATTCAGCTTCGGCGATGTCCCGTTCCAAGGCTCGATCCCGGGCGTTCTACCCGACGGGGTCAACCTCAATGCTCCGATCATCGGCATGGTCGCCTACGGCGACGGCTACCTGATGCTCGGGAGTGACGGTGGGGTGTTCAACTTCAGCGACCTCGACTTCGACGGGTCGCTCGGCGACAATCCCCCAGAGGACCCGGTCGTCGATCTTGCGCCCCTGTCGTGATGCACCAGTGACGTGAGCGCCTCCTCAGGCCATTCGCATTCCCTCACAGATGCGCGCGCCATTGCCGATAGGGCCTTGCAATGTGCCGGACGCCCGGCCTGTAGGCGAAACAGACCATGGTTGTATGCAGCTCGGCTCGTGACGTGAGGAGACCTCCACCGCTCGCTCGCGTCATTGCAACGGTCGCCCTGATCGGCGCGTGCCTACTGTGCCCCTTCTCGACCTCTAGTAGCCGGGCGTCAGCCCACACGGAGCCTCCCTCGGAGGTTCCCCTCGTTCTCTTGGGCGACGACGGATCCGTCCACTTCATCGGCGGGGAAATGTTCTCCATCCAGGCAGCAACTCGGCAGCCCTCTGGGGCGACGGAGCTCGTAGCCACGTCGAGCGGGCGAGGGTTCTGGATCGCCTACGCCGACGGCAGCATCGAAGCGGCGGGAGACGCCGTCGATGTGGACCTCGAGATCGCAGGCACGCTCTCCCCTTCCGTCACCTTCGCCGACTCTCCCAGCGCACCCGAGGTGCCCATCCACTTGGCCATCGTCGACGATCCACCCTCGGCCGTGCTGTTCACGTCAGCGGGTCGGGTCATCGCCAGCAACCCCTCCCACCACGTGGGCGACCTGTTCGGACAGCTCCTCAATGCCCCGATCGTCGACGCCGCGCTCGACAGCGACGGTAGCGGCTACATCCTCCTGGGAGCCGATGGCGGGGTCTTCGCGTTCCAGGCCGACTACTCGGGTTCGATTCCCCAGGTCCTCGGGCGGGCGACCGCGCAGGACGGCGCCCCGGTCACACTCGCTGCACCCGCGGTGCAGCTGCTGCAGGCGCCGGGCGGTGGTTACTGGATCATCACGGAAGACGGCGGAGTGTTCTCGTTCGGTGGCGCTCCGTTCCTGGGCTCCGTCCCCGGGGTTCTCCCCCCGGGCACGGGTCTCAACGGCCCCATCGTGGGTGGCCTGCCCTATGGCAATGGCTACCTGCTCGTCGGCAGCGACGGCGGCACCTTCAACTTCAGCAACCAGCCCTACCCGGGCCGACTGATCCCCTACGCCGGAATGCCCGAGATCGTTGCCGTCGGTGCGGCCAGGTCCTGACCCCAGTACCTCACCCGTCCTCAGGGACGAAAGGTCCTTCCCGACGGCCCAACTGGCCCCGCACCCATTGCACGGTAAGCCCCCTCCACCCAGGAGCAGAGGGCGGGCCTCGTGTCAGCCGGGTCGATGATGTCCTCCACTCCGAACACCTCTGCAGTGCGGAATGGCGAGGTCACCTGCTGGTACTCCAGTTCGAGACGAGCTCGAGTCGCAGCCGGGTCATCAGATGCCTCGATGTCCCGTCGGTAGGCAGCATCCACGCCTCCACGAAGGGGCAGGCTGCCCCATTCGGCTGACGGCCACGCCACCCTGAAGGTGTAGCGGGCCGGATTTCGGTGGCTGGCCCCTGCTGCGCCGTAGGCCCGACGCACGATCACCGACGCCCAGGGCACGTCCGCCTCGTACACGGCCGACAACACCCTGGTGCCTGCACGCAGGACCCCGGCTCGCTCTGCGTCGAGCCCGATGAGCATGCCCGGGTGGTCCATGAAGGCCACCACCGGCAGGTGGAAGGTGTCAGCCATATCGATGAGGCGCACAAGCTTGTCTGCCGCTTGGGCGGACAAGCCTCCCCCGTCGTAGCGACCGTCGTTGGCCAACATCACGACGGGGTAGCCGTCGAGGCGGCCGAGCATGCCCACCGCCGCCCGGGCATGCCCGGCTGCGATCTCGGTCAACGAACCCGCGTCGGCAACGGCCTCCAGCAGGCGACGGATGTCGATCGGTCGGGACGAGCGCGGAACGATCGACCGTAACTCTGGGGCGGTGCGGCCTGGGTCATCGTCTGCCGCAGCACGGGGCGGAAGCTGCCAGACATTCGACGGGAGATAGCCGAGGACGCGACGGACGAGGTCGAGGGCCTCCTGCTCAGTATCGACGGCGGCGTCCACCGCTCCCGATCTGGTCGCTTCCCGCCACCCACCCAAGGATTCCTTGTCGATGTCGACCCCGCGGGCCGCCTTCACCAGCTGTGGGCCGGCAACGAAGACCTGGGCCTGTTCCTTGACCATCACCGAGAAGTGGGCTGCGGTGACCTCAATGGCCGGAAGCCCCGCCAGCGAGCCGAGCGCAGCCGACACCACCGGAACTCGCGAGAGATTGGACACCGAGAACTCCCAACCCGGCACCGTCGGCACGTAGGTGGCTCCGAGCGTCTTCAGACCCCGGACACTGGCCCCCACACCTTCGATCAGACGAACGAGGGGCACCTTCAGGTCATGCGCCATCTGCTCGGCCGCCGGCCGCTTGTCCATGAGGCCACCCTCGATGGCCCCTCCTCGCACCGTGTAGTCATAGCCCGACACCACCGCAGGCCGCCCGTCGACCTCCATCGTGCCGTAGAGGAAATTCGCGGGGGTGACCCCGACCAGGTTGCCGTCGTCGTCATAGTGGGCCCGACCGGCCAGTCGGCCCACCTCGGCGAAGGTTCCGTTGTCAGCCAGGGCGTCGAACCGGTCGCGCACCGTCAGCCGACCCTTGGCCCGGTGGGCGGCCACCGCTTCGGGGCCGCCCATGGCTCGGCCGAACTCGATCCGTGTCTCGAGTTCGGCCAGTTCGTCGTCCCAGGCCCCATCCTCGGAACTCATCGCACGCACTACTCCCGCATCTTGCCCCGGAACGCCTAGTAGCCCTTGACCTGCCCGTTCAGCTCGTGGCCCCGAAGACGTACGGGCTCAGACTCTCCTGGGCCTCTTCCCGGTAGGTGTGCCAGCGTCGCCCGCCGTAGTAGGCGAGGCTGCCCGGCTCTGCATCGCCATGGCCGTTGTAATAGGACAGGCAGTCGCGTAGCGGGGCGCTGGCGATATCGGCGTCCCGGCAATGAGCCGCGTAGTCGGCCTCAGCTGCTGCGTCGACGTCCACCACCTGCTCGTCGCGGTCCCTCATAGTGGTCAGCACCCACGCGATGTAGTTGGCGTGGGCGTCGATCACGTCGGTGAAGTTGAAGCTGCCGCCCCCGCCCTGTGGGCCCGACACGATGAACAGATTGGGGAACCCCTCCGAATGCACCCCGAGGAAGGTTCGGGTTCCCTCGCTCGCCCATTTGTCGCTGAGGGTCTGGCCATGGCGACCCTTGATCATGTTGAAGGTCGCGGCCGCCATCCACTGGAACCCTGTGGCGTAGATGAGCACGTCGAGGGGGTACTCCACCCCGTTGTGCACCACCCCGGCTTCGTTGATGTGCTCCACGCCCATGGGCGCGGTGTCCACCAGGTGCACGTGGTCCAGGTTGAACGATGGCAGGTACTCGTCGTGGAACGTGGGCCGCTTGCACCCATATGGGTAGTACGGCTTGAGGGCCGCTGCCGTTGCCGGATCGTCGACGATGGCGTCGATACGGCCCCGGATCTGCTCCATGATGGCGAAGTTCTCGTCCAGCTGGCGCTGGGTCCACTGCTCGGGGGTCAACCGCTCCTTGGTGCGCTGACGTTCCCGGAAGTCGGCGATCTCTCCCGACAGGTAGTCGTCCTTGGCTCGCACCGCGGTACGCAGCTCCGAGATGGCTGCGAACCTGGCCCTCCGGGTCCGGGCCCAGCCGTCCTCCTCGGCCCAGCGGGCCATCTCCTCATCGGTGGTGGCCCGCTGTTCTCTGACGTCGATGGTCGACGGAGTGCGCTGGAACACGAACAGCTCACCGGCCACCTTGGCCAATTCGGGCACCACCTGCACAGCGGTGGCCCCGGTACCGATGATGCCGACCCGCTTGCCCGCCAAGTCGACGTCGTAGTCCCAGCGTGACGTGTGGAACGAGGTGCCGGCGAAGTCGGCCATCCCCTCGATGCGGGCCAGTTTCGGGGTTGTCAGGATGCCGTTGGCCAGGATCACGAAGCGGGCCCGCATCGCATCACCCCGGTCGGTCCGCACCACCCAGCGGGCCTGGTCTTCGTCCCACTCCGTGGATTCGACGGTGGTGTGGAACAGGCAGCGTTCGTAGAACCCGAATTTGGTGGCCATCTGCTGGCAGTACTCGAAGATCTCGAACCCCGACGCGAACTTCATGGTCGGGACGTAGTCCATCTCCTCGAGGAGGGGCATGTAGCTGTACGACTCCACGTCACAGGCCACGCCGGGGTACCGGTTCCAGTACCACGTGCCGCCGACGTCCCCGCCCTTCTCGCAGAACCGGATGTCCTCGAACCCAAGGCTGCGTAGCTTGTGCCACAGCAGCAACCCGGCAAAGCCGGCACCCACCACGAGGATCTCGCACTCGTCGTCGAGGGCCGGACGTTCGACGGGAGCCGACGAGTGGACATCGGTCAGATACGAGGCGAAGTCCCCTTCCATCGCCATGTAATCGGCAGCCCCTCGTCGGGCCTCCTTGTACTCCCGATAGCGGGCCTGCTCCTCGGCATCGAAGACGGCACCCGCCGGCTCGTCGGGTAGTTCGGTCAGCTCACCGCCCACGACCCGGTACCCGCTGCCCTTGATGCGGTCCGAAGCCGGCTGAGCCCTCGTGTCGAAGCTTTTGCGTCCCGTCTGCGAATCGATGCTGATCGCTGGCATGGCGTCCTCCCCCTGGATCGAGCGAATCGTACCAGTGCCCTCCTCGCCCGGTCCGAGCCACCACGCCCCGTCCTGCCCCACCCGTCGACCCCAGGCGCGACAATCGGGGGATGGACGTTGGCTTCTTCACTCTCAACACCGATCGCTCGTTCCCTATCGATCGGTTGGCCCGTGAGCTCGAGGACCGGGGCTTCGAATCCCTGTGGGTCGGAGAGCACAGCCATTTCCCTGTGCGGGAAGAAACCCCGTACCCCGGCGGCGGCCCCCGACCCGACGCCTACAACCGGATGGCCGATCCCTTCGTCTCGTTGATGGCCGCCGGAGCGGTGACCGAGCGACTCGTGCTGGGCACTGGTGTCTGCCTCATCCTCGAACGGGACCTCATCGCGACGGCCAAGACGGCGGCCACCCTCGACATGTTGACCGGCGGCCGATTGGTGATGGGGATCGGGTGCGGGTGGAACGTCGAGGAACTGCGGAACCATCAGCCCGACCTTCCGTTCAGCCGGCGCTACGGGGCGATGCGAGAGCGGGTCCACGCCCTCCGAGCCCTGTGGACCGAGGAGGAGGCCGAGTACCACGGCGAACACGTCGACTTCGAGCCGCTGTACTGCTTCCCCAAGCCGGTGCAGCAACCGGCGCCACCGATCATGCTCGGCCATTGGGGCCCGGTGGGAATCCGCCACGTCATCGAGTACGCCGACGAATGGGGTCCCGTCGACTCCTTCTTCGAGGACCCCGTGCGACAGGTGGCCGAGTTCCGCCAGCAGTGCGAAGACGCAGGCCGTGACCCCGACAGCATCGAGATCACCATCTTCGCAGCCGCTCAGCCCCCTATCGGACGGCTCATGGCGTATCGGGAAGCCGGCGCTCGGCGGGTAGTCCTGGGCACCGGCCACCCTGCCCTGCACCTGCCCGACAAGGCCCTTCCCTTCATCGAGCGGTACACCGACGCCATCGAGCAGCTCGCGTGAACCCCACGGGCCACGTGCCCTGTCGGGCCCCCACCTTGCGGATTGTTGCCTGATGCCGTACCGGCGCATCGGCCGAACCCCCGATGCCATCGCGCCGGATGGCTCCGAGGTGCGACTGCTGCTGCGCAACCAGCAGGGCAGCATGGCTCATTTCACCCTGGAGCCCGGTTCGGTCTCCATGGCCGTCGCTCATCGGACGGTCGAGGAACTGTGGTATTTCACCGCAGGCTCGGGCCAGATGGTGGTCGGCGATGAGGTGTTCTCCGTCGAGCGCGGCATCTCCGTTCACATTCCGGTCGGACTGCGATTTCAGTTCCGCAGTGACGGCGAGCACCCCCTCGAAGCGGTTGCGGTGACCATGCCGCCCTGGCCGGGTGACGATGAGGCCACCCCAGCTCCGCCCTACTGGAGCGATGGACCTGATGCCCTGGCCTGAGCCCCGCCCACCGAGGTCGCGGACCGGCCCCACCGCACCCAACGCTCGAGCGGCAGCGCGCTGCTGTAGGCGATGCCACTGAGTTGGTACGGAAAGACGATCGCCATCACCGCCAGCACTCCAACGTGGAAGGCCCATGCAGCGCCGATCCACCAGCGGGCCACCGTCCAGCGAGCCCCGATCAGTGGAGCAGCCCATTCGATCAGCACCGTTGCGAGGGCCATCGCGACGAACACCCAGGCGAATCGAGTCAGCCAGCCACCGAGGGGACTGTGGGGATCACCGAGGAGATGCTTTCGCAGGTTGTCGTATGCAACCTGATTGCGCAGTACGTCCCCGCTGACCCACGCGAGTCCGCCGTTGCGGGCCTTCGCCACCGCAGCGAGCAGGTACGACAGAGCGGTGAGTGCTGACATCAACCGCAATGCGCCCCGATAGCTGGTTGCTGGTCGGTCCGGAGGCATCCCACGTCGGTCGCTGCGGCGGGCGTCGAGGGAGCAGCACCGGGCAGCTGGTGTACAACCGACCACGATCAGGTGGAACACGAGCAAGTTCTCGGTGTGCAACACCTGGCCCCATGACAGTCGATAGGTCAGCAGGAGCAGGGTCAGACCAGCGAATGCGGGGCCACTGACCGAGAACCGGCACCCGGTCGTTGCCGCAAGGCCTGCAACGACCGCTGCCACCAGCAGCGCGGCGAGCACCGGACGGCTGAGGGGCTGCAGTCCCAGCGCCGATACCACACCGACCGGATCCCAGCGCTCGGCGCCGAGATCGCCTGTGCTCCAGATATGGGGGCTTCGTAGGACCAGGTACACGGTCGCGTACCCGCAGACCAGGACCCGCACCATGGCGAGACGGCGTCGGGCCTCAGCCTCGGTCACCGGCAGGCCGTTCTATCGGGCACCGGGTGTGGATCTCCGTCAGCATCGGCGAACTGTCACCGGCGAACCAACGGACCGCGTCGAAGGTCTCCGTCGCCACCTCGATGGTCACCACATCACCGGGGTTCATAGCGACGCGCGCGGCGACGTCGCGGCACAGACGAACGGTCGCTTCTGTTCCCGAAGCAACCGACTGCCGCACGATCGATCCGGCCACGATCACCTCCACAGTCCCGGCGATCAACTCGGGCGACAGCGTCACCGAGGAGCCATCGGCGCGCCGGCCCCGCACCACGTCGATGTCCGCGATGGGCTCGCGGGCGTAGGAGAACATCGGGTAGGTCGAATGGGGGAACGAGTCGGCGCGTCCCCAGCCAAGCAGCGGAAACAGACTCCACCCGACAAGCACCACGCTGAGGAGGATCGTTCTCGGGCTGCCCGCAAACCGGCCTCGCGGTCGGCGAGCCGTTCCGGCGCAGAGACGGGACCGCCGATGGAGCCTGCGCATCTCGGCATTGTGGCACTCGGTCGGCGCCGCCTACCCATGGCTGCCAGACCGTTGCCGTATCGTTCGCACCGTGAGGTGCTCTTCCCTGCCACTGCACGCCGTGGCGATCCTCGCTGCGCTGATGTTGTCGTGCGGCGCCCCCACCCCACACAGCGACGCCACGAGCGGGTCAGTGCGGGCCGTGACGAGCGAAGGGGCGCCCCAAGGAGTGCGGTTGATCGTTGGGACAGCGGCCACGACATCGATCGCCTCCTCGAGCACGGAAGGCACCTCTCCCAGTTCCGAGACGCCATCGTCGACCACGGTCGGCGCGGTCCCTCCAGCGGCGGCCCCCACATCCTCGACCACCACCGTTGCCGGCGACAGCTTGCGGTCCGCCGTCGCCAACACTCCGATCGCCGGTGGCGCCGTGGTACCCGCCTATGACCGCGAGGCCTACCAACCGGGAGGATGGCCTGACACCGACGGGGACTGCATCAATGATCGCCACGAGGTGCTCATCAGAGACTCCGAGGTCGCCGTCGTGATGGACAGTCGTGGCTGCATGGTCGTCACAGGCCGATGGGTCGACGCCTGGACCGGCACGGTCCATTTCGAAGCTACGGCGGTGACAATCGACCATGTCGTAGCCATCTCCTACGCCCACCGGGCGGGTGGCTGGGCGTGGGACGATGCGACCAAGCGGGCGTTCGCCGCCGATCTCGACAATGTGTCGGCCCTGGTCGTTGTGGGTCCAGGCACCAACCAGGCCAAGGGGGCCGACGGACCCGCCTCCTGGCAGCCCCCGGATCCTGCGGCCCGCTGCCGTTTCGCCACAGGTTGGGCGTCCACCATGCACAAATGGGGGCTGGCCTATCTGACCGTCGATGACCGAAGCGCCATCCTGACCCTGCTCGATGGATGCCCGAACGCAGACGCAGGGTCGTCAGTACCGACGTCGGCTGGCAACCCACCTGCCAACATCTCCTCCACCACGACGGCGCCGGCTACCACCAGGCCCGTTCTCGCAGGTGACGTCGTCGTCATCCGTTGCGACGCCATCGGCGAAGAGGTCGAACTCCGCAACATGGGTGCAGTAGCCGTCTCACTCTCTGGCTATGTGCTCACCGACGAGTACGAGCGGCATCGTTTGCAGTTGGGGGCCATCGTCCTCGAGCCCGGGGACGGTCTGATCGTGACCTCAGGGCCCGACCAACAGCAGGGCCCGGGCCGTTTCGGCTGGACCACCGCGCATGTATGGAACAACACGGGTGACACGGCCACTCTGACTGCACCGGACGGCAGCACGTCGTCTGCCTCCTGTTAGCACGCCGTGTATCAATCGGCTGCGGTGGCCCAGGGAGCGGCCGCAGTTGCCTCGAAGTGATCGGGCCGAATGCCGAACGCCTCGATCATTCGTTGCCAACCACTGCCGATCGACAACAAGGCTCCCAACATCAGAATGTCCTGCTCCCCGAAGTGACGCCGAAGTTCCTCGTACAGTTCGGCGCTGATCTCGCCCTGTGGATCGCCCGACAGGTGATCGGTCAGCCGCAGGGCGGCGATCCACGCCGGTTCGAGATCGGAGTGCTCGTAGTCGTCGAGCTGGGCGATGATCTCGTCAGTCAGGCCAGTGCGCACCAACGATGCGCTCTTGACCAGGCTTCAATGGAAGCACTCGTTACGATTCGCCATCCTGATCCGGCACAGTTCGATCATGTGACGATCGAGGCCGGAACGGCCGCTGTACATCACACCGACCCACTCCAGGAACATCGACAGCACCGACTCGTTGTTGGCGAGGGTCCGGAACAGGTTGTCATCGGTGTACGCCTTGGCGTACCAGGTGTCGAGCCGACCTTGCTGGTCTGCCGACAGGCTCTCCACCTTCGGCAGGTGTCCATGTGCGTTGGCCATCAGACCTCCCTGCGGCACAGGGTAGCCAACAAGCGGAGGCCGGGATCCTGCTCGATCCCGGCCTCTCACTTGTTGACTTCTCTCAGGCGCTGTAGCGCCCGACGGGCGGACTCACAAACAGGTGAGCACGACCTCGATCATCAGGTTCGTATCCTCTTCGGTCAGCTCGTCCTCGGTCTCGGCGTTGGCCATGCGGTTGATCTGGTCCCGTGGGGCCTGTTCGAAGAGACCATCGACGACACATGTCGCTTGCTCGCTGGTCAGGCTGCCGTCCTCGGTGAGCACCTCGATGAGCCGGGTGCGCAACTCCCCATCAGACATGTCCTCCGCATTCTCAGAGCAACCTGCGGCCAGGGATGCCACCAGCATGCCCGCGGCGAAGAGAAAGCCGAAGGGTCGGCGACGAAGAGGTGTGCGAAGTGCCATGTGAAACTCATTTCTGACGATTTCCGGTATCTATCGGACTGAGGGTACGCGACCTGAGGTCCAACATCAGAGATGTCAGCTTGTTATCGTCGCCCCAGACGAAGGGGGTCTGCCATGAAGGCTGCAGTTCTGTGTGAGCAACCGGGTGAGTTGGTGATCGAGGATCTCGTGGTCGACACCCCGGGACCCCAGGAGGTGCTGATTCGCACCGTCGGTGCCGGCCTGTGCCACAGCGATCTCCACTTCATGGAGGGCATCTTCCGTTCGCCGCTTCCTGCGGTCATGGGTCACGAGTCCGCCGGCATCGTCGAGGCGGTCGGATCCGACGTGACCTATGTGCAACCCGGGGATGCTGTGGTTGCCTGCCTCTCCATTTTCTGCGGTCAATGCCAGAAGTGCCTCTCCGGACGCCCACACCTGTGCCAGAACGCCCGAGCCACCTCGCGGGCCAGGGACGCCGCACCGCGCCTGCAACGGGCCGACGGGACCGCAGTCGATCAGATGGCTCGTCTGGGCGGCTTCGCCGAGATGATGCTCATCCACCAGAACGGGGTGGTGAAGGTCGACCATGACGTGCCCCTCGACAAGGCCTGCCTCATCGGCTGCGGTGTCACCACCGGGTTCGGGGCTGCAGTGCGCACCGCCAAGGTGCCAGTAGGAGCCACCACCTGTGTTATCGGATGTGGCGGCATCGGTCTATCAGCCATCCAAGGATGTCGGGTCGCCGGCGCCAACCGCATCATCGCAGTCGACATGAGCGCCGAGAAGCTCGAAACAGCCCGATTGATGGGGGCCACTGACACCGTCAACGCCTCGGAGGTCGACGACGTGGTCGCCGCGGTGAAGGAACTCACCAAGGGCGGTGTCGAGTACAGCTTCGAAGCCATCGGCCTCAAGCAGACGGCCGAGCAGGCGTTCAACATGCTGGAGGTCGGGGGGACGGCCACCGTCATCGGGATGGTGCCCACCAAGACCCCGATCGAGATCCGGGGCCTGGATCTGCTGTCCGAGAAGAAGCTGCAGGGCTCGACCATGGGCTCGAACCAGTTCCGGACCGACATTCCCCAGATGATCCAGATGTACCTCGACGGTCGTCTGATGCTCGATGAGATGGTGTCGGCCACCATCTCCCTCGACCAGGTCAACGAGGGCTACCAGTGGATGAAGGACGGCACGGTCGCCCGTACCGTCATCACCTTCTGAGACGAGGCTTGCGACGACCCGCTCCCCAAGCGTCGCTCAGGACCCCAACAACTCCTCGATCCGCTCGGCGGCCACTCCGGCCGCAGCAGCGGAGGAACGCAGTTCACCCACAGTAGTGGGATCGACCTCGATGCCCTCCGCCCGGGCCAGGCGGGCCGCAACCTCGGGCTGGCCTGGCATGAGGACGGCGTCCGAGCCCTCACGGAGCCGGGAACTCCGAATGTGCTCGCTGTAGGCAGCGACCTCGGCCCGGAACGACTCACCCACCCCAGTGGCCGAGGGGTCGACGATGATCGACAGCATGTTGTTGATGATCCGCCCGTCCCGCGGGTGATGGGGTGCCGCCGTTTCTCCACCGAGCAGTACCGACCCGAGCAGCTCACACATGATGGCCAACCCCGATCCCTTGTGTTCCCCGAAGGCCACCAACGCGCCCCTCGGGCTGGCGAACATCACGCCCGGGTCGTTGGTCAACCGTCCGTCGGGGTCCAACACCGAGCCGTCGGGCACGGCAACCCCCTTGTTGTGAGCGACACGTGCCTTGCCCTGGGCGATGATGCTGGTCGCCATGTCCAACAGGATCGGAGGTTCACCCTCCGGCCCGGGGATCGCCGCACAGAACGGGTTGGTGCTGAAGGCGGCATCGGCCCCGCCGTGAGCGGCGACGAGAGGTGGGTGGCCGATGACGTTGACGAAATGAATCGACGCCATCCCGGCCGCCGCACACTGTTCGCCCCAATGCCCGATGCGGCCGATGTGGGAGCTGTTGCGGAGGCCGACCACGGCCACCCCTGCTGACCTCGCCCGTTCGATACCCATCTCCATGGCCTCGAACCCGTTTACCTGACCGAACCCTGCGCCCCCGTCCAACACCAGGAGGGAGCCGTTGTCGACGACGACCTCGGGATGCTGGTTGATGATCAGCTTGCCGGAGCGGGCGACCATGACGTACGCGGGAACCATCCCCACACCGTGTGAATCGTGGCCGGCCAGATTGGCCCCGATCAACTGATCTGCCACCAGCCCGGCCTCTCGGGGTTCGCTGCCCAGGGCCTGGCAGGTCTCGATGACATAAGAGCGGAGGGTGTCGGGATGGTAGGTCGGCATCGGCACAACGTACCCCGGCCCAGAGCCCCTCACCGGGCCGATCCCAACACCCCAGGGCCAGGCCCCTGTCAGAACAGGACGGTGCCCTCCATGTACCCCGGCTCCACGATCTCGGTGCGGGGGGCGACCCGTGCGATCTCTTCACGGATCGGACCGGTATCGGTCGGTACCGAGAAACCGGGCAGCCAGTCATCGTGGTGGCAGAACAACACCCGCCGGGGCCGCAACAAATCCACTTGTCGGGCCACGAACTGGGCCAGCGAACCCTGGATGGGCTCCCCGTCGATATTGCCCCGCCCGGCGGCCGCCAGGATGGCCACGTCGGGCCGCAGGTCCCGCAGCACTCCCGACCAGTGCCCCGAGGTGTCCTGATAGAGCAGCGAACCCTCCGGCGTGTCGAACACGTACACCAGGGCCCCTCCGTCTCCTCGACGACTATGGCCCACAGCGCTCTCCGCGATGTGGGCCTGCACCTCGGGACCGGTGCCATCAGCCAGGTAGCGCATGAGGGCTCCCAGCCGCTCCTGCTGCTCGTGCCAATGCACGCCGAGGTCACCCAAGCAGACCTCCCCGGGCTGTGACATCTCTGCGTGCGACCACACACAGCTGTGCTGGCTCGGGTAGACCGACACCGTCACGTCACCGCCGAGATCGATGGTCTCCCCACCGGCGACGCAGATCATCCGGGAAGGGTCGACCCCGGCCTCCTCCATCACCCGAATCGACTCGTAGGACCCGATAAGGGTCGCTTGGGTGTTGGCCAGGATCCGCTCGGCCCCATAGAGGTGGTCGAAATGGGAGTGGCCCACCACGATCCAATCGGCCTGGTCGACATCGTCTGCCGTCACACCGGGGCCCGCCGCATTGGCGGCTCGATCGATGTAGGCGTCGAGGAAGATCGTGAGACCGGCCGTGCGCAGCCGGTACGTGGCGCAGCCGTACCAATCCAGGGTCGTCGTCATGAGACCAACAGTAGGGCCGATACCCTCGGCGGTCGGGCCCGCACCTCAGCCTCGCCCGGTTGCCGACACAACGAGGCTCCCCTCCTGAGCGCGGACCGGCCGACCTTCAATGACTGCTGATCAGCCCACCACCGACCTGACCATCGACTACCCGCCCGAGCTCCCCATCAGTGCCCGGCGCAACGACCTGCTCGAGGTCCTGGGCGGGCATCAGGTGGTCGTCGTGGCCGGCGAGACGGGCTCGGGCAAGTCGACCCAGCTCCCGAAGCTGTGTCTCGAGCTGGGGCGCGGCCGCAAGGGATGGATCGGCCACACCCAGCCGCGGCGCTTGGCGGCTCGCTCGATCGCCGAACGGGTTGCTTCCGAGCTCGGCGAGGAGATCGGGGGAACGGTCGGATACGCGGTCCGCTTCACCGACGAGGTAGGACCAAGCACTCGGGTGAAGCTGATGACCGACGGCATCCTCCTTGCTGAGATACGCCGCGACCCTCAGTTACGTCGCTACGACACCCTCATCGTCGACGAGGCCCACGAGCGAAGCCTCAACATCGACTTCCTCCTGGGGTACGTCACCCGACTCCTCCCCCAACGACCCGACCTCAAGGTCATCATCACCTCGGCCACCATCGACACCGAGCGATTCGCCGCCCACTTCGGCGGGGCGCCCATCGTGACGGTCAGCGGGCGTACCTATCCCGTCGACATCCGGTACAGCGACGACGCCGAGGAATCCACTGGCGCCGATCAGGCAACGGCGATCGGCCGAGCTGTCGAAGACCTCTTCACCGAACGAGACGGCGATGTCCTCGTCTTTTGCTCGGGGGAGCGGGAGATCCGCGACGCAGTCGAGGAGCTCGAGTCCCTGGGACTACCCGACACCGAGATCGTGCCACTCTTCGCTCGGCTCTCGGCAGCCGAGCAGCACCGAGTCTTCTCTTCCCATTCCGGTCGTCGGGTGGTCGTTGCGACCAACGTCGCTGAGACGTCGCTCACCGTTCCGGGCATCCGGTCGGTTGTCGACGTCGGAACGGCGCGGATCTCTCGTTACAACCGGCGCACCAAGGTGCAGCGGCTCCCCATCGAGCCGGTCTCACAGGCCTCGGCGAACCAACGAGCTGGTCGCTGCGGTCGACTGGGGCCCGGGGTGTGCGTGCGCCTCTACTCCGAGCTGGACTTCCTGGAACGCCCTGCGTTCACCGAACCCGAGATCCAGCGCACCAACCTGGCCTCGGTCATCCTGCAGATGGCCTCGCTCGGAATCGGTGACGTTGCCTCGTTCCCCTTCATCGACCCCCCTGATCATCGTTCGATCGGGGACGGCATCCGGGTGCTCGAGGAACTCGGTGCAGTCGATCCGGCCCAGGCCGGCACATCTCGGTGGCTGACCGCACTCGGTCGACGGCTTGCCCGGCTCCCGGTCGATCCTCGCCTCGGGCGGATGATCCTGGCCGCCCACGACCTCGGCTGCCTTCCCGAGGTCCAGGTCATCGCCGCAGGTCTGTCGGTCATCGACCCCCGGGAGCGTCCGACCGGGTCCGAACAGGCTGCGGGCGATCTCCATTCCCGGTTCACGGTGCCGGGCAGCGACCTCATGACCATGCTGCGCCTCTGGGAACACCTTCGGGAGGCTCGCGCAACTTCGACGTCCTCACGCTTTCGCCGGCAATGCCGTGACGAGTTCATCAACTACCGCCGGGTGCGCGAATGGCAGGACGTACACAGCCAGTTACGACGGGTGTGCAACGAGATGGGTATGCGAACCCAGGGGCGCTCGGAACCCGATGCTGACGCGGTCCACAGGGCGGTGCTGACCGGCCTCTTGTCCCAGATCGGACACTGGGATCCCGAGCGACGGGACTACCGCGGGGCCCGAGGCTCGACCTTTGTGATCAACCGGCGATCTGCGCTGCACCGAGAACAACCCCGCTGGGTCATGGCCGGCGAACTCGTCGAGACCAACCGCTTGTGGGCCGGACAGGCCGCCCGCATCGATCCCGGATGGCTGGAACCCGCTGCCCCGCATCTGGTCCGTCGCTCGTACAGCGACCCGTGGTGGGACGGGGAGCAGGGCCGGGCCATGGTCGAGGAGCGGGTGACCCTCTACGGCCTTCCCATCGTCGACCGGCGGACCGTGCCCCTGGACCGTTCTGATGCTCCCCTCGCCCGAAGCCTGTTCATCCGCCACGCCCTCATCGAAGGTGATTGGCACGGGCGTTACCCCTTTCGGCAACACAACGCAGCGATCGCCGGGCAGGTACTCGACGTCGAAGCCCGCACCAGGCGTCGCGATCTGATGGTGTCCGACGCCCAGCTCTTCGAGTTCTTCGACCAACGGCTCGGCACCGACGTGACCTCGGCCGGTCACTTCGCACGGTGGTGGCGGTCCGTGCGGCGGGACCACCGGCGGCTGCTGCACCTCGAGATGAGCGATCTCACGACCGCCGACGATCTACCCGTCGACGGCGATGCCTTCCCGGATCACATCGTCATCGGAGATCTCGATATCGATGTCGACTACCGCTTCGAGCCCGGATCGGCTGGCGACGGGGTGACCTTTACCATCCCCCTCCAGGGAGCTCATCGAGTCAGCGCTTCGGTCTTCGAGTGGCTGGTGCCGGGGATGCGACACGACCTCACTACAGCGCTGCTGCGCTCCCTTCCTCGGGCCGAACGTCGTCGGCTGAGTCCCATCGCCGACAGCGCCACACGTTTCATCGACGAACTCCCAGCCCAGCCAGGTTCCCCAACCGAGGAACTCCGACGCTGGCTCGGCCGCGAACTTGGCGCACCGCTGGATGCTGACGCCATCGATCCGGCAGCCCTTCCCGCCCATCTCCGGCCGTTGTTTCGGCTGATCGACGCGTCGGGTGAGGAGATCGCGCTCGGATCCGACCTGACCGCGTTGACCGCCACTGCGCAGCGCGTGCTCCAGGACCGGATGACCGAGACCGACCACCCGCTGGAACAGGCCGACCTGGCGGACTTTCCAACAACGGACATCCCAGGCACCGTCCTTCTCGGAGGCGATCAGGGATTCCCTGCCCTCGTCGACGTCGACGGAAGGGTCGCCCTTCGCATTCTGGCCTCCCGGGAGGATCAAGAGCGTTCCATGTGGGGCGGCACACGGCGCTTGCTCATCACCTCCCTCCCCTCGAGGGCCCGGGCCGTTCGACATCTGGTGGACAACGAACTGCGCTCTGCGCTCGCACGGCTCGAGCTCGGATCAGCTGCAGCGTGGTACCACGACGTCGCCGATGGCGCTGTCGACCATCTCATGGAACAGCACGGGGGTCCGTCGTGGACGGTCGAGGGGTACCGCACGCTCCGGCGATCGGTCGCCGAGACGTTTGCCGACACGGTGACCTCGGTAGCGATTGCGTCCCGGGCCATCACGATCCACGCTGCCGCCCTCGAAGGCCGGGCGGCTTCGCTGGGGACTGCCTCCACCCAGGCCCTGCGCTCCGACGTGGAAGAGCACCTCAGCCGCCTGGTGTACCCCGGATGGGTCACCGCGGTTGGCCTCCGACGTCTGGCCGACATCGCCCGTTACCTGAGGGGCATCGATCATCGTCTCGATGTCGCCCCACACGCCACCGAGCGGGACCGCCGTTCGCTCCATCTGATCCGGAGGCTCGAAGACGAGCACGCACGTCTCCACCGTGCGCTCGGCGATCGGAGTGATCTCGCTGAGGTGGGTTGGATGCTGCAGGAACTCAGGGTGAACCTCTTCGCCCAACCCGTCGGGGCCCGCACCCCGATCAGCGAAAAGCGGGTGCGTGCTGCACTCGCTGCCGCACTCGGGCATTGACCCTGCAGCCACGAGAGCGGCGTCGTGCTGCACAGACCTCGTCTACGGTTGCCCCATGCACATCAGTGAGTTGTTCGATGTCAGCGGCAAGGTCGCGATCGTGACCGGTGGTTCGCGCGGCATCGGGTTCATGATCGCCCAGGGTCTCGTGGAGAACGGCGTCCGGGTCTACATCACGGCCCGGAAGGCCGACGCGTGCGACGATGCAGCTACCAGGCTGTCGGAACACGGCACCTGCGTGAGCATTCCAGCCGACCTCAGCACCGACGAGGGCCTGGCCTCATTCGTCGAGCAATTCACCGACCACGAGGATCACCTCGACATCCTGGTCAACAACGCCGGCGCTGCTTGGGGTGCGCCCATCGGCGACTTTCCCCCCGCAGGTTTCGACAAGGTGCTCAATGTCAACGTCCGGGCACCCTTCATGCTCACGCAGGCCTTGCTCCCTCAGCTGAAGGCCTCGGCAGACCCTGATGACCCGGCCAGGGTGATCATGATCGGCTCGATCGACGGCATCAAGGTGCCCTTCGGCGACAACTACTCGTACTCGGCATCCAAGGCCGGTATCCACATGCTCGCCCGTCACATGGCCCATCACCTGGTGAAGGACAACATCACCGTCAACTCGATCGCTCCCGGACCGTTCGAGTCGAAGATGATGAGCTACATGCTCGACGATCCCAAGCGTCGGGCAACCGTCGTGGCCAGCACGCCGCGGGGCCGGATCGGGAGCCCAGAGGACATGGCAGGGGCGACGCTGTTCCTGGCCAGCCGGGCCGGAGCCTGGCTGACCGGCATCGTCCTGCCGGTCGACGGGGGGATCTCGACCCATGGCTGACCGACACCTCGTGGTGCTCAGCGGTTCGCTCCGCAAGCAGTCGGTCAACACGGTGGTCGCCCGCGCACTTCTCGCACAGCTCCCCTCGGGCTTCACAGGCCAACTGATCGATCTACGGCCCCTCCCGATGTTCGATCAAGACCTCGAACATGCCGGGGACCCGCCAGCCGTGACCGGGCTCAAGCAGGCAGTGCTCGACGCCCAGGGCATCATCATGGTCACCCCGGAGTACAACGTCGGCGTGCCCGCAGTCGCCAAGAACGCCGTGGACTGGCTGAGCAGGCCGTACGGCAACGGCCCCATCACCGGCCGTGCAGCGGGGATCATCAGCGCATCGCCGGGCAGCCGGGGCGGTATCGGTGCCAGAGCCCACCTTGCGGACAGCCTAGGGGTGCTCACCGAACATCTCTTCGGCGACACCCTGGGACTGGCCCGGGTCGGGGACGACATCGAGGACGGCCAACTCGGTGGAGCCTCCCTCGACAACCTCGTCGCATGGCTTCAGCGGTTCTGCGCCCATACCTCTGCCACGACCTGAACGTGACACCGGTAAGTGTGGGCCGAGCCTGAGCCCGTTGCTACGCTTCGGGACATGGCGGCATCCCCCACCACACAGTTCAAGCGCGGCACTCGGGTCGTCCTCACCGACGATCTGCCTGGAGTACCCGAAGGCACCGAAGGAAAGGTGGGACGGGCCGTCGGGTTTTCTCTGGTGCGGTACCGGGTCGACTTCGACAACAAGGTGCAACTGATGTCGGTTGCCGCCTCGAAGTTGGTGCCGGTCAAGGACTGGGACACCTTCCGGGCAGATCGGGAAGCGCGCCTCGCAGCTGAAGAAGCCGCCCGGGTTGCGCGAGCAGCCGCTCCCCCGGCAGCCGCAACGGACAACGCGGCATCCGCCGACGAGGGAGCCGCCGATCCACGTCTGGCCGCCCTGATGGCGAAGTCCAAGGCGGCGAAGGCGGCAAAGGGCATCGCAGACGACGAACCCTCGGCGGCGGCACCAGCCGCGGCCGCCCCTGCTCCCGCCGCCGACAGTGGCGGCGACATCGATCCTCGTCTGGCTGCCCTCACCGCAAAGTCCAAGGCCGCGAAGGCAGCGCTGGGTGTCACGGACGACGAGCCCGCAGCGGCTGCGCCTGCTCCTGCCGCCCCTGCACCTGCTCCTGCCGCCGACAGTGGCGGCGACGTCGATCCTCGTCTGGCTGCCCTCACCGCAAAGTCACGAGCCGCTCGCCAAGCCGCCGGGGTCGACGTCGATGCCGAGGCACCGGAGGCCGCCCCTGCGGCGCAACCGGGAGCTGCGGCACCCGCGCCAGCACCTGCGCCTGCAGCACCCGAGGCTGCCGACCCCGGGCCGTCCCTCCCCGACGGCTATTTCCCTGCCGACAACCGGGTTGCCGACCTGCTCGGAAGGGTCGCGTCGGGCGAGGTCGGTCAGCCCTGAGCGTTCCCCTGCGGGGGTTCGAAGGGTTCAGGGTCGGCGAAGCGCCGCAACACATTGGTGGTGATGACAGCGACATCGTTGTCGTAGCCATTACGGGCCAGGGCCCCGAACCACGAGATGGAGCCGACGCTGAAGACGGCACCACCAGCTGGGGTCTCGTAGAACACCATGTCGGCCCGCACCAGCGGATCGGGGTCAGGGACCGCGACCGACCCTTCGAACTCTTCCTTGGTGCGCAACATGTCGGGACTGAACTCGGTCGCCGATGCAAGCACCACGGCGTGCTCGGGAGAGCCAAGGGTGGGGTCCCACCGGTCGACCTCCTGGCCGGCTGCCCCGCCGCCCAGGCCTGACGTACCGATCAGCTCGTCGGGGACACCGTCGAGAATCCACGCCGCCCTCGATGCGAGCGCGTCGGGGCTCCGCCGGTAGTGCGTGGCCCGCTCGAAGCCCTGCGCCGCAAAGCCCACCCCCACCAACTCGTTGGGGGCTCGGCCGTTTCGCCGCCACAGGCCCCCGTACTCGCCGCCCCAGGCGTGGTAGTTCTCCCCCGGTTCGGTCTGCCAGTTCCGCACCCCGTCCTCGGCCCGGCGCAGCTCGATGGCCCCCGGCCAGGCATCGCTGAAGGCGACCCGCCAATAGAAGCCGTTGCCGCCCAAGTACATGAGGCGACCACCGTTGCGTTGCCATTCTTCGAGGGCGTCGAGCATGGCCGTCGACCAGTACTCGGGGTGGCTGCCCGTGACGATGACCCGATAGGGAGCAAGGGCTGCGACGCCCTCAACATGGACGTCCTCGTCGGCGATCACATCGTGACCGACGCCCGTCTGCTCGAGGTAGGCATTGATGTCGGTGTCGGGGGTGAAGTTCCACCCGTCGGCCCCGGGGCGCAACTGCAACACGGGTCGCAGACGAGAGCTGAACATGACCCCCGACCCATCAGGATGCTTCTCGTAGTGGCTGCGCCCCAGCTCGGGGTGCGTCCGCACATACTCGTGCTCGGGCCGCAGCCGCGCGCGGGCGCTCATGAAATCGGCGCCCTCGAACAGCATCCGGTGATTGGCGTAGGCCATATAGGTACAGGACGACATCAACAAGGCGACATCGGCGGTCGCCTGGCCCTCCCCGGGTCGGACGAAGAACGGAACCCGGTCCTGCCCGGCCGGGCCGGACACCCTGATGGCGTAGATGCCGCTGGGCAGGTCAGAGGGAAGGTGGGACGTGAAGGTTGACGACCACCCTGCGTCGTACAGGTCGTCATGATGGAAATGGACGGCATCCCACTGCTGGGGCGCGTCGGTCCACCGCTGGTGGGTACCGTCCCAGCGCGGCCCAGGCACTGCCCTGGTGGGCAACTGGTGCAAGACCAGGGAACGATCACCCTCGGCCGGGGGCACCACGGCCCCGTCCATGTCCCGCCACAGCTCCCATGACAACGCTCGCCCGTCGACCGTGAGGCTGGGCGCCGCCACCCTCCCGTCGAAGCGCCCACCATCAGCAGCACCCCCCAACCACAGCGTCGAGAGCCGGCGGGTTCCCGACGGGAGCGGGCACACGCCCGACCGATCACCCGACCCCATCAGATCACGGCCCGGTGAGCGGGTGTCCAGAGCACGCAACGACCAGCGGGCCTCACCGGCAGCGAGGTCGAGACGGACATCGAGTCGGTACCAGCGGCGCAGGGCCAACGGTCGCTCATCGATCGATGCCCCGTCGGGGCTGGCGACCCTCAGCCGCCCAGCGAGGGTGCTGACAGTCAGCAAGGAGATCGGTCGATCCGATCCCGTGTCAGTGCCCTCGGTCACCACGTTGGCGACCACACCGTCACGGTCGAGGAGCGTGAAGCGCACGTCGAGGCTGAGACGGAGTTCGACCCCGGCCCTCAAGCCGCCGAGATCAGCGGTGGCGTACGAGCCGGGAACCAGAGCTCGGGTATCGAGGTCGACCTGGCGAGGGAACGACGAGGTCACCGCGGTCTCGCTGAAACCGGGGCCCGTTCGCGTCGGGTCGCCGCAATGGAGTCGAACCAGGTCCACCTCGACGGGGCCCGGCTGGTGGCTGGCCCCGAAATAGGTGATGGCTTCCCCGGCCCGCAGCGACAAGGGCTCGCAGTACCCGGTGATCTGCTTGCCCTGGTCCGGTTCGTCGGACACCGAGCGGGTCAACGCTTCTGCTTGGACTTGTAGGTGTCGTAATCCTCGATCGGCATACCGTCCTGCTTCCAGCCACCGAAGCCCGTCTCGATGTGGCTGACCTGCTCCACCCCCATGTCAGCCAGCAGCTTGGTGGACAGGGCCGACCGCAGCCCCCCTGCGCAGCAGAGAATGAACTCACGCTCTTCCTGGAACACGTCACGGGTGTAGGGCGAATCAGGGGAAACCCAGAACTCGAGCATGTCACGAGGCACGTGCATCGCCCCCGGTATGGCCCCGTCACGCTGCACCTCCCGAACATCTCTGATGTCCACGATCAGCGCACCCTGCTCGTCGACCCGCCGCTGGGCCTCCTCGGGGGAAAGGTTCTCGATGACTTCCTTGGCTGCGGCGACCATCTCCTTCACGGACCTGACTGCCATCCCTGCTCCTTTGACCGGTCGACATCGCATCGTCGACCCGCCGATCATGCCAGACCGGCCCTCACGGTGACGGAGCCTGCACCACCACACCGGCCATGGCCAGGGAATCGATCTCCGCCGCCGTGCGGCCCAGCACCTCGCTGAGGACCTCGGTGGTGTGTTGGCCCAAGCGGGCGGGAACGGGCTCCGTCTCGGGTATGGGTAGGCCGCTGAACCGCATCGGCAGCCCGGTGACGGTGAGATCGCCGAACACGGGATCGGCCACCGTACGGACCATGCCCCGCTCGACGAAGTGGGGATGGGCCATGGCCTCGACGGGATCCAGCACCGGGGCGGCTGGGATTCGGTACTCCTCCAGACAGCCCAACAGTTCGGCGTTGGAGTCGAAGGTCTGCATCCACGTCTCGACCCGGGCCACCAGCTCAGCAGCGTGGTCGACCCTGGCTGCGGCGGTTGCGTAGCGAGGATCGTCGGCCATGTCGGGCACCCCCATGGCTGCGCACAGCCGGGCCCACTGGGGATCGACCACCTGCAGCACCACCCAACCGTCGGGGCCCTGGTAGGTGCCCGAGGGCACGACCACCCCGAAGTGGCGGCCCGTGCGCTCCTGTCGCCAGGTTCCACCCGAGGCACTATGCCCCTGGACCGCGATGCTGTGCATGTGGAAGATGGGGTCGACGAGGCTCACCTCGACGTACTGGCCTTCTCCGGTCCGCTCCCGGTGGAACAGGGCGTGGCCGATGGCCCCGAACAGGGTGAGGCCTGCGGCGCAGTCGGCGATCGGAGAGCCGGTGAACTGAGGGGGCCCGTCGGCGTCGCCCGTGATGCTCATCATCCCCGACAAGGCCTGCCCCATCAGGTCGAATCCCTGCAGGTGCGACAGCGGGCCGGTGCGTCCGAACGCCGAGATCGAGGCCATCACCAGCGACGGAGCCACAGGGTGGAGGTCCTCCCATCCCAGGCCACGCCGGTCGAGAACCCCCGGGCCGAAGTTCTCCACCACCACGTCGGACGCCAGGGCCAATTCCCGCACCAGGTCCTGGCCCTCCGAACGTTGCAGGTCGACGGCGATCGACCGCTTGCCCCGATTCTGCTGGGTGTAATAGCTGCTGTGGGAACCCTCGACGACGGGCAACCCCCGGCTGGGATCTCCTCCCGGGAGAAACTCGACCTTGATGACGTCAGCACCGAGTTCGGCCAACATTCGGGTGGCTGAGGGACCCGACAGGTATTGGGTGAAATCGAGTACTCGGATGCCAGACAGCAGACCGTTCGGCGAGTCGCCATCTGCGGCTGTCACCTTCGACCCCCGGATCAGATGCTCAGGGGGTTGTCGAAGGTGTCCATGAAGGCGATGTCCTCCACCGGGTGGCGGGTCAGCTTCGTCGGGAACGGCTTCGCCGGGTACCCGGCAGCGATATGAGCCGCGGTGACCAACCCCTCGGGAATGCCCAGCAGCTCCTTTACCTGTGGCTCGAACAGGCACAACAGGGTGGTCAGGGTGGTCGCCACACCCTCGTTGCGCAGGGCGAGGCACAGGTTCTGCACGATGGGGTAGACCGAGGCGCCGCCCACGATGCTGAGACGGCCCAGATCGGTGTCGGTGGGGTGGGTCTGCTCCAGGTCGGCGCAGGCAACGATGATGGCCGGCACGTTGGCCAGGTTCTCGGCGAAGAGATTCGCCGCGACCATCGAGGCCTTCGACATCACCGCTTGGGTGGCCATGGTGTCACCCGAGTCGGCCGTCATCGCCTGCCCATCGTCCGATGTGGCCTGCTCGTAGTAGGCGCTCCAGGGCTGCATGTACCACTCCGCCAGCTGCGCCTTCTTGTCTGCGTCGGTAACGAACAGGAACCGGACCGGCTGCCGGTTTCCCCCTTGGGGCCCGAAGCGGGCGTTGTCCACTGCCCGGTAGAACACCTCGGTGGGCACCGGATCCGTGGTGTAGAACCGGTTCGCCGGTTGCGAACGCATCGCTTCGATCAGGTCCATGGTGTGAGCTCCCCTCGGGCAACCGCCCCTCGATTGCCTCCGGCACGCTAGCCCGCCGCTCACAACCGTCTGACCACGCCACCCGACACCGCCGACCGACACCGCTGACTGACAGCGCCGTCGGTTGCCCGCTCGCCCTCAGCCCTCCACGACCCGCGGTACCCGCTCACTCTGTTGGACGTAAGGAAAGTCGTCGGTGTACCCGCAAAGGGTGCGGAAGGTGGCCGGATCGTCGCAGTCGTCTGCCAGTGCGGCGTCGAAGTTGTTCCGGAACTCTTCCTGGGGAAGGACCATCAGGTGGCGGTAGTAGTTCGAGATCATCAGACGCATGCCGGGAGTGTGTTTCGGATAGGCCCCGTGCCAGGTCGCGCCGTGGAAGACGATGAGCGAGCCCTTCGGCACCTCGCAGGGGACAGCGCGTTCGACTGCGTCGGGAAACACCGGTGGCGACATCCGACGGTGCGACCCGGGCACATAGGCCAGGGCACCTCCCTGGTGGGTGTACTCGGTGAGGCACCAGTTGGTGTTGGCGGTCAGGGCGTTACGTCCCCACGGCAAGGGCACGGCGAGTTGGTCGCAGTGGAGCCCGAGGTTGGGTCCGTACCCGTAGTCGCCCGGCCACTTCACGAACCCGTTGTGGCTGCTGAATCGGGCGGCCCTCGAACCCAGCAGGTAGCGCATCAGGGCGACGGCGACGGGGTTGACCGCCAGATCTCTGAAGCTCCGGTCCAGGGTGCACAAGCGCTGGATCAGGAACTGCGACGGCTCGCCCGGCGAGTCCTCGCCGGCGAGCTCGGCCAGGATGTGGTCCGGCACGGGGAACTCGATGTCCGCCTGCGGTCCATCGTTGATATCGAAGCGGCACCCGACCAGCTCCTCGGCCCGCTCCAACAGCAGCGAGGCCAAGCGGTCGATCCGATCCTCGGTGACACCGTGCACCTCGGGGGGCACGACGGCCAGACCATCGACCTCGAGCTGTAGGACGTACTCCTCCAAGCCGAGGCGAGTGATGTCGGACGGCAGGCGCGAATGGCGACCCTCGACGATGGACATCGGACCTCCTCGCCAAAGAACATACCGCTGCTCATCGGGCAGCGACCCTCGGGCTCGGGCTCGGCGGCGCTCAAGGACCGAGCCAGGGTGGGGCCCCACGAGGTTCTCGCCCCGGCAGCTCGCCGCAGGGTGCGACAATGGGCCTCGTGTCCGACGCACCCGTCGTCAACATCGACCCCGAGACGTTCTGGCTCGACCCGTACCCCACCCTGGCAACGATGCGGGCCTCCACCCCGATCTGTTTCGTGCCCGAACTCGGCGCCACCCTGCTGACCCGCCGCGACGACATCCACACGTGCGAGAAGAACGTCGCCGTGTTCTCCTCCGAGCAGCCCGGAGGACTGATGAACGTCCTGATGGGACACAACATGATGCGCAAGGACGGCGACGACCACCGGGCGGAGCGGTTCGTGTACTACCCGGCCATCAGCCCCAACAAGGTCAAAGCCTGGTGGGCCGAGGTCTTCAGCGAGTTGACCAACGAGGCCCTCGACGCCCTGGCTCCCATGGGCGCTGCCGACCTGGTCCCCACCTACGCCACCCAGGTCAGCGGTGAAGCGCTGAAGGTACTGACGGGTCTCACCAATGCCACCTACGTCGACATCGACCGCTGGAGCCAGGCGATGATCGACGGCATCGCCAACTACACGGGCGACCCCGAACCCGAGGCGCGCTGTCGGGCCGCCACCGCGGCCATCGACGCCGCGATCGACGAGCGCCTGCCCGAGGTCACCGCTCGTCCCGACATGAGCCTCCTCTCGGTCATGCTCGAAGCGGGCATGCCGCTCGACCAGGTCAGGGCCAACATCAAGCTGACGATCTCCGGAGGCCAGAACGAGCCCCGTGATGCCATCGCCGGGTGCATCTACGCCCTGCTGAGCCACCCCGACCAGCTCGCCCTGGTGCAGGAGGGCGCCGTCGACTGGTTGGATGTGTTCGAGGAGTACTGCCGCTGGGTGGCCCCCATCGCGATGTCACCGCGCCGAGTGGCCCAAGCGCACACCTTCGGGGGAGTCACCTTCGAGCCCGAGGAACGGGTGTTCTTCATGTTCGGGTCCGCCAACCATGACGAGTCCCACTTTCCTGATCCGGAGCGGTTCGACGTGACCCGGGACCACGGGGCGACCTTGACCTTCGGCGCCGGGCCCCATTTCTGCGCAGGGGCTGCGGCCTCTCGTTCCCTCGTCGGGGAGCTGGCAGTCCCTCTGGCCTTCGAACGATTGCGCGATCTACGCGTCGACGAGCGGGCGGAGCCGGTCAGCTTCGGCGGTTGGGCCTTCCGGGGGCCACTGCGTCTGCCAGCCGTGTGGTCGCCGCCGTCGGGTAGCTGAACGGCCCGAGGCCGGTTCGCGGCCCGTTCGGGGCCCTGCATCACAGGGGTGCCCGTACCGGACGGGTAGTCAACCCCCGAGGTTGTCCATGATCTGGAAGGCAGCAGGTCCGAGGATGACGATGAACAGCACCGGAAGGATGCAGACCACCATCGGGAAGATGACCTTCACCGGGATGGTGGCCGCCTTCTGCTCGGCCCGCTGACGGCGCTTGCGACGCAACTCGGCGGCCTGGCTACGGAGGATCTGGGCCATCGGCAGCCCGTGGCGCTCGCCCTGGGTGATCGCCAGCACGAACTGGCGCAGATCCGGCGAATCAGTACGTTCCAGCAGCATGGCGAACGCTTCGCGGCGGGTAGAACCGAGACGAATGTCCTGAATGGAGCGCAGGAACTCTTCGGACAGCGGCCCACTTGCCTTGTCTGCATAGCGCATGAGGGCACCGTCGAAGCCCAGCCCGGCCTCCACGCTGATGGTGACCTGGTCGAGTGCTTGGGGCAGGGCAAGCTGCAACGCCTCCTGCCGACGCTCAGCCTGCGATGACAAGCGCACATCGGGATACATGAATCCGACCACGGGGAGCAGCATCGGCGCCAGGGTGGCGACGAGACCACCCGTGAAAGGCACCAGGTAGAGACCGAAGGCCAGACCGGCCAGCCCGCCGAGCAGCTTCCAGCCAAGGAGACGCTCTACGCCCGACGGTGGGCGTCCCGCCAGCACGAGCTTGTGTTCGAGATTTGCCAGCAGACCCGTCGGGGTGAATCGCCGCAGGCGATCCCCGACGGCTTGCAGGGCGGGGGCAACCAGCCGGTCACTCGTGCCCCGCTGCAGCGAGCTCGTCCGCAAGTCGACGGCTCCTCCGCCGAGCCTGGCCACCGGCCGTTCGGCTTGCCGCCCGCCGACCGACCACAGGAGGACGGGGAACGAGCCAGCGATGAGGAGCGCACCGACCACGATGTGAAGGGGCAGACCGAGTACGGCGAGAGGGGTCATCAGCATCGTCTCAATACACCAGTGTGATGAGCTTCTTGAGCCAGATACCGCCGGCGGCCATGAGGGCCAGAGCGGCAACGGCGAGGATGCGACCACCTGTCCGTTCGACGAAGACGAGGAGATAGGCAGGTTGGGTAATGGACATGAGGGTCGCAACGACCACGGGCAGCGCCATCATCACCGCAGCCGACATCTTGCCGTCCGCAGCCAGCGCCGCAACGTGACCCTCGAGCCGAGCCTTCTCAGCCAGCGTCTCGGCGACGTTGTCGAGAACCTCGGCCAGGTCTCCGCCGACATCGCGCTGGATGTCGACAGCTTCGGCCACCCACTGCAGATCGGGGCTGTCCAGCCGTTCAGCCATCGCCCGCAGGGCTGCACCCAACGGTCGGCCCAAGCGCACTTCACCCACCACCCGATGGAACTCCACCGAGGTCGGCGCCTCGCTCTCCTCGGCCACCGAATCGAGGGCGCTGAGCAGGGCGTGTCCTACCCGCAGGTTGCCGGCCAACAGTTGCAGGGTGCCATGGAGCTGTTCCCCGAACGCCTTCTTTCGCAGTTCGGCCCGGCGGAGGAGGTACAACCGTCCCAGCGTGGGCCCACCGAAGGCGCCGAGCAGTCCCAACCAGTGGCCGAGCAGCAGGGCGCCGGCCAGCCCTGAGACGGTCGACACGCCAACGACCATCACCAGGTACTCGCCAGCCCGCCAGGGCAGCCCGGCCTTCTCCAGTAGCTGATTCATGCGCCGGGCCTTGACGAACCTGCCGAAGATCGCATCGAACAGGTCAGGAAGTGCCCCGAGCCCCCGCTTGGTGGGTGTGCGTCGGTCGTCGAGGAGGGAGAGGCTCCGTTGGGGCCGCGCCGATCCACCATCGTCACCGGCCTTCACCCCGACCACCACCAGGCCGAGCAAGAGCGCACCGCCGATCAAACTCAGTCCGAGCGTCAGGGCGAGATCTCCGGCCAGTCCTGTTGGCTCAGGCCCGACAATGAGGGCGGGTGCAGGTACATCCACTGGTCTGACAAGGGATGTGTCGTCGGCTGGTAGCCGAACCCCACCCCCCGTCGATGGGGACGAAGCTGCCGGCCCCGACCACGACCACGCGGAGACTGCGACAGCGTCGCCGCCAACCAGGGCGATCGTCGGCTGGGCTCCCGCAGCAGCAGTGAAGATCAGCTCGTACCGACCGACAACCGTGTCGCCGACCCGCCCGAAGGCCGTCTCGAGGGCTGCGCTGTCAGCAGCCGCGACGACGGTCGACACCGAGGCCACCTCGGCGAAGGCCCACAAGGACGAGGTGTCGCCCTCTGAGGTGTCGAGGGCTACCCCGTGGAAGGTCACATCTGCCCCACCGACAGCCGCCAGCGCCTCCTCCAGCGAACGCTCGGAAACGGTGTCTGCGCCGTCCGTGAGCATCACCACGAAGCGTTGATCCTCGGCATCAGCCGCTCCGAGAAGGTCGACCGCGGCGACCGCAGCGTCGTGCACGGCCGTTTCGCCCTGCGCCGTGAGGGTCGCAAGAACATCGAGGGCGGCTTGATGGTCACTGGTGAGACCCAACAGCACCGGGGAACCGGCACCTGCGCTGACCACTGCCACCTCTGTCCCCGGGGGCAACTTGCCGACGAAGGCAGCGGCAGCTGCCCGTGCCTGCTCGATGGCCTGACCGGCCATACTCCCGCTCGTATCCACCACCAGAACGACCTTCATCCCCACAGTGGAGACCGGCCGGACGACGACGCCGGTTCCCGGCTCTGTTCCCGTCACCAGGAAGTCGTCGGGGCCGAGCGTGCCAGCGGGGCCGCCGATCACGGCCACCTCCAACCAGACTTGCGGGGGAAATTCGGCGTCCACCCGCAGCAACTCGAGTTCAGCGTCGCCAGTGGCTTCCGGAGCGCCCTCCTGGGCCGCGGTCCCCGTGGCGGCGCTCGAGACGAACGCGGCGGCCAGCAGACAGCCGACCAGCAGTCGACGCTGGCCTCCCCCAGCTCGGCGTAACCAGCCGCGGGAGCGCATCATCGACCCCGACCGGGTGGACATCACGCCCAGCCGCGGCGGGGCTGCTCTGCGCCGAGGCCGAAGAGTTCCGGTCCCAGGGTGATCCCCTGGTCTGCCAACCGCTGAGTGAAACGAGGCCGGATGCCAGTGGGACGTAGCTGCGGTCCGTCCTCACCACCGAACTCCAGGCCGAAGATGTCACCGATCGTGATCACATCCCCCTCGAGGCCCTCGACTTCGCTGATGTGGCTCACTCTTCTCGAACCGTCCCGCAGTCGAGAGATCTGGATGATCAGGTCGACGGCACTGCCGATCTGTTCCCTGATGGCCCGAATCGGGAGATCGATCCCCGCCATCAGCACCATGGTCTCCAGACGAGACAGGGCGTCACGCGGGGTGTTGGCATGCAGGGTCGACAGGGACCCCTCGTGGCCGGTGTTCATGGCCTGCAACATGTCGAGCGCCTCGCCGGAGCGCACCTCACCGATGATGATCCGATCAGGCCGCATCCGGAGGGCATTTCGGACGAGGTCACGGATCGTCACCTCGCCGCGGCCCTCCACGTTCGACGGGCGAGCCTCGAGGCGCACGACATGGTCCTGGGCAAGCCGCAACTCGACCGCGTCCTCGATGGTCACGATGCGTTCCGATGCCGGAATGAACGACGACACCACGTTGAGCAGGGTCGTCTTGCCCGTCCCCGTACCCCCGCTGACCAGGACATTCAACCGGCCCTTCACACACGCCTGAATGAAACCTGCTGCCTCATTGGTGAGCGAACCGAACCTGATCAGGTCGTTGACCCCCAACGCTCGTTTCGAGAACTTCCGGATCGTCAGGCTGGGACCATCGACGGCGAGAGGGGGAACGATGGCATTCACCCGTGAGCCGTCGGGTAGGCGGGCATCCACCATCGGGGACGACTCGTCAACCCTTCGACCTACCCGGGAGACGATGCGATCGATCACCTGGCGAAGGTGTTCGTCCCCTGTGTAGCGGGCGTCGGTCAACGCCAGGCGGCCGTTTCGCTCGACGTAGATCTGGCCCGCCCCGTTGACCATCACCTCTGTGACGTCGGGGTCATCGAGGAACGGCTCGATGGGCCCGTACCCCAGGACATCAGCCGTCAGCTCTCGCACCAAGCGGGCACGTTCGGCTTCATCCAGAGGTGTCGGTTCGTTGCGCAGCACCTCGTCGAGTTGTTCGCCGACGAGGCGGGCGAGGTCATCGTCATCGAGGCTTGGGTCGTAGAGGCGATGACCGAGGCGGACGAACAACTGCTCCTTCGCCCTCTGCCGGAGCTGCTGGAAGGGTCGCACCGACTCCGGCAACACCTCTCGGGCCAGCCGCGGCTGCTCCTCGGCGACCTCCGGCTCCCAGACTGGCTCGTCGACCACGTCCTGTGGCGCGGAGCCAACCTGCTCCCCACCATTGCCGACGCTGCGGGCCAGTCGAGTGGCCGGTCGCTTCACCCGAGGAGCGGCGTCACCTCTGTCATCGCCCTCGAGTTCCCTGAGGCGTTCGGCGATGCCCATCAGAACGCTCCTACACGATCGAAGATGCTCGAAGCCGCCGGGCTCCCCCCCACGGGCTCCAGGAATCGCCTGGCAAAGATGGTGAGTGCCTTCGCCGGCGGGGATTTGGGTTGGCTCTCCACCACGGGCGAGCCGTGGTTCATCGCTGCGCCCATGGCCCGGGACTCGGGAATGCGGGTGTCGATCGCCAACCCGATGGCCTGTTCGACGTCTTCGGGACCGAGGCCGACCTTGGCATCAGAGCGGTTCAACACGATGTGCCACGTTCGCGAGCCGTATCCGAGCCGGTCGAACACCGGGAGCGACTTCTGGGCCGAACGGACGGTAGGGACATCGGTTGCCACCAGCAACACCACGTCGGTGGCGAGGTCCATCGCATTGAGCAGGTGGTCATCGATGCCCGCGCCGGTGTCAACCACCACCAAGTCGAAGATCTCGCTCATCAAGCGAACCACCTCGGCCACCCGATCGGGGTCGAGTTGCTCGGCTTCCACCGGGTTCGAGGGTGCACACAATGCGAACACCCCCGACGGATGCGGCGTCAAGCAGCCCTTGACCGACGTCGAATCCAGATGACCACCCAACTTGACTGCATCGGTCATGGTCGTCTCCGGCCGCAAGCGCAAGGCGTATTCCACGTCTCCGAACTGAAGGTCGAGATCGACGAGCGCTACCTTGAGGTCGCTACCGACACCCAGGGCAACGGCCAAGTTCACGGCAACGGTGGTCTTGCCGGTCCCTCCCTTGGGCGAGGTGACCACGACCACCCGCCCGGTGCGGCGGGGCTGCGTCGGTTCTTGGCCGGCGGAGCGTCCGCCAGCGTCCAGCGCCCCATGGACTGCAGTGGAGAGATCGTCGAGCGATGGATTTCCCGGTAGCACGCCACGAACGCCGGCCGCGATGGCCTGCATCAGCAGGTTCGCAGTGGGTTCGGCCCACAGCACTCGGCCAGTGCCCGGCACCCTTCGATCGATGTCCCGAGCGAGTTCGATGGTGCGGGCCTCGTCCAGCTCGGGACCGATGACCACCACTGCTGCACCCGACGCCAGTAACTCGTCAACGACCTCGTCGTCGGTCCGAAGCCTTGCTTCGATGGGGATGACGTCGTCGTCGGGGCAGGCCATCGAGAGCAGCTCCGCCGCCTCGGCCAGGTCGGAGATGATGGCGATCCTGGTCATGGGGTCACCGCTGTGGCCTGGTCCGTCCCATAGATCCGGAAGCGGTTCTGCACCCTGGTATCGGTGAGGTCGACGTCACTCGGCTGCGCGGCCAACCAGATCATGCCGTGCTCTGCGGTGAACACGAGGCGCTCGGCCTGGGTGGGCGACACCGCCATGGTGATGAGGAGATTGCCGGTCGGAGCGGGGGCTCGGAAGCGCCCTCCGCTGGACTCCTCGGGATCCACCTCGGGGAGAAGTTCTTCGATCTGCACGTTGGTCACCAGGATCGATGTCTCCAGCAAGCGTGAGCTGCTCGGAGTCTTCGAGTCGCCCGCCAACCGAATCCCGTCGATGATGACGGTGTCCGGCACTCCAGCGGTTGCGCTGGACGGCGCACCGATTTCGAAGGGATCGAACGAGGCGAACAGGGTGACGATGTCGCCTGGTAGCAGGGCGCCTCCGACTGCTCGTTCGGGGGACAGCGACACCGTGACCTCGACCATGCCGGCGGGAACAGCCACGCTCGCTCGAGTAAGGAGGTCGGGGGCGACGAACCGACTGGCGCTGAGCTGCTCGCCGGGCCGAAGGGCAATCTCGGTGACCAACCCGCCGACCGGATCCAGATCACTCAAGGCATCGACAGCCCGAACCTTTGCTGGCACCCGCTCGACGGCCACCCGGCTCCGAACTTCATCCACCGTGGCCCCCGCTGGCACGTCGTCGGTCACCACCAGAACGTCCACGAGCTCCTCTCCGGCCAGCGCTCGTGCCTCGGCGCTGCGGACGAAGGAGGCGACCAGCACCGTGCCCACGAGGGCCATCACCACAGCGACGAACAAGCCGATCACTCGTCGTTTCATGGAGCGTCTCTTTCGGGATCGGGGGCGTGCTCGGGGCCTCGACGCCAGGACGGCGTCAGCCCTCGCACCGGAACTCGCCTCGTGATTCGAGATGAACGGTGCGACTCCCCAAGATGGGGATGTCGATCTCCTCGGCCGCCGCCACTTCGACGACGACCCTCGTCCCGGGGCACGACTCGCTCACCACACAGGTGAAGCCGGTTACCCCGAGACCATCGATGGCTTCTGCCGCCCGATCACATTCGGTACCGGGTGTCACGGCACCGAATCGGGCCGCCTCCCTCGCTGCAGCATGAACGCCCTGCATGCGATTGAAGGCCAGGCCGAACTCGATGATGCCGAAGATCAGGATGATGAAGATGGGCAGGATGATGGCCAGCTCGACTGCGGCTGCCCCTTCGTCCCCCTCACGGGTTCGCCCCGTCTTCATCACCATGGATCCCAGGCCGGTGGCCGGGGTCGACCCCAGCCACCTGAGCATTCTCGATCAGAGGATGCTGTCGAACAGCGAGGAGATGCGACCGCCGAGGGCGGCAGCGGCAACCGCCACGACCACTGCGATGCCGGCGATGATGACGCCGTATTCGGCGGCAACCCCGCCCTCCTCGTTCTGGTTCATCTCGATCAGCTTGGTGATGATTCGCTCCGTCATGATGGTTCCCTCCAGGGCCCGAGTCCGGCCCGAGCCGAACCTTCTGTCGCCCCGCCACTCGGGGACTTCTATGCCAACGGCACAAAGTGCGGAGGCCTTGAGGCAATTTCTCCAAAGTTCGGGCAATTCATCGGTCTCGCGTCTTCAGAGCTCACATCGAGGCCGTCGAGGTCCGATAAGGAAACGAGCCGCAGACGGAGTGCCACCAATGAACCCGCAAGCCAAGAGCACCGACACGGACCACCGCAGTGGTCGTGGCGATACCGGAGGCATCGCAGCCGAGTACGGGATGATCACTGCGTTCATCGCCGGCATCCTGGCCATCGCCGTGATCGCCCTCGGCGGGCGGATCACCGGCTTGTTCGACCTGTTCTGAGCCAGCCACCGAGGGGCGGAGCCTGCCACACTGGGCGCTGGAGCACGCGGCCTGGCCCGCCTGGAGCATCATGGGCACTCCCCTTCTGATCGGCATCGACACCGGCGGTACGTACACCGATGCAGTGGCCTGTCGGTCTGATGACCTCTCGGTCCTAGCGAGCGCAAAGGCGCCGACCGACCACGCCGACCTGGGAGCGGGCATTCTCGCCTCCTTGGAGGCTGTCCTCGAGCAGGCAGGCGTCTCGACGGCGGACATCGGAGCCGTCGCCGTCTCGACGACCCTGGCCACCAACGCCCTCGTCGAGGGAGCAGGCTCCCCCGTCGGCCTTGTCGCCATCGGCATGGATCCTGCCGATCTCCAACGAGCGGGCCTCGATCGGGCACTCCGAGGTGGTCCCGTGCTCCACATCGCCGGGGGCCACGACAGTCACGGGCTCGAGGCTGCCCCCTTGGACGTCGGTCGGGTCGAGGCTTGGCTCACCGAGGTCGATCG
>JAYPWI010000034.1:0-34898 GCA_038135065.1 Acidimicrobiales bacterium
CCAATACCCACCACCAGACGGCGTCGCCGCCATCCCCACCACCGGCTGATTCAACCCGCCACCGATATCTCCGAGGTATGGCGCATCACCGAGAGCCAACACCTCTCCGACGTCAGTCACCTGCCACACACTGCGCAGCGGTTCGGACACAGCCGCTTCGAGGTCGAGCACGCCAAACTCCGATGCCGACCCTCGCCCGCTGTAGGCCGCCGAGGTCCACGCCAGGCGGCGGCCGATCTGCTCGAACGACAGGTCCGGGTAGACCCCACGAACGACGGCGGCGGCTCCTGAGACCAGCGGTGCCGCAAACGAGGTCCCATCGCCCGAGGTGATCGCAAGGTTGCTGCCATCGCCCAGGGAAACGATGTCCTCCCCGGGTGCGGCCAACTCGGCCCACGTGCCGCGGTCCGAGAAACTGCTGAGACCATTACCCGGTGTGCTCGCGACGACCCCGAGCACACCGTGGTATCCGGCCGGGTAGCGCACTGCCGAACCACCCGAATTGCCCGCGGCCGCCACGACGAGGGCGCCCTTGCTCTGGGCGTAGGCGATTGCGTCGGCCAGAAGGGCCGATGGCTCGTCAGCCAGCGACTCGAGCGAGAGATTCACCACATCGGCACCGAGTTCGGCTGCACAGTACAGCCCGCTGACGATGTCGGATTCCCAACCGTCGTCGCCTACGAGGACCCGCACGTCGAGGATCTGGACATTCCATGCCACCCCGGCGACACCGAGCCCGTTATCGGTCTGGGCGCCTACCAAGCCAGCAACCCTGGTGCCGTGCTCCTTGGAACCGGCGAACCCTGCCGACAAGCCGCACCAGGCCACCCGGCTGACCCGACCACTGAGATCGAGGTGGGTGTCCCGGATCCCCGAGTCCAGCACGGCAACGAGGACCGAACCGTCGCCCGTCCCGACGTCCCACGCTGCCGGCGATCCGATGGCCTCGTGGTGCCACTGTCCCCCGAAACCCACACATGGCCCGTAACACGGGTCGTCAGGAATCACCGCAGCTCGGAAGCGCTGTTCTGGGCGCGCGTCAAGCACTCCCGGCCGACCCACTGCAGCCCGGCCGATCGCCTCCTCCAGGACCCACACCCCGCCAGGCAGGCGCCGTTCGTCGGAGGCCAATGCCGCTCGGGCCGTCCCGTCGCCCAGCAGCTCTGCCACGACAGCTAGTTCCCGATCCGCCTCCACCGTGACGATCCAACGCTGCGGCCGCTCGAGGGACTCGACCTCTGTCGCAGGGTCGGCGCCGGCTCCCATCGAGCCAGCCATGATCGCAACGAGGGCCAGGGCAAGCGCGATCCCGAGACGGCCGGCCCACCGACGAGGTTGCTGATCTCGGGTCGTCACCAGCTCTCCCCTACCTGACCACCATTGAAAGGGTACGGCAGTCCGGGCACTGCAAGGGTGTCGGCAGGAACCTCAGCCGAGTTTCGCTTTTTCGATGGCGAGATCGTGCTCCACCATCATGGTCACCAACTGTCGGAACGAGACCTTCGGCTCCCAGCCCAGCTGCCGCTGCGCCTTCGAGGCGTCACCGACCAGAAGGTCGACCTCAGCGGGTCGGAAGAACCGAGGGTCGATGCGCACGTGGGATTCCCAGTCGTCGATGCCAGCAGCAGCGAAGGCCAACTGCACGAACTCGCTGACCGCATGGGTCTCGCCCGTCGCTACGACGTAGTCATCCGGCTCGTCCTGCTGGAGCATCAGGTACATGGCCCGCACGTAGTCGCCGGCGAAACCCCAGTCCCGCTTGGCATCCAGATTTCCCAGGGCGACGTGGTCCTGGAGTCCGAGGCTGATCCGCGCCACGGCGTTGGTGACCTTGCGCGTCACGAACTCGATTCCACGTCGGGGCGATTCGTGGTTGAACAGGATCCCACTGCAGGCGTACAAGCCGTAGGACTCGCGGTAGTTCACCGTGGTGTGGTGACCGAACACCTTGGCCGAGCCATAGGGACTGCGAGGGTGAAGGGGCGTGAGTTCGGTCTGTGGGGTCTCGCGGACCTTGCCGAACATCTCACTCGACGACGCCTGGTAGAAGCGGATGGGGTTGTTCTCACCCCCGACCAGACGAATCGCTTCGAGGATGCGCAGCACACCGAGGCCAGTGATGTTCGCCGTGAGCTCCGCCTGCTTGAACGACAGCGCGACGAACGAGATCGCGCCGAGGTTGTAGACCTCATCCGGCTGGGTGTACTCGAGCGCGGCAATCAGCGACGAGAGATCCTGGAGGTCTCCTTCGACGAGTTCGACGAAGGGGAAGTCGCTGGTGATCATCTCGGCTTTCGGGTTTCTCTGACCCTTGATCAGCCCGAACACCTTGTAGCCCTCTTCATTGAGCACCTCGGCGAGGTATTGACCGTCCTGGCCGGTGATCCCCGTGATGAGCGCTGTTCGCACATTTCCTCCGAACGTATTCAGGGTCGTCGACATCAGGGTAGGGGCGCACAGCCCGAATACACGGGATCGCTCGACCGCCAGATTCCGCCCTGCGATCAGTCCGAGACGGGCGCAGAGCGATCGCCCTCCCCACCGGGTTCACCCAGGCGGAGCAGTGTGGTGGTCAGTTCGATGAGCGGCACTCCGATCCCGTGGCGCCTGGCCCGCTCCACCACCACGAGATTGCGCTCTGCCCACTCGGTCGGTCGCCCGGCGATGCGATCGGCCACGATGGATGACACATGCCCCGATGCCGATCCCTGCAAGGCAGCGAGGGCGCGTCGTGGGACATCGTCAGCCAGCGCTGCGCCCTCCGCCCTGGCCACCGCAGCGACCTCCTCCATGATGCCCAAGGCCAGGTCGGCGGCCTCAGGATCGCTGAACACCCGATTGTCCCGGCGAGTCGGCACGGCGATTGCGCCGGTCGCTGCGTTCATCATGAGCTTGGTCCAGGCCGCGGCGAGCCAATCGTCGGTCAGACGCACCTGGGCGTAGCCATCGGCCAAGGCCTGCTGGATTGCCCGTCCACCGACATCATCGGGAAGGGTGAAACGGGTCGCTCCCCGCACCACCACCCGCCCCGGCGCCAACCGCTCGGCTGGGCAGTACACCACCGCAGGAACGACCGACACGGCATCGATGAGGTCACCGAGCAGAACGGACATTCGCTCGCGGTGGGTGATGCCGTTCTGCAGGACCGCGAGTACTCCACCGTTCGCCACTCCGTTCCTGACGAAGTCGGCGGCTGCCCTGTCGTGATTGACCTTGGCGCTGAGCACGACGATGGGCGCCGGACCGACGTCGTGCGGGTTCGTGATCACCGAGACAGGCAGGCGAACCTCCCGGTCCGGGGTGCTCACGTGGAGTTCGTCGAAGGGAGTCGGACCGGCCAGGGCCACCGTACGGCCGGCGGACAGCGCAGCCGCCGCCAGGGCACAACCGACCGCGCCCGGGCCCACCACGAGCACATCAGCGCCAGCTCGAACAGACGTCGTCATTCGGTTCCCCCGTACAGCCCCATCATGCCGGTGATCGTGCGCTCCCAGGAGAACAACTCGACCCGATCGAGCCCTGCCGCCACGAGACGACGCTGTTCCTCCTCCGATGCCACCACCTCTGCGAGGGCGCATCCCAACGCTTCCCCATCACCGACCGGAACGACGCGGGCAGCGTTCCCGGCAACTTCGGGCAACGATCCGCCGTCGGTGGTGACCACCGGCACACCGGCCGCCATGGCCTCGAGGACCGGCATGCCGAAGCCTTCGTAGTCGCTGGGATACGCCAACACGGTTGCCGCCTGTAGCTCGGCGTCCCGACGCGCATCGTCCACGGGACCGACGCGAACGACCCGACCGGCCGAGTGGTCCGGAAGCGCAGCCACCGCGCGGGCGACGGCCTCCTCGTCGTCGCCGGGTGGACCCACGATCCGCAGTGTGGTGTTCCCCTCGGGGAACGCACGACCGAAGGATTCGACGAGGAGGGGGATCCGCTTTCGACGGCCGGTGGCGCCGAGTGCCACGACCACGGGCGGGCCCTCCGGCGGGGTCCGTCGAGGACCTTGCGCCACCACTGCCCCTGGAACGACCACCACCCGAGCCGAGGGGTACCTGGTGCGGATCTCGTCGGCCACCGATGCGGCCATGGTGTGAACGGTGGCCCCCGTTCTCACCGCCCAGCGAACGGCCCGGTCGACCCGTCCTGCATGCACCTGATCCAAAAAGCTCAGGTCGTACACAGAGACCACCCGACGGACCCGGGCCGGCGGGACGAGGTAGTTCGTGCCGTGCACCACGTCGATGGGTCCCACGAAGCGCTCGATGAGGGGTCGACGGGCCACCCGCCACAGCGCTGGCGCGATCACGGCTGGCACCGGAACCCACTGACCGCGCACGGTACCCGCCCTCCGAGCGGCAGCGCTCAGCGTGTAGGGAACCACCTCGACCCCCGTCTCCTCGGCCAGCCGGGAGGCCAACCCGGCCACGAAGCCCCCGATCCCGGTTCGGGTGCCGATCAGTGGAGAGGCGTCCAGGGCGATCCGCATGCGAACGGTACGCTACCCACTCGTCGGGTCTCGGTCGGGGCGCCGGACCATCCGGGCCGGTCACGCCCCCGCCCGCCCAGCCCCCGACGGAGTCCCCACGACATGACCGAGTCCGACCTCACTTCAACTCCCGGCGAGCCTTCGCACGACGACGCAGCCTTTTTCGCCTCCGTCGTAGCCGAGGTGGAACAGGAAGCAGCTCGCCGGACCGAGGAGGGCGACTATCCGCGTGCCCTGTTGCGGCGCCTCGACGAGACCTTCCGACGGTGGATACCCGAGGGTGGCCGATCCACCGGTATCGACGACGCAATCCGCTCGATCGAGGCCGCTTCGTACATCGATGCGGGCGTCCCAGTCGAGAGCAACCGGCGAGCGGGTACAGCGGTGAAGACGGCCGTTCGCAAGGCCACGTACTTCTACCACCGACACATGGCGCAGCAGATCGCAGCCCTGGGCATCCAGATCACCCGCCCCCTGCGCCTGCTCGCCACCACGACCCGGCAACTGGAGCAACGGATCGTCGCCCTGGAGGACCGAGTCGACCTGAACGTTGCGTCGAGGGACGAGCTGCTGGCCATGCTCCCTGATCCCCTCCTCGATCCCCCGTCCTACGAGCTGATCAGCCGCCACCTCGCAGGGGTTGCTGGCCGCATCCTGGTCGGTGAGGTCCAGGGCTCAGGCCTTGTTCGCCACCTCGTCGACGCGGGCCTCGACGCGTACGGCGTCGGCCCGACAACCGACCCCCACGCCACCCTCGAACTCAGCCCTGAGCACCTCGACGAGCACCTCCAACGTCTCGAGGACGGGGTTCTGGGCGGCGCGGTCCTGGTCGGGGCACCCGATCGGCTTGCCCTCAACGAGCAGGTCCGCATGATCGACAGCACCGTGCGACGGTGCGGGAACGACGCCCGAGTGGTCGTGATCGCGACCGATCCGGGCCACTGGGGCACCAGGGTCGGACCCGTCGCAGCCGACCTCACCGGCAGTCGCCCCCTACATCCGGCGACCTGGAGGCATCTGCTCGAGCGGGCCGGCGTGTCCGACACGTCCATCTCGGCAGGAGACGACGGCATTGCGAACATCATCGTGGGCACCGTACGTCGATGACCCTGCAGGTCCACCAGTTGGTTCCCACGATCACCCCGCGGGACGCAGTGGGCAATCACACCTTCCGGCTCAGGGAGATCCTGCGGTCGATGGGGTACAGCAGCGACATCTTCGCCATGTTTCGACACGGTGAGGTGGCAGGCGACACCTACCTGGCGGACCAATTGCCCAGCGACGCCCACGCCGTGATCTACCAGTTCTCGATCGGCAGTCCTCTCGCCGAGCGCTGGGCGCGGCACCCCGGTCGACGGTTGGTCAACTATCACAACATCACACCGGTCGAACTCGTCGGACGATGGGATGGCCTGCTCGACGCAGAGGTCCGCCTCGGCCGCCAGCAGATGGCCGACTACGCAACCCGCTGCCACCACGCAATCTGCGACAGTGAGTTCAACCAGTCCGAACTGGATGAGCTCGGCTATGTCAGTACCGAAACCATTCCCGTGCTCTTCGACGTGGCGGCAAGCCCTCCCGACAAGGCCATCACCGGGTCGATCAAGCGCAGCAAGCGCGGACTGCAAGTGCTCTTCGTGGGACGGATCGCTCCCAACAAGGCACACCATGACCTCGTGGCTGCCGTCAAGGTCGTACGCGACGTCTACGGGAACGATGCTCATCTCCACATCGTCGGAACCGACGGGCCACCCGGCTACCGGCGCCTCGTCGATGAGATCGTCCAGACCGCAGAGATGAGCCAGCACGTCACCTTCCACGGTTCGGTGAGCCAGTCCGCCCTCGTGGCGTTCTACCAAGCGACCGACGTGTTCCTGTGCCTGAGCGACCACGAAGGATTCTGCGTGCCCGTCATCGAAGCGATGCATCACGGGCTCCCCGTGGTCGCGTACGACTGCACGGCAGTGGGCGGCACGGTGGGCGACGGAGGCTTGCTCCTGGCCGACAAGCACCCGATGATCGTGGGTGCGGCGCTGGCCCGAATCGCACAGGATCAGGGCCTTGCCGATCACCTGGCTGCGGCCGGCCGGCGGAGGTCGGCTGACTTCACACTCGAGCGAACCACCGAACGGTTCAAGGCCTCGCTGACCAGGGTCCTCGACCACCCGCCGGACCAACCATGAACTGGACGGCCGTGCACCAATTCCTGCCCACCCTGTTGCGAGGAGACGCTGTCGGTGAGCATGCCCTCCGCATTCGCCAGCAGCAGCGGGCCCGGGGCCGGGTGGCCGAGATATTCGTCGACGTGATCAACGAGGAGACCGCCGACGAGACGCAACACATCGACGACGTCGATCGATATGTGCACCCGGGTACGACGCTGTTCTCCTACCACATGGCCCAAGCCAGTCGCTGCGCAGACGTACTCCTGGAACGGGACGAGCCGCTGGCCCTGCACTTCCACAACCTGACCCCAGTCGACCTGCTAGCCGGCTGGGACCCCACCGCGGCCTGCCTCCTACTCGACGCCCACCACCAACTCGACACATTGATCGACCGCGCCCTGATCGGCATCTGTGACTCGGAGTACAACGCCATCCAACTCCACGCCCGCGGCCTCGCCGATACCCATGTCGTCTGCCTTCCCGTCGAACCCCCGGTCGACACAGCGGTGCGGGATCACGGCCCCCCCACCGTGTTGTTCGTGGGACGAGTGGCTCCCAACAAGGCTCTCCACGACCTGATCGTCTCCGTAGCCCTCCTCCGGGACCGCATTCCCGAGGTCCGCCTTCGACTAGTTGGGCCGCCGACCTCTGATAGCTACTCGTCTGCGCTGGCGGGCTTGGTCGAGGACCTCGATCTCACCGACACCGTCACCTTCGCTGGGCGGGTCAGCCCCAGCGAACTGAGCGAGGCCTACGCGTCGGCCGACGTCTTCTGCTGCCTCAGTGACCACGAGGGGTTCGGCGTACCGCTACTGGAAGCCATGAGCCATGGCGTACCCGTCGTGGCCTATGACTGCACAGCGGTCGGTGAGACCGTGGGTCCGGCTGGCCTGCTGCTCGGCGACAAGGCCTGCGAACTCACTGCGACCGCCCTCGAACGGGTGCTCACCGACCCGGTACTCGCAGGGCGGATGCGTGCGGCTGGCCTTTCCCGCGCTGGGGAGTTCACCCCCGCTCGCTGTGACGAGGAGATGGAGCGGGCTCTCGAAGCCGCCTGGCAGTGCGCAGCGGCTCGATGACGGCCGGGGACATCGAGCGCGTCGACTTCGTGACCCCCCGCTACTGGCTGCGAGGAGGGGCCGAGGCTGCAGTCAGAATGCTCGCCGAGCGCGTCGCTGCCCAACTCGGCTGGGAGGTGCACCTGCATGCGACCACCGCGGTCTCCTCTGCGACCTGGGCAGATGAACGAGAGCCCGGCACCACGGTCCGCAACGGAGTCACCATCCACCTGCACCCAGTCGACGGGGGTCGGACAGCCGACTGGGGGCCCCTCAACGAGCGGGTGAAGGAGTCGCCGACGACGGTCGATCCCGTCACCGAGGCGGCTTTTTTCACCACGCAGGGACCCGTGAGTCACAGCCTCGCAAGCGCTGTCGCCTCATCGCCCGCCGACCTCGTGGTGTTCGCCCCGTATCTGTTCTGGACCACAGTCGGAGTACTCGAGGCGGTCGCCGACCGCGCCCTCCTCGTGCCCGCAGCCCACGATGAGCCGTTCCTTCGCCTCCCGACGGTCCGTCGGGTGATCCTGGCCAGCCACGGCCTGCTCTACGGCAGCCACGCCGAACGGCGACTCCTCGAAGCGACCCATCCGGTGGCCCACCTGCCGCACACGGTCCTCGGCTGGGGCATCGATGAGCCGGTACCCGCCGATCCTGATCGCCCGAAACCCCTGGGACTGCCCGACGACGGTCGCCCGTTCGCTCTGTGCCTCGGCCGCATCGAGCACGCAAAGGGATCGGTTGGTCTCGCCGAGTTCTGGCGCACCTACGCGCACCGCCGTTCGCCCACCCATCGACTCGTCATGGCCGGCGAGCCAGGGGCGAGCATCGACACCGACGACGACTTGGTGATCCTGGGCGAGATCGACGATGCCACCAAGTGGGACCTCCTGCGAGCGGCCGATCTGCTCATCACCCCCTCGGCCATGGAGTCCTTCTCCCTCGTGGTGTTGGAAGCCTGGGCGGCCGGCATTCCCGTGCTGGTCAACCGGTGGTGCGCGGCAACCTACGACCATGCCCGTCGGTCCGAAGGCGGACTCTGGTACGCCGACTACCCCACCTTCGAGGTTGCGCTCGACCGTCTACTGGGTGATCGGCACCTCCGAGAACAACTCTCCGAACGTGGACGCGACTTCGGTGCTCGCACCTACGGGTGGGAGGCAATCGTCGGGCGATTCGAGACCCTGTGCCGGACCCGGCTCGCCCTTCGGTCACCCCGATAGGCTCCGGCTGATGCCTCAGGTCACCGTCATCGCCGGCGGCGTCGGCGCCGCAAAATTTCTGCGAGGCCTCGTCGAGTTGGTCGATCCCGCCGACGTCACCGCGGTCGTGAACGTGGCCGACGACTTCCGCCTCCACGGTCTGGCCATATCGCCCGACCTCGATACCGTCACCTACACCTTGGCCGACCAGGTGAACCCTGAGACCGGTTGGGGACGGGTGGGCGAGACCTGGACCGTCATGGAGGAACTGGACAGGTACGGCGGGGACACCTGGTTCAGCCTGGGAGACCGAGACCTCGCCCTACACCTCTACCGAACGCAACGGCTGAGCGAAGGCGGATCACTCAGTGAGGTGACGGCGGAGGTCGTGCGTAGCCACGGACTCGACGTCCGCGTGTTGCCCGTGTCCGATGCACCAATGGCTACCAAGCTGATGGTCGACGGCCAGCACATCGACTTCCAGGACTACTTCGTGGCCCGTCGCCACGACGTCGCCGTGTCGGCCGTACATTTCGAAGGCGCAGCGACAGCCCGCCCAGCTCCCGGAGTCCTCGAGGCAATCAGCTCGGCCGATGTCGTGGTGGTCGCCCCCAGCAACCCGATCGTCTCCATCGGACCCGTGCTCGCCGTCCCAGGAATTCGGGACGCCCTAGTGGCTCGGCGGGACAGCGTCGTGGCCGTGTCACCCATTGTCGGCGGAGCTGCGCTGAAGGGTCCGGCCGCTCGTCTCATGGTGGAACTGGGCCACCCCTCGTCGGCCGTCGGCGTGGCCGGCCTGTACCGGGAGGTGGTCGGCACCCTCGTCATCGATCTGGTCGACAAGGACCTCGCTCCCGATGTCGCAGCAGCCGGCCCGGCGTGCGCGGTTGCCGACACGATCATGTCCGATCCGAAGCGCGCGGCGACCGTTGCGCGCTCGACCCTGGCCGCAGTCGGCCTGGAGGTGTGAGATGACCCTCGAGATCCATCCAGTGCACGGGATTCCGGAAATCACGCGAGGAATCGACCTCGGCTCACTCATCGCCGATACGTGCCTGGCCGCCGATCACGGCCTCGTCGACGGCGACGTCTTGGTGGTCACCCAGAAGATCGTCTCCAAAGCCGAGGGCGCAATGATCGAGGTCGACCCGAACGATCCGCTGTCCCACAAGCCGATCGTAGAACGGGAGTCCGTTCGCATTCTGCGGCGCCGAGGAGAGTTGATCATCAGCGAGACCAAACATGGATTCGTGTGCGCCAATGCGGGAATCGATCTGTCCAACGTCGAGCGAGGCTGGGCTGCCCTCCTGCCCGAGGACAGCGACCGCTCGGCTCGGCGGATTCGGGACCGCATCAAGGGCACGACGGGGGTGGATGTCGCAGTGATCATCTCGGACACCTTCGGCCGGCCATGGCGTCGGGGCGTGACCGACGTGGCGATCGGCTGCGCCGGGATCCGAGCCATCGCCGACCTCAGGGGCACGACAGACGCCCTCGGTCGAGAACTGATGGTGACCGAGGTGTGCGTTGCAGACGAGATCGCTGCAGCAGCCGACCTCGTCTGCGGCAAGGCGGCCGGCGTGCCAGTTGCCGTGGTCCGCGGCGTCGAGCCGTCATGGCTGGGCGACGGTTCGATCCACGACGAGATCATCCGCGACCCGGCCGACGACCTGTTCCGCTGAGCTGGCCGGGGTCAGCCGCCGACTGGCGCACCCTCGGTCATCGCGTCCGTGGCAGCCCTCCAGCAACGGCGCAGGCCCTCCTCGAGGGTTGTCCAGGGACGCCAGCCGAGCCGCTCCGATGCCTGATCGAGCGGCCAGGCAGGTCGGTCCCGATCACCGGGCCGCTCGGGACCCTCCACCTTCGACACGTCCACTCCCGCGACCCGACCCAGAAGGTCCGCCACGGTGCTCGGCCGCGTCACCCTGCCGGATCCGACCGGGATCACTCCACCCGGCATCCGCTCGACACATCTGAGCAGGGCATCGACAGCGTCGTCCACGAACAGCAGGTCGCGGGTGTGGTCACCGTGATCGATGACGACCGGGCCCCCTCCTGCGATGGCAGCCACCATCGATGCCACGAGAGGCCCCCCGCCAACGATCCGCTGGCGGGGGCCGTACACATTGCTGATCGCCACACAGGTGGTGGGCACCCCGGAGACCTCGTGCGCAATACGCAGGTGGTCGACGATCGTCCATGCACTGACCTCGGCAGGGGTCGACGGTGCGTCTACGGCATCGGGGGTGGCGTGCACGACCCCCACCACGGCCCCATCCACAGCCTGCGCTGCGGCCAGAACGTTCAGGGTGGACAGCACCGACAGCGATGCCTCTGCCCGAGGATCGGCGAATCCGCCTGGTCGGAATGGATTGCCTGCGAGATGCACGATCACGTCAGGTCGCTGGCGGACCGCCAATCCGATGAGCTCGTCACCCCTGACGTCCACCTGATGGAAGCCGAACCCCTCCCGACGACGGGCATCGGTCAGGTGTGAGAACCGACCGGTCGACAGGTCGTCGAGGGCGTCCACCCGATGACCTGCGTTGAGGAGCATCTCGACCAGGTGGGACCCCACACAACCGGCACCACCGGTCACCCAGATCCTCATCGGCGCACTCCTCGGCCCTCGACCCACGCCATGACAGCAGCCCTATCCCGGATCAGGCTGACGGACGCCCGACAGCGTCGACCCAGGGGCGATCCGCTCACCGTCGCCGACCACGGAGAGATCCGCCACAACCGCACCCTCACCAACCCGAACCCCCTCACCGAGCAGTGATCCACTCACCCGAGCCCCACGCTCGACGACGACACCGGGAAACAGCACCGAGTCCTCCACGACGGCGCCGGCCTCCACCTTGGCCCCTGGGCCGACCATCGAGTTCGACACCTCGGCCCCGGCCGCCACCTGGCCTCGTACGACGTCGGAGGCCCCCGGTCGCCGCCCCGTCAACAGGTCGAGGTTCGCCTCGAGGAACTGGGCAGGCGTACCTGTGTCGAGCCAGTACGTGTCGGCGGCAAGCGCATAGAGCAGACCCGCATCGGCCAGGGCGGGGAAGGTCTCGCGCTCGATCGACACTGACCGTCCTCCCGGGATCCGCTCGATGACGCTCGGCTCCAGAACATAGGTGCCCGCATTGATGTAATCCGTAGGAGCGGTGCCAGGCGCTGGCTTCTCGACGAAGGCGATCACCCGACCATCTGCCTCGGTAGGGACCACACCGAAACGGGACGGGTCGTCCACGCGCTGCAGGGCGATGGTCGCCTCACCCTCCCGCTCGACATGCATGGACAGCAGCGCTGCGATGTCGAGGTCGGTGAGGACATCGCCGTTGAGGACCAAGAATGTCTCCTCGAGTCCCGCCGCTTCCGCAGCAAAACGCACAGCGCCCGCCGTCCCCATCGGTTCGGGCTCGACGGCCACCCTGAAGGACACCCCGGCGATCGATCTGTCGGGGTAGGCCTCGAGGAAGGCATCCGGCCGGTACCCCAGGGACAGCACGACCTCATCGACCCCGAACGGCCTCAGTCGACCGACCACCCACTCGATCATCGGACGGCCCACGATGGGCAGCATCTGCTTGGGTCTGGTGAGGGTCAGGGGACGGAGGCGTGTGCCGAACCCGCCCACCAGCACCACCGCCTTCACCGGCCTAGTCCCCCTGGTCTGAGGTCTCGTCGTCAGCGGGCTCGGTGGTGGCCACGGCAGGGCCGATGGGGGTTCCATCGGAGCCGAGGGGCAGGTCTTCCTGCGGCAACCCGAGAAGGGCGCGCAGACCTGTGTCGTCCGGTCGAGGAATGTCCGCGTCCGGCAATTCGGGATCGACCATGGCGAACACGATCAACTGACCGTTCTCGTTGAACCTCACGCTACGGAGGTCCTCCGTGTAGACGATGGGTGTTTCGGCGTCGAGAGTGTTCCATTTGAGGATCCGCAACTCGGCACGAGTTCCCTCATCACCGCCACAGGGCGCGTCGTCCTCCCTCAACACCACACCATTGGGAAGTTGCAACGACTCGTCATCGAACTCGAGTTCGGACTCGTCCATGAAGGCGCCGACCGTGGCGAACTGGGCGCTCACCGTGCTCACGAACGGGTGGATGTGGATGCGCCCGTCACCGTGAGTGTGAATACCCGTCTCGTCCTTGACAGAGTCGTCCGGCCACACCGTGGGACTGATCTCGTCACACACGAAGATGTTGTACGCAGCGTGCCAGTGGTCTTGGAGGGTGGGCGCCCCCCTCGGCGCGTTGTCGGCTCGCTGCCCTCGAGCCATGACGATAAGCACGATGCCGAGCACGACGACCACGGCCATCGCTGCGGGAAACAACAGGTTGCGCTCTCGGCCCGCGCCCTTGCCGCCAGCTCCCGTGCTGGCGGCTTTGGCGACCTTCTTGGCTGCAGCTGATCTGGCCATACGGCTGGCCAAGTTACCGTGGATCGACGAGGTTCCATCGCCACCCCGACCAGACGGACCTCATCTCGAGGCGAGCAGTTCCTCGAACAGTTGCTCGTAGGCACCTGCCACAGCGCTCGGGGACAGCCAGCCTTCAGCGAATGCCCGACCCGCCGAACCCGCCGCAGCACGACGCTCGGGGTCATCGGCGAGGGCGAGCAGGGCCGCGACGAAGTCGTCGACATCACCAGGTCGGCAGGCCACCCCAGCTCCAGCCCCATCGAGTACGCGCTCGACCTCGGTGCCGCGATCTACGCTCGCCACCACTGGCCGCCCCGCAGCGAGAATGGAATACAACTTCGAGGGAACGCTCACCGAAGCAAGACCCTCCTTGAGCAGCACCAGGTGGATGTCCCCGGCGGCCAGCACCTCGGGCAGCCGCTCCGGTGGTTGGAAGTCCACGATGTCGAGGTTGTCGAGCCCGGCCGCCTCGGCCTCCAGTACTGCTCGCTGCGAACCTTCTCCATTGATCACGAAGCGAAGGTCAGCCCTCGCAGTCAGTCGGCGGGCAGCCTCCACGACGAGTTCCAGGGGTTGGGAATAGCCGACGTTGCCTGCATACAGCACCACCGTCTGGTCCTGGATTCCGAGGTCCGTGCGGTACGAGTTCATCCGAGGGCCCGGGCTGATCCGCTGCGTATCGACGAAGTTGGGAATCACTCGGATACGCGAGGGATCCGTCACCCGATCACTGAGGCTGGCGCGCAGGTCGTCGGACAGCACGGTGACGGCGTCCGCCCTGGCGTAGCTGAATCTTTCCAAGCGGGTGAGGGCAGCGATGACCCGAGGGTCGGAGATCGCTCCGACCCGCACTGCGGCATCGGGGTACACGTCCTGGATGTTGAACACGAACGGGGCACCCATGCGCCGGGCGACCAGCCACCCGGCTGGCCCCAGGGTCAGCGGCGGGCTCATGGCCAGCACCACGTCGGTCCTCGCCCCGATCACTGCCGTCATCAGCGATGCCGTGGTGAACACCCCGAACGCGGCCGCCCGCATGAACAGGTTCGCCTTGTTGCGCGTTGCGAACGGGTGGACGCGGCTGATCCGACCCCACTGTGTGGTCTCGCGCCGGACGAGGCGCCCTTTCCACTCTTCCTCCACTGCGTGCTGCCGGTACCAGGGCAGGGAGGTCACCACATGCAGCCGGTGGCCCCGCCGAGCGAGTTCCTCGACGAGGCGGGTGATCACGTCGCCGGTCGGCGCCGAGTCGGGAGCGAAGTGCGGGCAGAGCACCGTGATGTCCATGAGCACATCCGAAGTTAGAAGGTCAGGTGGGTCAATCGGGGTCAGTTCTGCCGAAGATCGCTCACCCCAATTCGTCGTAGACGGCCAGCTGGGCGATCGCTGCCGCCTCGGGGCTGAATCGAGCCGCCCGAGCAAGTCCAGCGGCGATGCGATCCGGTCGATCGTCGTCCACCTCGCCGACTGCGGCCGCCCACGCCTCGGGGTCATCGGGCACCGTTCGGGCAGCCCCTCCGACAACCTCGGGCAGGGCGCCGTGGGTCGAGACCAGCACGGGCACCCCATGGGCCATCGCCTCGATGGCAGGCTGACCGAAGCCCTCGTACTGCGACGGAACCACCACGGCCCGGGCGCCCCGATACAAGGCTGCGAGCCGCCCCGGCGCCACCCGCCCGAGATGGTGGATGCGCTCGCGGGCACCGGAGGCTTCGATCGCAGCAACCACCTGCCGGTGGGCTGGCCCGGCCGCCCCGGTCAACACCAGATGGAGGTCGGGGTCGACCGCTTCCATCATCTCGACGAGCAGGGTGTGGGCCTTGTGCCCCCAGGTCACGGCCGGATAGAGGAGGTAGGGCCAGGGGGGGCTCTCTCCTGCGGGCTCGGTAACGACGATGGGGGCGGGCACGAGGCGACAACGGTCGGGGTCCACACCAAGATGACGCTGCAGTCCGTCGATCACGAACGAACTCGTCACACACACGAGATCTGCCCGCCGCAGGGACGGTGGCAGGACTGCCCGCAGGTAGCGCCGCTTGACAGGGTGGAAGTGCTGCGGCAGGTCGAATACCTGCAGGTCGAAAACGGTGAGCGCGACCGGGGTCGACGACCGCGCTGCGACCGTGCCGCCGAGATGGTGGACCACCCGCTCGCTCGCGAGCACCCGACGGAATCGGCGTCGCTCCCCCAGGATCCGGCCAACCCGACCTCCCGGGCTGCGAACGACCTCGTGGGTGCAGCGTGACACCAGGTCGGGATGGGCGTCCGGTACGTCGGGGCCAACCACCAGGTGGAGTCGCACTCCTCGGTCGATCATGGCGTTCGCCAGATTCACTGCGTAGTGCTCGGACCCACCGACCTGTCCAGGTCGCAGCCATGCCAGGTTGAGCACCACTGCGTCAGGATCCCGTGCCGAGACGCGCGCCTGATCGTTCACGTCACCCGTCGATACACATCGCGCACCGCCTCGGCCACCTGGTCCCACGAGAACGAACGGCTGCGCTGCAGTCCGGCTTCGGACAGCGACCGGCGCGCTGCGTCGTCGCCGAGCAGACAGTCCAACGCGTCGGCCAGCTCGTCCACGGAACTCGGGTCGATCGTCACCGCAGCCCCACCGGCCACCTCCTCAGTAGCCGTGCCACTGCTGGTGATCACCGGTGCGCCGTAGGACATGGCCTCCAGCACGGGCAACCCGAACCCCTCCAACAGGCTCGGGTAGCAGAACACGGTCGCCCCTCGGTACAGGGCGGCCAGATCCCGAGTGGGTACCTGACCGGTGACGACGACTCGTTCCCGTTGCGCCCGGGGAAGCGGTTCCAGCACCCGATCCACCGATTCGCCCCAGCCGCGGGGGCCGGCGAGCACCAGTTGGACATCGTGGCGTGCGGCAACCCGCCCGTAGGCGGCGACCAACGTCGGCAGATTCTTACGCGGCTCGAGCGTGCCCGTCGCCAGGACGTACTGGTCTTCGAGACCATACCGATCCGCCACCCCGCGAACCTCGTCCTCGTCGACGGTCAGGGGGTCATGACCGAGCGGGATCACGTGCAGGCGATCGGCCTCGAGCCCGCCTGCCCGGAGGTCGGCTGACGTGGCAACCGATGGACACACCACTGCGTCAGCCCGTTCCAGCACCCGGCGCCACGCCCGTTCGAAAAGACGGCGAGCCCGTGGCGGGAATCGATCGGGATGCCGGCGGAAGGCCAGGTCGTGCACACTGGCCACCAGTGGGGCACCGCACAGCGGCGGAACCACCAAGGTCGTCGAGTGGACGACGTCGGTGTCGCGCCAGGTACGGATTCTGGGACGTGGTCCCCGGGACCAAGCCTCGTAGAGCAATGGCCGGGGCAGACGGTGATGGACGGTGGGAACCGTCGGCTGGAAATCAGCCGGCGGATCGGAGCGATGCCGAGCCGCCACCCCGGTGACGTGCAGACCCTCGAGGCGAGACAGTGCGGCACCCAGATCCACGGCCACCCGAGCCGTACCTCCTGGCACGGTGTGCCAAGCCGCCTCGACGGTCAACAGGACCCGCATGGTCACGATGAGGAGTGTTTCACACCCGAGACCCCCACTTGGACCCTCAGGTCGCTGCCCGGGGGGTTCCGCCACCGTCGAGGGGCCGATGCTCCCGCATCCACCGCACGGTCGCTGCGAGCCCGGCAGACAACGGGACCGTAGGTTCCCAGTCCAGCTCACGACGAGCCAGTGCGATGTCCGGACGGCGCCGAATCGGATCGTCCACGGGCAGCGGTCGTTCGATGAGTTCGATGCCCGTCCCGGTCACCCTCCCGATCTCCTCGGCCAAGGCCCGTATCGAGTATTCCTGCGGGTTACCGAGGTTGACCGGTCCGACGATGTCGCTCCACAGCAGGGCCACCATGCCCTCGATCAGATCATCGACGTAGCAGAAGCTGCGCGTCTGTTCGCCAGTACCGTTGATGGTGAGCGGCTCCCCGGTCAGGGCCTGCCGCAGGAACGTCGACACAACTCGACCATCATCAGGCCGCATGCGGGGTCCGTAGGTGTTGAAGATGCGAGCAATCCGAACCGGCAGGTCATGAACCCGCCGATAGGCCATGGCCAGGGCTTCGGCGAACCGCTTCGCCTCGTCGTAAACACCCCGTGGACCGACGGGGTTCACATTCCCCCAGTACTCCTCGGTCTGGGGGTGGACCTGAGGATCTCCGTACACCTCCGACGTCGAGGCCAGCAGGAAGCGCGCCCCCTTCTCTCGGGCCAACCCCAGGGTGTTGTGGGTACCGAGACTCCCGACCTTGAGGGTCTGTATCGGGAGGTCGAGGTAATCGTTCGGCGATGCCGGTGACGCAAGGTGCATCACGGCATCGACGGCACCGGGAACCCACACGTGGGTGGTGACGTCATGTCGGGCGAAGGTGAACCCCTTCCGCCCGAAGAGGTGCTCGATGTTGTCGAGCGAGCCGGTCGCCAAATTGTCGATGGCGACGACCTCGTGACCGTCGGCCAGCAATCGGTCACACAGGTGGGACCCGAGGAAGCCGGCGCCCCCGGTGACCACCACCCGGGTCACGGTCGTCCGAGTCCTTCGTAGACGAACCCACGGCGCCGCATGGAAGGCGGGTCGAGAAGATTGCGACAGTCCACGAGCCGTGGGGTCGCCATGGCAGCGGCGACCCGGTCCCAGTCGAGCCACCGGAACTCGTCCCATTCTGTGAGGACAACGGCGACCCCTGCGTCCTCCAACGCCTCATACGCACTACTGGCCACCTCGATGTCTCCGATCCCGTTGTGCACGGCCGGGTCGTAGGCCACCAACGAAGCCCCGCGCCCGGCCAGCCGTCTGGCGACTTCGAGGGCGGGCGAGTCGCGCAGGTCATCGGTGTTGGCCTTGAAGGTCAGTCCCAACAGCGCAACTCTGACCCCGTCGAGGGATCCACCCGCCATCGCCTCGACCTTGTCGGCCATGCGCTCGAACTGTTGCTCGTTGACCTCGATCACGCCCTTGAGCAGATCGAAGCTGTAGCCCGCATCCTCAGCGATCCGAACGAGCGCTCGAGTGTCCTTGGGAAAGCACGAACCTCCCCACCCTGGTCCAGGTTGAAGGAAGCGATCCCCGATCCGGGGGTCCGAGCCCATTCCCAGAACCACATCGTTCACATCGGCTCCGACCGCCTCGCATACGGCAGCGATTGCGTTGACGAACGAGATCTTGGCGGCCAGGAAGGAGTTCGCGGCGTACTTGATGGTCTCAGCCGAGGCTGGATCCGTGACGATCAGCGGGGCGGGGACGCCGGCGAAGAGATCTCCCACCCGCATGGCCGCCGACTGGTCCTCGGTGCCCACGACGATCCGATCCGGGTGGAGGAAATCGTGGACGGCTGACCCCTCCCGCAGGAACTCCGGGTTCGAGACGACGGTCACGTCCGTCCGCCCCATTGCCCGCTCCACGACGTGGGTCGACCCGACCGGCACCGTGGACTTGTTGACCACGATGGCCTGGCTCGGCAGCACTGCGCCGATCTCACGGGCCGCCGCTTCCACGTAGCTCAGATCAGCCCGACCATCGTGACCCTGCGGCGTAGGTACGCACAGATAGGCGAACTCGCAGTCCGCAGCCGCGGCGGCTGCGCCCAGCACGAAGCTGAGCCGCCCCTCGGCCATGCCGTGGGCAACGATCTTGTCGAGACCCGGCTCCAGGATGGGAATCTCACCGCGACGCAGTCGATCGACCTTGTCCGCATCCACGTCCGCGCACACCACGTGGTGACCGAGATGGGCGAAACAAGCGCCGGTCGTGAGGCCCACGTACCCGGTGCCGATCACGGCGATCCTGCTCATCTCTCGGCCCGCTCCCGCTCGAGGGTTCATCCCTGTCGTCGCCATTCCTGTCGCCACAACGACGGACAACTCAAGGCGATGAGTGTATGGAACGACAACCACAGGCCCTGCGTCGGGACCACGTCATGAGCAGAGGCCGGGAACTGCCGCTACTGGGGGAGCCGGAACCACGTCCCCACTGTCTGCGTCATCTGTGGCGCTGCCCGAGTCGTCGTCCTGTGCCCGGTCTGGCGAGACAGCAGGGGTCGTCGCAACCGCTGGTGGCAAGGTCACCGTGCGGTAGTCGGCAGACACCCCGATCTCAGGCGCTGCAGCACCGCCGAGATCGAGGACGACCTCGTTCCCGGCGAGGGTGGGATCGCCAACCATGTCCACTGCTCCCCGCAGGTGACTGGCCACCATGACCGCCGCCTGCTGGCCCCCGACCCCGTAGCGGAGACGTGCCCGATCGCCCTGCTCGCCGGTCCCGGAACGGCCAGCGATGACGAAACCCACTTCGCCCAACGCTTGGGCGATGGCCGACGACCCGTCCCCCACGACGCGGACGGACACCCGCTGCTCGACCACGTCGTCCCAGCCGATCCCTCGGAACACGTCGAGGACCCGGTCATTGTGTTCGCCCGCACGCAGGGCGAGGCCCGCCTGCCCGTTCTGCTCGACATCCCTCAGCTCGAACGCGTAGCGCTCGAGGCCGGTTTCTGCGTCGAACCCCCGGAACAGACGGGCCAGGTCGAATCCATCGTCGAAGAGGCTGATGGTGTCGGAGGTGCGCAGGTTGGCCGCAACGATGTCCAGAATGGAACGAAGCGTGCCCGGGCTCGACAGGGCATCATCGAGTGCTTGGTCAACTGCATCGAACAGGAACTGCTGTTGTCGAGCCGCCCGTTCGATGTCGTTCCAGTAACCCAGGCGCTCGAAGTCGCCATCGTCAGCTTGTACGTAGAGGCGCCGACTCCTGACGTACTGCAGCGCCCGCTCCCCATCGAGGACCTGAGGTCCTGGCGGGGCTGCGAAGCCCGTGCCACCGGCGAGCGGGTTGCCGCTGTCCTGGGTGTTTCGATCCCTGATTGCCGACTCGAAGCAGACCTCGACTCCGCCGATCGCGTCGACGAGGCGCCGGAACCCATCGAGGTCCACTTCCACGAAATGCTGCAACTCGATACCGAGATGTTCTTCCACCGTGTCGATCAACCGACTCGCCCGGCCGGCCGGTGTCGGATCCAGGTTGAACGCGCTGTTCACCTTGGCAGTCCGCACCGTGCCCGCAACCTGGACCAGCAGATCCCGGGGGACGGACACCACGGCGGCAGACCCATCGGGCCGGATGCGAAGCACCATGACGGTGTCGGCCAGGGTGTTGCCCACCTGGTCGTCCCGCCCCACCATGATCTCCTCGTCGGCCCCCACCCCCTCCACACTGTCGCTCCCCACCAGGAGGTAATTTTCGGCAGGCCGATCGGGTCGGGCAACTTCGAGATCCTCGAACCCCAGAGCGGGAGGCCGTTCGTCGACCGACTCCTCAGCAGCACCAGGCACCTCCGCCACCAACTGCGCCGCAGTGAGCGGCTCGGGCGATGCCATGGTGAGCGAACCTGCCACCGCCAGGCGCTCGACCTGCTCGAGTCGCCACACGACGTAGCCGGACACGAGGGTGGCGAGGGCAAAGACACAGGTGAGGACTGCGAGCGTGATCAAGAGAAGGCGTTCACGGCGTCGGCGGGTGCGACGCTGACGTACCCGAGGCATCGTCTGGCACGGTATCGGGTGGGGGCGGTCCCGGGGTTTCACTCCCGGGTAGCCACCGAGCCCCTACCTCCGAGGACGGCGGCAACGGCCTCTTGCCGCAGCACCGAGGCGAGTTCGAGACGGTGCTCGACATCGGCCCCATATCGCTTGCCTGACACCACGGAGCCGGGTCCGACAGCTAGGTCGCTCATGGCGGTGGCCAAGCCGAGGCGGGGCTGACCAGCCGGCCCCTCCGGCAGGCGCGGTCGTCCGCCGGTTCGATGCACGAGCAATGCCCTGCCAACCCGTGACCAACTGGCAGACCGGCTGACGAGCGAGGCTTCCAACCCGAGTCGCTCACGCTCGTGCCGGTCGATGGCAAGACGCGCAGCGGCATCGATTGCGTCGTTCACGGCCCGGCACACGAGGCCGTCCGAACGGTGCGCCACCGTGTCGGCCACGACCGGATCCTCGGCCATGCCGACGAAGGCGCAGCCAGCTGCCAAGGAGCGACGCAGGCCAAGCACGTCGACGGGTTCGACGGCAACCACCACACCAGCCCTCGGGTCGCCAACCGGCAGGACTCGGATGCCGCGACTGGTAAGGACACCGACGGCAACCGAGCTGGGGTCTCCGGAGCCCAGCACGGACACCGTCGACTCCTCGGGTCGCACGGCTTGGACCCCGCTGACGGGCAACGGGGCCACGATGCCGGGAACGCCGGACAGCAACTGATGGCGACAGGCCGCAACATCAGGCCCACGAACCGGTCCGTCGAGGTGATAGCGACGAGTGTCGGGGTGGGGAACCACCTGGACGTCACCGATAGCTACGACGACGTCGCACTTCCCAGCATCGGTGCCTGCGCCCAACCGAACCACCTGGTGACCGGGTCGCCGGGTGATCGCTGCCGCCAGCTCGTCGTGGCTGGGTTCGTCGGGGATGCCCACCAGCCGAGCCGCCCTTTGCATCATCGAGTGGGTCGGTCCTCTTCGAGCAGATCTTGACGAACCCGGAGCTGCTCGACGTCGGCCTGCAGCAACTCGAGCGCAGCGGCGAGGTCATCGATGAGTCGCTCGTCTCCCGAGGTCACCAGTTCCAAGCGCTCGGCGGCCGCCCGCTGGAGGGCGACCTGCCCCCGCAGCACCGCCACGGCCGCTGCCACCTGCTCGGCAGCGGCTGCGACGAACGCAGGGCCGGCCAACGTCGCCCGAACCCGACCCAGAGATCCCAGCTCGGCCAGGGCTCGGGCAGCTTCGTACAAATGGCCGTCGGCCACCCCGAGCGGATCATCACCTTCGCTCACCACACACCTCCCCCATCGGGACGCCGTGTCCCGGACGTCATCATGACGGGCAGTGCCCGGGACCCGCGCCACCTGCCCCAGCGGGCCGCCCAGATGCGCTGGTTTCGTCGGGCGAGTCGCTCGGCCTGGATCGAGGAGAAGGAACCACCGGTGTCATGCCGGACCACAGCGTCGGACGCCACGACGAGAAACCCTCCCCGAGCCTTCACCCACGACCCGAGATCGACATCCTCGAAGTAGCCCAGGCCGAACACCGGATCGAAACCGCCGACTCGCTCGAACCAGGATCGACGAAGTACCCAACAGGCAGCTGATGCATGGTCGACCGGATGCACACCATCAGGCCAGGGGTGGCCGGCAGGCTCGGGACACTCGGTGTCGATCCGGACCAAGCCGTCGTCATCGATCGAAGCCCCACATTCGACGGTTTCGCCCGATGTCCCCACGTACCGAGGAGCAGTGATCCGCACACCGGGCAAGGCCAGCGCTGCCAACAGAGGGGACAGCCAACCCGGCTCGACGACCACGTCGGAGTTCAACACGGCGACCACGGGTTGGCTGGCCCGGCGGACACCGAGGTTCACCCCGGCGCCGTATCCCAGGTTCACCCCCGCCTCCACCAGGTTCACATAGGGGTGATCGCGTCGCATCACCGCCGCCGTGTCGTCGGGTGAATCGTTGTCCACGACGACGATGTCGCGGGGAACCATCGATCCGCTCCGCAACGAACCAAGGAGACGCACGACCAGATCCCGACGGCCATGAGCCACGATCACCGCGCTGACGTCAGCCGTGCCAGGCCCGGCGTCCGACCCCTCACCCACTCGACTCACCGCCCGGGGACCTGGATTCCAGGACAGCGAGCCTGCGGTTGGCTCTGGTCACCTCGGCAGACAGTTCGGTCAGCCAGCGCCGAACCCGCGAGGGGTCACTCCGACACACCTCAGCCAACACCCGGTCCACCTCGCCCGATGCCCACGTCAAGGCCGCCCGGAGATCGGGACCCACCCCCGTGCCCCGCACCACGGATTCGAGGATGCGGCCCCGCTCCGTCGCCGCCCTGAACGACACCGCCCCAACCAGCCAGCCGGTCAATGCCCAGGGCGTCGCATCCACCGCAGTGCGGGCGGTGTCGTCATCCACCCGATACCAACCGCCTTGGTGGTCTTCGCCGATCACGGCACCCGCCACGAGTCCGGCGGTCGTCGCAGCCCGGAGCGGGTCGAGATCCACCGGTTCGACAAGGATCCCCACTGCTGCGTCGCCGGGGGTGACCACCCCGTCCCGATGATGGTCGACAGCCCGGGAGTCGATCAGCTCGACGTCGGCATGCGGGGCCACCCGCCCCAAGGCCAGCACGGCGGCCACGGCGAACACAGCGTCGGTCGCCGAGGAAGAGGCCGGCCGCACCACCACCCGGAGTGGGGCTTCCAACCAGTTCACAGCCATGTCAGTGGCTGATGGCGTCGAGGACGGCGGGGAGGGATTCACGGAAGTCGGGAGCCGCTCGAAGCCCCCACAGTCGGAGGCCCATGTTGTCCAGGGTCGAATTCGCCGGACGGGGAGCTGCCCGGGGCGGGTCGAGTTCGGCTGTGGAGATCGGGCGGACTCCCTCAGCTGGGAGCCCCATGGCTTCCAACACCTCCCTGACGAAGCCGAACCAACTGACGGCGCCTTGGTTGGTGACGTGGAACGTGCCGTGGGCATCGGCCCCGACCAATCGAGCGACGACCTGTGCCACATCCCCGGTGAACGACGGATGTCCGACTTGATCGTCGACGAAGGTCATGGGCGTTCCCGAGGCCGCAAGACGAACGATGGTCTTGAGGATGTTGTGACCATGGGGGCCACACAGCCATGAGGTCCGAACGATGAGGTCGCAGCGGCGAAGGGCTAGCTCGCCGCCGTACTTCGAGCGGCCGTAGACCGACATGGGGTTCGGGGTGTCCCACTCGTGGTACGGCCGATCCTGACCACCATCGAAGACGTAGTCGGTCGAGATCTGGACCACCGTGGCCTCCACCTCGGAAGCAGCCTCCAGGTGGTACGCGGGGCCCAACGAATTGACGGCATGGTCTTTGTCGACATCGGTTTCGCAGGCATCCACGGCCGTATAAGCGGCCGCGTTGACGATGATCTCGGGGCGTACCTCCGTCACGGCGGCGAGCACGGCACCCCGATCGGCAACATCGAGGTCGCGCCGGTCGAGCACCGTGGTTGCCACCCCGTCGAACACCCGAGCCAGGTCGGTAGCCAACTGGCCGGCCCCGCCGGTGATGAGCACCCTGCGGTCGGCCGAGCCGAGAAGGTTCATTCTGCAGCCTCGATCAGAGCCTCGCTGAGGGACGGATACACGAAGAGGGCCTCTTGGATGTCCTGCACCCGGAGACTGGCACTCACTGCGAGGGCAACCACCGAGATGAGCTCGGCGGCGTGTCGCCCAACGATGCTGCCGCCCAGAACGTGTCCGGTGTTCGGATCGGAGACAATCTTGACGAAGCCTCGTGGATCGTCGTTGATGAGGGCTTGGGCGTTGGCGCTGAAAGGGACCTTGGTCACCCGAATCTTGCGTCCCGTGGCGAAGGCCTCAGCTTCGGCGAGACCCACGTCGGCTATCTCGGGCTCGGTGAAGATGGCCGATGCCGCCTTGTCGTAGTCGATGTGGCGGTGCGGTCGGCCGTCGTGGAGCCCCATGATGTGTTCCGCGATCTTCTGGCCCTGCATGGCGGCGACCGAGGACAGGGGCAGTTTCCCCGAAAGATCTCCGGCGACGTACACCGACGGGACCGATGTGCGCAGGTTGTGATCGACATCGATGAAGCCCCACTCGTTGGCCGTCAAGCCAGCCGCATCGAGCCCGAGGCCCTCCACGTTGGGGAGGGATCCGATGGCCAGCAAGGCATGACTGCCGCGGGCGACCCGACCATCCGAGCACACCACCTCGACCTCGTCGCCACGACGCGAGATAGCGGTGGCACGGGCACCCTTGTAGAGCTCGACACCCCGGTCGAGGAAGGTCTGCTCGAGCACGGCGGCTGCTTCGGGATCCTTGTGGGGCAGCACCTGCTGCCGGCTCACGATCAGGGTCACCTTCGAACCGAGGCTGCTGAACATATGGACGAACTCGACCCCAGTCACCCCGGACCCCACCACGATGAGGTGCTCGGGTATGTCCTCAGGTGGGTAGGCGTCACGGGTCACCAGCACCCTCTCGCCGTCGATGGGCGCCCAGTCGGGGATGCGGGGCCGACTCCCCGTTGCGAGGACGATGGCGTCCGCCGGGCAGCGATGCTCTCCGTCCTCGGTGGTGACAACGACCTCGTTGGGCCCCGCCAGCCGACCGGTACCCCGAACGATAGAGACCCCTTGGCTCTCGAGGAGCCCCCTCACCGACTCTTCGAGGCGCGATTCGATGGAAGCGATGCGGTCTCGGAGGTGGGCGGCCTCGATTCCTGTTTCGACCCGGGCGAGCCCCATGCCATCGAGACGACGAGCGAAGGACATCGCGCCGCCTGTGGCGATCATCGACTTCGAGGGAACGCAGTCCCGCAGGTGTGCCGTGCCACCGAGGACGTCGCGTTCCACGAGGGTGACGTTGGCGCCAAATCTGGCAGCATTCGTGGCAGCGTGATGGCCTGCCGGACCGCCGCCGATCACCACGACGTTCTTGGTGGTCATGGGCGCCGAGGGTACAAGCCGTGGCCCGTCAATCGGCGCAGGGCGTGGCCGATCGGCCCCCTTGCGTGACCGTTCAGGACATGGTGGGAGCACAAAGGTCGTCGAGTTCGACGACCTCGATCCGATCCCGATTCCCGTGGGTGACCTCGTTGGTCGGATCGATCCGGAGCTTGTACTCCCGGAAGGACATCTCCAGCGAGTCGAAGGCCAGGATCCGACCGCGCAAGGAGTCCCCCAGCCCGAGGATGAGTTTGATGGTCTCCAACGCCTGGATCGAACCGACGATCCCTGGCAGGACGCCCAACACACCCGCTTCGGCGCAGGAAGGGGCGAGTTCGGCCGGCGGGGGCACGGGGATGTAATCGCGGTAGGTCGGACCGTCGTGGGGGTCGAACACCGTGACCTGTCCTTCGAACCGGAAGATCGAACCGTGCACGACGGGAATTCCCAGCTTCACCGACGCGTCGTTGAGCAGGTAGCGGCTGGGGAAGTTGTCGGCCCCATCCACCACCACGTCCCACCCCTGGAGGATGTCGAGAATGTTGTCAGCCCCGAGTCGGGTGTCGTACGTGACCACGTCGACATCGGGATTGAGCAGGGTCAACGTCTTCTTTGCCGAGTCGACCTTGCGGTCGCCCACTCGGTCGAGGTTGTGCAGAACCTGACGCTGCAGGTTCGACTCGTCGACCACGTCCATGTCGATGATGCCGATCGTGCCGACCCCGGCCGCCGCCAGGTACAGCGCGGCCGGCGAGCCCAACCCCCCGGCTCCCAACATCAGCACTCGAGCGTCGAGGAGTTTCTGTTGGCCCTCCTCCCCCACTTCAGGCAGGAGGAGGTGTCGCTGGTAACGGTTGCGCTGCTCGGAGGTCAGGGTCCGGGGAGTGACCCAGGGCCTACCGTCGTCCTTCCATTTGCCGAATCCGCCGTCCATCGACACCACGTCGGTGTAGCCGAGTTCACCCAGTGTCTTGGCTGCGAAGGCCGAGCGAACACCGCCTGCGCAGTACACGACCACGGTTGCACCGTGGTCGGTGACCCGGTTCTCGATCTGCGCCTCGAGGTGGCCACGAGGGATGTGGATGGCCCCCGCCAGGGCACCCTGCTCGAACTCGTCGGGCTCCCTGACATCGAGGACCACGACATTCCCGCCATCGATCAAGGCCTGCGCCCCGGCGGTGTCCACCTCACGGATCTCCTGCTTCGTGGAGCCCAATAGTTCCCGGAACGTGGCCATGCATCCTCCTCGGCGATGCGTAAACCCTACCAACAAGGTCGGGTATTCAGCCAGCAGAGTCGGTTCCGTTGTCCTCCAGCGCCGCAGCCCCTCCCACGATGAGGGGCAAGGTCTCGCTGATCGACGCGCGCAGCACCATGTCGGCCAGGTGGTCCATCTCGGTACGTTCGCCGTTGAGAATGACCACCCGTGCGCCCGTCCGTTTGGCGACAGGCACCACGTCAGCGATGGGATACACCGCAAGGGTCGTCCCGACGGCGAGCAGCAGATCACAGTTCTGGGCAGCCACTTGGGCCCGCAACAGATCACGCTGGACGAGGGACTGACCGAACGAGATCGTGGCGCTCTTGAGCATCCCTTGGCACTCGGGACAGGGCGGATCGTCCTCCCCCAGTCGCACCCGATCCAGGGCCACCTGCATGTCGTCGCGATAGTCACACTCCAGGCACGCAACCTCCCGGATGGTGCCGTGCACCTCGATCACCTTGTCGGGCGTGGAGCCCGCGGCGTGGTGGAGTCCGTCGACGTTCTGCGTGAGAAGGGCGACCAGTTTGTTCCTTCGCTCCAACCGGACCAGGGCTCGGTGACCGTCGTTCGGTTCGGCCGCCCATGCCCGACTGTCCAGCCGACTGCGCCACGCCGCCTTGCGCACCTCAGGGTCCGCTACGTAGTTCTGGATGGTCGCCGCCTTTTCGGCCTTCGGATTCTTCGTCCAGACGCCCTGCGGCCCGCGAAAGTCCGGAATGCCCGAGTCGGTGGAGATGCCCGCTCCGGTGAGCACGGTGACGGCCTCGGCCTCGTCGATCCAACGGGCAACGGTCCGGATGTCCGCAGCATCGAGGGTGGGCGGGGTTGGATCAGCGGCCTTGCTCATCGGAGCAGTCTTGCAGGCGGATCAGGGCGCGAGTCGCCCCACCCGCACACGGGCGCCGACTAGAGCCGACATTGACGCGACATGAAAAGTAATGATATACAACGAAAGACTTCCCCACGGCTCACATCGACACCGTGAGGAACCATGACATTCCATCCCTCGTCCCAACCACCACACGACGGAACATCACCCTCGTACACCCACCTGGAGCTGATCCGCTGGCAAGCGCCAGAACCACGGACGGCAGGGCACGACCCGAGATCCGCCTACGTCGAACGCTTCTGGCTGGCCGTGCTGGGGCCCTCTGCTGTGTGGTTTCTGCGCCTGGCCAGCCGCGAGCTGGATGCGGCGACCGATCACCGTCCAGCCGTGCTCGACCTCAGCGAAACGGGACGCCAACTCGGCCTGGGCCACAACGGGGGACGACACAGCCCTCTCATGCGTACGATCGGCCGCTGCATCACCTTCAACACCGCCCGGCAGGCCGGCCCGGCAACCCTCGCCATTCGCACCCACCTTCCACCGGTGCCAGCTTCCCTGCACAACCGCCTACCCGCCGATCTCCGGGAAGAAATCCGTCTGTGGGTCACCGCCGAAGCGACGAGTCCCCCCACCGACACCCTCAGGAGCCTCGCGCTACAGCTCCTCCACCTCGGCACCGGACTGCACGAAACCGCGGAGCGCCTTGCCACATGGGGGGTCGGGGTCGAGCCAGCCCGGAGGGCCGTTGCCTGGGCAGCCTCTCGATCGCTACCAACCAGTGACGACTTCCAGCAGGGTGCGGACCCCGAAGCCGGTCGCGCCCTTCCCGAACTCACCTGACACTGCATCGGTGGTCACGGGACCCGCGATATCGAGGTGTACCCAGGGGGTGTCGCCTACGAAGGATTCGAGGAACAACCCCGCCGTCAGCGTTCCTCCGAAGCGGCCCGTGCCGATGTTGCGCAGGTCGGCCACCTGAGACTCGAGCTGCTTGCGATAGGAGTCGGGCAGCGGCAGATGCCACACCTTCTCGCCAGCTCCTGCGGCCGCAGCCTCCACCCGGCCGATTGCGCCATCGTCGTTGCCCATGAGGCCCGCGTACTCGAGCCCGAGGGCAACCATGCACGCCCCGGTAAGGGTCGCCAGGTCGATGATCAGGTCGGGCTCGTCCTCGGCAGCCAGCGACAGGCCGTCGGCCAGGACGAGGCGGCCCTCCGCATCGGTGTTGAGCACCTCCACCGTCGTGCCGTTGCGAATCCTCAACACATCGCCTGGCTTGGTCGCAGTCGGTCCAGGTTGGTTGTCGGTGCAGCAACAGGTACCCACGACGGTCAGATCGGGGGCGAGTGCAGAGATCGCGCGCATCGCTCCGATGACGGCCGCTGCACCGCCCATGTCGATCTTCATGGTCTGCATGCCATCGAAGGTCTTGAGGTTGAGACCACCAGTGTCGAAGGTGATCCCCTTGCCCACCAGATGCACGGTGGCTCGGGACGGACCCTCGGGCCGGTATGTCATGCGCACCAGGCGAGGTTCCTCCGTGGAGCCTGCGTTCACCCCGAGGAGGCCGCCACAGCGTTCCTCGACGAGACGGTCGGGACCCCAGACCTCCACGTCGATCCCAGCCGCCGCAGCAGCACCCACAGCGGCATCGGCCAACTGGGTGGCGGTGAGACTCCCGCCGGGAAGGTTCACGAGGTCACGGGCGAGGGCAATGCCCTCCGCGACGGCCACGGCCCGCTCCACCACTTCAGGTCCGTCGACCCCGTCGGGTACTACCAGAGTCACCTCGACGAGGGCGCTGGCGTCCGATGGAGACCCCTTGAGATCGTCGAAGCGGTACGAGGCAAGGAGCATCCCCTCCACCACGGCTTGGAGCGCCACGTCACTGCCGAGATCGTCAGCTGCCACGAGCACGAGAGTCGAGGTCAGCGACGGCGCATCGGATGCTGCTCGCCAGAGTGATGCCGCCGCGCTGCGCAATCCGGGCGCAGTGAGGGTCTCCTCGCCGAGACCCACGGCCACCACCACGTCATCGGGTTCGGGCAGCAGCACGGTTGACCCGAGCGAGCCGGAAAACCCACTCGCTGCCAAAAAAGCGGGGTTGACCCCGAGCATTTCGATGTCGTCACTGCGGACGGGACGGTCCATGGCGACCGCCTGGACATCGTCACCCTCGGCAACGAGTCGGATGGACGATGGTGAGAGGGTGATGGGCACGGAATCTCCTGATGTTCGGGGACGTGGTCAGTCGACGGACGAGCGGCTGGCCAACGACTCGCCCTCCTGCCAGCGAGCCAGGGTCCACGCCAGGTCGGACAGGCGGTTGAGATACGGAAGCACGAGAGAACCCTCGACGTGAGCGGTCACGACCTCGCGTTCGGCCCGCCGAATGATGACGCGAGCCCAATCGAGTCGGGCCGCCATCTCGCTCTGGCCGGGGATGACGAACTCGGTCGGTACGTCGAACCGGTCCGAAACGAGATCGATCAGGCCGTCGAGCGCGTCGACCATCTCGGCCGATACGAGGGTGGTGCCGGGCGAGAGCTTCGAGCGGTTCGCCGGAAGGGTGGCAAGTTCGGCCATGGCGACGTACAGATCCCGACACAGACCGACCAACATCTCGTCGAGCTCCCCGCTTGCGCCCGCCGACCGGGCAAGCCCGAGGGCGGCTTGGGCCTCGTCGACTGCGCCGTAGGCCCGGGGCAGCTCCGAATCCTTCGGCACCCTCCCACCGAAGAGCAGGCCCGTGGTGCCGTCGTCGCCGGTCTTGGTGTAGATCTTCACGTCGTCCTCCGGCCCGCTCGGCTCACTGGAGGCTACCGACGCCGGAGGCGACCCATCACACGCGCCCCGAGGGATCGCTGCTGCCCTTGATGCACTGGTTGTTCGCCCACCATGTCGGTCGCCGGCACCAACAGCCCCTCGAGCTCGAGTTCGCGATCAGATGCGACGAGGTCGGCCAATCCACCGGACGTGCCGAGCTCGTAGAGCAGATCATCGACCGACCGTCCCTTCACCGGCACAGCCCTACCGTCACCATGCACAGCGGTGACGAACGGATACAGCTCACACAGCTCGGCCACCAGATCCTGGGGCAGTGTCCGCCCGTGGCGCCACAGGCAGTAGGGGTTGATCTCGACCACCATCAGCGGGCGGTGGCGCTCGATCGTTTCCCTAGCGCCGCGCAGGACGTCGAGTTCGAAGCCCTCGACATCGATTTTGACCATGTCGACCCGGTCGACAGCGAGTTCGGTCAGCGTTACATCCACCGTGGTGATCGGCACTTCCACTGACGGCTCCCTGTCGACCAGCATCCCCCACGCGGTGCCGTTCGGGTCCTGGTGGAAACGGGCGACCCCCACCTCACGTCCAGCAGCCGCGGGCACGATGGTGACTCGGTCAGCCTCCGACCGCAGGGTTTCTCGTAGGCAGTCGAGGGCTCTCGGTTCGGGCTCGAAGCACACGATTCGCCCAGTCGGGAGGGATGGGAGGAGTGCCGCCGTTACCAACCCGATGGATGCACCGACGTCGATGACGACGGCATCGGGACCCAGGTGCCGCCCCGCCACCGCCACGGCTGGCTCGAAGAGTTGCCCGAGTTGTTCCAGGGACTCGAAGTACAGGTCACCGGCAGACCCGGCGACCACGACGTCGACTCCCGACACGACGAGGCTGGCACGGCGAATACCTAGGGCGTAGGGCGAGTTCACGATGGGCCAACTTCGAGAGCAACCTCGACCGACCGACGATCGAGCCACTGAATACCTTCGACGAGTGGGGTGAGAACGAGGCGGTAGGTGCCTGGCTGCACATGTGCTGGCAGGATCATCGGCGCGACGACCCGGGTCTGCTGCGCCGGCAGCAACCCGACATCCATGAACCCTCGGCCCTCTGCCACCAAGTCGCCTCCCTCGCCGAGGACCCGCAGACCGATCACCGTGGCGCCGATATCCGAATTCAACTGACGCGAGTTGTAGGTGTGAACCTCACCCACGTTGCTGACGAGAGCGGCGACGTCGAACCACTCGCCGGCAGTTACCGACAGTCGTTCGACCTCCGGCACCACCATCAGGTCCAGTCCTCGCACCGAAGCCTCGGTGACTTCACCGAAGAAACCGGGCTCGTCCAGCCATCCCAAGGCGTCCAACTCGGCTTCGAGTTCGCCGTCGGCGACCCACAGTCCGAGACGATTTCCACCGAAACCAGGCGCGGTGTTCTCGAGTGTGACCAACCTCAATCCCCCGATTTTCTCGGCACGAGCAGACGAGGTCAGAACCAAATTTCCCGCCAGTTCACCGGCCGCCGGATCTGCGGGACGGATTCTCCAATCGGGACGCAGCCAGGAGTAGTTGTAGAGATAGAAGGACGTCGGGTAGCCCGCATCCCAGACGACCCTGTCGGCTGGGTCGAGGCCGGAGGCGTCCACAACCTCGACGATGTGGCGGTGGCGGGTCTGTTCCTCGTAGTACGACGCGATGTATCGATCCAATGAGGCGCCACCGGCCACGCAGCCCAGCACGACTCCTGTCAAGACCCCCACAACGGGGCGCGACCACACCAGGGCGGCAACGAGAGCACCAAGAAGCACGGCGACCACAGCCACCACCCACAAGCCGCGAAGGTCGTATGCGTTATACGACCCGACAGAAGGTGTATTCACCATGAATGGGGTCCGGTCGAAGTATTCCAACCGTCTCAGGGCCAGAGGCGTCACTACCACGAGCACCAACAACGCAGTGGTCACCAGCAGACGGTCGAACTGGAGGTCGCGGCGCGCCCACAGGATCGCCAGCAGGCCGCAGGCCACCACGACCGGGAACAGTGGGGCCATGTATCGCTCGTAGATCATGAAGGTGAACTCATCGCGTTCGACGACCCCCTTGCTCATGAAGGTGCTCGACACCACAACGACGGACAAGACCGCCAGGGGCACGACACCGATCGTCCAGGTGCGCCTGAACTCGTCGCGTGCCCCTCGCGACAGGGCAGCCGCCGCAGCACCCACGACGAAGATGGCGAACGTCGCAATGGTCAACTGCCACAGGTGCCCGAGAAGGGTGGCGAGGAAGGCCATCGGGTGATCGACGACAGTCGAGATACCGCTCTCCGTCTGCCCACCAAGAGACCGCCGCGTGTGAGTCACAGCCGGCAGGCGCAGGAGAAACCAGGCCCCGACATCGCCCAGGAGGCTCCATCCCGCGACGGCCCTTCGCGACCTCGGTGCCAATACAACGATGGCCATGGTCAGGGGCAGAATGGCGATGAAACGACCGTGTGAGAAGTACGCGCCGTAGCCGAGAGCGCCCAGCGTCACCCACGGGAGCCGAGTGCTAGGGCGGTGGGCGACCGTGCACACACCCAGTACCCATGATGCAAACACGACAGCTAGGAAGACCTCACTGAAGGCAGTGTTCGCGTAGACGATCATCGCAGGAGAACAGGTCGCGGCCAGCGCAACGAGAACGCGATGGTGGGCCGGTTGACTCGACCCAAGGACGGACATGGTCCGCAACAGAACGAAGAACAACACCACCAGGAGCACGGTGTTGACATCCACGACGAGTTGGAAGAACGCGACGGGGTCTGACTCCACGAGGGCAAACGGGGCGAGGAGGATCGAGAATGCAGCCCGGTACGGTGATCTGCCCCAGGCCAGTACGCCATCGCCCCCGGCGATTTCTCGTGCATTGCCCATGTAGCCGAGTCCGTCCACCACCCCACCTGCGGTGCTCGCCGGAAAGTCGTTCAGCCCGTTGACCGTCAGGATCACTACCACCGCAAGGGCGATCCACAGTGACGTTGCCCATGTAGGAGTTCCAGTTCGCACTCCCTAGTGCCTCCTGCGCAAGATCCGACTGATCGACAGCACGGGACGTAGTACTCGGCTGAGTCGGTCAGCCAGCCGATAGGCCCGGCGGGCGGTCACCGCAGCCAGTTGGGAATTGGCGGCGGCGAAATCTGCCGAGATCGAGACGATCTGTTCCCCCCGACGCTGGAACTCACGGTCCAGTAGGACGAGGGCGTCGTCCTTGGCGTTGACCTCACGAATAGCGAGCTCGAGTTCCTCGGACAATCGCGCGCTCTCGGCGTCGCGTTGCTGATGCAGCGCTTCGATCATCTCGAGGCGCTGCCGCACCGCAGCCAACTCCTTCTCGAGTGTTCGACCGTAGGCCTCGACCCCATCGAATGACTCCTGCAGTCGGAGGGTCACACCGACGAGGGGGGGTACCGATGTCTCGTAGCTGGCACGAGAGGCCCTCAGGACCCACTGGTAGGTCTCCGCATCGGGAGTCGCCGACGACGCCGACTCCGGCGAGCGGGGCGATTCGCCATTCGGCCTCGCAACCGACGTCGAACCGAGCGGGTAGGTCACCTTGACCAGGTTGCGAATCTCCAGGCCGCGTCCTTCGACGAGACGGTCCACCCGCTGACGGTCGAAGAACTGCAGATGGGTGCGGTCGAGAAGACCGTCCTGCTGGTACTCGAACTTTCCGTCCAGCATGTTCGCCACCACGTCGCCATGGGTCACGTTGGGCAGGCTGATGACGACGTCGCCATCCGCCTCCAAGCGCTCCAGCAGACGCTGCAGAACCGATTCCGGCTGCTTGGTGTGCTCCAAGACATCGAGGCAGACGATCACGTCGAACCGCTGATCAGATGGGAGGACATCATCGAGGTCATCGATATCGAGGTCGATCCGGTGCGCAGTCAACCCCCGGGCCGCCATGGCGGCGACGGCGTCATCAGAGATGTCGAGCCCTGTCACCTCGCAGCCCAGGGCTGTGAGCGCCTCGGCCACCAGACCCGGACCACACCCCACGTCGAGTACCCGACAGGCTGGCCGAACCAGCACACGGGCCAGATCATGACTGTCCAGCATGTGCATCTCCTCCATCTCGGCGGGAAGGGTCAACAACCGACGACAGCACAGCAGACCA
>JAYPWI010000035.1:0-34781 GCA_038135065.1 Acidimicrobiales bacterium
CGGCTGATTCAACGTCATCGCACCCGTCGAACCAAAGAACCCAGCATCCCCAAACGCGAAAATCCCACCATCAGACGCCACCAACCAATACCCACCACCAGACGGCGTCGCCGCGATGTCGACGATGGGGCTCGTCGGCACCATGGCGGCAGTGTCACCGAACGAGGATGCGCTTCCGAAGGCGTGCACGTCGGCGTTGGGATCGAGCTCCGACCCGCCGTCCGCCCCAGCCGGCCCGCCGAGTACGGCAGCCGGCACCACGGCAACCACCAGGGCTGCGGCGACAAGCCATCGCCGCCAGCCGGATCTCACCTGATCAACCGGCGATCGTCCATCATGGCCAAGGCCTGCTTCACGGCTGCGTCGCCCATCTCGGGGTGGGTCAGAATCCAGAAGCGCTCGTTGAGCACCGCATCGAGCACCATGGGTCCGACCTCGGCAGGGTCCATCCCCTCGGCCAGGGTGCGGGTCAGGAAGTCCCAGAACTTGTCGCCCTGCTCGGTACGCACATGCTGGGCGGCCCCTGCTGCATCCCGGTTCCGCTCGCTGTGCACGATGTTGGTGTTGATGGGGCCTGGGCATAACACCGACGCCCGAACGTTGGAACCCTGGTAGCGCAGGTCCCGCTCGAGGGAGGCCATGAGGGCCACCACACCATGTTTGGCCACGTTGTAGGCCCCCAACGAAGCACCTGCGTAGAGCCCGGCCATCGAGGCGGTTGCATTGATGTGCCCCTCCCCCTGCTCCTCGATCAGGGGCAGGAAGATATTGACCCCGTGGATGGGACCCCAGAGGTCGATGTCGATGATCCACTTCCAGTCGGCGTGTGTCATCGAGCCGATGGGACCCTCGAGGCCGACCCCCGCGTTGTTGCACAACACGTGGACAGCCCCGAACGCATCGATGGTGGCATCGGCCAGCGCCTGCACCTGGTCGAGATCGGACACATCGGTCACCACGCCGATGGCCTCGGCTCCCGTGGCCGCAATCTCGGACACGGCCAGGTCGAGCGCCGCCTGTTCGATGTCGGCCAACACCACCTTCATGCCGGCCCCGGCAAAGGTGTCGGCCATCGAGCGGCCCATGCCGCTGGCTGCCCCGGTGACGACGGCGACCCGTCCGCTGACCTCCATGACGGGCCTCCTCAGCTGAAGTCGATGACGGTACGAGCGCCGACCCGTTGCCGCATCATCTCGTAGCCGTCGTTGATCTCCTCGAGACTGATGTGCCGGGAGATCATCTCGTCGAGCATCAGGCGACCGTCGAGGTACATGTCCACGTAGCGGGGCATGTCGACCCGGAAGCTGTTCGAGCCCATCATCGAACCCTGCAGGCGCTTCTCGTTCATGAAGACCTCGTAGCCGGGGATCTCGATCTTCTCGCCGAAGGGCATCATGCCCACGATGACGGTGGTGCCGCCCCGCTTGGACGCCGACCAGGCCTGCTCGCAGGTGGCCTTGAGTCCGATGCATTCGAAGGCATAGTCGACGCCACCGCCGGTCAGCTCCTGGATGGCCGCCACGGCGTCGGTCTCTGCGCCGTTGACCGTGTCGGTGGCCCCCACCGCCCGAGCCGTCTCGAGCTTGTCGGCCGTCACGTCGATGGAGATCACCCGGCCAGCGCCGGCGATACGGGCGCCCTGCACGGCCGACAGGCCAATGCCGCCGGCCCCGAAGACGGCGACCGTGGAGCCCGGCTCGATCTTGGCGGTCTTGAACACGGCCCCCACCCCGGTCGTCACCCCACAGCCGATGAGGGCGGCCCGGTCGAGTGGCATGTCGGGGCGGATCTTCACCACTGCGTTCTGGTGGACCAGCATCTCCTCGGCGAACCCACCGAGACGAGCGAACTGGGCCACTTCGGTGCCATCAGCCTTGGACAGGCGGGGTGACGAGCCCTTGGGCCGGGACACGGCAGCGTTGTTGGTGCACAGGTTGGGGCGACCGGTCAGGCACAGGTCACAGTTGCCGCAGAAGACCGAGAGGCAGGTGATGACGTGGTCGCCGGGCTTGCAGTACTGCACGTCGGAGCCGACCGCCTGGACGATGCCTGCGCTCTCGTGCCCCATGACGGCCGGCAGGCCGGTCTGCCACGCAGCATCCATGAAGTGCAGGTCGCTGTGGCACAGGCCGGCGTTCACCACCTGAACCAGCACCTCGTTGGGTCCGGGCTTGTCGATCGAGATGTCCTCGATCTCGAGATCCCCGGGAATCTGGTTCAGTACTGCTGCCTTCATCTGGCTGCCCCCTCACTGGAAGTACGTCCCGGCGAGCGTAGCGAAGCGTGACGGTCAGCACCCGCCGGTGGTCAGTCCGCTGCCCGGGAGAGCCGCAGCACGTCCCCGGCGAAGGTCAGCCACAGGGTGAAGGCCACCATGCCCATCCCCACCATGGTGAGCACGGCCGTCGTCGCGCCGTGCACTTCGGCGATCTCTCCGAGAACGAAGGTTCCCACGGGGAGGGCGCCGATGGACATGCTCAGAAGGCCCATGGCCCGGCCGCGCACCTCGTCGGGAACCGCAGTAAGCACGAGGGTGGACTGGGTGGATCCGAAAAATCCCGATCCGCAATTGGCCAGGAACAGGGCGAGACAGGCCATCCACAAGGTCGGCGCCGTAGCAAACGGGATGAGCATGACCATCCCGACGGCCACCCCGCCCGCGTACATCAGGCCGCGCCAGCGAGGGTCGTAGCGGATGATGACCCACGAGCCGACCATCATCCCGAAGCCCGTCATCGAAGCCAGCAGCCCGATCTGCGCCGGGCTGGCATCGAGACGGCCACCGACTCGCTGCACCACGGGGAAGTAGGCGAAGACGAAGAAGTTCGCCAGGACCGTGACTCCGAGAATGGACCGCAGCTGACGATTGCCTCGGGCCAGGCCCACCGCCTCACGAAGCTCGGTCAACACACCGGGCCGATCCTGCAGTTCCGTCCCGGCGAACTGGGTCCTCGACACCCCGGCCAGGGCAACCAGGCCCACCGTCATCAGGACGGCCAACAGCAGGAACGCCCCACCGACCCCCAGCGATTCGGCCAGGGCGCCGCCCAACAGGTTCCCGACGGCCACCCCGGTGGCCGTGGAAGCCATCTCGACCCCCATGGCATGGTCGACCCGGCTCGGGCCGACCAGTTCGTAGATCAGCGAGCGTCGACTGGTCATGTCGCCCACCCACCCCACCCCGGCCAGCACCAGGAACGGGTAGATCATCCACACCCTCAGCTCGCCGAACCGTTCGGCTACCCCGATGGCGGTGAGCATGGGGATGAGGACGATCAACTGGGCCCGAATGGTCCGCAGTCGATCGAAGCGATCGGCGATGACCCCGCCGAGGATGCCGCCGAAGAGCAGGGGGGCCCACAGGGCAGAACCCGTCAGCTGGACGAGACGGGGCGAGTCGGTGACGTCGTTGACGTAGTACGCCCCGAGGAAGGCGATCCCCCAGCGAGCCCAGTTCCAGCACAGACCGGCGAACCACAGGTTGGCAAACCCGGGAGCCGACCAGGCACGGCGCGACGGAGCGGGCTCCACTGCGACGACTTCGAACACCGACACGTCGCGCAGGATACGGGAGCGGATGCCGCCATGACGGGGACAGCCCGATCCGCCGTTGGCCACCGCGCCTAGGCTGCGGACGTGACCGACCGTCGACATCAGGTGACCGTCATCCCCGGTGACGATGCCGCTCCCGAAGCCATGACCGCCACCCTGCGCGTCCTCGATGCCCTGGACCTCCCCATCGAGTGGGATCACATCGCTCCCGGTGCCCAATTGGCCGAGCTGTCGATGCAGGAGCGAGAAGACCTCGTCATGAGCCACATCAACGCAGCCGACACCGTGTTGTTCGGCTCCAGCAGCGGGGTGACCCCGGGGGCGGGCTGGATGCGATGGGGGAAGCTCACCTATGCCAACGTGCGTCCGGTGCGGTGGCGGCCCGGCTACCGCTCACCCCTGACCCAGCCAGAAGGCATCGACTACGTCATTGTTCGCGAGAACCTCGAGGACATGTACATCGGGGTGATGGGCCCGGCCGCCGACCTGTTGGGCGCCGGCCTGGCCGGACCCCGCTCCCGCATTCCCCATGACACCACTGATGCCCGCTATGCAGCGAAGATCATCACCCGGGCGGGTACCGAGCAGGTCACCCGCTTCGCATGCGAGCTGGCCCGATCGCGGCGAGGAAAGCTCACCGTGTCGGCCAAGACCAACATGCTCCCCGCCACCGACCGCTTCTTCTGTCAGGTCGCCCGGGAGGTCGCCGAGGACTACCCCGATGTGACCTACGAGGAGTTCATCGTCGACGACATGGCCCACCGGCTGGTGCTCCGCCCCCATGATCTCGACGTGCTGTTGCTGCCCAACCTCTACGGCGACATCCTCTCCGATCAGGGAGCCGCCACCATCGGTGGCCTGGGCTTGGCCCCGTCGGGCTGCTACGGCGACGATTTCGCCTACTTCGAATCTGCGCACGGCACGGCCCCCGACATCGCCGGCCAGGGCATCATCAACCCGACGGCCACCCTTCTGTCGGCCATGATGATGCTCCGACACATCGGCCTGGATCGTCAGGCCGATCGCATCGACGAAGCAGTCGGTCAGGTGTTCGCCGAGGGCCGTCACCTCACCCCTGATCAGGGTGGCGACAGCGGCACCGAGGCATTCGCCGACGCGGTCATCGACGCCCTGTGATCCACGACCCACCACCGAACTTGGAGACCCGCCCGTGACCAACGACCACCATCCCCGCGGTATTCCCGACGACCGTCCGACCGGCGACCAGCCCGATCAGCCCCAGTCGTTCCGCATCGACGAGCTCCGCCCCTGGGGCATCGCCGCCTATGTGGCGGCCGGGATGAGCGAACGCGATGCCACCACGGTGGTCGACAACCAGCTGTGGTCCGATCTCCGTGGGGTGGACACCCACGGGTTCCAGCGCGTCAGTTGGTACGTCAACTGGTTCCGGGACGGCTCGACGGATCCCACGGCCCAGATGGAAATCGTCCAGGAAACCCCCTCGGTCGTGGTGGCCGATGGCAACCACGGACTCGGCCAGCTGGTCATCACCCGCTTCATGGAGCACCTGATCGAGGTGGCCTCGACCAGCGGTCTGGTGGCCGGGGTGATCCGCAACTCCAACGACTGGGGTTGTGGGGCCAACTACCCGTACCACGCGGCCGAGGCGGGCTTCGTGTGTTACGGAACCACGACCAGCGTGCCCAACCTGGCCCCCTTCGGTAGTCGCCGCAAGCTGTTCGGCAACAACCCGATCGTGTGGACCTTCCCCCGACGGGACCAACCCCCCATCGTCCTCGACATGGCCATGACCCCCGTCGCCCTGGGCAAGGTGCTGCGAGCCAGGTCCGAGGGCAAGGAGATCCCCGAGGCCTGGGGTTTCCTGGATCGGGACGGCAACCCGACCGTCGATCCCGACGTTGCGATGAAGGGCATCGTGCCCGCCATTGGTGGCTACAAGGGCATCGGCATGATCACCGCATCGAACATCGTGGCCGGGATCCTGGCCGGCTCTGCCCACACCGGCGATGTGGCGGTCGGGCACCGCGGCCAGTTCTTCCTCCTCATGAACCCCGGCGTGTTCCGCGACCTCGACGACTACTTCGATGACATCGAGAACATGGTCGGCCAGATCCGGGCCGCCGGCGAAGAAGATGGCCTCCCAGGTCAGCAGGTCTACCTGCCCGGCGAGATCGAACAGCAGACCATGGATCGCCGCAGGGCCGAGGGCGTGGTCAGCTACCCGGGTTCGGTGGTGCGGTCACTCGAGCGCATCGGCGACGAGGTGAGCGTGCCCTTCACCCCCAGCCCGGTGGGCTGAACGAGCGCCTCAGACGCGCTCGTCGGCCGACCGGCGCTGATGGGCCGGCAACGGCAGGCTGATCGGGTGAAGGGCGGTCAGATCGATGTCGATGAGCGTCGGACCCTCGTCGGCTTCGGCTCGGCGCACGGCCTCGGCGAAGGCTGACTCGAACTCGGCGACCGAACCGACACCGATCCCGGTGACCCCCATGGCCTCGGCCACAGCAACGAAGTCCGGTGTGGCCAACTCGGTGCCGTGCCGTTCGCCGAACACTGCGTCCTGGATCCCCCGCAGCACCCCGTAGCCCCGGTCGTTGAACAGGCAGACGATCACGGGCAGACCGTGCTGTGCGCACGACGACAGCTCACCGATGGAGAGCATGAACCCCCCATCGCCCTGAATGACCAGGGTCGGTCGACCCGACCCCAGGGCGGCCCCGATCCCCAGGGGAAGTCCAGGGCCGATGGCCACGGCGGCCGGCCGCACCGAGGTGCGCTGGCGCAGGATGGGCAGGAGCCGATTGCCCCACGCGTAGTTGGGCACCGTGCTGTCGCGCACCACGGGAGCGTCGTCAGGGAGGAGTCTGCGGATGACCGAGACGATGGCCGCATGGTCGGGGCCGATCTCATCGAACACCGCCTCGTTGTCGGCGTCGCGGACCTTACGGGCCCGCTCCACGAAGCCCTCATCGACCGAGGACCCAGCGATCCGGTCCCTGATCCCGACCAATCCCAAGAGGGCGTCACCCACGATGGGCAGCGCGGCCGGGTAGTTGCGGCCGATGACCCCAGGGTCGGCGTCGAGGTGGATCAGCTGCGTTGGCGGACGGAGACTCCACACCCGGGTCGCGTAGTTCTGGAAGCGAGTCCCCACGGCCAGCATCACGTCGGCCTCGTCGACGATCTCGTATACGGCCGTTCGATCGGTCCGGAACCCCAGGCACAGGGGGTGATCCTCGGGAATGGACCCGCGCCCTTCGATGGTCGTGAGAACCGGGGCTCCCAGCTGCTCGGCCAGGGCGGTCAGCTCGGCCGATGCCCCGGCGCCGTTGACCCCTCCACCAGCCCAGATCAGGGGCCGCTCAGCCGACGCCAACAGTGACGCAGCGTCGTCCAGGAGGCCAGCGTCGGGCACCAGCCGCTCGACGTCGGGCGCTCCATGGAGCTCCACCTCGGCCACCCGGTACTGCAGATCGATAGGAATCTCCACTGCCCCCGGCTGGGGTCGGCCGGTGCGGATGTCATCGGCTACCCGGGACAGGTCACGACTGACGTGTTCGGTGTGCCGGACGGTGGCCACCGCCCGGCAGACCGATCTGAGCATGTCGGCCTGACGTTCGTGTTCGTGGAGAAACCCCTTGCCCTTGCCCAGGAACCTGCTCTCGATCTGCCCGGTGATCATGAGGACCCGGGACGAGGTGAACGAGGCCTCGTAGAGCCCGGCGACCGCGTTCGTCGCCCCTGGCCCCGTCGAGGTCAACACCACACCGAGGTGGCCGGTCACCCGGCTGTACGCATCGGCTGCGTGGGCTGCGGCCTGTTCGTGCCGGACGTTGACCACCTCCATGTCAGGGCGCTTCGACACGGCCTCGTAGATCGGGAGGTTGTGGACGCTCACGATGCCAAAAACGTGTCGAACGCCCATCCGGGCGAGGGTGCTGGCCACCGCATCGGCGCCGCTCATCTGTGCCATGGGAGCACCGTAGTCCCCGTTGTCGGGACCCGGCCTCAGTCGTCCGGCTGCAACAGCCCCGCACTCCGCCCCGGGGGGTGGGTGTGGTCGGGGTCGACCCCGAACCACTGATGGGCGGCCACCATGGCCCCTCCCTGTCCCACCACGGCCAGGCCGTCGGGACCGATGAGAGCAGGATGGGTGGTGCCACACGCATGGGCCACCTTCAGCAGTTCCCGCCGGAGGCCGACGATGTAGTTGCCGACCCGGGCCCCCTTTGACGTCGGATCGAGGCCCCGCTCGAGCCACCACGACTGGGTGGCCACCCCGGTCGGGCAGTGGCCGGTGTGGCAGCGCTGGGCTTGGATGCACCCGGCAGCCAGCATGGCCTCCCGGCCCACGCTCACCATGTCGGCGCCCAGGTTCAGGGCTCCGGCCGCCCGCTCGGGCAGACCCAGCTTGCCCGACCCGATGACCACCACCTGGTCGTGCAGACCGGCAGCGGCCAGGGCTCGGTGCACGACCACCAGCCCCTGGAAGAAGGGCAGGGCCACATGGTCGGAGAACACGAGGGGAGCGGCCCCGGTGCCGCCCTCTCCCCCGTCCACGGTGATGAAGTCGGGTCCCCGTCCGGTGTCGCTCATGTGACGGGACAGCTCCGTCCAGAACTGTTCCTGCCCGACCGCTGACTTGATGCCAACGGGAAGGCCCGTGGCGTCGGCCACTGCCTCGACGAAATCGACCAGGCCGGCCACGTCACCGAAGGCCGAGTGGCCGTTGGGGCTGGCCACGTCCCGGCCCCGAGGGACACCTCGGGCGGCGGCGATGGCCTTGTTGACCTTGGCCGCGGGCAGCAGACCCCCCAGGCCGGGCTTTGCTCCCTGGCTGAGCTTCACCTCGATGGCCCGCACCGGACCACGACCCACCGTCTCCAGCAGCTGATCCATGGAGAAGCCGCCCTGGTCGTCCCGACACCCGAAGTATCCGGTGCCGAGCTGGAACACCAGGTCGCCTCCCTGGAGGTGGTGATCGGCAAGGCCGCCCTCCCCGGTGTTGTGCAGGCACCCGGCGAGGGAGGCGCCCCGGTTCATGGCCTCCACCGCCGACCCGGACAGCGAGCCGAACGACATGGCGGAGATGTTGACCACCGACGCAGGTCGGAAGGCCCCAGGCCGGTTGCGCCAGCCTCCGAGAATCTTGGGGCAGGGCACGGGGGCGCCTGGAGGGATTGGCGCCAGCACCGGGAATGCCGCATGCCGGAGGGTCACATGGCCGACCGTGTCCACGTCGTTGTCGGTGCCGAAACCGAAGTTGGGGTTCTCCTGCTTCGCGGTGGCGTAGATCCACCGCCGCTGGTCCCGACTGAAGGGTCGTTCCTCGTCGTTGTCGGCCACGATGTACTGCCGGAGCTCAGGTCCCGCCTTCTCCAGGAGGTAGCGGAGGTGACCCACGACGGGAAAGGTCCGGAGCACGGCATGGCGGCGTTGGGTCACGTCGTGGACGAAGACGACCGCCAAGACCCCGATGATGATCAGTCCGACAAGCTGCCACCCCGACATGGGAGGGACCGTACCGCCTCGCAAGCGCGGTCAGGGTCCCGGCACGGCGCCGGTGTTCGCCCCGCACAACACGACGACGACCCGCTGGCCGCCCAGCGACGGCACCACACCCCGACGGAGGGCGGCCAGACCGGCGGCCCCGGCGGGTTCCACCAGCAGACGGCAGCGTTCCCACAGCACCCGCTGGGCTTCGACAACGTCCTGATCGCTGACCACCACGCTCGCCGCCCCAGCCGCCCTCAGGCTGGTCCAGGCCAGGGCCCCGATCCGCCGGGCTCCCAGCGCATCGGCCCCGATGCCCGAGACCTCGATGTCAACCGGTTCGCCGGCCGCCAGGGCTGCGGCGAAGGTGGGGGTTCCCTCGGTCTCGACGGCCACCACGCGCACCGCCGACCCCCACCAGCAGGCGGCGCTTCCGGCCAGGCCACCCCCGCCGGTGGCCAGTACCACCGTGTCGGGGAGTCCGACCTGGTCGTCGATCTCCCGGGCCAGGGTGCCGGCGCCAGCCATGACCTCGACCTGGTCGTACGCATGCACGGTCGCCAGATCGCCAGCGGGATCGAAGCGCCCGGCTGCGGCCAGCGCCTCGCTGTAGTCACGCCCCTCCTGGTGCACCTGTGCGCCGAGGGCAGCCAACGCAGCCACCTTGGCCGGGGCTGCGATCTCGGGCACGAAGATGTGGGCCGTCACCCCCAGGGTGCGAGCAGCCCAGGCCACGGCCACCCCATGATTGCCCCCCGATGCTGCGACCACGCCTCGGGGGGCATGTTCCGACGTCAGCAGGGCGTGGAGGGCGCCCCGAGCCTTGAACGAACCACCGTGCTGGGCGAACTCCAGTTTGAGGTGCACACGGTCGACCCCGTCGACCCCGAGGTCGGCAGCGTCCACCTCCATCACAGGGGTTCGTCGCACCCGCGTACCCAGTCGACGAGCAGCCGCCGAAATGTCGTCGCGGGAAGGAGGGGACAGCGGGGCCATATCGCATTGTGGCAACAAGGCCGGCGAGGGACCTACCGACGAGCCCTTCACCACCGGTCCTAGGCTGGGCCCATGACGTCCCTGACGCCCGAGGCGCTGACCCTGCTGCCCGCCCCGGACGAGTCGGTTCGCTGCGCCGAGCACACCCGGACCCTCGGGGTGAGCCCGGGCGGCACTGCCATCACCGCTGACGCGGTCGCCGTGGTGGAGGTTCCCCTTCCCTGGCCCAAGCCCGTGTTCGACCACGACCTGCTGCAGGGCCTCGCCGGCACCATGCCGTTGACCTGCGGCACCACCCGGGTCTTCGCAGCGCAGCCACGCGGGGAGGCACCGGGTCCCAGGGTGACCCTGTTCGAGCGGGCCGAGGTCGGCATGTACTCCTGGGTGTTCGACCCCGCCGACCACGATGATCTCCTGCGGTTGTTCGACGAGCTGGCGACCTCCCTGCCCGGAGCCATTACTGAGCCCTGCCCGGCCCGACCAGGTCCCGAGCTTGCCGTGCTGGTCTGTACCCAGGGCAGCCACGACGTCTGCTGTGGCAGTGAGGGCGTGCGCCTGGCCCAGGAGCTGGCAGCCCCTGGCCTCGATCTCTTCCAGGTGAGCCACACGGGTGGGCATCGCTTCGCCCCGACGGCCATGACCCTCCCCGACGGCCGCATGTGGGCCGGCATCGATGCACCGACGCTCCGGTCGATCCTGGAACTCACCGGCGATCCTGCCCGCCTGGCTTCCACGTGCCGTGGCTGGTGGGGCGCCCCCGGCGGACCGGGACAGGTAGCCGAGATCGCCGTCCTGGCCGAACTGGGCTGGGACCTCGACGCGCTCCCCCGCTCGGTCAGCACGACTGCGACCTCGGCGTCCAGCTGGACGGTCGAGGTGGACGTGGCCCGCCAACGCTGGACGGCCGACGTGGTAGTGGCCCGCGTGGTTCCCACGATCTCGTGCCGAGCCGCCGGCGGACTCCCCGCGAAGCCAGGACTCGAGTACGAGGTGGCGAGCCTCGTGCCGCCTTGTTGAGCCGCCTGGCGCGCCCGGCCCGCAGGAGCCCGTCACATGGGCGGCTCGTCACGAACGATGCCTGCATCGAGGAGCGCCCGGTACGCGTGGTCCTCCAGACCAGCCAACTCCAGAGCCACGTACTCGTTGTCCTCACCCATCAGGGCCGCCGGTCGCCGGAGGGTGGCCGGAGTCGCCGACAGCCTGATCGGGAGGCGTGGCCACCGATGGGCACCGGCCTCGACATGGTCGAGTTCGCGGAACATCCCGACTGCCTCGAGCTGTGGGTCCCCCATGATCTCCGGAGCGGCCAGAGCGGCCCCGGCGGGAACCCCCGCCTCCTGTAACAGGGTCATGAGCTCGACATCGTCCCACCGGGCCGTCCACTCCTCGATCCGGGCATCGAGGTCGTCATGACGATCCCACCGCTCGGCGCCGGTCAAGCCGGCAAGGTCCTCCCAACCCGCGACACGGCACAGCCCATGCCAGGCGGCATCATCGACCACCGAGATGGCAATCCACCGATCGACACCTGCGCAGGGGTACACACCTTGGGGGGCTCGGCCGGCCCGCCGATTGCCCCACCGCCGCGGCGGCCCGTCGATCTGGGCAGCCGCGACGTGGTGGCCGATCATGTTCACCGCAGCCTCGATCTGGGCCACCTCGGCACACTGCCCCCGACCGGCAGGGTCGACGGCTCGGTCGAGCAACCCGATCAGGGCAGCGGCCGCCGCATGCATCCCGGCAATGGGGTCGGGCCAGGCGATACCGCACTTCCACGGCCCCTCGTCCCGGTAGCCGGTCAGGTCCGTGTGCCCGGCGTGGCCGTCGATGGTCGGGCCGTAGGCCACCCAGTCGCTGTGCGGGCCGGTGCGGCCGTACCCGGGCATGGTCACGTACACCAAACGGGGGTTGAGCTCGGCCAGGGCCTCGGCACCGAACCCGAAGCCCGGCATGACCCGGGGTGAGTAGTTCTCGACCAGCACATCAGCCCACGGAACGAGACGGGCGAACAGATCCCGACCCTCGGGCTTGTCCAGCTCGATCACGGCCGACCGTTTGTTGTTGGCGAACTTGTTGTGGAAGCCGTTGCGGTTGTACGGGCGTTCCCCTGCTTCGTCGTCGGGGAAGAAGTGGGTACCGATCACATAGGCGTCTTCGACCTGACGAGGACCGCGGGTCCACGGCACCTCGGTCATCACCACCTCGGCCCCGAGATCGGCCAGGATGCGAGCGGCCAGCGGTCCCGCCCACACCCGGGTCATGTCGAGCACCCGAATTCCGGTCAGGGGGCCATGGGCCAGATCCGACAGTGCCTCGGTCCCCGATGCCAGGACGCCCCGGGCCAGCTTGGGACCGATGGACCATCCATGCCCGGTGAGACGGAACGGTGCCCCCGCAAGGCGAGCGGAAGCGCCGTCCTGCCAGAACCCGCGGGCCTCGAGGTGAGGGTCGTCGAGAAGGTCCTGCATCCTCGAGACGGGGGCACAGGGCAGCCGTAAGGCCTGGAACAGCTCGACCGTGGCGTCCCTCGGTTGGGTCCGCAGGTAGGGCCGCAGGGCGCCGTCGAGCACGGTGGGGTTGGTCATGAGGTCGACCAGCGAGTCGATGTCGGGACGTTCGAGCAGCCAGGTCAGACCGGTCACCTCGAGCAATCGCTCCATCTGGTCTTCCTGGGGCAGGGCCATACCGACCCACCCATCTGCACATTCGTAGCCACCGATGGGACTGCCGGGCCCCGCATAGCGATTGCCCAGCCGATTCAGGACCGCACCGTTGTGGGTGAACCGACACAGGGTGAACTGGTGCAGAGCGACGATGACCTCGTGGTGGCTCACCTCGACCCGTTGTCCCGACCCGGTCCGGACCCGAGCGATGAGGGCGGCTACTGCACCGATGAACCCCATCAGCCCACTGGCCAGGTGGACCAGATCGGGCACCGACGCCAAGGGCTCACGGCCAGGATCGCCGCTGAGCCGCAGGTGTCCCCCGATGGCGACGTCGACCAGATCGGTCGACCGCCACCTGGCATAGGGCCCCGTGCCTGCAAAGGGTGACAGGACCACCACCACCTGCGACGCACTGCGGGTCCGGGGAAACTCGGGCACGGGGTCGGTGGCTTGTGAGGCGATGACCACATCGGCCCGCTCCAGCACCGACGCATCGTTCGTTCGGGTCACCGAGCCGTCGAACGCCTCGATGCCCGGCCCGGTGGGCCCGGCCCCCAACCGCACCACCTCGGCACCGTGATCACCGAACAGCTTGGCGGCGTACGAACCAGCCAGCCCGTCCCCCGTCACCACGACCCGCAGCCGATCGAAGGCACCGTACCCCGTCACCAACCCCCCAGTTCCCCTCGCTGACGAGCCGTCCGGTGGCTGGGCGGCTCAGACGAAGCTGAACGCTATCCCGCCCAGGTCGCCGTAATCGACGTGGAAGGTGTCGCCGGCCCGGCAGTCCACGGGTCGGGTGAACGACCCGGCCAGGATCACCTGTCCCGGCTCGAGGGCCACCCCGTGGGGGGCGTAACGGCGGGCCAGCCAGGCCACCCCGTTGGCCGGATGGTTGAGAACGGCGGCCGCGACACCCGATTCCTCGATGACCCCGTTGCGGTAGCAGAGGGCTCCGACCCAGCGGAGGTCCACGTCGTCGGGGGCCACTGGACGGCCACCCAGGATCACCCCGGCATCGGCGGCATTGTCCGAGATGGTGTCGCGCACGGTGCGGGTCGTCCCCGTCACCGGATGGCGCCGGTAGGACCGTGCGTCGATCAGCTCGATGGCCGGAACCACATAGTCGGTGGCAGCCAACACATCGAACATGGTCACGTCGGGTCCTTCGAGGCGGTCCCCGATGACGAAGGCCAGCTCCACCTCGATCTTGGGATCGCAGTAGGTGCCAGTCACGAGCTCGGACCCCTCGTCGATGAACATGTAGTCCAGCAGGTAGCCGTAGTCGGGCTCGTCGATGTTCATGGTGGCCTGCATGGCCCGCGACGTGAGGCCGATCTTGTGGCCCTTGAGGCGTGCTCCTGCTGCGGTCTCGAGGTCGAACCAGGCCCGCTGAATGGCGTAAGCATCCTCGATCGTCATGTCGGGGTGTTCGACGGTGACGGGGTCGATCTGGACGGCCGATGCCCGGGCCTGTTCGTGGCGGGCGGCCTGGTCGGCCACCTCTTCATCGCTCATGGTGCGCATGGCCCACTATCTTCGCAGGGTGATGGCCGAGAAATACCACCAGGAACGGTTGGAGATCCCTCCCCCTCCGGCGGGCTGTCCGGTCCATGCCACCTGGTCGCCCCTCGATGACGACTACCTGGCCGACCCCTACCCCTTGGCCTCCCAGCTGCGGGAGGACATGCCCGTCTTCTATGCAGAACAGCTCGGGTACCTCGTGGTCAACGAGATGGAGCACATCGAGGCCATCTTCCTCGACCACGAGACCTTCGCCTCGGCCAACGTCCAGGACCCGGTGTTCCCCCTGCATCCGGCCGCGAAAGAGGTGCTGGGCGTCGAGGACTACGACCCCATCGCCGTGCTGTCCAACCGACCCGAGCCCGATCACGGACGGATCCGCCACTACGCCCGTCTCGGATTCTCGAACCGGCGGATCAAGACCCTCGAGCCCTACATCCGCCGCCGCAGCCACGAGCTGATCGACCAGATGCTGGCCGGGGGCGGGCCCACCGAGTTCGTGGAGGCCTTCGCCTTTCCCCTGCCCGGCGAGACCGTGTTCCGCTTCATCGGCTTCCCCGAACAGGACGACGAGAAACTCAAGTACTGGTGCTTGGACCGCAAGGGCTTCTCCTGGGGTCGGCCGTCGCCCGACGAGCAAGCCCGGATCGCAGAGCAGATGGTGGCCTACTGGCGCTACTGCCGCGAGTTCACGGCCTTCAAGCGCGACAACCGCACCGACGACTTCGCCTCGGAATTGATCACCGCCCACGAGGAACACCCCGAGGACATGACCTACCACGAGGTGGAATCGGTCATCTACGGCCTCTCGTTCGCGGGCCACGAAGCGGTCACCGCCCTGATCTGCAACGCCCTGATGTGCCTCCTCCCCCGCCGCGAGGTGTGGGCCGAGATCTGCGCCGACCGTTCCCTGGTCAAGCAGGCCCTCGAGGAGGTGCTCCGGTTCAATTCGAGCCAGGTGTCGTGGCGGCGGCTCACCACCCGTGACACCACGGTGGCCGGGATCGACGTACCCGCAGGCACCACCGTGTTCCTGAACTTCGCAGCCGCTCATCGCGAACCGTCCCAGTTCGAACGACCCGACGAGTTCGACATCCACCGTGAGGACGCTCACCGCCACATCGCATTCGGGAAGGGCGTCCATCACTGTTTGGGAGCCCAGTTCACCCGCTTCGAGGTGGCCGTGGTGCTCGAGGTCCTGGCCGAACGCCTGCCGTCGCTGCGTCTGGTCGAGCAGGACTACTCCTACTACCCGAACATCACCTTTCGGGGTCCCAACGAGCTGTGGGTCGACTGGGACGCGGCGGCTGCCACCGGGGGCCACTAGGTTCGTTCCCGCGTCGGGGGATGTGAGGAGGACAGCGTGACATCACCGCTCGAGGGGATTCGGGTCGTCGAGTTCGCCAACTTCGCCGCGGCACCGGCTGCCACGGCCATCATGGCCGACCTGGGGGCCGAGGTCATCAAGGTGGAGGCCATCGGTGGGGACGCCATTCGGGGTCTGATGAAGCAGGTCAAGGTGGCCGAGGGTGAGCACAACCCCGACTACGCCTTCCAGTTCATCAACCGGGGCAAGCGATCGATCGAGCTCAACCTCGACGATCCGGCCGGGGTGGAGGTGGCCCACCGCTTGGTGGCCACCGCTGACGTGGTGATGACGAACCTGCTCAAGGAACGGCGGGTCCGCTTCAGCCTCGACGTGGACGACCTGTTCGCCATCAAGCCCGACCTGGTCATCGGCCTGCTGTCGGGCTACGGGGAGGAGGGCGAGGAACGGAACCGACCCGGGTACGACGTGACCGCCTTCTTCTCCCGCTCCGGCCTGTTCGGGGGGATGACCCCGCCAGGTGGATCTCCGCCCCACGCTCGACCCGGCCAGGGCGACCACACCACGGCGATCGCCTTCTTCGGAGCCCTCATGACCGGCCTGTGGACCCGGGACCGGACCGGCGAAGGCCAGGTCGTGGAGTCCACCCTGCTGCGCACCGCCTCGTTCACCATCGGACTCGACCTGGCCAATGCCCTCATCGACGGTGAACCGGCCACCGAGCGGCCGAGGGAGCGTTCCATCTCGGCCATGCTCGAGGCCTACCAGTGCTCGGACGGTCGGTGGATCCAGTTCGCCATGCCCGACACGGGCGACGCGTGGCCCCGCTTCTGTGCCGCACTCGGGCGGGAGGACCTCGTCGAGCACGAGGACTACGCCACGGGACGCCTCCGCTATCGACACATGCCCCAGCTGCTCGACACCCTCGACGACACGGTGGGTTCCAAGCCCTTCGCCCATTGGGCGGCCCGATTGGACGAACAACGGTGCATCTGGGCTCCCATCAACGACTCTGCCTCTGCCGTGCTGGATCCCCAGGTCCGGGCCACCGGGGCATTCGAGACCATCGACCACCCGGTGGTGGGATCCTTCGAGACGGTGGCTGCCCCCTTCCGCATGCCCACCCAGCCCGAGTTCGGTGTCCGGGGACCGGCCCCCGATCGCGGCCAACACACCGGCGAGGTGCTGGCCGAGTTGGGGTACTCCACCGACGACACCGACCGCCTGGCCCGGGGCGGGGTGGTCAACGCCCCCGACGCATGAGCCCTCACCCGGTCGTCGAGGCGGCCCAGGCGTTCGCAGCCGACCACATCGAACCCCACGCGGCCGCCTGGGAGCGGGAGCGTCGCCTGCCCCGGGAGACGATCACGGCAGCCGCCGCAGTCGGCTTGTGCGGGCTGGTCGTCCCCGCCGAGTTGGGTGGTCAGGGCCTCGGTGTATCCGACACGGCCACCGTGTTGTCGACCCTGGCCGCGGCCGACATGGGCATCACCTTCGCCTTGGTGTGCCACAACAACCTGGCCGGAGCCATCGCCCGACGGGGCTCGGCCGATCAGCAGGACCGCTACCTGGCCCCCATGATCTCGGGGGAGCTCCTGGGCGGGTTCCTGCTGACCGAGCCCGGTACGGGCAGCGACGCTGCGGCCATCACCACGACGGCCATCCCCGACGATGACGGCTACCTGCTGAACGGAGCCAAGGCGTGGGCCACCAACGGCACCCACGCCGATGTCCTCAGCACTTACGCGCAGACCCAGCCCGGCTCCGGGGCACGAGGCATCGGCGGATTCCTGGTCGACGCGACCCAGGAAGGTGTCGTGCGGGAACCGGGCTACGAGATGCTGGGCGCCCACTCCACGGGCACCGCCTCGTTCCGCTTCGAGGATGTCCGTCTGTCAACAGATCAGCTGATGGTCCCGCCCCCTGAGGCATTCAGGGCGGCCATGGAGGCCATCGACCTGGCCCGCGTCGTCGTGTCGGCCATGTGTGCGGGCATGCTGCGGCGGGGCCTCGACGAGGCCGTCGCGTATCTCGGCGAACGACACGCCTTCGGGCGCCCCCTGTCCGACCAACAGGGCCTGCGCTGGATGCTGGCCGACGTGGCCACCGATCTCGAGGCGGCCGATGCCCTGACCCAGCGGGCTGCAGGGGCCGTCGACGCCCGGGACCCCGGCGCAGCGGTGGCGGCCGCCCACGCCAAGAAGTTCTCGACGAGGGTCACCCTGGACGGCCTGTCCCAGTGCATGCAGGCCCTGGGAGCGAACGGGTTCCGGCAGGACCGACCCCTGGCCCGGCACCTGGCGGCGGCCAAGATGGCCCAGTACCTCGACGGCACCACCGAGATCCAGAACGTGGTGATCAGCCGCTCCCTGTTCGGACGCTGACCCGGCCGGTCCCCCAGCGGGCCCGCAGTGCGACGACCACCGACGGCACCACGACGATCCCGCTGATGGTGGCCGCCAACATCGACGCCGAGCCACGGAGGTCCTCCACCACGGCGAAGGTGCTGACCACCTCGACGGTGGCCAGGGCGGCCACTGCCCCTACGAGGGCCCGCTCATCGACGCGCGAGGCCACCCACGCCCCGAGGGGAGCGCCCCACATGACGACGGGCAGCGCGGCCAGCCACATGGCCACCACATCAGCCCGGGCGCTGGGAAGGCCCACCGGGTCACCACCCACCGCCACCACCCGATCGCCCACCACGACCACGTCGAGCTGACCATCGATCAATCCCACGACGACCAGGCCCACCACCGACACCGTGGCCATGACGGCCACGGAGGTGGGCAGGGCCCGGCGCACGTCGACCCCCAGCACGACGACCAAGACCACGAACACGGCGAGGTTGGCCCCCGTCCCGGCCACCGCCGACAACACGCCACCCACCAGGGCGGCTGCGCCGACCGCCAGGCGACCCGCCGTCCCCCACGGGACCTCGACCTGGGTACCCGGGTGCCGGAGTCGCCCCACCATGAACAGGGCGACCGTACTCAGGGCGACGGTGACGGCGGCCTTCACCCAGGCGGTGGCGAACAGGGGCGGCCACAGGGCCGCACCGGGGTCACCCATCAACCACAGGCCCGCCACCAGCCCGGCCACCGAACTGGGCACGGCAACCCGGAGCGCGGGTCCGTGCAATCGACCTCCCCGGGCCACCACGCTCAGCACGGCCATCGTCATCCCCACCGCCTGCACCGACAGGCCGAAGGTGCGGGCCAGGGGGGCGGGCACCTCCAGGACCTTGGTCAGGACCGGGAAGGCCACCGCCCCTCCCCCCAGCGGAGTCGATCCCGACAAGAAACTGCCCCCGGCCATGGTGAGGGCGGCCTCCCATTGACCGAACACCCGCACCCACATGGCACCTGCGGTCACCGCAGCAGCCCACAGCACACAGCCCCCGGTCGGCAGCGCCCACCATCGCCTCGACCACGAGAACGATGCACCGAGCCCACTCACGAAGCCGACCGTAGGCCGCCGTGCTGCGCCTGTCCTAGCATCCGCCTATGGCCGAGTTGCATTACCTGACCGGGTTCGGCAACGAGCATGCGACCGAAGCCGAGCCCGGCGTCCTTCCCATCGGGCAGAACTCGCCCCAGCAGGTGACCGGGGGCTATTTCACCGAGCAGTTGACCGGCACCGCGTTCACCGCGCCCCGCCACGAGCATCGGCGGTCGTGGCTGTACCGGCGGCGGCCGTCGGTCCGTCACCTCAACGATCCGCGCCCCATCGACCGTGGCGGGTGGCGCAGCGGGCCTGACGATGCCGGACCACTTCCCCCACGGCAGCTGCGCTGGAGCCCCCTGCCGGGTGCCGCCGACGGCGCCCCGACCGACTTCGTGGACGGGGTATCCACCGCAGCCACCAACGGTGACGTTGCCATGCAGAGCGGGGGTGCCCTGCACCACTTCGCGGCCAATCGATCGATGGGCGATCGGGTGTTCGTGAACACCGACGGGGAACTGGTCTTCCTGCCCTATGCGGGGACCGTGGTGCTGCGCACCGAGATGGGTCGGCTCGAGGTACCCGTCGGTCACATGGCCGTGGTGCCCCGGGGGGTGAAGTTCAGCGTCGACGTGGGCGCTGGGGACGGTGAGATCAGGGGGTACCTGTGCGAGAACTACGGTGCCGCCTTCGATCTGCCGGCCCCGGGCCCGGTGGGGGTCGGCGCCCTCGCCCTCACCAGGGACTTCGAGTACCCCACTGCAGCCTTCGACCCCGATGATCGCCCCCATACGGTGGTGGCCAAGATCGACGGCTGGCTGTACGAACAGGAACTCCCCCACTCCCCTCTCGACGTGGTGGCCTGGCACGGCAACCTGGCCCCCTACCGCTACGAACTGCGTCGCTACTGCGCGATCGGTCCGGTGGTGTTCGATCACCCCGACCCATCTATCTGGACCCTGATGACCTCGGCGTCGGAGCGTCCGGGCACGGCAAACATGGACCTGATCCTGTTCCGTGAGCAGTGGCGGGTGGCCGAGCACACCTTCCGGCCGCCCTGGTACCACTCGAACGTCATGTCCGAACTGATGGGCCTCATCGAGGGGGTGTACGACGCCCGCAAGGGGGGCTTCTCTCCGGGCGGACTCAGCCTCCACAACTCCTTCATGCCCCACGGGCCCGACGCGACCACCTACCAGACCGCCTCCACGGTCGATCTGGAGCCCGTCATGTCGCCCCCGGCCCTGGCCGTGATGTGGGAGTCGCGCTACCGCTGGCGGCCCACGGCCTGGGCGCTCGGGTTGGCTGCCTTGCAAGGTGACTACGGCACCACTGCCTGGGCGGGTGTCGGGCCCGAGCTGACCAGCTGAGCCCGGACTGCCCGGCTGAGAGTCACCCGGCTCGTTCGATGGCGCCGGCCAGGCGTTCGATCTCGGCGCCGCGATAAGGGCCCCGCATCGAGAAGATGACGAGGTCCACCCCTGCCGCGAAGAAGGGCTGGGCTTCGGCCACCAGGGCGTCCACGTCGGAGTCGACCGAGAAGGCCAGGTGGATGGATCGTTCGATCTCGGTGTGGTCCCGGCCGACCGCCTCGCAGTGGCCCTGCAGCACCTCGTCGAGTTCTCGGAAGGCATCGACCGAGGGTGGGAAGGTCATGTCCCAGTGGTCGGCGAAGCGGGCCGCCGTGCGCAGGGTGCGCCGTCGACCCTTGCCCCCGATGACGATGGGGGGCCGGGGCTGCTGCACGGACTTGGGCTCACAGCGGGCGTCGACGAGTTGGTAGTACCTCCCGTCGAAGGTGGTGAACTCGTTCTCGAGCAGGGACACCACCACCTCGACCCCCTCCTCGAAGCGGTCACTGCGCTCGGCCAGGGTGCCCAGTGCGATGCCGTAGGCGTTCGACTCGGGTTCCATCCACCCCGCTCCCAACCCCAGCTGCAGCCGACCCCCCGAGATGTGGTCCACGGTGGCCGCCATGTTGGCCGTGACCGCCGGGTGCCGGTAGTGCATCCCGTTGACCATCGACCCGATCTTCAGCCGGGTGGTGGCCTGGGCCAGAGCAGCCAGCATGGTCCAGCCCTCGAGACAGGTGCCGTCGAGAGGTTCGGTGAGGGGGTAGAAGTGGTCGAAGTTCCATGCCGAGTCGATGACATCGGTCTGGTCGGCCACCCTCCACGTGTCGAGGAAGTCGGCCCAGCTGCCGTGCTGGGGTGGGGTCTTGATGCCGTAGCGGCCCATCAGAGGCTCCTCTCGAGCATGTCCAGGGTGATCATCGCGTCGAGGCACTGGGCTACCGAGGCGTTGGGCTCGCGCCCCTGCTCGATGGCAGCCACGAACTCCCGGTCCTGTAGCTCGATGCCGTCGTCGGACTCGGCCACCCCGCTGAGGTCCACCGGGTTGTCGTATCCGTCGACCAGGTCGTCATAGCGGGCGATGTAGGTGCCGTTGTCGCAGATGTAGCGGAAGAAGGTGCCCAGGGGACCGTCGTTGTTGAACGACAGGGACAGGGTGCACAGGGGTCCCGACGGCACCCGCATCCCCACCGTCATGTCCATCGCGATGCCCAGCTCGGGATGCGGCGGGCCCTGCTGGGCCCACCCCTGAGTGACCCGTTCACCGGTCTGGTACTGGAAGAGGTCCACGGTGTGACAGGCGTGGTGCCACAGCAGGTGGTCGGTCCAGGTCCGGGGCTTGCCCAGGGCGTTCTTGTTCTCCCGCCGGAAGAAGTACGTCTCGACCACGAGGTGTTGCAGGGTCAGATCACCGGCCGCCATCCGCTGGTTGATCCACTGGTGGCTGGGGTTGAACCGGCGGGTGTGGCACACCATGGCCGTCAACCCCGTCTCCTGTTGGACCCGCACCACCTCCTCGCTGTCGGCCAGGCTCTCGGCCATGGGGATCTCGACCAGCACGTGACGCCCGGCTCGCATCGCATCGATGGCCTGGGTGGCGTGGAGCGGGGTCGGGGTGGCCAGGATCACGGCATCGGCCTCGATTCCGAGGGCCTCGGCGTAATCGACGGTCCAGGTGGGGATGGCGAACTCGTTGGCGAAGGCCTCGGTGTCGGCCGGGTCGCCACCGGCCAACCCCACGACCTCGACCCCGTCGATCCGCTGCAACCCCGTCGCATGGCGTCGGGCGATGGCCCCTTCGCCGGCCAGCACGATCTTCATGACACGCCTCCTCGGTCGCTCCCACCGTCAGGACCCTGTGGGATCGTAGGGCGACCGGTGCCCCCATGCGATAGACATCGCACAACGGCAGGAAGGCGGGCCCGAACATGGAGCGGGACTACGACGACATTCCCGGCACCTATGTGTTCGACGGGCGGCGATCTCGGCAGGGGTACGCCCTCAACATGTTCTGCATGAGCCTGAACGACGCCGCCCACCGGGAGGAGTTCACCAGCGACGAGGCCGGGTACCTCGACCGATTCGACCTCACCGACGAGCAACGCACGGCCGTGCTCGAGCGACAGTGGCTCCGCCTGCTCCAACTGGGGGGCAACATCTACTACACCTTCAAGCTGGCCGCCCTCGACGGGCTGACCATGCAGGACATCGGGGGGGCCATGTCGGGGATGACCACGGCAGAGTTCAGCGACATGATGATCGGGGGCGGGCGCTCCATCGAGGGCAACCGTCACCGGGGGGCCTCGGCATGAGAATCGTCGGAGGGGTCGGCACCTCCCACGTGCCCGCAGTGGGTGCCGCCATCGACCTGGGTCGGCAGGAGGAGCCCTACTGGGCCCCCTACTTCGAGAAGATCCAGCCAGCCAGGGACTGGGTGGCCGGCCACGCCCCTGACGTGTGCGTGGTGGTCTACAACGACCACGCCTCCGCCTTTTCTCTGCAGCTGGTCCCCACCTTCGCCCTGGGGGTTGGTGCCCGCTTCGAGCCGGCCGACGAGGGGTACGGTCCCCGCCCCGTACCGACCGTGGAGGGGCACCCTGAGCTGGCCTGGCACCTGGCCGAGTCACTGATCCTGGACGAGTTCGACATCACCATCGTCAACGAGATGGCCGTCGACCACGGCCTCACCGTTCCCCTGTCGATCCTGTTCGGGCAGCCCGAGGCGTGGCCCTGCAAGGTCATCCCCCTGTGCGTGAACGTGGTCCAGTACCCGCCCCCCACCGGTCGCCGATGCCACGAACTCGGGCGAGCCATTCGCCGTGCCCTGGACTCCTACGCCGGGACCGATGCCGACGACCTGACGGTGGCCGTGGTGGGAACGGGCGGCATGTCCCACCAGCTGCAAGGGGAACGAGCCGGGCTGGTCAACCCCGACTTCGACGCAGCCTTCCTCGATGCGTTGGTGGCCGATCCCGACACCTCCCGGATGCGACCCCACAGCGAGTACCTGCGGGAGGCCGGGTCGGAGGGCATCGAGTTGGTGATGTGGTTCGTGATGCGAGGGGCCTTGGGCGACGAGGTGCGCGAGGTGTACCGCCAGTACCACGTGCCCACCTCCAACACCGGTAACGGGTTGATCGTCCTGGAGCCGGTGGACGGCTGATCGCCCTCGTCGGACGGCAGGCCCTGTCAGACTGCCTCCATGACCATGCCCACCATCTCGCTCGGGTTCCCCCCCGGGCCCCTGTGCCTCGAGGCAGCTGATGTGGCCGAGGAGTGCGGCTACGAGCGTCTGTGGCTCTACGACTCGGCCGCCATCTGGGAGGACATCTGGATCCACATGGGCCTGGTGGCCGACCGCACCGAGCGGATCGCCCTCGGTACCGCTGTCCTCATCCCGAACCTGCGTCACGTCATGACCACGGCCTCCGCCGTGTTGACCATGGAACGGATGTGGCCGGGTCGGCTGACCCTGGGGTTCGGCACAGGCTTCACCGCCCGCCGGGTCCTGGGCCAGGGAGCGGTGAGCTGGGCCGCCACGTCCCGCTACATCCGGACCCTGACCTCCCTGTTGGCCGGTGAGGTGGTGGAGATCGACGGGCGTCCCTGCCAGATGATCCACCACCCCGACATGGCCCTGGCCCGGCCGGTGCAGGTCCCCGTCATCGTCTCCGCCCTGGGGCCCAAAGGCCAGGGCATCGCCCGGGACATCGCCGACGGGCTCATGATGCTCGGTCCCTCTGACGGCACCTGGTCGACCTTCGTGCAGATGGTGCACGGGACGGTGCTCGACCCGGGGGAGGGAATCCACGACCCCCGGGTGATCGACGCGGCCGGACCCTGGTGGGTCATGTCCCACCACTCCTCCTGGGAGGCATCACCCCAGCGGCTGGCCGGGGTACCCGGCGGCGAGGCCTACCTCGAGCGCCTGGCCGTGGACCGGCCGGCCGAGGAGGCCCATCTGGCCGTCCACGAGGGGCACGCCACCCACCTCACCGACCGAGATCGGATCCTGGTGGATGCAGCGGGCACCGACCTCCAGTGGACCCGGGGGTGGGTGGGCGATCGGGCCTACATCAGGGACCGGTTGGCCGAGGTGGCGGCCTCGGGGACCACCGAGATCATCTACAACCCGGCTGGTGCCGACCCCATCCGGGAGGCCCGGGCCTTCGCCGACGCTGCGTTCGGCTGAGCGGATCAGCCGAAGTCGTACAGGGTCTCGGGGTTGTCGACCAGGATCCGGTTGCGGACCGCCTCGTCGGGGGCGAACAGGGCCAGGGCGTCGACCAGGTCACCGTCGTCGGGCATGTGGCGCACGTTGGGGTGTGGCCAGTCGGTGCCCCACAGGATCCGATCAGGAGCGGTTGCGATGAGGGCCTGGGCGTAGGGCACCACGTCGTCGTAGGGGGGTGCTCCGCCCGCAGTGAGGCGCTCGGCGCCCGACACCTTCACCCAGGCTCGCTCGTCGGCCATGAGGTCCAGCAAGGCCCCGAAGGCTTCCTGTTCCACCCCGGCCGTGGCGTCGACCCGGGCCATGTGGTCGATCACGTAGGGGCAGGGCATCCGGTCGAGCAGTTCGGCGTAGGCCGGTAGGTCCTTGGCGTCGAAGTGCAGCACGATGTGCCACCCGAAGGGTTGGACCCGGTCCACCAGGCGCCAGAACACGTCGATGTCGGGGGCCCCTCCGAGATGGGCCACGAAGTTGAACCGGGTGCCCCGCACCCCGGCGTCGTGCAGCGCGCCGATGTCGGCCGGGCTGAACGTCTCGTCGATCATGGCCACCCCGGCGTAGCGACCCCGCCCACGGTGCAAGGCGTCGACCATGGCCGCGTTGTCGGTGCCGTGGCAGCTGGCCTGCACGAACACGGCCCGGGACAGCCCGAGGCGGTCCTGGAGGGCCTCGAAGTCCTCGATCCCGGCATCCGGCGGGGTGTAGGTCGCTTCGGGGGCGAATGGGAACCGGGCGGCGGGTCCGAACACGTGGCAATGGGCATCGGTGGCCCTGGGGGGAGGACTGAATGCGGTGGGTGGGTGGGGAGAGGGGTGGGGAGGGGGGATGGTGGGTTCCATCAATGCTCCTCGTTCGTCGTGCGGGGGAAGATCAGCCCGTCCATCAGCTTGCGGGCGGTGCGGACGATGCCCGAGCGGCCCACTGCGACCCCGGCGGGACTGTCGGGATCCTGGGCCAGCTCGACCCGAGCGGCGAAGGTGCCCGTCGGGTGCTCGACCTCCACTACGGCGGGGTCGGCACCGGGCACCAACAGCTCCGACCCCACTCCCCCGACCAGGCGCAGGGCGGTGGCCACGCTCACCGCGCCCAGCACCCCGATGGCGTCGTGGCAGCGATGGGGGATGAAGGTCCGGGTGCAGATCGAACCACCGGCCCGAGGCTCGGACACGAGGGTCATCTTGGGCACGGTCGCATCGGTCACGTCGCCGAGGCCCATCAGGGTCCCCGCCCCCAAGCGAATCTCCTCGAGGCGAGCTCTGAACGGGGCGTTTGCTTCGAGAACGTCACACGACTCCGCGCCGTCGATACCCAGGTCGGCGGCCCGCAGCACCACGGTGGGCATGCCGTTGTCCACACAGGTCACCTCGACCCCGTCGATGACGTCCATCACCGACCCGGTGGGCAGGAGTTGACCGCAGGTCGATCCGGCCGTGTCCTCGAAGTCCAGGCGAACCTCGGCGGCCGTTCCCGGCACCCCGGAGATCGCCGTGTCACCGTCGTAGCGGGGCCGACCGGCGACGAGCGGAAAGGTGGAGGTGGCCACCGAGTCGGTGTTCACCATCCTGATGCGGACCGATGCCGTATCGCCGTCGGGGGCGCCGACCATGCCCCGCTCCAGGGCGTACTGCCCCACCCCGGCCAGCAAGTTCCCACAGTTCTGGCGGTCGCTGACCACGTCGCTGTCCACCGCCACCTGGAGGAACAGGTACTCGACATCGACCTCGTTTCCCGCTGAGGGCCATACGACGGCCACCTTGGAAGTCAGGGGGTGAGCGCCCCCGATCCCGTCGATCTGCCGCGGGTCCGGGGACCCCATGACCTCCCTCAGGAGACGGTCTCGCTGGTCGGGGTCGGCGGGAAGGTCACGGGCGTCGAAGTAGGCCCCTCGCGACGTACCGCCCCGCATCACCATGCACGAAACGCCGTCCGGTAGCGGTGCCGCTGCAGCGGTCACCGGTCAGTCCACCCACTCCACGCCCAGCCCGATCAGCTGGTCCCGCAGCCCGTACATGTCGAGGCCGAGCTCACCTGCTTCGAGCCGGGCCCGGGTGCCCGCCTCCTTGGCCAGCCGAGCCTCGGTCTGTTCGAGCCCCCACCCGGCCTCGGTCCGGGGCACGGCCACCACCCCGTCGTCGTCACCGCAGATGACGTCGCCTGGTTCGATGATCACCCCACCGATGCTGATGGGTACGTTCACCGACCCCGGGGTGGCCTTCACCGTTCCCTCGCACGAGACGTGACGGGTCCACACCGCGAACCCCATGGCCCGCAGGTCCAAGGTGTCCCGCACCCCGGCATCCATCACCAGGCCCACCACTCCCCTGGCCATCAGCGACGAGGCCAGTAGGTCACCGAACATCCCATGGGTGGAGGGGGCCGTGGTGGTCACCACCATCACGTCGCCGGGCTCGCACACCTCGACCGCGGCGTGGATCATGAGGTTGTCGCCGGGGTGACACACGACGGTGACTGCGGAGCCGCCGACCCGCACCCCTTCTTGGATGGGGCGCAACTCGGGGCCCAGGTAGCCACGCCGCCCGATGGCTTCGTGGACGGTGGCCGTTCCCGCCTGCCCCAGCGCCTGGATCGTCGCAGGGTCCGCCCGCTCGATCGTGGTCCGCACGATGTGTCGGTTGACCATCACCCACCTCCTTGGGCAGACAGGGCTTCGGCCAGTCGGGGGTACACCCGCTGGGCGTTCCCTGCGAAGACCAGGGCCTTGGCGTCGTCGGTCAGATCGGCGCCGTCGATGTAGCGGCGGGTGTCGTCGAAGTTGTGGCCCGTGGTGGGGTCGACCCCCCGGACCGCCCCGACCATCTCCGATGCGAACAGGATGTTCTGCGGGGGGATGACCTCGACCAGCAGGTCGATCCCGGCCTGGTGGTACACGCAGGTGTCGAAGTACACGTTGCCGAGCAGCAGTTCGTCGAGGGGACGCAAGCCCATGTCCTGGGCCATGCCGCGGAATCGCCCCCAGTGGTAGGGCACGGCTCCCCCACCGTGGGGGATCACGAAGCGCAGGTCAGGATGGTCGGCGAAGAGGTCCGACATCATCATCTGCACGAAGGCGGTGGTGTCAGCCCCCAGGTAGTGGGAGCTGGTGGCGTGGAAGTTCTCGTTGCAGGTATCGCTGACGTGGATCATGCCCGGCACGTCCAACTCGGCCATGGCCTCCCACAGGGGCCACCAGTACCGGTCGGACAGTGGCGGGCCGGTCCAGAACCCACCAGAGGGATCCGGGTTCACGTTGCAGCCGATGAACCCCATCTCCTCCACACAGCGGCGCAGCTCCCGAACCGATGCGTCGATCGAGGTCCCCGGCGACTGGGGCAGCTGACAGACGGGGACGAAGTTGGAGGGGAACAGGTCGCAGACCCGGCGGATGAGCTCGTTGCAGTGCTCCGACCAGAACCGCGAAGTGTGCTCGTTCCCCTCGTGATGGCCCATGGCCGAGGCCCTCGGCGAGAAAATGGTCAGATCCGACCCGCGCTCGCGTTGTAGACGGAGCTGGTTCTTCTCGATGCTCTCCACGATGGCGTCATCGCTGATGCCGAGCGTGCCCTTGTCTCCGACATGGAGGGGGTCAGCATCCAGGGCCGCTCGCTGGGCGTCGCGGTAGGCACCCAACTGGGCGGGTGCCGTGGTGTAGTGGCCGTGGCAGTCGATGATCATGTCGGGTCTCCGGCCTCGTTCGGCATGCGGATCAGGTCGCGGTTCAGGTCGGATATCGAACCCACCCCCGACAGCACCATGGTGCGCTCCACCCCCTGGCGGAGAAACTCGAGCACCCAGTCCACCCCCCGCTCGCCGGCCGCCCCGAGGGCGTAGAAGTAGGCCCGGCCGATCATGCAGGCATCGGCCCCCAGGGCCACCGCCTTCACGATGTCGCTCCCCCGGCGGATCCCACCGTCGCACAGGATGGCGGTCCGGCCACCTACCGCATCGGCCACTGGGGCCACCAGATCGATGGGGGCTGGTGCGCCGTCGAGCTGTCGCCCCCCGTGGTTGGACAGGATCACCCCGTCGAGGCCCATGTCGGCAGCAAGCACCGCGTCGTCGACGGTCTGGACCCCCTTGATCATCACCATGCCGGGCCAATTCGCCGCGAACCACTCGATGTCGGACCACGACAGGCTCGGGTCGAACTGGCTGTTGATGTACGCCGAGAGCGACACGGCCGTGCTGCCGTCGTCGAGTCCTCCGGTGACGTTGGCGAAGGTGATCGGCTCGGCTCGGATGAAGTCCCAGGTCCAGGCCGGGTGGAAGGCTCCGTCCACGATGGTGTCGAGACCGATCTTGGGCGGCAGGCTGAATCCGCGACGGACGTCTCGCTCACGACGACCGAGCACGGCCGTGTCGACGGTGATCATGATGCCCTCGTACCCGGCCGCCCAGGCCCGGTCGAGCATGTCCTTGACCATGGCCCGATCCCGCCACACGTACACCTGGAACCACTTCCGGCCGGTGTTGACGGCGGCCACCTCCTCGATGGAGCGGGTGCCCATGGTGGACAACGAGTAGGGCAGACCGGCCCGCTGGGTTGCCCGGGCCACGGCCAGCTCTCCCTGGCTGTGGGCGATCCGGTCGAAGCCGGTCGGCGAGATCATGAGGGGGAATGGCAGCCGCCCACCCAGTAGCTCGGTCGAGGTGTCGACATGGGCGACGTCTCGCAGGACTCGGGGACGGAACTCGTAACGATCGAAGGCTCTGACGTTGTGGGCTGCGGTGAGCTCGTCCTCGGCCGCACCATCGATGTAGTCGAACACCCCGGCGGGCAGGCGGCGCTTGGCGAGGCGGCGCAGGTCACCCACGTCAGCCACCCTGTTCAAGCGCCGTTGCACGGGATCCCGTTCGAACTCACGGAACCGCACGACCGATCGCAGTGTCTCGTACATGCCCACGGCGCTACCTCCTGGAGGGGGAGCGTACGAGGTCGCCTGACCAGCGTCGAACGGTGGCGGTGGGCACTCAGTCCCAGAGTCGGCGGGCGGCTTCGGCGTGTCGCCGTCGCACCTCGGCCAGATCGACCCCCACCAGGTTCCCGTCGGCCACGACCAGTTCGCCCCCGACCACCAGGTGTCGAACCAGCCGGTCGGGACCGAACACCAGGGCGGTGTGGGGGTCGGCGATGTCACCGAGGTCGTCACCGGGCCACACGGCCAGATCGGCTGCCGCCCCGACTTCCAACCGGCCGAGGTCGTCTCGGCCCAGGCAGCGGGCCCCGCCTCGGGTTCCGAGATCGATCACGTCGAGCGCCGAGAGGGCATCGGGTCGCAGCTCGCGCAGACGAGCCGTGTAGAGGGCCTGGCGCAGCTCGGGGAAGAGGCGACCCACCTCGTTGGAGGCCACCCCGTCGACCCCGAGGCCGACCGGGGCCCCCGCGGCCAACAGGTCGGTGACCCGGCACATGCCGGCGGCCAGCCGGGCGTTGGACGACGGGCAATGGGCCACCCCGGTACCCGCTGCACCCAGTCGGGCGACCTCGTCGTGGTCCAGGTGGATGGCGTGGGCGAGCCACACGTCGTCACCCAACCAACCCCAGGACTCCAGCACGTCGACGGGTCGGGCCCCGAACCGCTCGAGGCAGTGCTCTTGCTCCTCGACCGTCTCGCACAGATGGGTGTGCAGGCGCAGGCCCCGGGACCGAGCGAGCTCGGCGGACGCCACCATCAGTTCGGTGCTGACCGAGAAGGGGCTGCACGGGGCGACCACGATGTCGACCATCTGGTCGGCGGCGTAGGCGTCGGCCAACCGCACGGTGGAGGCCAGGATGTCGTCGAGGTCCTCCACCACCCGATCGGGGGGCAGCCCACCCTGGGACTCACCGAGGTCCATCGATCCCCTCGACAGCTGGAGCCGCACCCCGATGGTTCGGGCTGCCTCCACGATGGCGTCGAACACCGAATCGTCGCCGCCGGGCACCACGTAATGGTGGTCGAACACGGTGGTGCACCCGCTGAGAGCGAGCTCGGCCATCCCGACGGTGGCGGCCGTGTTGGCGTCCTCGACGGACAGTCGGGCCCATACGGGGTACAGCTCGACCAGCCAGTCGAACAGGTTGCACCCCGTCGCCCTTCCCCGGGTCAACCACTGGTACAGGTGATGGTGGGTGTTGACCAGACCTGGGGTCACGATGTCGCCGCTGACGTCGAGCACCCGGTCGCCGGGCAGGGCGGCCACCGCTCCCAGCCCGGAGATCACCCCGTCGGTGACGGCCACGTCACCGGTCCGGGCCCCGCGCAGCACCAACCTGGACTCGGTCATCGTCACCCTCCCCGTGGCGCGGTTCCTGCCACCCTCGAAACGATAGGCACGTGGGTTCCGAACGGGAAGCGGGGCCTAGAGTGGTCGGGTCATGAGCCTGTACTACGTGCAGAAGTTCCTCTATGAGTTCAACCGCGACGACCGGGTGAAGGCGGCCTTCACCGACGACCCTCAGGCCGCCGTCGACCAGTACGACCTGACCGCCGAGGAGCGCCAAGCCCTGCTCGACGCCGACTTCGGCAAGCTGTTCCACCTCGGGGTGAACGGTCAGATCCTGATGCATTTCGGGGCTCACCACGGGGTGCCGTGGCCCGAGTACGTCCAGTGCTTGGCCGATGGCATCGCCACCCATGGTCCGGTGCGAGAAGGCGTATACGCAGTAACGGGCTACGAGGGCATCGAGGCCCACACCGCAGCCCTTGGGCAGCGGACCCCTGCAGCAGAGAACGAAGGAGGCTCCTGATGCCACTGGTATTCGCAGGCGTGTGCAGCCATGCTCCAGGAATCACCGGCCGGGTCCATCTGGCCGATCCCAGGGCTACCTCGGACCTCTACGACGCGATGACCGATCTCCGACTCCGTTTGGAGGCAGCCCGCCCCGACGCAATCGTGGTGGTCGCCGCGGAGCATTTCGCCAACTTCTTCATGAACAACATGCCCAGCTTCGCGATGGGGATGGCCGACTACTACGAGGGTCCGATCGAGGATCCCGGGTGGCTGGGAATCGAGCCCACCCGGGTGCCGGGCGACCGCGACCTCTCCGAGCGGCTGATCACCGAGGTCATGCAGACCGTCGACATCAGCTACGCCGAGGAGTGGCGTTTCGATCACGGGATCATGGTGCCCCTGCATTTCCTGACCCCTGACTACGAGCTGCCGGTGATCCCGGCCAACATCAACTGTCAGGGCCCACCCCTGGCCCCCCTGCACCGGGCGTGGGCGTTCGGGGAGGCCCTGCGCAGGGCTGCCGACTCAGTGCCTGAACGGATTGCCATCGTGGGCACCGGGGGGATCAGCCACTGGCCGGCCACCCCTGACAGCGGGAAGATCAACGAGGAGTGGGACCGCCAGTTCCTCGACGAGTGGACCCGCTGCGACCGGGCTGCCCTGCTGGCCCACGACGACACGTCGTCGTACCTGCTGGCCGGCCAGGGTGCCTTCGAGATCCGCACCTTCATCGCAGTGTCGGGGGCCACCGCGGGAACCCCGGCCACCGTCCACCACTACGAGCCCATCCCCATCTTCGCCGTGGGGTGCACGACGGGCACCGTCGACCTGGTGGGAACAGGCGCCTGAGGACCCGGGGGCGGTCTCGGCACCCAACCGGTGCCAGACTGGCCCCATGACGACCAGCGAGGACCTCTACGAGCGGTACCGGGCGGTGATGCCGTCCTTCGTGAAGCCCCTCTACGAGCAGCCCATCTCCATCGATCGGGGAGAGGGCGGCTACGTGTGGGACCTCGAGGGGAACCGCTACCTCGACTTCTTCGGTGGGATCCTCACCACCATGATCGGCCACTCGGTGCCCGAGGTGGTTGCGGCGGTACAGCGTCAGGCCGCCAAGGTCATGCACACGTCGACCCTGTACCTCAACGAGGAGATGATCTCCTTCGCCGAGCAGGTGGCCCGCGTCTCGGGGATCCCCGACGCCCGGGTCCTGTTCACCACCTCTGGGTCCGAGGCCAACGACACCGCCGTGTTGCTGGCCACCAACTACCGGCGGAGCAACCAGGTACTGGCCGTTCGCAACAGCTACCACGGCCGGTCCCTCACCGCCCAGGCCATCACCTCCCACGCGAGCTGGTTGACGAGCAGCCACAGCGGCCTCGACGTCCACTTCGTCCAGGGCGGGTACCGTCTGCGCAGCCCGTTTCGGGAACTGGACGATGCGGCCTACATCGACGCCTGCGTGTCGGATCTCGTCCAACTATTGGACATGACCGACGCAGGTGGGTTCGCGGCCCTGATCGCCGAACCCATCCAAGGGGTCGGCGGGTTCGCAACCCCACCCGACGGCCTGTTCGGCGCCATGAAAAAGGTGCTCGACGCCCACGAGATCCTGTTCGTGTCCGACGAGGTGCAGACGGGCTGGGGACGCACGGGCGAGCACTTTTGGGGCTATCAGGCCCACGGGATCGTCCCGGACATCCTCACCTTTGCCAAGGGTGTGGGCAACGGCATCACCCTGGCCGGGTGTGTGGCCAGAGCCGAGATCATGGACTGCATCGGCCGCACCTCGTTCACCACCTTCGGGGGTAACCCCCTGTCGGTGGCTGCCGGGCGAGCGACCTTGGACTACGTGCTCGAACACGACCTGCAAGGCAACGCAGCCCGGCGGGGTCGTCAGATGATGGACCGGCTCGGCCCCGTGTGTGCGTCCACCGATTGGATCGGCGAACTGCGGGGGAAGGGCCTGATGCAGGCCATCGAGACGGTGCAACCCGGCAGTGTCGAACCCAACGCCGGGGCAGCCGCGCAGTTGCTCGAGGCGACCAAGGCTCGTGGCCTCCTCATCGGCAAGGGCGGGCTGTACGGCAACGTGCTGCGGCTCGCCCCCATGTTGAACGTGACAGAAGCCGAGATGAACGAGGGGTGCGACATTCTCGTCGACGCCATCGGGTCGATCAGCGGCTGAGCGCACCCAGCACCGCATCACCTTGAAGTGTCGACGGCGGTGCCGAAATTAAGAGCAGGAGCTGGGCTTTATCTGCTACCCGGAAACCCTGTTGATGCGACGAATCTTCCAAGTCACGCTGTGCGCAGCCATACTGACCCTGGTACTCGTCGCGGATGTGACCGCTGAGGTCACTTGGACACAGATCGGCCCTGACATCGCGGCGGAGACAGCGGGTGACGGGACCGGGTCCAGCGTCGCCATGTCCGCAGACGGAACCACCGTAGTGGTCGGCAGCCCGTACGCCGATGACGCTGGCACCGACGCCGGATACGCCCGCGTGTTCGCACACGACACCGACACCGACACCTGGACCCAGGTCGGGCAAACAATCACCGGCGCAGCTGCTGGGGATCAGGCAGGGTTCAGCGTCGCCATGTCCGCAGACGGAACCACCGTAGTGGTCGGCAGTCCGTACGCCGAGGGCCCCGGAGATGTCCGCGTCTTCGTACACGACACCAGCACCGATACCTGGACCCAGGTCGGGCAAACCATGACCGGCCCCGACGGCGACGCAGATACATTCGGCTTCAGCCTCGACATCACCGCAGACGGCAGCCGCATCGTGGTCGGCGACCCGAACGCGCCCACACCAGGGGCGCCCTGGTCCATAGGAAAAGTGTGGGTGTTCGACTTCGATGTCGGGACCGCTACATGGCAGCAGAGCGTCCAGTTGTACGACGGGCGGTGCTGTCTGGTTGGGTACAGCGTCGAGATCACGCCTGACGGCACCCGCGTAGCAGTCGGCGAACGCCAAGCGCTAAATGGGCAGAACCAAGGGCGGGTGCGTGTGTGGGCCCAGGACCCTGCAACCGGCAACTGGGAGCAGGTCGGCCAGGACCTGGTTGGCCGGGCTCGCGGGGACAAATTCGGTCACAGTGTGGCTATGTCAGCGGACGGCAACCGGATCGTCATAGGGGCTTCGAATTCTGACACTTTGTCCCCGTATCTGTCGGGCGAGGTGCAGGTGTGGAGCTACGACACAGGCACGGACACCTGGACCCAGGTCGGGCAAACCATCTTCGGCGACCACGCAGCTGAGAATTTGGGAGGAAGCGTCGCCATCTCCGCAGACGGCACCCGGATCGCTATCGGCAGCTGCGGAAGCGACGACCAGGCGCCGCAGGCCGGGCAGGTCAGGATGTTCGACTACGCAACGGGCACCGATACCTGGACCCAAACCGGTCCCGACCTCAACGGCTCTTTAGAAAATCACTACTTTGGTTGCCCTGCAGCGATGACGCCGGACGGCACCCGCATCGCCATCGGTACACGA